>NZ_KB893414.1 GCF_000374085.1 Spirosoma spitsbergense DSM 19989 | reverse complement strand
CTATCTGTATGGGTCCAAAGCGTGTTTTCATCTTTTTTTTTACGACGATCAGTCGGTACCTGACTCAGACTCTTTTCCAGGACTTGTCGCCCCAAGTCGAGCCAAATCTCCTCAAATGACTTCTCGTAGTCATAGAAGGTAGGCTTACTTCTGAGGGCTTTGAGTTCGCTATATTTCTGGCGGGCCAAAGCCACATATTCTTCTTCGGTGAAGGGCAGGGAGTGTTCGTCAGGCATGCCCTAAGCTACGACATGGTTGCGACAATTTGAATTGCACCCTTTCAAGTTTCATACTTTTTAATGTCTTGATTAATCTATCAATTCCACAATTTGCTAAATAATCGTTGGGAGGCTGGCTTAATCCGCTTTCATAGCCGGAATTATTCGTAATGTTTTATGCTTAAATTTCAAACTGAGACATCACTAAAAGTCGATGTCGGAAGGAATATATAAATAAACAGGGTACTATACTTCAGCCACTAGATCAGTTTCCTTTTTTTTGGTTTTGATCTCGTTAATCTTGTCAGCCAATTGATTTTTAATAGAGCGAATATCATTGGCAATTTCAATAAAGAACCATTCGCCCATCTCGTACTGCTTCCGTACGGTATTAGCAGCCGGTAACCAGCGGTCTTCTACGTACTGCTTCTTGGCTGCTTTGTCGCGGTTCATGCCCGTAATTTCAATGATCAGGTTGACAATTGGCCCATCGACTAATTGAATCCGAGCAACAAAATCGGGGAAGTACTGCCGTTCTTTTCCTTCGTTGACATAAGGAATAGCAAAGCCCAAAAACGCATTTTTAACGTAGCTGATTACGTCGGGGAGTTCTTCCAGCGTTTTAGCAGCTATCTGCTCCCAACTTTCGGTATCAGCCACCACATAGTTAACGTGGCTCTTTACAGTTTCAAAGACCGGTTTGGAGGTATTGCCCGTCACGTATTTTGTACTGCCGAATCGGTTGTAGTGGTTGAAGATGGGCAGGATAATACTGGTATCCCGACTAGCCGCCATCACACCCCGCTGAATATGATCGGCCAGGGTTTTCTGGTTCCAGAAGTACAACAGCCGTTTATACACTGGATTCGTTTCGCCAAGCAGTTGTACCCGGGTATCGTACCACTCCTGCACAATATCCCGCAATTGACTAAACTTGCTGAACTGGGGTTGATTATCCAGACCCGAGTAATACAGGTGAATCAGTTGTTGGGTAACCCGGTAAACCACCTGCTGATCGCGCAGGTCATTGACTGAAGTAAATTCCAGCGTTTCGGTATGGGCTTCAAACGCATTCTGCATGAGCGTTTTTACCGGCATGCTGGTATAGTCAATCTCGAATGGTTCTACCGCACTAAAATCGGCCCGTAATTCATCGTCCGTTGTTTCTACCCGGTAGCCAATGATATTGGGAAACGTTATTTCCAAGTCAGCCTGCCGGTCAGGGAGAGCCATGATGCGAGTATATTCGGGCACATCGGGAGCTACGGTGCTGCCCGTTTTGAACGACTTGAATGGTACGCCGATAATGTGAGCGTACTCGGGAGGAAACTTCCAAACCATTGACTCCAGCTTTCGGCGGAGGGCCGTTTTCGTATCGAGTTGTTCGCCCGTCAGTTTATCGTAGGGAGCCAAATCGTAATGCTTCCGGCGCAATGCCCGACCAGCCACCTGCTCGCACAGGAGTTGGGAGCCAAAAGCCCGCAGGCCCATAATGTGCGTAACCGTATTGGCATCCCAACCTTCGGTCAGCATCGATACCGAAACTACGCAGCGGATATGTGAACCTAAAGTACCCGGTTTCCCGACCGTATTCACCACTTCCCGCAAAACCTCTGCATCAGTCAGTCGGTCGGCTGATCCCTGCCCATGCAAACGGGCGTATTCCAGCTTGAATTTCTCTATTTCGGGCGCAAAGACTTTCTTAAACTCATCGTCAATCTGCCCACTGTCGTCTAAGGCTGCACTATCAATCAGCAGCGTAGGCGGTTTGGTTTTTGGCCGGTCATACTGGTCGAAATTATCGAACAGATCATAATGGCCGTGGTAGGTCTTTGTAACGTTACCATCTACATCCTTTACCTGAAAGCCTGCAATGAACTTATAGAGTTCTTTAGAAACAGAGGTGTTGTTACAGACCGCAATAAACACCGGAGGGATATTAAACAGCGTACTAATGCGTTCGTACTCCTTTTCGTAATGTTCGTAAAACTGGCCGGTAGCCGCTACCAGCAACTCTGGCATTCGGGGTGGTTCCTCATTGATAACAGTCCCCGCTTTTTTTGCATCCTTCTTTTGGGTGGTTTGCCCTTTCTTGGGCAGATCTCCCTTTACGTGCTCGTACAAATTGCGTAACATCGGCCCATCGAGGCTCTGCGAACTATCCGATTCGGGCAAAAAGGGAATCTTGACCAAGCCGGACTCGATAGCATCAATTAAGCCAAAATCGGATACAATCCAGGGAAACAGCGAATAGGCCGGATAGCCGGAACCCTGCAAATAATAGGGAGTAGCCGACAGGTCATAGATGTGCCGTACCTGATAGCGGTTTGCTATCTCCCGAACACCGGTAAACCAGACCGCAGCCCGGGCATTTTCTTCTTCGGTATTGCCATCGTCGGTTTTCTTTCCCTTTTCGAGTGGCAGGTAGCAGTGGTGCGCTTCATCGTTGATAATGATGACACGGGCACCGGGTTTAATTGATCCAAACAGCCGTTTGAGTACCTGGCTGAAATCCTCCTTATTATCGCCCAAACTGTCGTTCTTGACCTCCTTGACCTCCCCATCTACAACCTGCCGGGTTACCTTACCATCAAAGGGCGTTCGTTTGTTACCCTGCAAGGTTTTAGGTTCAAAGGCATGGTAGTTGGTAATGATGATACGGGCATTCAAACCATCCAGTAAATCTGCATACCGTTCGGGCACCAGCCCCCGCTGCCGGTAGTAATCGTTTGCTTTGTATTTGTCGGTTGTGCTGGTATCAACCTGCAATACATTCAGCCGGTCGCGGATGGTGATACCCGGAGCCACCAGCAGGAAGTAATCGGAAAAGCGGGTATCGGCCCGGTACTCCTGTCGGTTGAAATAGTGGTATAGAATCAGAGCCGCCATTACAACCGTTTTACCGGTACCGGTAGCCATTTTAAAACCGAAGCGAGGTAAACCAAGTGCCTGCGACTCCTGCGCATCAGCCAGCCTTTTCAGGATGCTACTACCCGTATTCGACCGACCGGCTACCTCATTGAGCCAGATAGCCGTTTCAATTGCTTCCTGCTGGGCAAAGAATAATTTTTTACGCGGAG
Organism: Spirosoma spitsbergense DSM 19989; assembly: GCF_000374085.1. Classification (GTDB taxonomy): domain Bacteria; phylum Bacteroidota; class Bacteroidia; order Cytophagales; family Spirosomataceae; genus Spirosoma; species Spirosoma spitsbergense. Next base: position 12,388 of record NZ_KB893414.1, on the reverse strand, counting down.
GTAAAGCATCATTGTCGGACTGAAACCAGAATGCAAGTAGTTCGGCCGTAACCCGGGTAGTATTCAAATAACCATCCTGCCGCCATTTCGCTACTTCGTTTCGCAACAGGTTAACCAATTGCTCCCCGTATTGTGCGGTATTCTCATTTACGTCAAAGATCTCCCGTTGCCCCTTCGTGCTGGTCGGCGCACCGGATAGATCATTGGTGAAGATTCGTCGGCCTGTTACAATTCGGCCATAATCCAGACTGCCTTTCTGGTCGCCATCGCCAGCCGTAGCGTAATGAAAAAGTGGCTCCTGGTATGGATTATTAAGAATCGGGGAAGGCTCCATGAATTAATGGGTGGTCAATAGGGCAAAAGTAAACGATTACCTATCAAGTCAGCCTTTTTACATCTGAGGAAATTCAGTAAAGTGCCTAGCTCGAGTATGCCAACAATCTTGTATATTCATAAGGTAGACAAGTAAGATAATTACCCCTCTATTTACAAATGACCCCCCATTGATATAGTTGATGGTCGACATCCAAAATAGAATAAAATAGAATGATTGACATGCCATTCGAGCGAGGACGAAAGAAATCGGTAGGGAGGCAGGCCGGTACGCATAGTGACCGGTATCAAAACCAAAACAGAATACATGCTAATTGAGCAGCAGAAACAGAAAATAGATATTCCAAAGTCTGATTATCTGAGAGAAAAGGTTTACCCTTATACCCTACATCACATGCTATTCACCCGTGTTTAATCCTGAAACACCGATTTTTCTGTATAGTAAGCTATCTAAGTGCTTATATAGGGTATTATTAGAATAGTGGTATAAATTTTAGCCAATCAATTGAAAGTCAATCACATATGCATTATTGTAGTAAATTTCAACCAATGTGGTGTTTACACTCGCATTGTAATAGCATTTGACTAGCAAACAGATAGTATTTCGCCACTGGATAGAGTTCCGAGGGTTAGCCTGCGCGTATGGCAACCGGTCTTATCCTGGGGAAACCTACCCCCCTATTAAGAATTGACCTTGTAACTTATTGAGTTTACCCACTCCCTAAGGGGCATTGGGGCATATGGAGCGTAAATATATTTTAGTCAGCTATCTGTCGAAGTATTAATGACGAATCAGCGGTAAACCGTTGCAACTTGACCAAAGTTTATTGCTTTCCGTACACCATTCCGTACACGCGCTAAATGCAATAACGCCTAACCAACTGAATTACAGTCAATTAGGCGTTATAAATGTGCCGAAGGCGAGACTCGAACTCGCATGTCCGTAAAGACACACGCCCCTGAAACGTGCGTGTCTACCAATTTCACCACTTCGGCAATTTTTTTGTGGTAATTCCCTCGTTTGGGACTGCAAAGATACGGCGTACTAATCCGTACGCGCAAGATTTTTCACTAAAATATTTCTTGGCTAACGGTTAAACTGCAAGCGCTTCCCGGCCCGCTCCGCCAGGAAGCGTCCTTTCTGGAATACTAATTCGCCCGATACAACGGTATGCGTCACGGTTGACCCGAACGTATTTCCTTCCAACGGCGACCAGCCGCACTGATACAGAATATTTTGCTTCGATACGGAGGTTGGCTGATTCATATCTACCAGCACCAGATCGGCCCAGTAACCTTCCCGAACGTAGCCACGCCGATCGATCTGAAAACAGTCGGCGGGAGCGTGGCTCATTTTACGCACCATTGTCTCCAGCGTCAACTTTTCCTGCTTCACAAACTCAAGCATCAGCAATAATGGATGTTGCACCAAGGGCAGGCCGGATGGTGCCTGCCAGTAATTTTGCTGTTTCTCGCCCCAGGTGTGGGGAGCATGGTCAGTGGCGATAATGTCCAGCCGGTCGTCCAGCAAGGCTTCTAAAAGAGCCGCTTTATGGTGCGGGGCTTTGATGGCAGGATTGCATTTGATCTGATTTCCCAGCCGGTCATAGTCCGTACTGTCGAACCACAGGTGATGTACGCATACTTCGGCCGTAATCCTTTTTTCGGTTAGCGGGATGGTATTATCGAACAGGGCTAACTCGTCGGCCGTTGAAATATGCAGGATGTGTAAGCGGGTGTTATGCCGTCGGGCCAGTTCAACGGCCATAGATGACGATTTCAGGCAGGCTTCTTCATTTCGAATCAACGGGTGTAACTCAGCCGTGGCCATACGTGGCCCGGCGCTGTCGCCATACTCCGCCCGGTACCGTTCTGTGTTGGCCCGGATGGTGGCTTCGTCTTCGCAGTGGGTGGCAATCAGCATGGGGCTTTGCCGGAAAAGGCTATCCAGCACCGACTCGTTGTCTACCAGCATATTCCCGGTCGATGAACCCATGAAGACTTTAATCCCACAAACATTTCGGATATCAGTACGCAGCACTTCGTCGAGGTTATTATTCGACGCGCCCATAAAAAACGAGTAGTTGGCTAAGGCAGTTTTGTCGGCAATGGCATATTTATCAGTCAGTAATTCCTGCGTGAGTGCGTTGGGGACAGTGTTAGGCATCTCCATAAATGTGGTAACGCCCCCCGCTACCCCCGCCCGCGACTCGGAGTAGATCGTTGCTTTGTGGGTCAACCCCGGCTCCCGGAAATGCACCTGATCGTCAATCACACCCGGCAGTAAATACTGACCGTCGGCGTCAATTACCTGACTGACACCCACATCAGACAAGCCTGATTTCAGTTGGGCAATAAACCCATTTTCTATCAAAACATCCGTTTCAATAATACGGCCTTCATTGACCAGTCGAGCGTTGCGAATCAGGATTTTACTCATAACAATCGGGCGGCTTCTTTGGCAAAATACGTTAAAATTACATTGGCACCCGCTCGTTTAATCGCCATCAACGATTCCATCATGGCACGTTCTCCGTCGAGCCAGCCGTTTTGGGCGGCTGCTTTAATCATGGCGTACTCACCACTCACGTTGTAGGCCGCAATGGGTAAGTGAAAGTTGTCATCCAGTAGTTTGATGATGTCCAGATAGGCCAGCGCCGGTTTCACCATCAGGAAATCGGCACCTTCCTCGAAGTCGAGCTGGGCTTCAATCAGGGCTTCCCGGCTATTGGCGGGATTCATCTGGTACGTTTTCTTATCGCCAAATTTCGGGGCCGAATCCAGCGCATCGCGGAAAGGACCGTAGAAAGCACTGGCGTACTTAGCCGCATACGACATGATGGCTACATCCTGAAAGCCTCCTTCGTCCAGTACCTGCCGCAGGTAACCCACGCGGCCATCCATCATATCGGATGGACCGATGATATTGGCACCGGCCTGCGCCTGGGCCAGGGTCATTTTGCCCAGTACCTCCAGCGTCTCGTCGTTCAGAATTTTACCGTTCTCCACAATCCCATCGTGCCCGTCCGAACTGTATGGGTCCATGGCCACATCGGTCATAACCATAACCTCAGGAAAGCGGTCCTTAATTGCCCGTACCGATTGTAAATACAATCCATCGGGGTTATAGCTTTCGGTAGCGTATTTATCTTTTCTGGATTCGGGCAGGTTCGGAAACAGATCGAACGTTTTGATACCCAGATCGACGCATTCCTGAATTTCGTCCAGCAATAAATCGAGCGACAGCCGGTAAACGCCCGGCATAGACGCAACTTCTGAGCGAACATTTTTCCCTTCCAGAATAAAAAGGGGTAGAATAAAATCGGTAACCGACAGACGGGTTTCCTGCACCATATCCCGGATAACCGCTGACTGGCGATTCCGGCGCGGGCGACGTATTAAGTTCATAAGTTTTTGGTATTCGGTTTACGGTCTTCGGTTCACGCCGGGTCGCCGGTACGGTAGACTGACGCGTAAACCGAAGACTGTAAACCATAAACTGACTCAGACAATTAATTTAAAGCCTTCGCCATGTACGTTCACTAACTGAACATCCGGGTCTTCGCGAAGGTACTTGCGTAGCTTGGTCACGTACACATCCATACTTCGGGCGTTGAAATACGAATCATCCCCCCAAACCATTTTCAGGGCAAAACTACGACTGACGGGCTGATTGAGGTTCTGTGCCAGCAATTTTAATAACTCAGATTCCTTGCTGGTCAATTTTTGCGGTGGCACCTCGTTACCCGATTCACCATGTCGGGAAAGAAGTTGATGGGGATAATCGAATGAGAGAGAGCCAATCTGATAGGTAGTCTGTTCTACTACATCAGCCGTGCGCTGATACCGACGCAAAATGGCCTGGATCCGCAACAACAGCTCTTCCATGCTAAAGGGCTTCGTGACATAATCATCGGCCCCGGCTTTAAATCCCTGAATGGTATCCTCTTCCATCGACTTGGCCGTCAGGAAAATAATGGGGACATCGCGGTTACCCATCCTGACCTCTTTGGCGAGGGTGAAACCGTCTTTTTTCGGCATCATCACATCAAAGAGACACAGGTCATAATTACCCGCCATAAATAATTCCAGCCCCTTGTTACCATCAGTGGCGCGGTCGGTCTGGTAGCCTTTCATGGTCAGGTATTCCTGAACCAGTTGCCCCAGATTGGGGTCATCTTCAACGAGTAGTACGGTAGGCATATCTTTGAATGAGTGATTGAGCGAATAAATAAGCGAATAATTGATACAAACAATCCACATGCGTTAGCTATTCGCTCAATCATTCATTCGCAATTGTGTAGGGTATAATAACCTCAAAAGAACTTCCTTTTCCGGGCTGGCTTTCCACCGCTATCTGGCCGTGGTGCTGGTCAATAATCTTTTTAACGTAACTCAACCCTAACCCAAATCCTTTTACGTCGTGCCGATTGCCTGTGGGCACCCGGTAAAATTTCTCGAATATACGGCTTGCCTGATCTTTTGTCATCCCTATACCTTTATCGGAAACGGTAATGCTCACCCCCTCGGGCAGGCTTCGGGTACTGAGGGTAATGTGCGGGCTGGCGGGTGAATATTTCAGGGCATTGTCCAGCAGATTATAGACAATATTGGTCAGGTGTAGTTCATCGGCCTCCACCACTTCCTGGTCGGCATCAAAATGCAGGTCGACCTCACCACCCCGCTGCTCTATCTGCAGCCCCAGATTGTTCAGTACTTTTTCGATTACGTTATGCACGTTTACGAATGACAGATTGAGTCGTATTTCGCCCCGGTCCAGCAGGGCCATTTGCAATACTTTCTCCACGTGCGAACCCAATCGACGGGTTTCGTCGCGGATGATTCCCATGTAGCGGGTTAGCCGGGAATCGGGTTGTTCGCCCGGTTCCCACTGGTTTACCGGAGCACATTCTCCCACCGTTGTTTTTTTCGCGGACAGAAGCTGTTCCTGCGCCATTTCAACGGCCAGGGAGATGGTTGAGATAGGCGTTTTGAACTCATGGGTCATATTATTAATAAAGTCATTCTTGATGTCGGCCAGTTTTTTCTGCTGCACAATCGTATTGATAGCGATGTAGAAACAAGCCAGAATAACCAGTATCAACACCACCGATGCGCCGGACATAAATCCCAGTCGATCCAGAATGAACTGCTGCTGAGTTGGGAAATATACATAAACGTAGTTACCGGTTTCCAGCAAGTTGTTCGGGAACAGTGCCGCTTTATACCCTACTTCATCAAATTGCCGGGCTTCGGTGCCCATCGAAGCAAACAGGAACTGGGGCTGCTCCTGCACCCGAACAGCATAGGCAAACGGAATCCGGATGCCCCGCTCCACCAATGCCTGCCGGAGTAACGTATCCAGTGCCAGCCGATTGATACGAGCCTGAATAGGCCGGTCGGATAACAATAGTCCTTTGAGCACATCTTTAATCATGTGCGATTGCTTTTCTGCCCGGTTCTGACTGGTACTGGTTGGCAACGTGGGTAAGCCAGCCTTTACCACCTCGCTCCCCTTACTGACTGATTGTTTTTTCTGGCGTATGCTTTTGCTGTCCGCCCTCGGCAGCGAATCCCGCTTGACCTGATTATTGATCCGGATCAATTCGGTGGTCAGGACCTCTTCAACCCAATGGTCGAACAACTGTTTCTGCATCATTTGCGCCTGCCAGTCACCAACCGCCATAAGCTCGTTCTGCTGTCGAATGAACTCCTCCACAATGGCCGATTGCTCATCCGATAGCGGGTGAACTATAGGGTGTAGTACGTCGGACTGAACCACAATTGCCCCCGCAGAGGCCATACCGGGCGGCATCATTTTCCAGGCCAGCGGCCGATCTCTTTCTCTTTTCGGGCGATTAGCCGGTTTTCTGGTGGCTGCATTTTCTGACTGTCCGACTGATTTGCTTTGATCATCTGATACCCTGGAAACGGGCTTATCTTCTTTTTTTGCGATGGCCATCAGGCTATTCTGCTGTTCCTGCGCCTGAATTCGCTGCCTGGTCAGATATACAATCTCCTGACGTTCCAGCGTTCGAACAACTTCCTGCAACGCATCCGTCACCTTATAGGCAAACTGTTCTTTCTGTAACTGTAGCGCACTCCTGATCCAGTACAATTGCAGACCCACCAGCCCCAACAGTCCAATGGTCATCAGCGCAACAATCCAGCGTATTCGTTGTTTCGTCATTTTTTCACCTCCCCGTGCAACCTTTTACCATTTTCTTCATCTTTAGTAAACCGTTGTAGCTATTAGTAAAACTACGAACGGAATAGGCTGTTCGTTAATTCGTTAACAAACTTTAACAGCCTGGCTGCAACCTATTAACTATTTATTTAATCCTTCGTTTATACGTACCTAATCTCATGAAAAAAACAGTCTTAACCTTCTCCCGGTTCATACCGGCCCTGCTGCTAACCGTTGCCTTAAGTAGTTTTGCGCTGGCGCAGACCCCTGCAACACCCTCGAAAAAAGTAGAAAAAAACGAGGTTACTGTCCGAATTATTGAACGCAATGGTACGACTGTCAGGGAAACAGAACGTACCTACCGCGCCGATGACATGAGTGATGATGACCGCGATAAACTCGTTACGAAACTGGTCGATTCACTCAAAACAACGCGCAAGGATAGGGGACGTACGCAGATGACGATTGTTATCGAAAGTAACGATGGGAATCGGGTAGTGACACGCGACCGCGTTAGACCCGAACTAAAACGAGCGCCCAAAGATGCCTATGTGCAGCGAAACAGGTTGCCTAAGGCGGGTAATAATTACAACAACAACCCGGCCTGGCGATACGAGTTTCGGCAAAACTTCGACTCGCTGGCCGACCGGATGAACCGGTTCCGATTTGAATTTCCCCGGGATTTTGATCGGCAGATTGTCCGTCCTTTTGAAAACTGGTCCCAGAACTTTGGCGGGAAACCTGCCAGTGTTCGTGGGCTGGATGCTTATCCCAACAACCCGGACCGCAACCAACTGAACGTCCGTTTTTCGGCACCCGCTAAAGGAGACGTCAGTATCATCGTCACCAATACGAAGGGAAAGGAAGTAGCCAAACGCGAAATAAAAGATTTCTCCGGTGAGTTTGTGGGTCAAATTGACCTGGGCAAACAATCTCAGGGAACTTACTTTATTACCGTTACTCAGAATGAGGACGGAGCCGTGAAGCGGATTGTGGTGGAGTAATGACAGGGACAATCGGGTGAAAGAGGAAGAGTGGTAGTAATTCAGCCCTTTTTCACCCGATTTTTATAACACAGAAATATTTTTTTAAAAATATAGTACTATGTATTGCAAGATACCAAAGGAAACCTATATCTTTGTATTGTTATTAAACACGTCAGCTTATGAAAACGGTAATAGTCGTCGGTATGTTAGTTGCAGGAAGTAGTCTTCAGGCATTCAGCATGGGGCAGCCACACAATGTGTTTGCGGCCCGGAAACATGTGGTTACCAGGCCATCCGTGTCTGTTGTAAAACAGAAGGTTACAGACCAAAAGAATGATGTATCGATATGCTGGCAAAATATAGTGAAAGCAACCAAAACAATGTTTGGAGACCTGGTTATCGTCGCTTTTTCGCATATCAGTCCAGTGCATACCTTTTGAGTTATTCGTATACTTTCTCTCCGCGCTTCAGCCAGATGCCCCACAGCCGGGAGTAGGCATGAACACGCTGCGTCGGTTTCCCCTTCCCATCTACGACGGGATTCCCTTCATTTACCCATTCAAACAGACTACCATATAGATTGTGTACGTGCTGATAGCCAGCCGCCAGCAGTTTCTCTCCCACCTTTTCACTTCGGTAGCCTACCGAACAGTACACAACGATATTCCCATCTTTAGGAACATCTGTTACCCGGTTCAACTCAAATTCATCGTAGCCAACCCATTTGGCCCCGGGCAGATGACTCACGTTGTACTCTTCTTTCGTACGGGTATCCAGCAGAATAGCATCCGGCTGTTTCTGCAAAGTCGCTACGCTCATCAATGGCACCGTCTTTTTGTATAACGCATCCAGCATAGTGGCATATGCTTTGCTGTTTATCTGGGCATCACTACCAAACGATATACTAAGCAAAGCTCCCAGTAAAATCCATCCTTTTTTCATCAGTCGTTGTCAAAAAAACCAAAAGATCGCGGGCAATAACGGGTAAAGAGCAAAATAGTTGAAGAAGTTCAAATTTGTCATAACCAGCGTATTACACGGCTTCCAGCCTGTAAAAACCATAGTTGATTTTGTATTAATCCGTTGCAAAGAACGATTTATATACATTTTTTCGTTAAAAACTTAGACAATTCAGTGATTAGAACCGCATTTCGATAGTCTTTGGCTATTTTTATGGTTTACCAGAAACCACCGATAACTGATTTTACTCCCTTACTGACCGATTGCTCATGCGGAATATTGTTGTACGACCAATTTTGCTTATTGGCCTGCTGTCCGTCAGTTTACTAACTGCGTTTGGCCTAACCAAGCCGGGGCGTAGCTTCTGGCATCGCCTGTCCCATACTAAACGAGTGAGCAGGCCTGTAGCCAAAAAGCCCATTGTTCGTGCACTGTCAACAACGCTACTGCCCTATAAATTCGGGCCAGCCGCCCAGCCGGTTGAAGTGTTTTCCCTGCCGGATAGTGGCCAACAGTGGGTAGACAGCGTATTCCATTCCCTCACCCCCGAACAGAAAATTGGTCAGTTTTTTATGGTGGCCACGTTCTCCAACCGCCATGAAAATCATTATCAGTATATCGACCATCTTATTCAGAACAACCACATTGGCGGTTTGATTTTCTTTCAGGGTGGCCCCCATCGGCAGGCTATCCTGACAAACCGCTATCAGGCTGAGTCGAAAGTGCCCCTGCTCATTGGCATCGACGGGGAATGGGGCCTGGGTATGCGGCTGGATAGTACGATGGATTTCCCGAAACAAATGTCGCTGGGAGCTATTCGGGATAACGAGTTAATTTACCAGATGGGCGCGGAAATCGGACGCCAATGTCAGCGGCTTGGTATTCACATCAACTTTGCCCCCGTTTCAGACATCAACAGCAATCCGGCCAATCCGGTTATCGGGGTTCGTTCCTTTGGCGAATCGAAAGAGAATGTAGCCCTGAAAGCATCTGCCTATATGCGTGGTTTGCAGCAAACGCACGTGATTGCTACTGCCAAACATTTTCCGGGCCATGGCAATACCAGTGCAGACTCGCATCATACGCTGCCAACCGTGGCGCGGTCGTCTGAACAAATGCGCGACATTGACCTTTACCCCTTTCGGAAGCTCATTGCCGACAGTTTGATGGGGGTTGTTACGGGCCATCTGTACGTACCCGTTATGGATAATACCCCGGCGCTGGCCGCGACGTTATCCGAAAAAATCGTTACGGAACTGCTTAAGAAAGAACTGGGGTTCCGGGGACTGGTCTTTACGGATGCGCTGAACATGGGGGGCATCAGTCGGTCGTCTAAAGCGCTGGATGTCAACCTTCGAGCATTAATAGCGGGCAACGACATCCTGCTCTACCCCGAAAACGTCCGTGAGGCTGCGCTGCATATCCTGAGTGCCGTTCAACAGGGGGTTATTTCGCAGGAGTTTATCGACGAGAAAGTTAAAAAGATTCTTCGCGCCAAATACTGGGCTGGCCTCAATCAGTACAAACCCATTGATCTGGCCAATTTATCCACCGACCTGAACGCTCCCGAAGCGGAACTGCTGAAACAGAATCTTTGCGAGCAATCGGTTACGGTAACTGAAAATCAGCATGACCTACTGCCCTTCAATCGGCTGGATACGCTGCGGCTGGCATCGGTAGCCATTGGTGCCGCGCCGGGCAATGTATTTCAGAAAACACTCAATCAATACGCTCCCTTCAAGACGATAACCCTGCCCGATAAACCCGTTTCGGAGGCTAATCTGGCCGACATACTGGAAGGCATTGGTGATGCCAATACGGTAGTTGTCAGTTACCACCGCATGAGCGAATCGGCCAGTCGACAGTATGGCCTTACCAAGCCCTCCCTCGATCTGATAACCAGACTCAAACAACGGGGCGTAAAGGTGGTCGTTACGGCGTTTGGGTCGCCGTACAGTTTGCCAAAGTTTGCCGCAGCCGATGCGTTGGTTTGCGCCTATCAGGACCTGGATGATATGGAGCGAGTAGTGCCTCAGATACTGTTTGGTGGTTTGGGCGCCCGCGGCATGCTGCCCATTTCGATGGGTGAGTTGAAAATGGGCATGGGCCTGAAACTGAATCCCGCAGGGCGGTTGTCTGCCGGTTCGCCCGAAAGTGTTGGTATGAAGTCGTCCGTCCTGGATCAAATCGATGCGATTACGCAGGGAGCCGTTAAAAACCATGTAGTTCCCGGATGCGAGGTTTTGGTGGCGCGTAAAGGCAAAATCGTGTACAGCAAAAACTTCGGTGCATTAACCTACTCGCCCAATTCGGAAAAGGTAACCGACGAAACGCTGTATGACCTGGCCTCACTGACCAAAGTACTGGCTACGCTGCAATCGGTCATGGTTCTTTACGACCGAAAGCAGGTTGACCTGAATCAAAAAGCCTCCTTCTACCTGCCCGAATTGCGGAACACCAATAAGCAGAATATTGTGCTGACGGATTTGCTCTGGCACCAGTCGGGTATGGTGTCGTATTACCCTACCACCTGGGACCGGACCCGGCTACCCGGCGGGGGGCTGAAAGCAAATTATTACTCAGCCACCCACGACAGTTTGCATACCCTTCAGATTGCCCCTACCCTTTGGGGTGTTCCGGCTCTGCGCGATTCGGTCTGGAAGTGGGTTGTTCAATCGCCCATGTCGCGCAAGATGGACCAGTCGGGTAAACCTGCATACGTGTACAGCGACCTCAACTTTCTGACGCTGCAAAAGATTGTAGAACGGGTTAGCGGGCAATCCCTCGACAAGTTTGTGACCGACAATGTGTACAAACCCCTGGGGTTACACCAGCTAGGGTTTACCCCTTTACAGCGGTTACCAAACCCCAGTTGTGCTCCAACCGAACAGGATACCTACTATCGGAACCAGTTACTGGTTGGCACAGTGCATGACCAGATGGCGGCTGTGCAGGGAGGAGTTTCGGGTCATGCAGGCTTATTTGGCAATGCCCATGATATCGCTACGCTGTTGCAGATGAATCTTCAGAAAGGCGTATACGGCGATCAGCGTATTTTTAATCTGATGACTGTCCCCTATTTTACCCAGACGCTCAGCAACCGAAGCCACCGCGCGCTGGGCTGGGATAAACCAAATCCAACCAGTACGAGTAGTGTGTATATGGCACAACAGGTTTCGTCCCGGTCGTTCGGTCACACGGGTTTTACGGGTAATGTAGTTTGGGTTGATCCCGACGAGGAGTTGATTTTTGTGTTCCTCTCGAATCGTATTTATCCTACAGCCGGTAATAACTCCATCAACACCACAAAACTTCGTCGGCGCATTCACGAAGTAATTTACAGTGCCATACAGTAGTAGTTTGTTGATTAAACGGCGATACCGACTTTCATTTACATATATTTCTTGCGTCATTTGTAGCCACTTCCGGTGTGAAGTGGCATTTTTATTGCGGTGTGTACCAAACGGCGATACGTACAGAATAGTTTGCTGATCCTGGCAGATAAAAATAGCTATCAATCAGCAGTTTACGAAAGAGAACTACTATACTCGCTTACCCAAACTATCCCACGAAAATTCATCTTTCCTGCGTATGCAATTCACCTCTAGACACTGTTCTGTCCATTCATTTTTTCTAATTGTAACAGTTTGCAATGATCGCTAAACAAAAGCTGCCATTACTGCTGTTGATGTGGTTGCACCCAAACACCTCCAGTAGCATGGCAGCTTCCAAAGATAAAATAAACTTCGCCACTATCTTCATTCCTATCGCTCAAAAAGACTATCCCCGCTTCATGAAAGAAATCGCTTTTGCCCGCCAACAAATCCAAGGATGGCTCCAGAAGCAACCCCAGTTGCTACCTGAAGCGATGCAGCAAGGCTTTGTCTTCAACGGAAAAAGCCGACTCTCCAAAAAATCCACC
>NZ_KB893413.1 GCF_000374085.1 Spirosoma spitsbergense DSM 19989 | reverse complement strand
TAAAGCGGTGATTATGTGCAATATCTATTTTTCCGAATCGGGTTTGTGTAGTATTTTTTTTCGGGGGTTCACCGGGGTTGGCCCCATTGAGGTCTGCAATATATCTTTACCCAGATCGGTCATGATATGGGCAAATTTCTCTTCGTAGGCCAGGAAATTAGGTTGTTGTTGCAAAGCTTGAAACTCATCATACCGGGCATCAACGAGGGCATGTAATTCTTCTCTGGTCATGGGAACAAGGGCTTTTTGAGGCTATGTCAACAAGATACTGGTATTTTTGAAATGCACCCATGAGTATAGTTATTGATGCATGAGTTAGTTTTTAATAAGACTTTGATTATAATATTCCACACTTTAGTAAATTTTATGAGAAAAAGTATTGTAAACTATTTGCACGTTTGTAATTCATTTTTATCAAAACACTTAGTGATCCGCTTGTAGTGTCCCCTTCTCTTTAAAAACCTTAAAGTACTTAACTAATAAGTTAACCATACCATCAATACTAGTTTTATCGTCTGGAGAGCGTATAAACGAATTATAACTTAAAAAATCTTCATTCAAGGGTTCATTGATAAAGGTTGATTGGCCAATTCCTCTACTTCGTAACACTTTTTTAACATGCGTCCTTTCTTTCTCAAAAACTATTAGAAAGGGATGTATGAGGCTCAAATTTTCTTGATTAAAGCAGAACTTAATAAATAAATAATAGACTGCAAATTGAGTTTGAGCTTCTAATAAAAAATCGTTCTTATTAAAAACTTGATTAAGTTTACTAAGATTTTCATTAGCACGTTCAACGGACAGATCAAAAAACGATTCCTCTGTTCTTATATGCCGGTTAACCATCATATCTAAATCTGATTTCTTAATGGAAACGGCTTTTCCCCCACTTAATTCGATCGATAGAATTTTAGCTGCTGCATTTAAATCCTGTCCTCTGTCTTTAGAATTCTTGCTGTTTAAAACAAAGCGAGCACTTTCTTGTAAAAAGGGGTGAAGTGCAATTTTGCGAATAATGATTGGCACAGGGCCAGGTAAAGCATTACGTCGCTCTGCACCTGAAATAGACACATTAATATTTAAGCGAATAAACATCTCGAATATGTCTTCTGGTCGGTCGGATTGCACCCCCATAACAGTGGGTATGTAGTTCTCGAATCGTTTAACTAAGAAAGGGTGTGTATATAGGAGTCGCTCAAAATTGCAATCTTTAGCATCAATGATTTGGTTCTCGTAATAAATAGGCGTAGCGTCCAAAGCAAACTGATTTTCCATAAACCCAAATATGGTGCTGAGTCGTTGTTTACCGTCAATTACTGCGTACTGCTTTTTATTCTCGTTCAACGAATTGCTACCACCACTAAAGTCAGCTAGGTATATTTTAGGGAAATCATAATCATTCAAAATGGTATTAATGAAGAGTTGCTTCATCTGCAGACGCCATATATCTGTTTTACGTTGATAGGTTGGATCAAAATCAATCCGATCCCGTAAAACGTACCAACGCTCAATTGTATATAAGTTTTCAATTTGTCTAACCTGTAGCATAAGCAGTTGACTAAACTTTATATTTAAATGCTCGTTTGATTTCTTTTGCCAAACCTTCCAAATCTGGAAAGATAACTGAATCTGTTATACCGATCCTCGACAGAGAAGACATCATGGTGCCAATATGCGTACTGGGTATAATAATTTTCTTAAGACAATCTGGTGGGTACATATCTCGATTGTAGACCTCTTCCATAGCAATTATTTCTTTTCCAAATAGCACGAAAGCGCCTTTCTGAGCCACAATCCGTACACTATTGTAATTTCCATAAACTGCGACTGACTGCTTTCGTATACGTGCAATATTGGATTTATTATCATAACCGCCCATTAACGAATCGTCAGGATCAATGACGGTTGTAATCGAAATGTCTTCTAATGATTTTGTATTCCAACTGTCAGGAACAAGCTCCCAGACAACTACGTCATGTGGATAATTACCATGCGCGTCTAGACTAGCCCCTGATAATGCGAAATACAACGCAACGAATGGGTTTTCTGTCCAATCTAGGAGACGAGTGGGGACACCGAAATGTTGCATTAGAAAAAAGAAATCCCAATCATCAGTCGTTGTTCTAGTTATGTAAGGTAAACTGCGTTGTTTGAATCGTTTTAAAATCTCACTTTCTTGATTGATGAGAACAGTTGAATCGACAATGGTAGGATGCCTATATAGAGTGGGTAAAAGCTTATAATTAATATTAGAAGCTCCTCGATACCAAATAATATTATTGGCCGTTGACATGGTTTCGACTTCAACCATAAATTGGCCGAGTGAGGTTACAGTAATCTCTGGTACCATCTGGTATGGGTTAAGGATCTAATTTAGAAAGACGAGATTATTGGGTACTAACTGATCTTCGTCAACGGGAGGAATTATTAGCGTATCCGAAAAAACCATCAGTTCAGAGCCAATACGTTTGTTTTGTAAACTATAACGAAGATTGAAGGAGGCCATTCGGAACGGTTGGTAAATGTCTCTTATTTCAACAGCATTATCGTAAGATATGAGCCAATTGATACCTGGATGAAGCCGAATCAAATTCGCTAATTGTAAGTGTTCATTAGGCGAATAATTGTTCAAATAAAGTTTTTTGCCTTTGTGAAAGTAAGGAGGGTCCAAATAAAAAAATGCATTATTGTTATTCTCCAATTGGGCAAATTGCTGAATAAAGTTTTCTGCCGAGTCGTTATGAATTTGAATACTGTTTACTCGTTCGGCAATAGCAGCTATACGGCTAATAAGAGTCTGTTTATAAAAGCGGGCGTCAATTAAGTAATTACCAACCTGCTGATATCCACCAATAGGTCCTGAATTATGTAGAATACCTGAACGACTAGTTCTGTTTAGGTAAAAAGTGGCATACCCTACTTCAAATGTATCTGAGTTGGGGGTTGCATTATCATAAATAGCCTTGTAATATCTCCATTCAGGAACAGTTAGAACGCAAGTTTCAATCTGCTGAATGAATTGATCAGTATTGTTTAAAACTGAACGCCAAAAAGCGTAAATTCTGTAATCAGCATCGTTGATGACAATATTGTTAACAATACGATTGTCTAAAAGATAAAGTGCAGCACCTGCCCCCCCACAGTATAATTCGTAGTAAGTCCCACCCTGAAGATTATTCACTAAGATGACATCCGCCAAGAATTTGCCCAATACACTTTTGCCACCTGGATAACGAAGCGGGCTTAGAAGATTTTTCAAATTCTTAGATCTAGGGCGTGAATAGTTGAACGATACTGAGTAACGAATTTACTTAAACTAGCCAATGCGTCCGTAAATATCCGTATTATAGCAATAAGTGCCGAATAGTAAAATTCTAATCATTTTTTGATTAGGTATAACACGTTGATTACTAGATAATATTTAAGCATACACGAAATGTTATTCACATATTTGGATAAGTTAGGGTTATTAAGTCAGTTCACATTTAGTTTGTTACTATACAAACGTTCGTATGTATAGTAACAAAAGCTGCTTTTTCGCTTTATCTACTATGAAGATCGCCATCGCCTATTACCGGGTATCGACCGACCGTCAGGGCAAGAGTGGACTTGTTTTAGAAGCCCAAGCCAACGCTGTGAGTCAATTTGCCCAGCAGGAAGGCTACAGCGTTGTTTCAACCTTTACCGAGATTGAGAGTGGAAAGAAGAATCAACGGCCACAGCTAGTAGCTGCCCTTACTCAGTGCCGTAGGGAAAAGGCAACTTTAATTATAGCCAAGCTTGACCGGCTAGGCCGAAACGTTGCCTTTATCTCTAATCTGATGGAAAGCCGGGTTGATTTTAAGGCTGTTGATAACCCCCATGCAAACCGGCTGATGGTGCACTTACTGGCTGCTTTTGCTGAGCATGAGCGGGAGCAGATCAGTACTCGCACGAAGGACGCGTTAGGGGCCGCTAAACGCCGTGGAGTACAGTTGGGGAAGTACGGTAAAGACGTGTTGAGCCACCAGAATGCGACAGCAGCAGTGGCGTTTGCCGAGCGTCTACGTCCAACCATTGAACGTCTTCAGGCAGCGGGTTTCAAGACGGTTCGAGCAATCAGGGACGAGTTGAACCGGCAGCAGATCCCAACTTATCGGGTAGACAGCCAGTGGCATATACCGAATGTGTACGCCGTCTTAAAACGGCTGACTTAATCGGTTGAATGGTCTTACTGAAACGTACTAATTAATTGTTTGGGTTTAAGAGTGCGGACCTCAATGTCACGAAAGGAGCGTTAACATGAAACTTTCTACAAAAGACCAACTTAATAGACTTCTGTGTAACGGTAGCCCTTAGCAAAGGGGTAAAGATCATATAGCAAGAACTCTTCGACCGCTTAAATGTGAAGCCTGATCCAAAAAGCAGTCATTTCACACTAGATAACTAACTTCACCAACTTCAACTATAACCTATAACACGCAGCCATTACGCAGTTTTATTGATCTGAATTCTTACCGTTGAATCGTCACTTTTCACTAATAATAACAGAAATATTTTCGGATAACACATACGTAAATTCTTTAGTGTGTTGCTTTTAATTACTTTCTTTATGTTTATTTTTAACCGCAGTTAACACACTGAAAGTCAAATGATTAATAATAACAATATAACCTATAACACGTCTAAATATAACTTATACCACGTTTGTATATAACTTATATCTCGTAGTTATATAACCTGATTCTCGTTTAAACATAACCTAATTCACATAGATTTATAACTTATATCTCGCATTCACTAAAGGGCAGGTTGGGCTAATATTCATGAGTTTGTGTACCCTATAAGTTAAAAAAGCTAGCTTATGCCATCAGTTTTCTTGTATTTATATAAAACTAGGTGTGAAAAAACACTCGGTCTTGCTGTGCTCACTTCTCAACTATAACCAGTAACACGTAATTATAACTTAAAACACGTATGCCCGAAAAATTGAAAAATTAGGGTAAAACAGTGTTTAAAAGTCAGCTCAAAATTTTTGTAGTCCAATCATATTTGCGTAAGTTGATACAGTTTTAAAGTATATTTAGTGGTATGGCGAAGGAGACTACATTACGAAGACGCTCGGATATAGGTGAACGAACAATCGCCCGAATGAAAGCGGGTAGGAATGGTATCGTAGAGGCTACGTACCGCATGGACGTAGTAGAATTCCGTGTGTTTTTCACAATGCTTACCATGATTAGTCCAGATGACGTAACCTTCTGTGAATATGAATTACGCGTTGCAGACATTATCCGGTTATTTAGTTTAAGTCGGGACGGGCGCAGTTACGAAAGCATAAAAGATGCAGCGGAACGGCTGGTAAACAAAACAATGGTACTTTATCATACCAAGGAAGATGGTAACCGGTATCGTACAGTTATTCCCTTTCTAACTAGTGCTAGTTCGCAAATTGGCAATACTAAGTCTGAATCGATTCGTGTTACTTTTCATCCTGAATTAAAACCGTATTTGCTTCAACTTCGCTCGGAGTACCTTGAATTTGACGTACGTAATCTTTCAGGAGTGCATAGTCAGTTTTCTATTCGTCTGTATATGATGCTACGTCATCAGATGAACTTAAAAAAGACCTCCATTCGCTATACGGTGGAGCGGCTTCGAGATGTCCTTGAAATTGGTGAAAAAGAATATCCGCTTTACGGAAATTTTAAGCAAAAAGTATTGCTTAGAGCTTGTAATGACCTAAATACATTTACGAATATTCGTGTTAATGAAATGAAAGAAGAACGTAGTAACCGCAAAGTTGCCGCTGTTATCTTTCATATGTCTACCCAAGCCTCACCCCTTCTGCCAACGGCCAAACCTACTATCTCAGTCAGTAAGAGTAGAGAGGCGAATAAGCTTACGAATGAAGAGCAAGAAGTTAAAATTGGAGCTAATGATTCTGTAATTGAGCATATTGCTGATCAATTGTATGCTTCTGTTGCGCAGTTTGTTAGACGTGAAGTGGTAATGAACTGGCTTCAAAAAACATCGGAAGATCAAGTACGTTCCGCTATCAGCTACACTTTGAAGCAAATAAGGCAAGGGACGGTAATAAAAAATGTAGCGGGCTATATACAGAAAATGATCAATACGCCATTGCCAGCTTCTGACGATGTTGCTGATACACAGATAGATCAGGTAAAGAAGCAAGTTAAAGAACAGGTGCAAGCCCGCCAGCGGCAGGCCATTGAAGATGCCAAATTGCAGGTGCTTACCGACACGAAACACCAATTAGCTTGCCAACTGATGATTGACCACCCCGAGTGGCATGAATCTGTTCGGCAGCACATGCAATCAGGCATGTTTGGAAGATTTTATAATGATACGCTATCCCTTTTCGAGAATATTCAAAATCCAGTTATGTACGGCCCATTTTTTCAAGCCATTGAACGCCTTCAGCCATTAGTATTTAATGGTTTAGAATAATATCTTCCACACAAAAGCCCACCAAAGTGGCCTCCCTCCTATTCGGCTGTTTTGATGTTGGTGCTAAGGGTTATCTATCTTTTGAAGTACGATGTAAATTCTGAGATTATTTTAAATAATCGCCTATGTTTCAATCATTTAAATAATTAGACGTATATAAAAAGAAAAGTTTAAATTTTGTTTTGGATAAAAGAAGTTCTTTATACTTTTACAAAAGATAAAATTTTATCCTTAAACTCATGATTAACCAGGACAAACTAGTTCGGTTCCTGCGTTCCAAACCCGCCTTAAATCTGTCACAGATTGAAAAGGAATCGGGTATTCCCTCTAAGACGCTGCATAAGGCACTTTCTGATCAAAAAGATATTCCGGCGAAACACTTGCCTGCTTTAGACGAAGCGGTACGAAAGTATGGCTATTCAGAAGCCCTTTTTGATAAAGCCAAAGTGATTTCGATTGTGAATCATAAAGGCGGTGTGGGTAAAACCACGACGACTATTAACGTTGGGAAAGCTTTAAGTTTACTCGGAAACCGGGTTTTACTCGTTGATATGGATTCGCAGGGTAATTTGTCCCAGTGCTTTGGTATTCATGACCCGGATGAACAAGTAATTGATGCCTTGCTAACCGGAGCGGACTTACCTATGGTTGAGATTTCCCCTAGCTTATTTCTTTCCCCTTCCGATATACGAATGGCGTACAGGGAATCAGAATTGGCTAATTCTATTGGAGCCGATCGCCGATTGGCATTAAAGCTGGAAGATGAACGGGATAAGTTTGATTATATTCTCATTGATTGCCCGCCTAGCTTGGGAATTTGTACAACCTGCTCGCTCGTAGCATCGAATTATTGCGTAGTGCCGATTCAACCCGAGGCCAGTGCCTACCACGGCGTAGAAAGCCTGTTTAATCGAATAGCTGAGGTTCGCAAATACATTAATCCTACTTTGTCAGTGAAAGGAATTGTGTTTACGATGGTGCATAAGAATCAGAGTATTCATAAAAGCATGATGACTCATATTCGGGATACCTACCGAAACTTTCCCATTTACGAAGCGATCATTGAGGTATCGACTGTAATTAAGCAGTCTCAGGTTGCCAAGGAAGATTTGTACACATACTCGAACAAATCAGTCTCTTGGCAGCAGTATCATCATCTTGCCACTGAAATAATGACAATCTGATATGAAAAAGGACTTCATGAGTTCGATGCGCGAGAAGACCTCTACCCTACCGACATCCCTTTTATCGACCGAGGAAAATATAAAGAGCCAGATTCAGGTTCTTGATCAGCTTAGAGATTTAATTCCGCCCCTCGCTGAGGAGGAATATAGTCAACTACAGCAAAATATCCTCAAACACGGGGTAAAAGATCCGTTGACAGTTTGGGAAACGACCTCAACGGTAGTAAACTTTGATGAGGAAAATCGGCCAGTTTACATCCTTATTGACGGTCACAATCGGTACCGAATCAGTCAAGAACATAAATTGGATTACCGGATAAACTTGGTGCGATTTACCAACTTAGACGAGGCCAAGGATTACATGATCGACTTTCAGTTAGGGAGACGTAATCTTTCAACTGAGCAAATCGCTTATCTAAGAGGTTTACGATATTTACAACAAAAGACGGTTCGGGGTGGAAATAAAACATCAACTACTTCTATAGTTGATGTTTCTATTGCGCTAGGGGAAGAGTATGGTGTTAGTAGTCGTACCATTAAGCGGGATGGGGATTTTGCCGCAGGTTTAAACAAGCTAAACCCTGACCAAAAACAGGAGATTCTATCGGGAAGGAAAAAGATCGCTCGATCAGCTATTGAAGCGATAGCCAAATCTAATTCAGTTGAGTCCAATGCAATAGTTGATGATGCGAACTTATCAGTTAAAACAAGTCAAAAAACAGTAGGGGAGGACCGCGTAAAAAAACTTGAAACTGCGATTCGAGAATTAGCTGCTGGAACACTTTCCCGTAAATCTTGCGAACGTATCCTACAGAAAACCAATGAATTACTCGCCATTTTATAAGCAAAGTGACAAGCTGTCGCTTTGCTTGTAAAATCAGATAATATAACTAATTTTATAGTTTACACTCATTGAAAGAAAAAGAAGATAGCCCAAAGTGACAGCTTGTCACTTTGGGCTATCTTGCATAAGGATCAATTCAAGAACGAGTAGGGGAGTAATCTGTTGAGAAGCCTTCAAGCAAACTCAAAATGATCAATTCCCCATATCAGAAGTTGTTAGAATTTCCTGTTGTAAATCTTGGTTGAAGTCTTTTGTAGTCGATTTGTTAATACAAATCCGTTTGTTAAGCCCACTTAGTTCTAATAAGCTTTTGGTGAAATAGGATAGAGGTAAATTAGTCTCTGGAAGACTGAGCATTATTTGGTCCGTGGTTTGGTTGATAGAGATTAATAAATTTGTTGATTCAGTTGTATTGGTACTAAACGATAGTGTCCGTTGGCTTAAGATCATTTCATTATAGGCTTCAATACGATCAAGTAGATCTTCTCGGAAGGCTCTGTAGGTTTCCTGAGTAGGTAATGCCAAGCCGATCATATATTGTCCTACAGATACAGAACGAAGCGGAAATTTTGTGACCAATAGTTGTTGAATGAATTGTAGATCATACAGATAGCCTTTTGCATCATTATCAAACGCCAGGTTAATTTTCCAGGCGGGTGCTTTAGTGCTTGTGTTGATATACTGAGTTATGCTGTTGACTTGCTCGGGTGTAATATGGCCACCTGTAGAAAAATACACCGAGTTAAATTTAGTATCTCCGTGTAAACTCCGTAACTGCTTATGGGAAAGTGCATCAATAGCGCTTTCCAGAATAAAAAATTGCTCCGCTTTTGGGGGCAGATTCGACACGAAGACGCTAGATGTTTTATCGCTACCCGGTGCATGCAGTTTCACATTCTCATTCCGAATTTCTAAACCAGTCACTTCCGTTGATACCCCATCATAATACGGAAAGGCAACATTTGAAAACAGAATGTAGTTTTGCTGAGGATTGTCTTTTACGGCATTAAAGTCTACTATCTGATGTTTTTGAGGATCAAAATACGTGATTTGAGTAGCGATTCTATTAATAAACTCAAGGCTATTAATAGTTTCTAAACTGATATGACGAGTCTTTAAATAGTTGTCATTTTCCAGTGGCCTAAGTTCAAATAAGTCTAAGGAAAAGAGTGGCTTAAGCTTTCTCTCAACTAGCTGTTCGGTCGCCCGTCTGTTTAAATCAACTTGTTCAGGGTCAATACGTAAGTAATCGTAAAGGACACTCACAATATTTTTAAATTCATCTTCGCCGGAGCGGTTAAATTTAGAAAAGACGGTTGCTAATCGGTTGCGAATGAAATTGATAATTGTCCCGGAATCTGTGAAATTACCAACCCGCTGATAGACCTGTTGGCTGGCATTCTGAGCGTTCTTGATGAGGATTACGTCGTTATGGGCTACATTCTCCAGAACAGGTCGAGCTTTCCCTTTATCCAATTTCAGCGAATAGCCATAGTGTATGGCCAGTTCGATAATAGACACGTTTGACCTTAATTCCTGAACGGGAATCAGATTAGGAAAGCGTTTCTTCAACTCATCAAATTTTGTCATTTATGGAAATAACTTGACCCAGTAATATTACAGTAAATCAGGTAGAAAAGCCGCTTCATGAGATACGGGATAGTATTAATTAGTAATCCATATGAGCGCTATTCTTACTCTGCCTCAATTGCTTAATCGGTTTCGCGACTTGAAGGCTAATGAAGCAAACGATACGCTAAATATTATACATACGCATCATTCTGTTGGTGTCGAAGGAGGATCACTAACGTTACTCCAAGTTCAGAGTCTTCTCCAAAAAGGAATCAGACTAACTGATAAATCTTTAACTGATCAGTTGTTGATTGTTGACTATATGAGTGCTCTTCAGCAAGTACGGGCTATGGCTATTCAAAAGGAGCCTCTAAACCGTATTGCACTTCAGAGCATAGCTTCTACACTAATGCGGCAAACCGGCGGACCTATTCATTCTTTATTAAGTCAGTATAATAGTAACTTAGGAGAACTGCGCATTGATAGTAATATGGCGGGTAAGCGGGTGCTAATCGACGCCTATAAACTACCCAAAGCAATAGATAACTTATTAAAAGAAGTAAATTCCACTATCACAAGAGTAAGAACACCACGGCAGATATACGACCTGTCTTTCGAGGCCCATTTTAAACTCTTAACGCTTCACCCCTTTGGAGAGGGTAATGGCCAGATGGCTCGTTTGCTAATGAATTATATTCAACAGTTTCACCAACAACCAATAAGCCTAGTCTATATCGATAGCCGAATACATTACATGAGTGCGTTGGAAGTCAGTTGGCGACAGAAAACACCAACTCCAATTATGAGCTTTATGCATAGCCAACTAATAAGATTTCTGCAAGAATGCATCGAACAGCATTAAGTAACCGCTGAAGAGCAGATTATAAATGCTGCCAAGAACGACTGTGCTAAACAAAGCCCGTCAGTTAGTGCCTGACGCGGATGATCATTCATTATCCAGGTCCACTTCAGTCACGCTCAGCAGGCATTTAGCACCCGGTTAAAGAAAACAAAAGGGATCGGCCTGATTATGCAGCAGGCCGACATGCCCTACCTCAAACAGCGACGACGGATTGCCAAACCCGACATGTGGAAGCCGGAAGAGATGATTCAGGTTGTTGAGGTGCTGATGCGGTTCCAACTCTAAAGCGGAAACCCCTGTCCCGTTCAAAAATCAATCAGCCGGTTTTCTGAGTACGCACGGGGAATTATGTATACTGACTGGACTGCAATTTTGTCCGTCCCCGCTTCCAGCACCTGTTGAGTCGACACCGGCAGGGAAGACAGCAGATCATAACCCGTTTGCTGCTCGATCGCGTCCACGCTTACCCGAAAATCCGACCACTTCTGATCACCCGTCTCATTGGTATTAGGCATCGCAGCGGCGAACCGTCCATACCGCAATGATGCGGGTCCGGGTATCCACGCGTTGTACATCGTTACTGCCCACCGGCAACACCACGATCACTTTCCATAAGGCTGAAGGCACGGTTAACTTACCGCCCGCCAGCGTTTGCAGCGTACCGTTATCGCCCGACCCTCCCTGGCCATACGTGCCCGCAATGACGTAGCACTCGTTTCCATCCGCCAGTATGGAGCGTGTATATTCTTCTAAGAGTCGCCAGCTTTGCCTGTTAAACCGAGGAGCCTGGGGCACGATGTTGGTCAAGAGAAACGTGGTTCGATTCTCTTCTGCCGTACTATCCCGATCATCGGAGGGGCACAAGTGCCCCCGATCCAAGCCGGTATTGGTATAATCACTGTGTTTGACCGGGTAGGCACTAGCTGGTACCGACGTGTCAGGAATGAAATTTCCGCTATAGCGTGATGCGCTGCCCTTCCAGGCGTTTGACAGATGCCAGCTTACCGCACCGGCGGCCCGGCCAATTGGGGATGCCCCGCCCGGCATTATAGCTGAGGGTGTAGGTCTGTTTGTCGAGCAGGTAGTTATTGACGTCGGTTGTGGTAGCACCCGATGGATTACCCAGCGCCAGGTTGTTATCTCGGGTAGGGATTGATGAGCCTGGAGTAAGGGGGAGGTCTGATTGCTTACAATCCGATAAGACGACGGCCAGTACCAGGCTTAGTAAGCCAAGTCGAAAAGTCTTCATGGGTATGTTACGTTGGGTTTTATGGCAAGATAACGAACCCGTCCGTTTCAGCCGTTAGTTTGTACTTATCCGTTACCGCTTTTTGTTTTCCTCCAAACTGGCGGAGAATACCGTGTCCGCCCTCCACGTTATCTTTCGGTTTGGCTACGCCTACCAGGAAGTGGGCAATTCGGGTTGGGGCCGAAGCAGTGGCCCCGACGAGCGGATGAAAACGCTGGACCGGATGAATGCCCGGCACGGCCGCGGCCGGCAGCAGTGGATGTCCCCCCGGTACACCATCCAATGGAAGGAGATGATAACCGTGACCTAACGAAGGTGGCTACCCGTGTCTTATCGAGGAGCCGGCTGAGTGATTTGGTTCGTCAGCGAGCGGAGCATTTCCGTCACGGCCGCGTCGATGTCCGCTAGCCACATCGACAGCCACACCGGCTGATGAGCGTATGGATACTGCTCAATTGACTCGAAACGTCCCTTGCTAACCATTACCTCAAAATTGGTGGCAAATACCCGGCTACTGTCTCCGGTATTGTCGACCGTCACCCAGAAGTGAAGGGCGGGAATAACCGCTTCAGCGGTATCCAAATTAGCCGCAAACCGGCGACCGGGCAGGGCTGCCAGGTAGACCAAATCGGTCTTGTACCGGATAGGCTTTTGTTCTATAGCGTTCAGGGCTCGGCCTGATGTCTGGAGCCAGGCCCGCGTCCTGCTGTCGGCAGTCACTGGTGTTACGTCCTGCTTTGCTACGGTGGCCTGATAGAAAACAAGGCCGTTTTTGGTGGGTAGTATACCGGCATACGTACCGTCCGGGACAGAAGATATAGACCTCGAACCAGCGCACCCGGTCAACAGAACCATAGCCCAAAGCAGGTATTTCATACCCGAAAGTAAGCGGTAGCGGGCGAATGCTCAAACCCACCCTCTGATCAGGCCGGGGGCTTTGGGTAGGTATGATACTTAAGCATTGCGGCAGGTAAGCCGGAGCGGGGCCCTGCCAGGAAACGCCAACCGTATAGGACTGCGGTCCATACGTTCCGGAAAGAGCGGCTTTTGGTTTAAATTGCAAAAAACGTAACCCGAAATTTAGTTGGAAACAAATTTGATGTTTTATGTCTATGCTTGCCAACACGTTCCGTTATCAGTTACCCAAAAAAGCCATTAAATCTGATTGTCCGAGTTGCGGCCCTAAACACCGCAAAACGTTGAGTCGCTACATAGACACGCAGACGGGTGAACCCCTACCCGAAATTTACGGCCGTTGCGACCGGGAAATAAACTGTGGCTATCACCTCAACCCATACTACAAAGGAGCAACCGGTTTGTCTTATTTTGATCAGCTTAAAGCCAGGGCTTCTATCGGTCCAATCCCAAAAGACTGGTTTACAATGGCGGCCCGAGAGAAGCATGCGGGTATCGGCAAACAGGACATCATTGCTCATCTGATGCAATTGGAAGGAGCTAGACTTGAGCAGGCCGAACGGGTAGTAGATGTTGTGTTTGACCAATCATCAAAATCTTTGCGACCGAAAGAAACTGAGAATACCATCCCAGTCCCTCAACATAGCCTCTGCACCATTCCGGAAGCGGTATTTACCCAGTCGTTGGGCCATTATGAGCGGAATCAGTTTGCCCGGCTAATAGGCCGTCATTTTGGGGATATAGTGGCCGATGAGTTGGTAAAACGGTTCAACATTGGCACGTCCGGACGGTGGCCGGGAGCCTGTGTGTTCTGGTATATTGATGAATGGCAGCGAATACGGGGTGGACAGATTAAACTGTTTGATGATACGTTTCACACCGTTAAATACGTGATAAAGGCGGGCGAGAAGCGAAGCCGGACCACCTGGATTCATTCCTCATATGCCAGGCGGTGTGATGAGTTGAACCAGCCCTATCCCGATTGGCTGAGGGCCTATCTGGATGAGCGAAATGAGGTACAAAAATCCCCTTGCCTCTTCGGCTTGCCCCAATTATTGACCGCCGGTGCCGATCAGCCGGTTGCTATTGTCGAAGCACCCAAAACGGCGGTCATCAGTACGCCTTATTTTCCCGGCTTTATCTGGATGGCCGTCGGTGCGTTGTCGTATTTGAATGCTGACCGGTTGGCACCCCTGCGTAGCCGACGAATTGAGTTATTTCCTGACTTGTCAAAAGATGGCCGTGCATTTGAGCGCTGGAATCGGGTGGCGAATGAGCTGTTGGGGCAGGGGTTTCAGATCACCGTATCCAGTTATCTGGAAGACAATGCAACGGATGAGGAACGAGAAGCCGGTGCCGACTTAGCCGATTTCTTACTCGAACAATGGCATTCATTTCCCTCTCAGTGAGAAGAGTAAAACGGACGTTTAAATGAACGGTTTTCATTGACGATTGATCTTGAGACAAATCATTAATCAACAGCCGATTACGGAGTCCAATAAATAGCATTAGTTACCCTTTTAATGGCCAAAAATAGCCGGTTGGAGTAGGAGGGAAGTGTGAACGAAAGCAACCATTGGTGCCTCTTTCTTGCCTATGTGAAGCTGACCAGTACTATGCGCCGATAATCACTAAGTTTTTCAATATATAAATTGCTTTATACCTTCAGAATCGGTTGCCAACACTACGAACCATATTCATCTACACTCGTTGCTCTTCCCGGTTCAACGACCAGTAGTACATCGCACAACAGCCTCCTCCAAACTATACTGAAACAAGTAATTGGCTGAAATGGCATAGAGTGATAAGGCGTTATTTGTGAGGGTGTAGCGATAAACTTATTCATTATGATATGAACAGATTTAGTGTATGGCATCGTATTCCTGCTAATGTCTCGTAATTGTGTCCTTTCAGGTAGCTCATGTTTATCATGTCATTAGTGGCGGTTCGCTGCGTTGTTGGTGGTAATTTCCTACGTTGGAGAACAGTCCGGCGTTGGGCCAATTCTCCTGTAGGTTGCGTATGAAGAGAGGTGCTAAAAATACGGCAAATGCCGTATATATGCTTTTTAAAAACGATCCACTTTTGCAGAGGATCTCAATCACTCTGCCGCATGAACGCACCACTCCTGTTTATTATCCTTCTGGTCTGTGGGTCGGCCTTTTATCGGCCACCTGGTTCTTATACCGCTAAAGGCACCCCCACCGAAGCCGAGGTACGGGCCTACTTCACTAAATACAACGCCGACTGGACCGTGTCGCATCAGTACACCGAACCAACCATTTCATTCCAGAAAATCCAGATTGCTCCGCCTACCAAATACAATTTCGTGGGGGTAGGCTGGCAGGTGTGTTACCCCGTAAAGATAGACTGGACGGCTGGATACACCTATGCCTATCGGCGGTGGCGGTACACGAGCCGCTACACTAATGACTATTACCGCTTTTACCGCAACGACTTCGGCGAACTGGAGGTGGGCGATCACAAAAATGGACAGTCGACCGACCAGAAAGTAGACTATTAAGAACCCTGTCTAGCCCTGTTTTTTACCTTACCCTGATCATTGTGAAACCGTTGTTACTGTTATTTACTGATGTTACGCATGGTTGATCTATCTGTAGCAACCTCTTTCTAAATTTACTCAAAAACACCACAAAAAGCGCTCATGGAGTTTATATCCCCTATTTTTGACCTCTACTCGGACTATTTGCTGGTCAATCAGAAC
>NZ_KB893412.1 GCF_000374085.1 Spirosoma spitsbergense DSM 19989 | reverse complement strand
CTGGTCATCCATCAGGCGGGCCATGTTGGTAGCTGAAGTTTGGCCGAATGAACTGAGCAGATAGTCTGTATATAAATCAAGGTTCGTTTGCATTACCAAAGATAATTTGTCCACTTAACCACTTTGCGTAACTTCAGATAATAAATAAGCAGACGAATCATCCACCAGGCTGCATACCCCTGAAGCGTATCGATCAGAAACGTAACCGGGAGCCGCCAGCCTGACGGTATGTGGCTATAAGTCAGGTAGTAATTGATCGTGTTGATGCAGGGAATCAACAACAGAAACAGCCTTCGATCACGGAATGAGCTCATCATGAATCAATTTTAAGCAATGATACGGTTCGGTTGAAAAACTCCTGTTCATTCGGTAAGCTAAACAGAGTCTCGCCTTAACGTCTTTTTCGATTACGGCTGATTCTAAATACAGTTGCCTAATCCTCACGTAGTAGACGAAGTCAGGCAATACAGACTTGCTTACGATGGAGCGGTTACGGACTGGCCTCTCATGGATGCCTACTAAGGCTAAGCAGGCCGGTGACGAACAGACCTACCTGCGTTTATTTTGCAGAACTACAATTCGGCAATAGGGAGACGTTCAATTCTTGTTTTCATTAACTGAATAGCCTCCTGATACGTTTCAATGCCGTGCCCGACATTCGGCAAGGTGCTAAATTCCCGTAACGAGGGCAATTCACGCTGCGCATTCACTATTGATTTTTCAAATGGAAACAATAAATCATGCTCGCCTACAAGTAAGAATACAGTCGTGTCAATGGTTTCCAACTCGCCCTTCATGTAATACGGCTTTTGCGTATGATCGTTGTACTGCGTTAAGGCAAACAGCTCGTAGTCAATTAAAAGCTCTTTATAATTTACCGGTAAGTCGTGATTTGGTTTCCGTAAGATGGCCTTATCTAAAAATTTCAGGACATTCTTTCTACTTGGAAATAGGATTGGCAACAGGTTATAGTAAAGGTTTTTCGCCGACAACGAAAACGGCTGTAAACAACCCGGATTCAATAGAAAAGCGGCTTTTACTCATAACGGGGCTACCATACACAGTTTCATGCAAACCAGCCCTCCAAATGAAGCACCGGCAACGTAGGCTTTTTCTACCGTTAACTGGTCAAGAACATCTACCGCCCAGTCGCCATAGCTTAGTGAACGAATGTCGGGCGTATTGCTATCGCTCAGGTTAGGCAGGCCATTGGTTTCAACCAGAAACAACCGGTATTTTTCTTGAAGTGCAGCAGGTCCGTTGTCAAAATCCCAAAATAAACTACTGGTTCGTGCACCCGGAAAAATCACAATCGTCTCCGCCGTGGCCGCACTGTTATTTAATCCCCATACCCACGTTTTACCTAAGAAGGTCTCTAGCTCGATCCGCTCGTACTGCTTTCCATTTAGGCTCTCCAATTGAGAAACCCATTGCTGAAACCACTTGACTGCTTTCTGCTGATCCCTAAAGCCGGATTTTTTCTTCAGTTGCATAGTCAATTCATTTTTCATTGTCAGGTACCGGGCAGGGTACCCCTTGCTTATCAAAAGTTTCTGGTCGAGTGGTTGCAATCCGGTAATTGGATCGTACGGAATCAGCTACGGACTGTTATTAGGTCCGTGTTGTTGAGTGCGTATTCACAAAATCCGACATCCTACTACGCCAAAAGCCCCCGACGCAGACGGCGGAGGGCTTTTGGCAGCGGGGCGGCTGGCTTAGCGAGCACGCATCCGGTAGATGGTGCGGCCACGGGTGCCGACCAGAGGACCACCCACTTCAATGATGCGAGGCCGGGGCGGGCGGTTGATTTTTAAGAGATCCGTCTTCATTTTATTTGTGTTGTTTTTGGTTGATGGCTCAAAGGTGGCGGGTTCGTTTTAATCCACCCATTCCTTCTTGACGAGTCGTTTACTCAGGTAGTCGAACTAACCGAAATCACGCCTGAACCGTTTTATTACCTCCAACGATCGGAAGCCGGTAGCTCTAACCCAGCTCCAGCATCGACGGAGTGATTGCATCATAGCAGGCTTTCCAGGCCCGCTTTACATCGTCGTTCCAGTCATTGCCCAGACCCCGCTCCAGCGTCCACAAAAGGGCCTCTTTAACGGGTCCATAATGCTCGGGTTTTACGCCGTCCCCTACGTGGCTTTGGGTTAGCTGACCCATTTCCTGCGCAACTGTA
This sequence comes from Spirosoma spitsbergense DSM 19989, assembly GCF_000374085.1. Classification (GTDB taxonomy): domain Bacteria; phylum Bacteroidota; class Bacteroidia; order Cytophagales; family Spirosomataceae; genus Spirosoma; species Spirosoma spitsbergense. Next base: position 14,033 of record NZ_KB893412.1, on the reverse strand, counting down.
TCGGGCTGGTCAAGGCGGGCGACAATAATGCTGAGCATGTCCACAAACTTTTGGTACTGTCTTTCCATGGGGCCTTTAAACATCGACCGCAGCGATGGGTACTTGATAAATAATTGCCCGTAAAAAACATCACCCAGAATGGCCGGGTCTATCTCCCGCAGGAATATCCAGGTCTGTTTGACGAGTTGAATTTGTTGCTTGGTCATCGGAACAGGTACCATAAGCTGTATAACGCTGGCAGGCAGATAAAGGAACAGGGAACGGGTTATGAAACCTATTTTCCCACATGAGCCGTACTTTTTAAGGTGTCAATCGTTTTCCCACCAGTCAGATTGATAAACGCCAGTTTAACCTACGCTAACTGAAGCGAGCTACCGGCAAGGCCCGGAAACTCATCAAACCTATAGGCGAGACTACGACCAATATGTATAGACGGATAGGCTCAGCGCGCCACCGCGTTTGACTCGACGTTGACGGTTTTGCCCAATCTAAAGAACCTAAAAGCCAGGTAGCGACTGATCTCGGTTCAGGGCAGCTAAGGACTGTGACAGTCAAGGATGAACCATCTTCGAGGTCGTTGACGGACCATTCAGCGAGGATTGTTTTTCGTTAGCCATAAGCGTGTGGTTGCTGCGAATGTCTTCGGCACCGGTTTTTAGATTCGGGATACCCCCGGTACATCATCCAGCCGATTGTACACCGGCAGGCCGCGTTCGGTAGCCAGCCGAACGTCTTCGTCGGCCCCCTTAGACTCGCCGGGGAGCCGTAGTATGGCATCGCACCGGTCCAGCAGATGGTGCGCGACAGGATACAAAATTTCCTGCCACGCTGCGTCGCCGGGTGTTTTGCCACCCGCCAGGTGCCAGAGCGGGAGGGCGACCCATTCGCCGATCATGGGCAGGTGGCCCGCCCGAAACAGGGATAAAGTTACGGCTTCGAGCCGATGGAGGTTTTTGGCCATCAGAGCCGGGTCGTCGTTAGTGCCGGAGCGATAGGGCCCGGCTACCAAAATCATCATGGTATCTATGCGTTAACGGGTGAGTGAATTGCTTAGTTTTTTGTCATTATTGGTCCTTCTTATCGCCGTAAAACAGGTTAGAGCGGGTGGCAGCCGGTATCAGTTTGTTTTGCCGGTAACTCAGCAGCAGCAGAACAACCGTGGCTGCCAAACAAAACAGTGTTGCCTGGATGGACCCCTCCGGTCCGAATTTTCCACCGGTAAGCCAGTCGGCCCCGTCAATCTTTGTCGTTAATAAAGCCTTGCCCACTGCATTTCCCGACACACTTGCCCCGAAAATTCCGGTTTCAGTGAAGTTCCAGGCAAAGTGAATAGCAATAGGGAACCATAAACTTCGGGAGTAGATGTAGGCAGAACCCAGCAGGAGCCCGGCTTGTATGGCAAGCCCCAGCGCAGCAATCAGGGAGCTATTCGGATTGGCCAGATGCATAGCACCGAATATTAATGCCGAAAGGAGCAGAGCCACGTAACTCCCCCATCTTTTCTCCAGAAGGCGGAATATGATTCCGCGAACGATAATTTCTTCAAAAACGGCCGCGACAAAAGCGCCCGCCAGGGAGGGAATTGCGAATAGAAGAGAATTAACGGCAATGACCCGAAAGCCTCCGGCCAGGTAGATTACCCCAATCGTCAGGGATTGCAAAACCACTCCTAACGCAACTCCGGCAATTAACCACCCGCTCATTCCGGTTAACGACAGTTCGGAGATGGCTCTTTTTTCGTAAAACCTGAACCATAGTACGTAGCTGCCAACGATTAACAGGGCGGCAACAATACCGTTGATCAGAGTTTTAGCGTCTTTGTCAAGAGCCGTTAACTTGAGCAGTTGGATAACGCTTACCTGTCCAATGGCTACGATTCCACAGCAAATGATAATGCCAAGCAGAATTTGTGACAGGGGAAAGTGCAGGATTCGGTAGCTACGGTCTTTAATTTCCATGGTATAGTTTTTTACGTGTAATGGTAGTGGCCTACTTGGTAGAGCAGGTAAACCGGTCAGGTATCATCATGGAAGTGGCTGGTTTTGAAAGGAATAGGCCGGTAAAATGTTGAACTGGCGATTTGTGTTTCTCTGTATTGTTTGACAGGCCAAAGGTGGGGGCGGCAAGGCCGACCGGCAAAAATTTCAGTGCGAGTGGAGCATTCCGACCAATAAGTCGTAGGTAGTTGACTATGAAGTGTTTTTAGTACGGTTAGAAACCATTCCGTTCGCAACCATTTGATAGACAATACATCCAGAAAGTCCCCCGGCGCGAACGACGGAGGGACTTTCTGGGCGCGCGTGGATAACGTACCTCAACTATCGCTTGAGCACCTTTACCGTCCGCATCTGGATGGGCGTACTCACTCGTAGCAGGTACAGCCCCGCCGACTGATGGCCGATCTCAAACGTGTGTTGCTCAACGGAGTCCGCCTGTGACACCTGATACGAACCAACGACCTGCCCCCGTAGATCGGTCAGGCATAGCTGCACCGGCTGACCACCCGCGCCCCGCACCTCGACCGATAGCGCTCCGTTCTCCACCGGATTGCCCAGTAGTCGTACGTCCAGCAAGCGCTCCACTGAGGTACTGGTCCCAATTCGGGCCCCCATGCTGCCACTACAGGCTGATGACCAGTTGTAGGAGAAGGAGGCTTCGCCCACCGTACCGCTCTGTACGGCTTTGAGCGTGATGGTGGGGTTGTCGGTGTATATATTCAGGGTGTATGGCCCCGGATTGGTGGTGGGCAGCATTTCGTTGGCCACCGAGAAGCTGATGGGTTGGCCGGTAGTGCCCGTATACTGGGGGGTAAAGACCAACTGACGCTGGGTAGCCGATATCGCCTGACAACTCACCAACGTTACGCCCGTGATGGCAAACGCTCCCGGATTGCTCCCGGCCGGATTTATGGTCAGGGTATAAGTGGCACTGGCACTCAACCCACCCGGATCAGTAGCCGTCACGGTAATCATATAAATACCCGCAGTGGTGGGTGGACCGCTGATATTGCCTCCGCCGATGACGAGCATACCGGGGGGTAAACCCATGATACTGTACGTCAGGGGCAGGCCTTCGGGGTCGGTGAAGGGCGGAATAGTTTGTGAGTAGACCTGACCGACCGTGACGCTGGCATCGGGAATGACCGGCGCAACGGGCGGCTGATTACCGGGCGGGGGATTGTTTCCCGAACAGGCGGCTAACCAGCCATAGACAAATGAAGCCTCGCCCGCCGTGCCGTTCTGGGTGGCTTTCAGGGTAATGCTGGGATTGTCGATATACATGCTCAGCGTATATGGTCCTGCATTCAGAGTGGGCAGCATCTCATTGAGCACCGAGAAACTGATGGGTTGCCCATTCAATCCAGCGTACTGCGGACTGAAAACAAGCTGACGCTGGGTAGGCGAGATGAGGTTACAGCTTATCAGCGTGACGCCAGTGATGGCGAAGGTGCCTGGATCAACCGGTGGTGGCCCCCCGGCTGGGTTGATAGTGATCGTATATGTAGCGTTGGTGCTTAGATTGCCCGGATCGGTAGCCGTCACCGTGACGGTTGAGACGTCCTGGGTGGTGGGCGTACCGCTGACGGTGGACGGGGCGGTAAAGTTCAGACCAGCCGGTAAACCCGCCACACTGTAAGTAAGTATCAGACCTTCGGGGTCGGTGAAAGGCGGAAGGGTTTGGGAAAACGCCTGCCCTACCGTGCCGCTTTGATTTGCAATGACCGGTGCCACGGGTGGCTGATTGGCGGGCGGCACCGCCCCGTCATCGGGTGAGGTAGTAAACGTGGCGTCAACGCCAACGGCGACGAACAGGCCGTTGCCATGAGTCACGCCATACAGTCCGCTGGAGACATTGGACACACGGGACGTCCAGACGAGACCGTCGGGTGAAGTAAAAATTGCACTACCCTGCACCACCGCCACAAACTGGCCGTTTCCAAACGTAATATCATAAACAATAGCCGGTAACGATGAAGCAGCCGCCCAGGTGATGCCATCCACAGATCGAGTTATCAGACCACTAACGCCTACTGCTGTATACACGCCGTTTCCATAGGCTACGCTGGTCAGTACAGTGGCAGTACCCGAGGTGCGGGAGGTCCAGACCGCCCCGTCTGGTGAGGTGCCGATGGCTCCGTTAAAACCGACCGCCACGAACTGCCCGTTGGCATAGGTGATGCCATAGTAAGAGACAGTCGGGCCGCTGGAACTTACCGTCCAGGCAATCCCGTCAGTTGACCGGACAACAAGTCCGTTGGTGCCGATGGCCACAAACCGCCCCCCACCGTAAGCAATACCATTGAGCGATTGCCCCAGGTTAGAATACCGCATGTGCCACGATTTGCCATCTACAGACGTTTTGACAAGTGCTTCTCCACCAACGGCGGCAAACAACCCGTTTCCAAAGGCAACGTCATTGAAGCTGTCTCCGGCACCGTTGACAGGATGCGTAATACCGAATTCATAATTTATGCCATCATCCGACGTAACGGCAACGTTGGCCGTGGCCGGGGGATTAGCCGGGTCTTTCAGATAACTACCTACCGCAACGTAATGGCCGTTGCCGTAAGCTGCCCCCTTAAAGTTAATGCCGGAAACAATCGTCAGCGGCTTCCAGGTAATCCCGTCCGTTGAGGAGCGTATTGTTCCGTAATCGCCTACGGTGATATACTGACCATTAAGGTAGCGAACCGCCTTCAGTTGGGCGTATGTACCAGAAGGGTGCGCGGTCCAGGTCAGGCCGTCCAGCGAGGTAAGCAGCCGGGTACCCGTCGTGGCAACGGCTACAAACTGGCCCGTTGTTGAGTTGTAAGCCACACTAGTCAAGAAGGTGGACGGCCCAGCCACGATTTGTGGTGTCCACGTCACGCCATCGGGAGACGTAACAAGCGTACTGTTCGTACCAACGGCGACAAAGTTTCCGTTACCACCTGCCGTAATGCCATACAGGCCAGCGGTTGTACCCGAGGCCCTAGTTGTCCAGGTTACGCCATTGGGTGAGGTTTGAATAACACCCTGACTGCCTACGACCGCAAACTGACCGCCCCCGTAGGTTACATCCTGAAATTGAAGTGTAACGTTTCCTGCTTGGTCTGCCGTGCGGGCTGTCCAGGTGATGCCATCAGGTGAAGTGAGGATAACACCACCAAAGCCGACCGCTACAAACTGACCGCCCCCGTAGGTAATGCCCTGTAAGACCGTGCTTGTGCCGGACACTTGAGTAGTCCAGGTCAGGCCGTCCGTCGAGGTGAGCGTACGGCCGTTGTTGCCTACCGCTACAAATTTGCCCGTAGCGTATATAATGGCGGATAAGCCATTGGCTGAATTTGTACCGGCCACCTGATTAGTCCAGGTGATGCCATCGGTTGAAATTCGGATCAATCCATCATCGCCACCAACGGCCACGTAGGTGCCAGCCCCGTAGGCCACGTCGGACAATTGCTTATCGCCCGTTTGGGGCCGGGCTGTCCAGGTGGTCTGGGCACTGGCACCCGTCATTGTCAGTAACAACAGGCCGCTGAAGAGCAACCGGCGCACCCAGCCCGGTGTGCCGGGTTGGCTCGAAGCCGTATCCTGCCGCTTCTGGTATTCAATCCACTGAGTGCCGAAAATGGCACTCAACAGTCCCAGCGAGGCACCCATCAGTTTGTCGGTGGGCCAGTGCCCGATACCTGTTTCGGGCCGGGTGTAGATAATAAGGGCCAGCAGGCCACAAAGTACAGTAGCAGTTCTACATAGATTTCGCTTGTTCATGTGCAGGAGCGGTTGATTGTTAAGTTGTGATTGGTAGTGACGAGTTGGCAATGACTGAGCTAGCCGGAACGTTTACGAGCATAAAATTGGCTTGGTCAGGCCCTGCCTGGCAAAAAATTCAGGTTGAGTGGTACGAATTGGGTCACTGAGTTGCGAGTGGGCGGTAACGAATCGTTTTAGAAGTAACTCCCGACTAAAAGCTCGTAACGATCTACTGGATAGCCTCGTAAAAAAGCCCCCGGCGCAGAACGACGGGGGTAAATGCAGTGGGTAATACGCCCCAGGTTTCTGTGGCGGGCCGTTCAGAAGGGCAGTCCCATATTGGCTGTCACGTACTCATACGACTTGGTATCGACCAGGGCGGCACCAATTAGTTTGTATTGTTTTCGTTGGGTCACGTAGCCATCCGCGTCCAGCTGGTAGGCGTAGTAGTCGCCATCGAGTGAAGCCTGCCGGGTTACGAGCGTAACCAGATGCTTACCCGGCTTGCCAAAAATCCGCAGGTAGGCGTCGTGTTCATTCACGCCTATCACGTTCAGCGGATACTTATCGCTCATGATCGGGTCGCCCGATGCCGGACTGTAGTTGAATGTTGTTTCAAAACTACTCGATATCCCCGTCGTTTCCGTCGCCGAGATCATGTCGCCGTCAGCGTTATAAGAGTACCCGAATCCACCAACACAACTGTTTTTATTCTGGTAATGCCACAGCTGACCCTTCTCATTGTAGGCAAATACCCACTGCCTCAAGTAATGGAGCGGGACGTTGTTGTTAACAACCGTAATCGCTTCGGCAGATTCGGTGCAGCGGCCGCTGGCATCCAGCGTAAACGTTTCATCACGCAGGATGGTCTTTCCCTGATGAGTAAACGCTCTGATCGTACCGGGGCCGTAGGTGTAATCGGTCTGAATAGCCAGACTGCCTCGGACGGGGGTCATCACGTTCAGGAGTTGGCCATTATCGTTGTACGATAGGGTAGCATTGCCGTGTTTGGTGAGTTTGTGCACTTGAGGAAAGTTTGGCGAGATGACCTCGTCCCCGGCTCCCGATCGGGCACTGCCCACCGGGTTTGGATTGAGTGAATTGTCTTTCTCGCAGGAAGTCAACCCTAAAGACAGGGCCAGGCCAAGGCCGGTAATGGTTTTTTGCAACAAGGTATTCATGGGTACTGTATTCGTTTTTTGGTTTAAATTGACTTGATTAAACAGTCGTATAGTGTCGATTTCTGGGCTGCCTGGACTAACTCCGGGCATCAGCGGGTTTAGTTACCTACCGTCAGAAACCGTTCCTGGGTGGCCGGGGCAGGAGCCGAAGTCTGCAATTGAATCGACTTAACGATGACGTCTTTCCCCTGTTTGATGCGTAGTGTGTACAGGCCGTCTTTCAGTTGGTTCATGTCAAAAACCTGACTGAACCGGTCACCCTTTTTGGGTAAGTGGTCGTGATAGAGCTCGTCGCCCGTTGGTCCTATCAATTGTACGAAGACGAGCGCATTCGGTTGTTTTTCAACGGTCAGGCAGATTTTATTGACTTGCTTCGTTGGGTAAACGCCGACGACGAGCGCAGCGGGCGTTTCCGTGGTTTGGGCGAAGGCCGTCGAGCCCGTCAGTATTAATACGCCTGCAATCAGGACTTTGGTGAATGCGTTGTGTAACATGATTTTGATGGTGTTAAAAATGTTGTTTACTGATCGTTTTTTTGCCTACTCGTTTTCAGGTTTTCGGCGTTCCCTGCTGTATTGTGCTGTAAAGGTGGGGGCTGTGCGGGGGGGCATCAAAAGTTTCGCCCCCAGTGGCGGTAATCCGTGCGTTGAATCGTAGTCGAATGGTGATGAGCCGTTTACAGGATTAGGTTCCCCGAATAACGGGGCAACAAAAAAGCCCCCGCACAAACGGCGAAGGGCTTCAGCTAACCGAATTGACTCAGTCGGCCTTTATTCTTCCTGTAGCATAGCGTGGGTGAGCGCATCATAACAGGTAATCCAGGCCTGTTGCACATCGGCGTTCCAGTCGGCCCCCAGTCCCTGTTGCAGGGTCCAGAGCAGGGCATCTTTAACATCCTCGTAGTGGTGAGGCTGCACGCCATACCCGGCGTGGCTCCGGGTCATGGCACTAAGCTCCTGCGCTATGGAATCAGGCCGATCTATGCGCGCCACAATGATGCTCAGCATGTCGATGAACTTCTGGTACTGGCTCGCCATGGGTCCTTTAAACATGGGACGCAGCATCGGGTATTTAAAAAATAATCGTCCGTAAAAAACATCACCCAGCACCGCCGGGTCAACCTCGCGGAGCAGTTTCCAGGTCTGCTTCACGAGTTGGATTTGTTGGTTCGTCATCATAAAAACGCGCGGTAGGCTTCATTACCCCATAAATGACCGAATAAAGGCCCCGGCTACCAACTTTTATACCATGAGTCGTCAGTATTGAGCACTCAATCGTACGAAAGTAAGCATCATTCGGTGTCCGACCGCACGCCAAACGGTTCGTTTCTACTTTTGCGTCACTGAAACCGGGATCACGACGGTTCATGGCCGGAAACTTGCGATTGCTGTCTGAAACTAAGAGTTTTAGCGTAAATTCTCCGATCAACCCAATCTGCCATGAATGCGCTTATTATTGAAGACGAAAAATTAGTGGCCCTTGAACTGACGGCCAGTCTGGCGGAGGTCGATCCGGGCATCAAGATTGTCGGTACAGTCAGCAGCGTGAAAACGGCCCTGCGGTGGTTTGCAGAAAACGCCGAGCCGGACGTAATTTTTGCCGACATTCAGCTTTCCGACGGTATCAGCTTTACCATCTTCGAGAAGTTTTCCATATCGTGTCCCGTCATTTTCACCACGGCCTACAACGAACACGCCATCCGGGCCTTTAAAGTAAATGGTATCGACTACCTGCTAAAACCCGTTGACCACGACGAACTTCGGCAGGCCGTTGCCAAAGCCCGCGCACTAGCCAAAAACCAAAGCAAACTGGTTGTCGATGTACAGAAACTGATGGACGCCCTGAGCACCCCGGCCTCGCTCAAGTCAGTCTACAAAGAGCACTTTTTGGGTAACGCCCGCAATAGCTGGGTGCCGGTGAAGATAGCGGATGTGGCCTATATCATGCGCGACGAACTGAACTTTATGGTCACCAACAGTAGCGAGCGGTACATTCTGGACTACGATACGCTGGACGAGATTGAGACGATGCTTAACCCCAACCAGTTTTATCGCGCCAGCCGTCACTGTTTAGTGAACATCAACGCCGTGCAGAGCGTAAAGGGGCTGGCCAACCTGAAGCTGCAACTCGTGCTGAAAGCACCCAATCATCAGGTTAGTATCGACATTAGTCGTGACAAAGCCCCTTCGTTCAAAAAATGGCTGGAGAAATGAGCACTTACTTTTCCACCCATAGCCTTTGGCTAATTGGATGGCTGGTTAGTATGGCTGGGCCTGTTGCGGCCCAGGAACGACCATTACGGGTTGAATTCGGGCATATTCGGGAACAGGAAGGACAACCGTCGGGCAGAGTCAACTGCCTGCTGCACGATAAAGAGGGTTTTTTGTGGGTCGGCACCAACAACGGACTGAATCGTTACGATGGCACCCATTTTGTGCCGTTCCGGCACCAGCGCAACAACCCGCACTCGCTACTCAACAACCAGGTATATGCCCTCTGCGAAGACAAGCGGGGCCGTATCTGGGCGGCTTTTGAGAACGGAGTTAGTTACTTTGATAAGACGACGGGTCGGTTTGAACACATCACCACTGTTGGTAACAAACCCCTTGGCATCTGCAAAAACGTCCGTTGCGACCGGGCGGGGAATATCTGGTTCACCAGCCGCAACCGGGGCTTGTTCGGCTATACGACCAAAACCGGGTTGGTGCAGTACTACCCTGCCTACCCAACCGACAGTACCGGCGGCATCCGCACCCTGCCCAATGGGTTGGTAGAGGACCCGGACCAGCCGGGCTTCTGGATGGCCGAAGTGCATGGCCTGCGGTACTTCGACACGGTCAAAAAACAGTTTACTACCTACCGCAACACGTCCCGGCCTAATCCGGTGCTGACTCCCAACGATGTGTCGGCCCTGGCAATAGATGGGCATAACCTGTTGATTGCCGACCATACCGACCGCAGCATTATTATTTATGACCTGCGCAAACAGCAAATCCTGAAGCGCATCAAACCCGATACCCCACAGGATCGGACCGACTTTTTTGGGGCTACTATTTTCGTAGACCGGCGGCATAACCTGTGGGTAGGTACGTGGGCGGGAAAATCGTTTTACATCGACACCCAAACAGACAGGGTTACGGCATTAGGACACGCCAAATACGACCCAACTTCGTTAGGGTCCGATTTTATCTGGGCGGGCTGGCAACAACCCGACGGAACTATCTGGCTGGGTACAAGCAATGGTCTTGCTTACACTAATCCGGAAAGAACCTTATACGATGTATATGACCTCGAAGCGTTATTCCCGGCCCTGACCGATGAACGGGGTATTATTTCCTTCGTGGAAGATCCAGACGGGTCGTGGTGGCTGGGCACGTCCATTCGGGGGTTGCTGCACTACGTACCGGCTACCAACCGGCTCGGTGTGTATCGCCTGCCTAAACGAAATACCCAATACCCATGGGGGCTACCCATTTCGGGCCTCAACCAGTATGGAAACGAGTTGTTAGTCGGTTCAGACACCGCCGTTTATCGATTCAATAAGCGAACGCATCAGTTTCGGGCCATCGAATTACCCCCGGCGGCCCGGTCGCTAAATCTGCGAACCTTTCGGCTCGTTGGCAACCAGTATTGGGTATTCGGCGATGGCAAACAGGCGTTTGCCTACGATGTGACCCGGCAGCAGTGGCAAACCTACCCAATCCGGTCGGCCAGTGCTGACCCTGAGTTTCTGGTGCGCCAGACGCTGGTTGACCGGCGGGGCAACTTATGGATAGATATCTACCCCGAAGGCTTCGCCCGGTTTTCTCCCCAGCGAAACGAATTTATCGTGACCGACACCCGCCAGGCCGATTACGAAATTACGCTGAACTCCCTGACCGAAGACCGGGACGGTTCCTTTTTGATGGCAACCGATCTGGATGGTCTGGTAACGTACGACCCGGTACGCCATCGGGATACAGTCCGGGCCGAAAACGAAGCCATGATCCTAAGCCAATGCACAGCCGCCCGGCCCGACCGCTTCGGCAACACCTGGGTGGCTAACCTGAATCTGTTTTCGGTGATCACAGCGGGCAAAAAACAGGTGCTCAACTTCAGCCTGCCCATCAATGCGAACTCGGCTACCTACAACACCTACCTGTTTCCCTTGCGAAACGGCCACCTTCTGTCGGCTCAGAAAGGTCATCTGGTTGAGTTCAAACCCGAGAACCTGCGCCCCGCCCACCGGCCGGAACCCGTGCTGCTGAACCGGCTCCGGCTGAATGACACCACCCTGCTGCTGCATGGCCAGGCGATCCCCATCCAACTAAAATCGGTCGATAACTCGTTTATGATTGAGTTCAGTACGCTGGCCGCTTCGGTAAGCCAACAGTATCGGTACAAACTCGATGGCTACGACGACGACTGGAACGAGTCCGGTACGCAGACCAACGCCGTTTATACCAAACTGCCCGGTGGGGAATACATTTTTCGGGTACTGGCCACGGCGGGCGAGAGCCAAAGCCGGGAAGCCACCCTGGCCATTCACGTCGACACCGCTTTCTATAATACCCGCTGGTTTCGGACCGCACTACTTTTTCTGTTACTGGGGCTTGTATACTGGTTTTACCGATACCGCACCCAGCAAACAGCCCGGTTGCATCATTTTCAGATTCAGACAACCCGGCTCGAACGCGACAAGGCTCAGATTCAGTACCAAAACCTGATCAATCACCTCAATCCGCATTTTCTCTTCAACAGCCTGACCTCGCTAAACAGCCTGATTACGACAAAACCGAAAGAAGCTTCGATGTTTCTGCGAAAGTTATCGGCGATTTACCGGTACATTCTCCAGAGTAAAGACAAAGAATTAGTTAGTCTTCAGGATGAGTTAACGTTTGCCCAGAACTACATCGACCTGCAAACCGCCCGATTCGGCGACGATCTGAGCATTGTTATCGACGTGGATGCTGCGTACCTGAACCATCGAATCGTGCCCGTCACGATCCAGAATTTGCTCGAGAACGCCATTAAACACAACATTATCGATGAAGAGTATCCCCTGAATATCCGGATTTATACGGAAGTGAACACCCTGCTGGTGATGAACACGCTGCAAAAAAAGGACTTTGTCGAGACATCGAACAAACAGGGTTTAGCCAGTCTGAAATCGCTGTATGGTTACCTGAGCGATCGTGAAATCGGCGTAACGCAAACGGCCACTCAGTTTATCGTAGCGGTGCCGCTGCTCTGAATGCAGCACCTGTCAGGTGAGCCGTCAACGGCTACCAGGTAAGGATAGTTGGCAGATCTGGTAATAAACCATCAGGCAGCATTCGCCATCGGTACGGATGAAGTTATACGTTCCCGCTAACTAAACAGTCGACGCAACCAGCCCGGCCGACCCGGATGGCCGGAAGCCGCATTCTGTTGCTTCTGATAGTGGAACCATTGAAAAGCAAAAAAGGCACTTAGTAACCCCAAGGCGGCTCCCATTGGCTTATCGTCCTGCCACTGCCAGGTAACCATATCTATTCGGGTACTGACGGTAATGGCAAACAGGGCACTGAGGATGGTTGCCAGTCGGCACAGGTTTCGCTTTTCCATAATCATCGTCGGGAAGGGACGATAACAAACGTACGGGGAAGCCAGATAAGGGGGTTAGCAGGCCTGTAACATTCTATAGCACGGTTGTAACGCGGACGGCAATAACCGGTTATTTTGGCCAGCACCCTATTTCAAACCCATTTTATAACGTCGCGTGGCTGACAGGTAATGGAAAAAGCAAGGACGAAAAATGGTAACAGACGCTACGCTTCAGCTACCGATCGCTAAGTATCATCAGGTATTTTCCGGCAGCGATGATACCTTACCAACACTATCGGCTCCTCTATGAAATTAATCATCCGCTCCCTGCTAATCAGCGTTAGTTTACTCGTCGGACTACCGCACGGGGTAGCAGCTCAGCAGAGCAAACGGGATAGCCTGGAAAACCTTCTCAGGCATACTGGTGCCGACACCAATCGGGTAATCCTGCTCAACAAAGCGGTTAGTTTGTACTTCAGCAATAATCCAAAAAAAACGAAGCAATACGCGGAGCAGGCCCTACAGCTTTCCCGTCAACTCAAGTATGGGCGCGGTCTGGGCCGCAGTTATCTCAGTGTGGGCGTTTATTACTGGTCGCAGGGCCAGTACAAGCAGGCCATCCAGTTCACAAATACGGCCCTGCCTTACTTTTATACCCTAAACGACCAGAGTGGCCTGGCTTCGGCGTATAGCACCATCGGCCTGAACCTACGTAGCCTAGGCGATTTTTCGCAGGCAACATCATACTACTTCAAAAGCCTGCGGGCAAGCGAAAAAGCGGGCGATCTGGCCTCCGTCGCCAAGACGTATAACAACATTGGCATCGTGTTCAAGTACCAGGAAAAATACAGGGTAATTGCATCAAAGGTTAAGTTGACTCAAGAGCGTTTTTAGATAAGCATCGTCACGGGCCGCTTTTTTGCGCTTGCGCTTGAGGCTCATCTTACTCGGTTCCCCTCGCAAGATGCCCAACGCTAATTTGCGAATCGTCGTCAAGTTGCGGGGAGCATGGTCTTTTCGCACTTGACAAGCATCTTCACCGAAAGTCATGTCCAACGGGGCCGCCCGCGCGGTGCCAATNTAACTCGTTTTCAATACTCCAGTGACGACGAATATAGCCCCCCATCTGTTTGGCACTTCGGNCTGATAGAGAGCTGATANAGAACCGCTTACTGTGTTNTTCCTTCCCCTTCAACCACCGACTTGAGTACACACACACTACGCTTTTGATCCCCACCCAGCCNCCAATTGCNTCAACTAAGTCCAGATTCTCGGTGACTAAAACCGTGCGCTTTTCGGCNCGACCATGACCCAGATCCCGACTTATATCAGCCGGTAAAGTAGACTCCAATCGAGTAAACAAATCCGCTACTTGTTCATATAAAAGGGGCTGATTAGTCTTCAACCCAATGATATAATCGGCTTTTTTATCCTCAACAATGAATTTAGTAATGTCTTTTTGGCAACCAATCGCATCAATACTGACCACTGCTCCCGTAATATCCAGCGGCTGGATGCATTCAGGAATCGCTTTGATCTCATTCGTTTTATT
>NZ_KB893411.1 GCF_000374085.1 Spirosoma spitsbergense DSM 19989 | reverse complement strand
CAATCTGCAACCAGCAACGCAAGCAGAACGTACTCGGTTAATGGCTTATCTGGAAGCGAACCGATCCNGGATGCAGTACGGTAGTTTCAGAAATCGGGGTTTGCTGATTGGCAGTGGCCCAATGGAAGCGGCTCATCGCACGGTGATCCAGTGCCGGATGAAGCGCAGTGGTCAACGTTGGACCAACCCGGGGGCTCAGGCGATGCTCAACCTGCGAGTAGCGGCTAAAAGTGGCCGCTGGCAATTAGTCACCAATAACCTTAATAGGTGATAAGTAGTTTTGAAATGCACCTGATTATATCTTTACCCGACTCTGGGGCTCCGTATCTGTGTGTATGAAATACTTCTGTGAAGCCCATTTTCCTAAGCAGATCAATTAAGAATTCTCTAAAGTGGCTCTCGGGTCTCAGAGACTTCAGCCTTTGAATTTTTTCTGCTTCGTTCATATCTATGTATGGTAGTATAATTTAGCTGTAATATAATCGATGTTCTTTTTTGGCACAAATTCGTTGTAATAAAAAATAAAAAAGCCCCAAATCGTAAGATTTGAGGCTTTTTGCTCCCGAAGCTGGGCTCGAACCAGCGACCCTCTGATTAACAGTCAGATGTTTTATTGTACTATATTCTTATAGCTATTTATTGATATTCACTTATTATATTGATAATCAATGTAGTAAACCGTATTTGCCATACAGTTTTTATTAATTTTTATAGGTATTTATTATATTTGTGTATCAAATTGTGTCATAAATACCTTATGAAGATTCATACTGCTACAGCTGTCGTCATCCTGGATACTCGAAGGAATAAGGCTGATGGAACCTTCCCACTCAAGTTAAGAATTAGCTTCCAGCGTGTTCGCCGGTATTACAATATTGGAATTGATGTGCTGGAAGCTAAATGGGAAGAGGTTCAGGATAAATCAAAAACTCGGCAAGAACTCAGATTGATTCGGGAACGTATTGCTGCTTTCGAGGTAAAGGCTGAATGTGTGCTAAAAACTTTAGTAGAATTTAGCTTTGAGGCATTTGAACGGAAGTATTTTCAAAGCGAATCTGAAACGCTTAAAGAAAAAGCAAAGAGACAGGATCTTACCTCTGCCTTTCAAGCATACATAGATAATCTAAAGAAAGATGGTCAGGTTAGCACAGCTTCTAGTTATGAAGGTGCATTAACTTCAATTAGCCAAGGCCATAAATCTTTAACCTTTGAAGATATTACTCCTGATTTTCTGAAAAAATATGAAAAAAGTATGCTTCAAAAAGGCCGCTCATTAACAACTGTCGGTATTTATCTTCGATCCGTACGTGCTATTATGAATCAAGCTCTAGACAAAAGTATCATTACGAAAGAGCAATATCCTTTTGGAAAGCATCGCTATCAAATTCCAGCCGGTCGAAATATTAAAAAAGCACTAACATTGGCTGAAGTTGAAAAAATTTTCCATTTCCCAGCTCAGCCAGGCAGTCCCGAGGAGAAAGCTAGGGATTTGTGGATTTTTTCTTATCTCTGCAATGGAATGAATGTCAAAGATATATGTCGGCTCAAATGGAAAAACATTGATGGAGATATTTTACAGTTCATCCGAGCAAAAACTGCTAATACTGCCAAAACAAAACTGAAACCGATAGTAGTAATCTTAAGCCAACCGGCTCAAGAAGTTATCCAGAGATGGGGCAACAAGGACCGGAAACAAGAAGCTTTCATATTTCCATTCCTGCAACCTAATATCGCCCCTAAACGGGAGCGAGATCTAGTTCAAAATGTAACTAAATTTATTAACAAGTGGATGAAGCGTATTGCGAATGAGTTAGGGATTGATAAACCAGTAAGTAGTTACTATGCTCGTCACAGTTTCGCTACAGTTCTAAAAAGGTCGGGGGCACCAACAGAGTACATTGCTGAGAGCTTGGGGCATACAGACTTAAAGACTACGGAAAATTACTTAGACTCTTTTGAAGATAATATAAAAAGAGAATATACTAAAGCATTATTGAAATTTGATGGGTGATATCATGCGTCAACCCAAAATGAAGAATTTTGTGAAATTTGATAACCAACTGCCGGGGGCAGTGATATTGATCCGTGAATTAATCTGTAAAGAAGGCCACTTCTTTCTTACGGAAGAAGACCTGCACCGATTTTCGATCCTTCTCTAAAGTTCTGACCTGTTCCAGAACGGCTACCGTCAGGTCTTCCAGCGAAACAAAAACTCGGTTTTCTAGCCCCTGCTTGATCTGATTCCAGACCAGTTCAGTCGGGTTGAGCAGCGTCGGCTGTCCGATCAGGACTGTAGGCCGGTAACCGCTCTAAATGAACTCTTCCCGGCCGCGCCCTAAGGAAGGTTCTGACCACTTCACTGCGGTGGATAGATGCACCATCCGCACAGGCGGCCCTGCCAGAAGATCAATAAATCCCGCTTGCGGTATTGGCTACAAAGTTTACTCAGAAACCAGGGGGATGTCCTGGCCAGTGAAGGCCTGGTCTTGCCCGCCCACATAAATCAGCCCATTGGAGACAATAGCGGCAATCAGACTTAGATGCTCGCGGCACGCTTGTTCGATCAACACCGGAGTTTGGCCTCGTGGTGCCCAGGTCAATCCCAGCATAGGCAACAGATAACAGGCCGCTTCATCGATATACAAAATTACCCGCCCCTCAGCTTGGGCTTTTTTTGAGTTCAGGTAGGCGCTCCTCTCGCCACTGCTCTACTCGTTGCTGGTTCTGCTGACGGGCTTTGCGCTGAGGTTTTTGGCGGGTCCATTCCACTTTTTTCAATATACGCCCCACCTGCGAGGGGTCATAACTGACGCCAAAGAGTTTTTTAATTACCTCGTTGACACGGGGGCGGGTCCAGACATGACCCGGAAAGCCATGATGCTCAGCGCCCTGATTTAGCTCGGCCACCAGTTGAATCAACTGCTCATGGGTCAGTCGAGGTTTAGCACCGGGCTGTTTTTGCCAGGCTAAACCATCTTGCCCCTGCTGGCGGAATTTAGTTAAGGTGCGACTCACCCAGCCTTGAGTCATGCCCAGAGCTTGAGCGATGGCGACTTGTTTCCAACCTTGTTGTTGGAGGGCAACACACCGTCGGCGTAGCACTTCATATTGGGTTTGTTTGTAGTTTGCCATACTGAATACAAGATTCAATTATTACGAATCTACTCACGTATCAATAGTAAATAGTTAACCTATTAGCCGACGAATGACGTCGAAGCTTTCGACTACCCTTTCTTTTCTTTGGTTCCCCCACTCAATTATTTCATTGAATCCAAAATATTCATACGACATAAATATTGGATCTTTTTCAAGATTATAAGAGGGCTTCACCGAGAATATACGTTTGAACTCTTCTTGTTCATCTTTCACTGGCCGTCTAGTGCCATTTAGCCATCTTGATATAGTCCCGTTTTCGACACCTAATCTAGAAGCTAAAACTTTTTTTTCGCCATGCGTTGAGTTGCTGTTAATCAAGTAATTTAAATTCTCCCTTAAAACATCATGAGAAGAGCTATTCAGTAGGTTGGTGAGTTGAAACTCCTCCTCAGTCAGGTTAAAAACATCAATTAATAACCTTATTTCATTTTCATTTACTCTTTGTCCTTCGATCTTCAAGATCTCATCTGCCCTATACGAATTGATTTCTAATTTTCTAACAAGTTCACTGTTCCATCTAAATTTAGGTAGCCCTTCCTTCCAAAGACAAAACCTAATATTTATATAAATCAACGAGTCTTGATAATTATTAGCCTCCATAATTACCCGATATGAATCAATTGGTTAATTTTGAATTAATAAATTTAAAGGCGAATTTTGACCTGTTTGATAATCAATCCGTTTTTATGAGTAACAAACTTTTGTTTCCAGGCCAGGAGGAAGTTGTTGAATCAGGAATCTTGCATTCAGGTTTTAACTGTGTTTTGCAGATGCCAACTGGAAGCGGCAAGACTAGTTTAATAATTAAGTACGCTTCTGAACTTCTTACTAACAGAGGAAGGCTAATATACTTGGCTCCCACCCGGGTACTTGCTTGGAACATATGGATGAAGTTTAAAGAGGCTCTACCTCAGCATCAAATAGGTATTTACACAGGTGATTTTACATCAGAAAAAAAAGCGTTTCCTATTCCTTTCAAAGATGCGGATATTTTAATCATGACGCCAGAGCGTCTTGAAGCTTGTATAAGAAACTGGCGCTGCCATTGGAATTGGATACCTAGTGTCCACGTACTCGTTGTAGATGAGCTGCATCTTCTTGGTGATAGACATAGAGGTGCGAGATTAGAAGGCTCGTTACTTAGAATTCAGCGCTTAAATCCCTTCCTACGAATTATTGGTCTTTCGGCTACTCTTGGGAATCGTCTTGAATTAGCTGATTGGCTTAATGGGATAGAGTTTAGCTCCACATGGAGGCCAATCCCTATTGAAGTCTCAAAAGTTTACTTCAGCAAAGCAACTTTCAAACCAGAGTTGCTTCTTAAGGAAGTTCAAATAAGTTTAGAAAAGGGTGGACAAATTCTTGTTTTTGTGCAAAGCCGAAAGCGTGCAGAATCCCTATCAAAGTTCTTATCAGACCAAACGATATCAAGTGCATACCATCATGCAGGGCTCGATTACAAAACACGAATTCAGGTGGAAGAGATGTTTACTAAAGGCATAATTTCTGTCTTAATAGCTACATCTACCTTAGAAATGGGGGTGAACTTTCCTGTTAGAAAGGTCATACTTTATGACATGCAGATTTTTGATGACGGAAAGTTTTCAGCGCTACCCAGAAATAGTGTTTGGCAACGTGTTGGCCGCGCTGGCCGTTTTGGTTATGATAAATCCGGAGAGGCAACTTTGTTGATTCCAAGGTGGAACAGAGAGCTACAGAGCGTTGAGAAAGAGGAATATGACCCAATAGTCTCTTCATGGTCAGACCCAAGGCACTTTAGCGAACAAATTATAGTAGAAATAGCGTGTGGATTTTCCAAAACTGTATCTCAATTAGAAGCTTATGTTAAAAGCTCACTTGGTCATAAACAAGGACGTCTACCAAACCTAAGAAGAAATATACAAGATTTACTTGAGAATAACTTAATTCAAGAATGCAGTAACGATCCACATCAAAAGCTAAAAGTTACTAAAGAAGGCTACTTAATGGTGAAGCATCAGCTTTCGCCAGAAACTGTCTTTCTCTTCGTACGCATCCTTAAACAACCTATTGATTATACTTTATTTGATCTACTCTTTTTACTTGGCTGCGCTTATGATCAGGAAGTATCTATCCATGTTGATTATGAAGAGCTTGACTTACTAAGTACGGAGCTTCTGCTTATACCTTCTACCCTACTCCGCAACAGTCCGCAACAGTCAGTAAGCATTGCAGGTTGCGAAGGCAAACGATTACTTTCTGGCTTAAAAATGGCATTAGTTGCAAATGCTTGGACGTCTGGCCTAGAGCTCGAAGAAATAGCGAAAAAGTTTAGCTGTTATCCTTTTGAAGTCATAAAGCTTGTAACGTCTTTGCAAAGGCTGCTCCAGGCTTTACACTCTTTTATTGAATCAAAAGATGATGTTAATAATGCCTTAATCAGACTTATACCCTTAAAAGAGAAGGTTTATGTAATCCTTAAGATGCTGGAAGCTGGCTTGTCAGAAGAGCAAGTTTCTCTCACTTTTATAAAGGGAGTTGGTGCAAAAAATGCCAAGAAGTTGATAAAACATGGCATTTCGAATATTGAGGATTTAGCCCTAGCCGAGCTGTCAGACCTTGTAGGTATTCATAAAGTATCTAGTAAACAAGCCTTACGCTGGATTGATGAAGCACACCTACTAGTTAAGCAAAAGTCTACTAATAGGTTTGTTGGAGAGCCAACAGAGAATTTAATAGTTTCAGAAAGCTTCTCAATAAATATAGATTCCTATCGCCTTCAACGCGCACTCTCACTAAAAATAGTACGGATGGGAGCTAATCAGTATGAAATAAGTGGAGGGTCAGAACCGCACCTCCTTGACAGAAAAGGAAATGAATGGGTATGTGATTGTATTGATTTTAGCAAAGGCAACATCTGTAAACACCTTTTCGCTCTTCGATTATATCACAAAGATCCTTTACTCCTAAAAAAAGCTGGTCAACAAAGGTTGAACACCAAAAATATGTGGAGTATACAGAGTCTTTGGTTCGAAAAGCCTATATAAAGAGACTAGCTACAATCAATTAATCGCATTAAAGAAAATCATCTATGAACAACCAGAAGACAAGGTACATCAACACGGCAAAGGGAACTATAAACTTCCCTGCTTATATCCCAGTGACCACTTTTGGCGAGAAGTACCCTCTTGATCAATTGATTAGGCCTTACCTTCCGCGCATGTCGCAGTGCGTAATGGTAAGCTACTATTATGCGCAATACATAAAAAAGAATGAACATCCACGGCTACCCTTGATGGTTGATTCAGGAGGATTTGCAGCATTGTTTGAAAGTTCGGTCATTCAAGAGCAAAATGGGGTTGGAATTATTCAAGTAAAGGAAGCCGATAACAAGGTAAAGGTGATGCACCCGTTAGAAATACTAGAGTTCCAGGAATCAATAGCCGACATTGCCTTCACACTTGACTTTCCAATTTCTCCTAAAGCCAAAAAAGAGGAGGCTTTGTTTCGACAGCGACTTACAATTGCGAATGCTTTATGGGCTATTAAAAACAGACGTCGGAAAGAGATGAAGCTATATGCCTGTGTGCAAGCATGGGATGCTGAAAGCGCCAAAGTCTGTGCTCAGGCTTATGTCAATGCTGGCTTTGATGGTATAGCCATTGGTGGTTTAGTACCTAGAGTACGAGATCTTGAGCTGATCAAATCAATTATTCAAGCAGTACGAGAGGTAATACCTGATTTACCTTTGCACGTTTTTGGCATTGGTAAACCAGGCATAGTGGAGCAACTTTTTACATGGGGTGTGGATTCAATAGATTCGAGTTCTTATGTTCAACTGGCGGCAGAAGGAAAACTATGGAGCCAACCGGACAAGATACTGACTGATCCAACTCCGTTAGAGCGTATGCATCTTGCGCTTTGCAATTTGGCTTACGTTACCAGCAAAACATTACCATTGTCTGTTTCAGAAATGTTCTTTTCAACAACAAATCTTTCCAGAATGCTGACTTAGGCTAATCTGCGTCTCTGGATATACTTTGTGATGATTTTGGCTTGTGGTTTATGGATTCCTATACTAGTAAAATCTTCAAGTTTCATTTTACATAGTTGTGCATAGGTAGTGATCCCATTCTCCACAAGCCGATTCATAGTCTGAATACCTATGCCAGCTCCTACGTTGTTGGTTATCCGCTTGATTCCATGCAGGAGTGATCCCAGTGGATGACAATATTTCAATTCTTCAATTCCCGCATATACCCGGAATTCCAGCTTCTTAAAGAAGTTTTCTACCCTTTGAACCCTATCCTTATCAGCTTGGCAGTGTTCTTTTAGATGAAAATAAAAATTGGGAACTTTGTATAGCTTAGCCATACCAGACAAAAGCCAGATAACATGATCTCGCCACTTCTCCTGGACACCTTCAACATTCTTAATATCATATTCCCGTTCAATGTCCTTTGGCAACTTACCTTTAGCTAACTCATATAGAACAATTGCTTTTATAAGTGCTTCGTAACATTTCTTACGAGCTTTCTCATTTGCCAGACGGCCGCTGCCTTCCAGTTTTACTCCTAAAGATCCTAGTATTTCATCTGCTCTCGAAAAGCCTTCCTGACCTCTTACCCAGTTTCTGTAAATAATCGATAATTCTTCTGGATTACTTTCAAACCAACTATCTACTTTCTTGGCTCGAGCATCACTATACCGGACACTAACAGTTGTGTTATTAGAAAGCAGATGAATTAGAAATAAGTTATCCATAAGACTCCACCGCTGCAGATATTCATCCTTTTCATCCAGGCTTAAAATATCGCGCATCAATTGGGCTATACCAGCGGCTATTGAAGGAGGAAGTATGTACTTGGCAGTATGATTACCTAAATTCGTTAACCGAATTATTTTACTCTCATCAATATAAGCAAGCTTCTGGCGAATAAGCCAACTGACCGTTTCAGGAATTAATGCAGCTAACTCTGCCCCTCCCAGTGAGCGCTCAAAAAAACACTGTATTTGTCCATGTTCTTTTCCAGTAGGACCGACTCTATATAGATGTGCCATCACTAATGAAGCAATAGTGTCAACAATAGAACTAGATAACACTGCTGAAGCTGGTATAAAATCGGGAAGTGCCTCGGATGTGAGTAAATTAACTAGCTCCGATTTATCCCAAGCATCATTATCTTTAACAATGGCTATAGCCGTACCTTCTTGCTCACCTCGTCCTGCTCGACCCATCATTTGGAGCAAGTCCCCAAGAGGAACAGGTTTGCTTACTTCAAATGTAACATCGCGTACTATTACATGACTAGCAGGTAAATTAACTCCCATACCGAGTGCTGTTGTACTTACAATCACTCTGGTTTTTCCTTCAATAAAGCTTTCTCTGACCTCATCACGTGCAGCGCTACTTATTTTAGCATGGAAGTGAGATGCTATAGGCCCCTTTACCTGCTGATTAATGTAATTAGCAAGCTTCTCGGTATCTGCAGTTGTGTACACGAAAATTAAAGCCTGATGATCATTAGGAATAATCTTATCAGTTATATACTCAACAATTGCCGCATCAGCCTCTTTCTTATCACTAACCGACCAAACCCATTTTTGTAAAGGAGGTGTACGTTCAGTTACCTCAATCACCTCACAAGGCTCTAACCATTGCTTAAGCTTTTGGAGCTTGCCTAAGGTGGCTGAAAGCAGAATCAGCCGGGGTGGTTTAGGAAGACAAAGTAAGGTGGTGATCAGAAACTCAAGTGTTAAACCTCTTCGATTACTAGCCAAGAGATGAGCTTCGTCTACACATACTGCCCCCACTGTATCAAACCATTGGCTATTAGCAGGATTCCGCAATATAGCTTCCAATCGCTCGGGTGTTGCAATAAGTAATTCTCCTGCTGGTGGAGCATCTGAAAACTTTTCATCCTCAAGTCTATAATCTCCTGTTGATATACGTATAGAAAACGCTGAGCCGAATATCAGCTTAAAGTCTTCAAGGTAACGAGTGAGGTATTCGTGTTTCTCTTTGGCTAGTACTCGTAGTGGTTCTAATAGAACCGCTCTTTTTCCTCTACATAAAGCCTCAAACAAGGGCAGTAAGCCTACTAAGCTTTTACCAGAATTGGTAGGAGCGGCCACTATCGCGTTCCAGCGCGAAGCAAGTAGTCCTGCATTTATTGCTGACATCTGGACTGGACGTGGGGTTGAGCCTGTCGGAACTAATAAGCGAATAAGCCCTTTCCAACTCTCTGACAAGGCCAAAGCTTCCCAACCTTCTATAGCCTCCTCGAAGCAAGCACCACTTATACCGCAGAACACATCAGCTCTTATCATATACCTATTATTTAGCTTTGGGGCTAACCTTATTCAAATTTTTCCTAAAAATAAATATTACAAAATATTAGTAAAGTACAAACAAATCACTAATTATACTATGAAAATCTTTTTTTTGTTCTAATTATTATTTATGAACATATAATAATAATAACAAATGTAGAGCTGTAATTAATATTAAAGTGATAATTTACAAGTTTTACAGAAGCATCGGATTTATTAAAAAACTGTATACAAGCACATGGCAGGTGAAAAAAAAGGAAGCGCTTTCGAAGCATTGGTCTATCTAGCACTTGAGAAAATTGGTTATTCATTAGATAAAGATCTATACTGGGGAAAAAAGCCTAATGGAGTAAGTATAGATGCAGATTTTGTTATTGGTACCCTAGAAGCCCCGAGCCATCTTTTAATGTTAACCAGTACAGGTCAAGCTTCAAACTATAATATGAAAGTTTGGAGAAACGTAGGAGAAATTTTTGAAATAAAAAAAGCCTTTACCCCTCCCCCTGGTGTTTATAACCTAGTTTTTGAAGCTACCCAAAAAGAAAGCTTACAAGATATAATGGAGGCAATATCAGATGGTAACCTCCTAGTTCAAAGTGAAAAGTATGGGCAGGTATTAGTCAATTTAGTTGAAAATAACTTATCCTTATTTCCTGCCTCAAATGAGAGAAAATCTAATTTATTAAAAGAGCTTTTAGATAATGACGATTTAGCAAGAATTGCATTTAGCACCTTCTGTATACATCTAAATAATACGATTAATAAACAAAATTTTCTATTAAATGACTTATGGGCCCTTGCAAAGTGTTATAAGAATAAAAGTTCAAGTAGACTAGCAAAAATTACATTTTTTAGAAGAGGAATTTTAAAACTTGCAATTCTTCCTCAGGAGGATAGAAATCAAATATATAAGCATAAAGAGCTAGGCTTAAAGATAAATTCTATGCCAGATTATGCTATTACTTTAGGATTTGCAACAAAAAGCGTTTTTGGCTACAAAATTATCGATAAAGAAATTAATAATACTTTAGACTTACTAACAAAAGAAGTCATCGAGTATACTATTAAAAACTCGCCATTTGATAGAATGCAAAGGTGGATTAAACCAATATGCAACATTAATGATGTTGAAGTTCAAGTAAAATTTGTATTGGATCATTTTCAACATCTTAAGACGGTTAAAGGTATGTACGAATGTTTAACCTCTCAATATATAGATCCGTACTTTAAAGTAAATAAAGATAAAGTACGCGGTGATTGGGAGATAGTATGGATATTTTATTTTGTATTTGATATAATCAAAACACACAAAAAGAAAAAACAGGGATTTGGATTATCCGAGCTGTCCAAAAAAGCGCAAAAATATTTAAACACAAATAGTTATCCAGCAAATCATACTATTTGGCGTATAAACTTACCTAGTTTTGTTAACCGGGTTACAAGTGCTAAAGACTTACCTTTTGAGATATTATGGGCTACAAGTGGTGTATTATCTGAGTTATTAGATGAAGTAGGATACAATGCGTTATCTCAATTAGGAAAGTCTTTAGAAGAAACAGTCATTTCAAGTAATTTAGAACAAAAACTTATGTCATATAGATCATTCCATCCATTAAAGGTAGTTGTCGAAAAGAAACTAAAGGAATCAAGTCTGCCGTTTATAAATATTCCAGCGCATCCTTCTTTACTAACAGAAATAAATGGTCAAAACCAGAATGCTTCCACTACACCTTTAATAAAAGTTGGCAAAGTAGCAATTCATTGGAAATCGGCATTTGACCAAGGTAAGACTCATAAAGTCAAAGAGCTAATTGGAAGAGTTCAGTCACTTCGTTTTGAATTTAGTGGAAACGAATTCAAGATTCGAAGTGATATTGAAAGATTTGTATTAATACTTGACGGCACATTCACCCAGAGCCAGATAAATACCCTAATAAGAAGTGGCTGGGATGAAATATATTATCTTGATGAATTAGATTCCTTAATCGAACTTTTAAAAAACCAGAGCTAATAAAACTTTACTTAAGATATTAATTAAAGCCATTTGATGGTAGTTATGCTAGGATAATTGGATCAGCTCACGAACTATAAATAACATGTAATATTAGTCTGAACTTATAAATAAGGATTATTAAAGCGTAAGTTAATACCTCGGGTTAAACTAGTTAATTCTATATTTCTAACCAACTACCTAGTCCCACTTCACTATAGTATGATCAGTTTATTAAACTATTTTTTAGCCATCCAAAAAGCATTCAATAATGAGTTGCCTTTAGATCTGGATCAACAAGCTGCTGTTGAGCACACCTTCACCGAACCTTTATGGATAATAGCCGGGCCTGGGACGGGTAAAACCCATACATTAGTGTGGTTGGTACTAAAACGTATATTGGTAGACAGTGTTCCTGCAGATCGAATTGTCTTAACTACATTCACAAGAAAGGCAGCCACTGAATTACGTTCCCGTTTATTACGAGCAAAACAACAATTAGTAAGCAGTGGCTTACGAGAAGCAGAGGAAATCGACGTAACGCAAGTGTTTTTAGGAACACTCCATAGCTTGTGCGCTCGTATACTTCGTGATCAACGATACGAGCCGACTTTGCGGATACGAGTACTTGCGGATGAGCGAGTACAAGAATACTTTCTTCGTCGTACCCGTAATCCAATCCTGGATATTAACGATGTTACATTTTGGGCTCGTTTTCGTCTGGCCAGGTATCAAGGAGGACAGACTTACCTACCCTCAAGAGCAAAACGAGCTGAAGGTGGTTGCATTCTCTTCAACCGTATAACGGAAAATGGGGCGGACTTAAATGCTATGCGTACCTCAGGTGATCCCCATTTCGCGTTGTTGGCCGATGCTTATGAGCAATACCAGCAGAATCTGCAACAAGATCTGCGTACAGACCAAGCAACTTTACAAAGGCACTTCTTGACGTTTTTACAATCACCAGAAGGTCAAACTTGGTTGGGGAATGGTATGTCAGTGGTCGTCGATGAATACCAAGATACAAACCCTGTGCAAGAAGAAATTTATTTTGCTCTCACCGGTGGATTACCCGATTTTACCGTAGTTGGGGATGATGATCAATCTCTTTACCGATTTCGAGGGGCTACGGTTGAATCTCTTATAGACTTTGACCGTGCCTGTTTAGACTATATAGGCATTGCTCCTAGGGCAGTATACCTTCGAGAAAATCGACGAAGCCACAATGGTATAGTTGAATGGGTAAACCGCTTTATTCAACACCACCCCAGTATGATAGAACTGAACCCACTGATTCGTGTACGTGCGCCAGGTAAGCCTGCTTTAGTGGCAAGATCACCTATTAACGGCGCCTATCAACCGGTTCAGATCATCACACGCTCAAGAGATAGTCAAGTAGGAGCTGAAGTATCCACAGTTATTCAAGATCTACTCAATGCTGGCTACATTACGGATTACAGTCAAGTTGCTCTCTTAACTTTTAGTACCTCAGAAAGTAACTGGGCTATTGGAGCATATATTGACGCACTAGATAATGCAGGAATACCGTATATAAATCCCCGTAGTAAGGCCGCACAAAACGACACGGCTTTATTAGAGATACTAGGTGCACTGAGTAGCATTCTTGATCCTATTAGACGGTTTAGTAATACATGGACGCTGCCTGATGGGACCACTTTTACTTTACCAGGACGTTTGGTAAGTTATATTCAAGAGGCTACCAATGCGTTTCAACAACGTATTGCCACTGGCAGCTTTCCAGATTTAGAGGTGTATATAAATGATTCAATCACCACTGTAAGTGGAACACCTTTTGACCCAAGTAACCCATATCTACTTCAAGCAGGTGGACAACGAACAACAATCTCAAGTCTGTTCTTCAAGCTGATTGCTCATAGTCCCTACTCCGATGC
Source organism: Spirosoma spitsbergense DSM 19989 (assembly GCF_000374085.1). Classification (GTDB taxonomy): domain Bacteria; phylum Bacteroidota; class Bacteroidia; order Cytophagales; family Spirosomataceae; genus Spirosoma; species Spirosoma spitsbergense. The sequence goes on along the minus strand of NZ_KB893411.1, from coordinate 94,178 downwards.
AATTCTAGATCCTGCGCATGGAGAAAGGTTAAAAGTAATCAACCAACTATTAGCGGAATACGAGTCTCTATACGATGAAGGTGCCATCAAAGTTGAACAAGCGCTTTCAGGGCAGACACAAACTGAGACTTGGAGTTTATATAACCTTTATGCTGTCTTTGCCGAGAGCTATCATGATGGCTTGAATGACTCTGAAGACGAAGATGTAAGTATTGTTCCTGGTTGTGTGAATGTAATGACAATACATCAATCAAAAGGCTTACAGTTTGAGGTTGTCTTTATCATCAAGCCAGAAAACACACCCTTCCTTGGGACAGCGCATGTACTTGAGGATCAGCTAGCTCCTTATATCAATAGACCGACCCAGCCTTTGTTACGCCGTTCTATACAGCTGCGAGTAGAAGAGGATATCGTTCGATTATTTTTCGTTGGGTATTCAAGGGCAAAACGCTTACTTATATTAGCCGGAACAAACTTAGCTAGATGGGATACAATTCTTGGAAGAGACGTTCATGGTCAGCCGATTAATAATCAAGCTTCACTCATAGGCTTAAACGTAAACTTCTTATGAGCATAGTAAATCATTTACCATGTTGGACTACTCCATATAAGGAAGCTGACATAGCCATTCACACATATTCAACAGTGGGTGATATTCTAGCTTACCAGAGATGCCGGCGTCAGTACGGTTTTTTCAGCGTAAGGAAGTATAATAGCCCAGCTGCTACCCAACGGTACTTTGGTACACTCATGCATGATGTGCTTGACCAGATTAACCGAGACTTTCAGGTTACTGGTAATCTGCCCAACCAACAAGGTGTTTATGACATGGTGTTAGTAGCTCATAATCGTTTAATAAGGTCAGGCGTACGTACGTTTAATGCTGGCTTTCAGAGACGCAGAGCTGCGCTGTTAATTTATCGGTTTATTCAACTATTTGGCATTCCCTTCTTCAGTAACATACAACAAACGGAATACCGACTAAATCGAGCGCTTGTGACTCATACAGGCAGAGATTACATACTAGAAGGAATTGTTGATGTGCTTTCAGGCGCTGTATCCCACGCACTTAGGCTGCCTTACAGTACAGAGCCAGATGATGTTGAAATATGGGATTACAAATCAGGACAAGTACCAGAGCAGGGATCTAGGGAACTAGAATCCTATAAATACCAAATGAGAGTATATGCAGAGTTATATCGACAGCAAACTGGACAATACCCGGCAAGAGCGGTGCTTATATTTTTGGGTGAACTAGCTGATGATCCACGTTGGAACCTTGCAAATGGCGATCCCTCGATGTTTCCTCGCTTAGTCCTTCCTGTAGAGCCTCACCCTGGGCGTATTGCTGTTGCTATCCAAAATTTTAATCAGACAGTAGAAGAAATAGAGCAAGAACGGATATTACCATATGCTCAGCAGTGGCAGGCCCCTTCACATGCGGTCGATGAACAAACATGCCGGACCTGCGAATTGCATTATAATTGTGATAGATATCCGCAAGGACGTAACGAAAGATCTATACCACTTTAACATATTTAGAGCTTACTGTTATCCATATGGAACTCCTAAACCAAGACAATACACTTCTAGACCAATACAATGAGTTCTTTTCAGAGAATCAAATAGACTCTTTAGACTTATCAATTTATTCAGAGTTTTCACTTGATGACCTAAAAAAGAAGATTTTGGAGCTACAAAGGCAATATTTCTTAAAAGCACCAATTTATAAAATTAAAAAATATCCACCTTTAGAATGGCATCCTTATATTGATATAACTAGGCACGTAGATTTAAGTAAACCTAATTTAGTATTAGGCACTTTCCCTCCTCCCAGTTACCTTAGAACGTTTTACCGAAAAAAAGATAAATGCGAAAAAGTTGCATTAATGCTTCGAGATGCAATAGGCTTATTAGAGCCGGAACTTTACTATTTTTATGGTAACAAAAAATCATTTTGGAAAGTACTTGGCGACTTACTTGAAATAAAAATTGGAATCAATCTGGAAGTTGATGAACTAACTGAAAAGTTAGAAAAACGCGGAATTAGTATAACAGATATCATTCTAGCCTTACAAAGAAAGAAGCTTAATAATAAAAGCAATGACGAAGAGAGCGATTCCGGAATGGGTAATAGCTCTGATGATTCGATATTAAGAAATATCATACCAAATTACCCCTTAATAAATGCCCTTATTAGTGAATCAGATAATAATGTTAATCGAATATTGTTTACAAGTGGTAGCTGGAACTTAACAAAGAGAGGAAAGATAAGTGCTGGCAACTCAACAATTAGCCTGTTTTTTAAACTAGTTTTAGAAAAAGAATTGTCCTTGTATTTTGCTGAGTACAATACACCGTTTTTACAGTTAAATAGCAGCAATTATTCTTCTTTAATTAATTTTTGTGACAAGATTGTTTTTAATATAAAGCTAGTGTGCGGAAATAAGGAAAAAGAGTATTTAATTATTAAGTTGCCTAGCCCATCTACATCCTCAAATAGAAAAATTTGCCAATCAACTTTCTTCAAAAAGTGGGTATTTGTAACTTATGGGAAAAAGGCTTTTTATGAATTGGCTCAAATACAGAAAACAAAAGATAAATTCAATGGTATTAAAGAAACTAGTAAGATTAATAAAAAGCAATATGATAACTACAAAGTCAATAAAGAGTTAGTTAAGTACTTGTCTGAAAGTAAAAGAAGAAATGAAGCGTTAGATATAATAGATGAGTATAAAAAAGATATATATAATAAATCCTTTTCTCAGGTCGAAAAGGATTTACATTACCTTTTACATATTCAAGAAGTAAAATTGCCGGAAATAGCTTAGCCCAGCTAGATATATTCAGACCACTTAGCTATTCCTTAAATGCAATATTATCGTAGGGAAGTACTTGGATCGGAATGGGAATCTCTTTAAACACTGTAGTTAAGATAACTTGCCCCTTACCCATAACTTGAAGCTCTTGCTCAAATCCTTTTAAGTCTCCAGAGGCATTTCGTACTGCTTCTCTTCGTTCTTCATCATTTCCTAAAGACATATTAAATTCAGTGTTAATTTGAGTAAGCACACCTTTATCTATTTCACTAACTTGCTGGCTAATTACTGTTAGCCCAATACCAAATTTTCTTCCTTGACGGCTTATATCTCTAAAAACTGAGCCAAATCGCAGTCGCTGAGGATTTAAAATACTAGGAGCCTCTTCAATAACCACATTGATATAAGGCAAATCATCCGGACTAACAACTTTTTCGTTTCTAATATATGGTAAGCTGCCTTCCCGCAGACTATATACGAAACCTTCTGCAAGGGTTCTTAACCCAGTTTGCCCCAGTGTCTCATTTACCCGAAAAGCAGTTTTTATTGCCTCTTCTAGGTTTTCTACATGCTCTACACTCCTAAGCGATTTACGAAGAGTAAAGAGGGTTCGGGCGAGTACAGTAGTTAACAAAAATTGCTCAAGTTCATTTAATAGACTAGTGTCTACAATAATAACTCGTCCTTTCTCTAAAGCACATACTAAGTCTATTAAAATAGAATCATAAAAATTACCTGCTTCTTCATCAAAAGTGGTTATAATCTTACTATTACTACCAGAAAGAAAACTCATTCGCCGTTGAACGGCTGATTTAGTACCTGGCAAAAAATCTGCTCCTTGCTCGCTATTTTCTAAATCAAAGGTATCCCCTAAAAGTGTACGCAATACCCATTCTTCCCCCCACAAATTGAACTGACGATTAAGGTAAGCTATCTGTTGTTCAGTGAACTCCATAATAGAGTAGAGGTCGTCGGGTAAAAGGTCAGCTCGTGAAAATTTAATTGTTCTTTCTAAACCTTCTTTTTCTAAACGTTTACTTGTCAAGTAATAGAAAGGACTTATTAGATTTTGCTGTTGATTATCTGAATACCCATTAACAATGCCACGAATTCCTTCTGATCCACCACTTGCTGAATGCCAAGCTTTAAATTCATCATGAGGATCAATAGCAAAAATACTAGCTTTTCGATCTTGCTCCATTCCTGCTTCAACTGCCTCATTATGCTTCATGATAGAACTAAGCAAGACCATCATTAAATTACTCTTGCCTGCACCAGTACGTCCAAAGATTCCAATGTGATGCGAAAGCGATACTGTAGGTAAGAATACGTCAACTTGCGGCAGAAACCCTTCACCTGCCATTATTTTTCCTACAAGAAGACCGTTACTTCCTAGTTGTCCTTGAAGAAGTAATTTAACTACCTCCGCAACATCAGGATCATTATTGCGAACCTGATAAACGTTAGTGAAATGCTCAGGAAGTCGTCTAGGCTTCTTAAAAATCCACCCACCCTGAAAGAACTCGGCGTATCCTAATAAAATCCCTTTAAGCTCAATAAGCTTTTCATTGGCCAAATCTTCGCTAAAGTATGAGTCAGGCATAGTGAGTTTACTTCGTGCTATTTCACTAAGCTCAAAAGAACGATTTAACACATTTGCGTACTCCGTTGTCCTAAAAAGATAAAATCGATCTATATTTCCCCGTTGACTTGGCATTATAAATAAATCTCCCAAAGCAACGTCTGCATTTAGAGCGATCACCTTTAGCTGATAGGTACTGCTCTCCGCTAACACGCCGAAGGGTTCCCCTAACTTCTTAAGAATTTTTTCCATTAATAGTGTTAAAAAGAAAACAGCTTTTTGCTCAAGCCATTAGCTACGGCAACATCGATAAACTGCTTACGTATAGTTAACTTATCAGCCTGGCTCAATGATGTACGATCACTGCAAGATTTTAATGGATAAGGAAAGCCATAGCTACGTTGGTCGTGGCTTAAATAATCAATATCTTGGAAAATTTTCCTTTCATTAGACAAGATTTCATCCTGCGATGTTGCTTTAACATACTTGTCCCAATAAGCTCTATCCAAGTCCAAGCGCATTATAGGAAAAGTCTTATGAAGCCTGAAAAGATAAGTAACTGCACCAGCAGGTGGAAGGCTTTTATCTTCTATTAATGAGAACTTCCATTCTCCTGGAGATGTTGGTAACCTTATATACCAGTGCTCAGCTGTACTTTCCCCCTCTTTACCGCTTGCAAGGGCAGCTTTTTCTATAACTGGTAAGTAAGAAGAGGTCACAGCCTTGGAAATTGCCAAAAGACAAATCTTATTTTCCAATGCTTTAACGCAGCAGTATCTCTTAAGGTGTTCAAAATATAGACTTTGCTCTGAATTAATCAACGGTAGGGAAAAAGTGGAATCTATCAGCAAGTAGTCAATATTTTCTACATCTTCCATTATTTTGAGAGCTTCTCCCAACTTAGCTGTTTGACGTAATTGGATACCAATATTGCTTGAGTCAGAAGCTTGTGGGAAGATTAAACCTTTCTGAAGTTGCTGAATAGAAAGTGTTTTGTTTCTCTTTTGCAACTTCAGTGCCTTATAATCTGAGTTGTGAATTATTTCGCTGATAGACTCTCCAACTAATTGTTCGAAAGTCTGTTCATACGCTGCACGTCGCAATTTTTCTTCTTCAGGAATCCAGCTAAAATTAATACGTGGCTCGCGTGAGCTAACTTCTTTTAAGCCATGAATCAAATCTGACTTATAGACGACGGATTGCGAGCAAGTGAGATAAATGTAGCTCTCTAAGTATTTAGATGTAGGATAATCTCCATCACTATCTACACTGGCAACTATTAACTTACCCCGGTTAGTAGTATGCGGAAAGAATTGTATCCGTTTTACAATATCCTCTTCGTTTGATATTAATTCATTATTAGCCCAAGATTTTATCTCTTGGGCTAATACATTCATTTGTTTCTTGAGGGTAAACCTTAAGTGAAGAGGAATCTGCATTCAAAACTTAAAATAACGACATTTGTAACTCTTCAGCTTTACTGTCGAGCTCAAACAGTCGGTGCGCTTTGTCAAAAAAGAAGGCTTCGTCGGTCAAGATTCTCTTAAGAAGAGAATAAAATATGTTTGTATTATGGAAGCCTCTACGTCTATTTCTGTTATTTCCTCTGAAGATAATAACCTCCACTCCATCCTTTTGACAGATATCGCACGAGCAACTTTTCCAAGGCTTAGCGGAAAGAGTCCGTTCGTATTCCTTGCGCATACTTTTGCGATCTTCCGTGATGAGCTGGTCATAAGCATCTAATGTATCAAGTGTTGCTGATAGACTTACTTCTCCATTATCGTATCCGCGCACAGCCTTTAAACACTTTTTTTCTAAGCTCAATATTTTCTCTTCCGATAATCCCCCTTCTTTGATCATTCTTTTGGCACGGAAACTTTTGCCTCCCTCTGGAATTCTAATAGCCGCAAACTTTTCCCCACCTACGGTCCAGTAGTTATCATTAGATCCTAGCCAAGCTCTTCTTAAATGAGATGCACTATCTACAGACGTCACGCCAAGCTTTGAGAAAGTTCTCATCGCGCTGAGACGGGCCAATCCGAACAAATGTATGTCCACCTTCCTAGGAACAACTTTTGTAACCTCCTCTACTATTTTTACTATGTTTTGAGTTGATGTGCGAATTAAGCCTCCTAAAGCGATATAATCATAACCCATTTTGACGTATTGCTCAGCAGCAGCAGAATATGACTTGGGATCCCAACCTTGGACAGCACCTATGGGCCGCCACTGTAGGTCTCGCTTTCTATGTTCCACTAAAAAATCTTCTGCATTTTGAATGGTGAGCTGATATCTCTCCTTAGCCGTTTCCATAGTACCACTTACAATTAAATGGTCTAGTGATACACCAAGATCAAAATCTAAACGGGTGTAATAATCTAGCATCTCACTAGTTGAATAGGGCGGAACATCATGGGCTATGTATCCAAAAGCTCCACAATCTCCCATGATTGGAAACTCTCGGGGCACTCTACAAAATCTGTGTACTCCTAAAGAATTAATTCTTTCTTTCTTCTTTACACTTTTTTCAGCGACAACTTTAGATATAAGTATACCATCATAATTAGGCTCTGTAAACATTTGATGAGCATATACCTCATTTGACCAATCTCCAGAGCCTCCTGAGTGTACATCCTCTAGGAAGTTGTAATCTCCATCGACTAAATCATCCCATTCAGGAATAAAGTACCTTAACCTACTTTTGTGAGAGCTGTCCTTCCAAGTTGCAGGAAGGGTAATTACTTGGTCAACCTTAGGATTTGCAAGAGGTTTCTTTCTCCCATTTTCATTATTTTTTTTAGGTTCATCTAATAAATCAAGAGGTGTATCAGCGTCTATAATTTTAAGTACAAACTCTGTTCCTTCGTCAACAATACGGCTTAGTACACGCGCTGCTAACTCCCCTTTCAAACCTACAAGTCCACAAGAAAAGCGCTTAGCTTCTTTATTAGTGAGCGGAACCACTTTTAGATTACCAAGCTTAGGCATTTTTTTTGCAGCAGAAGCTCCACAAAAAAGTATAGTAGGTCCTCCAAATTGAACATCTCCTGTTAGCTGACAAGCCTCTAAATAATTGTCACCTAATAAGATTAGACTAAAATCATAAGGAGTTTGAACAGTTTGACGAAAATCACTAGGCACATTTAAGAAAGAAGACCAGGAATTAAGATCTTTTTTCTTCATAGTTGCAAAAGTGACTTCATAAGGGGCAATATGTCTATCGCTTCTGATCAGACCATAACCTGCTGAAAGGATAAACAGCTCTGCTTGAATTCCTGTATTTAACAAGCTTTCTGTTATCCCCTTCATTAATCGAACATGTTGCTGTCCTGTATAAAGCGAAGCAGCAGGCATAAGAAGCGGCTCTAATTCGGCCTCACGCTCTTTGATCTTATCTGCCCCAGCCTCAAAATCAGAGAAAATAAGTGCACGATCATGGTTAATCGCTTTTTCTCCAGTACAGGCAGTAATTATTTGAATCTTCATTAATGATTAATTCTTAACAAGGTGATTTTCTCGCTTCCATTGAGTAGAAGCAAAAGCATTATGATTGTGAATGCTTTCGAAATTGGTAACTCGCACTTCAAACCAATCAATACGTTGGTCATTCTTTAACCTGACAGCCACCTCACGGGTAATGTCTTCAACAAAAGCTGGCCGATCATAGGCCTGCATTGTTACAAAACGCTCATCTGGACGCTTTAGTAAAGAATAAAGCGGAGAAGACGCAGAGGACTCTGCTATTTCAATCAATTCTTCTACCCATATAAACGAATTAAAGCCATCTTTCTTGGTCATCCTAACACGGACACTGACAACCCCTCTCTGATTGTGAGCGCCATAATCGCTAATTTCTTTACTGCAAGGGCATAAGCTTGCAACTGGGACATCAACGCCCAAGACGAAATCATCAAATTCGGTAGACGACTCTCCCAGAAAAAAGCATTGGTAATCCATCATCGCTTTATGTTCAGTAACCGGAGCTTTCTTCTCTATGAAGTAGGGAAAGCTCATCTCGATGCGAGCCGATTCTGCCTTTAATCTGAACTTCATCTCATTTAATATAGCTGGCAATGTTCGCACCGTGAACTCATTCCTATGCTGATTAAGCACTTCAATGAAGCGGCTCATATGTGTGCCTTTATAATTATGCGGTAAGCTAACCGACATACTTAGCCGAGCTACGGTATGTTGCACCCCATTAGTTTTATCAAGAACGATTATAGGATATCGCAGATCAGAAACACCAACCTGGTCGAGACCAATCCCTCTTTTATCTACACCACTTTGTATATCTGGTAGCTGATTTGTCATATGTAAAGACGAAACATTATTCTACTTCAAGGATCTTGTGAGTCTGTACAGATACCCTCCATAAGGGGTTTTCTAATACTATATTTACAGCTAGTTGTGTAGCTTCTCGCACATGAGCACCATCCTCAGGCTGCAGCCATAACAAAGGCAGTTGACTACCTTGTACATAATTTGACCGTTGACGCCGGCAAAACTGCGAGAATTGCTCAGGCAAGTAATTAGGCACTATAAGCTTTAACTCGTCGAAGTACTCTAACTTAAGCGCACTTTCTTGAAGTTTCGGGCTACAAACAATCCAATCTGGAGGAATTAGCTTCTGTTGTTTTGAACTCCAACAAGAATCCTGCAAGCTCACTGTACCATTAGTCTCGATAGCTACAAAAAAGCCATTAGAGTGTAATGCTTCTATCAAGTCAGCATTAACTTGTAATAATGGTTCTCCACCGGTAAGCACACAAAAACGGGTATCCTTACCAACTTCCAATATGGCTTGTGCTAACTCAACCGCATCGTATGATTGGCTCCCCTCTTTAGTAAACTCTGTATCACACCATTTTGGACATTCTGCTTTATTCCGCTGAGAATCCCGTTCACGAGTGCCTTCATAGCCAGACCATAGGTTACATCCTACCATGCGTATAAAAACAGCAGGTCTACCAGCAAATAGTCCTTCCCCTTGTAAGGTTTTCCAAATTGCTTTAATTTGAAATGCACGCTTTTCAAGCTTTCTCTCTTCTAAAACCATTTAGCATAATTAGTTTAACCAACCATTCAGTTTGGCTTCTTCATAACCTTTAGCCCTGAGGATAGAGGCAGGGTTGTCTAATTTACCATAGCCCCATTCATTATACGTAGTGCGATCTCCATTGTAATCAGTATGAGAGTAGTCTCGTACAACTTCAAGTACACCTAAGTCATTGGCCATCTTCCACGTCTCAGCTTTAGTAAGGTACATCAAAGGAGTGTGAATGCGTATATCTTTATCAAGAGCTAGCGACATAGTAGTTTGAAGCGAGTCGATAAATACTCGTCGGCAATCGGGATAACCAGAATAGTCTGTTTGGCACATCCCCCCTACTAAATCCGATATATTTTTAGTAAAGGCATAGCTAGCAGCTATTGTCAAAAAAACGGCATTCCTCCCTGGAACGAAAGATGCAGGTAAGTTTGGACTTAACTCATGTTGAGCTGAAACATCTTTGTCGTGCTCCGTTAAGGCCGAGCCAGCAAGCATTCCACTAATATCAATTATTTTCAAAGGAACACCTGCCTGATCAGCAATTGACTTTGCTTGCAAGAGCTCTACTTCATGCTTTTGGCCGTAACGAAAGCCTAATGCCTCTACTTTCTTGAAATATTTTTGAGCCCAGTAAAGGCAGGTAGTTGAATCCTGTCCACCAGAGAAAAGGACCAATGCAGAGCTTAACTTATCTACCATAACTTCTGGGTTTTAGGATTTTACAACTTCAGGATTTTCAAACTCTTTCTTTTTCAACCTTAATGCTAAAACAGTTACCTCATGTTCAGCATAACATGTCTCAGTCTCCTGCAACCTTACGTTGATGGAGCTCACCTTATGTTGCTCTAATAAGTCAAGTGCCTGAGCAGCTAAGAAATTGACAATAAATTCGCAGAGGTTTTCGGAAGTAGTATCAAAGGGTAATATGAAGTGCTTTGACTTTAATATACTAATGGCTTGAAGTAATTCATGATCGGAATCGGCGACTAACACAGCATGATCCCATGCATTGATTAAAGGACTAAGTACTTTCTTAATGTCCTTAAAATCTATCAACATACCTTGGCCGTCAGCTTCACCTTTTAACTCCACCCACATCTGATAAGAGTGACCGTGTAAATTTTGGCATCCTCCTGTATGCCAAGGAAGACGGTGAGCACCTTCCCAACGAAATCTTTTTGCTACTTTCATACTGTCGAAATGAGTTTAATTATTTGAACCGATTCGCATTAAGATAATGTCAAAGCGCGATTCTTACTTAATCAGTTCAAGGTCAGCTGCTTTCTCTTTAGAGAATAGGTAAACTTCTGTTTGTCAGAAGTTTACAAAAAATTATATTTACTTTATTTATATGTAGATGGTATCCGACAAACGAGCCAACAAGCCTGCAAGATACCCAAATTTTATCTATAGGAAGATACCTTTACATAGTTCAAGATATAAAAAATGGACTACCATTATGTTACATTTGTTATGAAACAACCATTTTTGAAAGGCCATGAGCCATTTAGAAGAGATAGAGATAAAGGAGCAGTTGGAAATCACCTACAAGCAGGCGTTGAACCACACTAGCAGCGCACTTGATTACATGGCTAAGTTCGGTATAAAGCCAGAAGGGAAGTTTGGTTTATTCTTGCCACCAGAGACTCGTCAAAACGAAATCCACCGCTTGCCATATACCCATTCTGCTAAGCAAGTAGTGATTTATGAAACAGAAACAGGTGAATTTTCAGCACTATGCCCTTTCTCAGGTTTGCCAGACTTTGGAGTACTTCGTATTGAATATGTTCCGGGCCCGTATATACTTGAACTAAAAAGCCTTAAGTACTACATTCTTTCTTGGCGTAATATCGGTGCAGCACAAGAGGACATAACAGCATACATCTTTGAAGATCTACTAAATATCCTTAAAGATCCTTCTTACTTAATTGTTACAACAAAATATAATGTCCGAGGTGGCATTGTAACTACTTGTACCATAGACAGTAGAGCTCAGTAAAGTATTTAAGCCTATTGTATAAGCATTGGTGTACGTCGTCAACCAAAAGTGGACAGATGCGGGTGAAAAGAGAAGAGACGGTTTTACCCACTTTGGACGCGCTGAAAAATATGACCACAGCGGTGGGCCGCTTTTCCGTCGTTTCAGCATTGACAATCGCTTGATTTTTTGCCGTTCGAATAAGATCTGATCTTGACGGCCCCAGTAGGCATCGGCTGGTCGTACGTTTTCTAGTGATTCATGGTATCGCTGATGATTATAGTAGTCTACCCATTCCGTCAGACGACTGATCAGTTCATCGGGGCTGTAATAGTGTTCGAGTAATAACACGTTTTTCATCGACCGATGATACCGCTCAATTTTGCCTTGGGTCATGGGGTGAAACGGAGCACAGCGAACATGCTCCATGCTTTCCCCTTTCAAATACTCCTTCAGATACCGGGACACATAGGCTGACCCATTGTCGGACAAAATACGAGGTCGCTGGCCGGCCTTCAAACTACTAGCATGCAAAGCGGCTTGCACCGTTCGCTCCACATCGACCGCTTGCATGCCTGGACACAGTTCCCACGCCAGGATGTAACGCGACCGGGCCGCCGAAGCGGTAGTCATCCAACACCGTCGAGAGATAATACCAGCCCCAGTGCTTGATCTTGAAGTAGCCGGCCCGCCGGTGCGGTAAAATCGGTCTGCCAGAGTTGATTCGGTGCCGTGGTCGGATTATAAAAATGGTCGGCCGCTTCCATCAACCGATAGGCAGGGGTTGTAATCAGCCCTCGGCTCTTTAGAATCCGGTAGACCGTGGACTCAGCTCAGTGAACGCAGTGGCAGATTGGTCAGAACTTTTGTGGCTTTGCCGCCATTTGGTGATCCGACTCGAATCGATACCGAGTTCACAGACGGCTTCCTGCACGGAGCCTTTTGAGTGGGACAACTCGACAGCCATTCATTTGAATGCTTGGTCAAACACACGTCTTTTTTTCATGGATCCTTTCGGGTTTGTTCCCAAATCTGCCCAAAAATTGTCTCCAGTCAAATGTAGCAAGTCCAGAAGGCCCTGCTCGCTATCGTAAACATAAGATACAAATATTACCAACTTACGCACCGATCAATGATGTAATATACCAAATTTCAGACTATTTTATAAATAGAAAATGCTTAAACATAATTTTTCAATATAAGTTCAATTTTAGTTAAAAATAATAGCTATATGAGTGTTTTCCTATATAGCTATTATTTTGGCCAGTTGAGGCTATAATTTTTGGTGATCATTTTTTTTGATGTTTGTTTTGTGGAAATAAAAGACAGAAAAAATGAGTCAAATTATCTTAAGCGGGATGGAGCTTAAAGAGTTTCTCAGCTCAATTCGAGAGATTTTTCAGGAAGAAATCTCTAATTGTAAAACCGTATCGTTACCGAAAAATACCTCAATTAATTCTATCGGAGGTATTGAATTAGCTCAGCGTATAACTGGACTTGCCCGGTCAACAATTTATAATTTAGTCAGTCAGCACAAAATTCCCTTTTGTAAACCGAAAAACTCAGGTAAACTTTACTTTGTCGAATCAGATCTTCGTGCTTGGATTCAAGAAGGACGCCGTCAAACTACGGATGAGGTTGCTCAAGAAGTGCAAACATTTTTGGCTAATTCAACAAAATTTGATATTCGTAGAAATAAAAGTCAAGGATAATGTCAAAAAATTCTAGCCGCGTACTTGTAATTCTTTATCATTAATTTGACTATGTAAGGGAATCAGCCTGACTGGATTAGATATACAGGTTTCCCTAATCATTTTACTAAGCAGGTCATTCGACCTTTTCGAGATATGTCTAGCCTGAGAAGCTCTCGAAATTCTCAGGCGGCACTAGTACTATATTATATCTCTTTATAACTAAACTTTTTTTGTATGAATAAAAATCAAGCTCCGTTAAGCGTGAGCTATAAGGAAATCTATGCTCATGCCACTGAGTTAAGCAAGCCCGTTAACTTATCCTTTGAACACCCCGTTGTTACGGAGCAACTTTTAAATGCGATCCAGCCAGTTGACTTCCGAAGACTGGCTAGTTTAGAGGATAAAGAAAAGACTTCATTGGTGGTACTTTATGTACTAGTTATTGATCAGGTCGCTAAACTTGCTCAACAACACAATTGGGGGTTATGCCAACATGATGGCTATGCTTACTTATACAATGGTCAGTATTGGCTTCGGTGGAGCAGAGATGAGTTACGGCAATTCTTATGCAGAGCAGCCTCCAAACTTGGGGTGGACGATATACGCAGTAAAGACCATATGTTTGTTGACCACCTCTACAAACAGTTTATTGTCTCTTCGCCACTACCGGCACCAGCAACTTCTGTTGGAACTACACTAATAAATTTGCTAAATGGAACCTTGGAAATCAATAATGGGAAAGTCCGAAAAAGGGGTCATGAGGCAAATGATTTTCAAACTTATCTATTGTCCTTCGATTATGACCCGCAAGCTGATTGCCCTCGTTTTAAACAGTTTCTTCAGGAAGTTCTGCCGGATGAAGACCTTCAGAAAGTACTCGCTGAATTTATAGGGTGGGTTTTTATGCCCACCACATTGCTGAAGCTAGAAAAGTGCCTGATTCTTCATGGAACTGGTGCAAATGGAAAGTCCGTCTTCTTCGATATTATTTTCGCGCTACTTGGTTCCAATAATATTACCTGTATCTCTCTACGTAATTTGTGTGATTCTGTTGGGCAATACCGTGCTCGGCTTTCAGGTAAGCTTTTGAATTATTCTACCGAATTAAGTGCGGGCCTAGAAACCGACTTATTCAAACAACTTGCGTCAGGAGAGCCCATTGAAGCCAGGCAATTGTACAAGGAACCTTATACGGTAAGCAATTACGCTCGCTTGATGTTCAATACAAATGAGCTGCCCAAGCAGGTTGAACAGTCGGAAGGCTATTATCGTCGGTTCATTATTATTCCGTTTCTGGTCACTATTCCTGAAGATGAACAGGACAAACAACTTGCTCAAAACATCATTGCTCAAGAATTACCGGGAATATTAAACTGGGTACTTGAGGGGGCACAGCGCTTATTAGCCCAAAAAAGGTTCACGGTTTCGGAATCTGTCAATCTTCAAACAGAACAGTTCCGACGAGATTCTGATAGTACTGCCCTTTTCTTACAGGAAGAAGGTTACACACAGGATCCACATGAACACCTTACAGTCAAGGAACTGTACATTCATTACGAGCAGTATTGCCATGAGTGCCGGAATAAGCCGGTTTCTAGGAACAACTTTTTCAAACGTTTAGAAGCTCAGGGTGTACGTTTCAAGCGTACCAGTAAGGGCCAAGAAGCCTTTTTGAAAAAACCAGTGACTGCTGAAAGTTAATCTTCCATTCTCCTTCAAACAAATTCTGTCTGTACCACTTTCGTCATTCACATTTAACCGCTCTATAGCATTGTTTAATGACAAAAATGTTAATAGTGACGAAAGTGACGCAGCAAAAAAAACTTTTTATGGTAGACTCAAATTATCGTTTCCAACTAAACTCTAAACGTGGGAAATTCACCTGCCCGGAGTGTGGGGCCAATTATCGGTATTCACGATTTGAAGATAACAAAACAGGTGAATTATTACCAGAAGAATACGGACGATGTGATCGAGAAAATAGTTGTGGCTACTTTCTTTCTCCATATCATGAAGATGAGGAAGGGAAAAAATATGTCGATCAAACTCGGCTTCATGAATATCAATCAAGCATTAAATACTCAGACGATTCAACACTCAAATCTAATCTCACGATGAATAATGCATTTAGTACTGTACCTGAAGAATTATTTGATACTACTTTTTCTTCATATGAAAACAACGCCCTTTTAAACTTCTTTCAAAACAAGTTGAGTAAAGACAGAATGCTCAAATTACGGCAGCAGTACTTAATTGGCACTATGTCTAATGGAGATGCTGTTTTCTATCAAATTGACAAACAGGGTCAAATACGAGGGGGTAAAATAATTGGATACAGTGAACAGACAGGTAGACGTATAAAGGTCAATGGAAGTAATCCAGCGATTAATTGGGTTCATTCCATCTGGAGCTTGAAGGATTTCAATTTGAAACAATGCTTTTTTGGCGAACACCTGTTAGGAGAATACCCAGATAAACCCGTTTCAGTGGTTGAAAGTGAAAAAACGGCTTTGATAGCTAGTGTATACCTGCCACAATTCATCTGGCTAGCCAGTGGAGGTAGCAAAGGATTAACAGATGAAAAATGTCAGGTTTTGAAAAATCGTCATGTTGTGTTATGGCCTGATCTTTCACCTGATGGCAGCACTTTTGCACAGTGGAATTTGATAGCGAAAAGGTTTAATTTCATGGTCTCTGATTTGCTGGAGCAGGAAGCAATACTAGAAGCTCATGAACAGGGTTTAGATGTAGCTGATTATTTGTTAAATTACGAGCCATTTTGATTTCATTTCTATTTAAATTTGGGTGTCTTCCTTTTCATCTTTTATAAGCTAGCATGAAGAATATTTTATATATTAAGAGTATATTTGATCTTTCTTTATTCTTAATACATAAAATATTCTTTTTAATTAACAGAATGAATAGAATGAGTAAATGTCAAAAGGAAAAGATATCTAATGCTCTCATTATCCTAAATGAATTGAGAATTTCACAGCAAGAAAAAATTCATTTTACTACGTTAAAGCAAAAACCATATACATATAATGACTCTACTAATTATGGGCTAACGAAATGCATTACGGACTATATTAATATGTCAGGTGGATTAGCTGTGTCTATAAATTCAACAAATCGTTATCGTTCTTATGTAGGATGGACAGATAAAAATATTCGACTTGAGTTAGGCGATATCGTGGCCATTTTCAATGAAAAATTCATTCATATAGAAATAAGAAAAAAAGATAATTATCAAAAATTGGTTAGAACTAAAGTTATAGAAGAGATAAATAAAGCAGGAAGCTTTTACTTCAATGCTTATAGTTTTCAAAGTTTTCATGATTGGTTCTTCTTAAATTTAATTTAACAACCAAAAACTAATACCTTTTATATAATTCTTAAAATTGTATCTTACGTAAAAGAAAGATACTTCCTATAATGACACATCCTCATTGTATTTTATAAAAAATGTTGTATTCAAGGCCGTCACTTTCGTCATTCTATAATGGAAATTGAGTTCCTATTATGCTTAAATCAACCATGACTTTTTCAATAGGTTTTCCGTTTTTCTCTGCGGCATAAAACTCTACACTCTTAGAGTTTTTATTAACTAAATATTGAATAAGTAGCTTTTCGGGTTTACTATCAGATCTATTAGTTTTCATGTCTATTTGAACCATAATAATTTCCGGCCTGTCCACAAAATCTTTAGGCTTAAATGATTTCCAAGATATCTCTCCTTTTACTCCTATTAATCTAGTAAATGCCTCCTCTAAGGTTAAATCAACGCCGGTTACCCTGTAAGGCTTATAAGCTTTAACTATATTTACTTCACTATTATTTGTTTTTACAAAATCCTTAATGTAATTAAGTACTTTATTACAAGAAGATGGGAGTATGCCCATAGACACATAAAGTAAGGTAAAGTAGAGGTGATGTCTCATAATTTTTCAATTTAATCTTGAATCCGCGAAGCGAAAGTTAGTACAAACAAGATTTAAATATGTGGGTAAACAGAACATAGTCATTCCTTTAGAAATTATATTATTTTTCTATCTTCAATTTAGATTTCTGTAAATAATCTCTCTTTAGATTCCCTTCTCTATCAATAATATCTACTTTATTAAAGCATTTCGTTTCTTTTAAAGAACTGAAAGATGTTCCTTTCATAACACGACCAATAACTTTAGATTTAAGACTGGGATCACTAAAGATATTAATAATATCTTCGCTTTTCTAAGCAAGATTGCTATTTTCAATTAGTCTTCTCGAAGAACTACTATTTTTATAAGTAAACCATAATAAAAAACAGAATACAGGTATAATTAACGACTTTAATGTACTGTTGAATGAAAATCTCAAGTGTTCTTTTTGGTAATCGTTTACCTCAGTATACAGGACTTTCTTATAAAAACGGCAAGGAGCAGGTAGCCTTACCTTTGTGGTTGCTTAGACTACAAAACCATTACCGCTACTCCTTGCAGGGCTAAAACTACAGCTTTTTACCAGCTTCTTCATCAAACGCCTGCACTAAACAACCGCGACAATCGAGGTAAAAAACATCCTATCGCCTTGATATTGTCCGGTTTGACCTGCGCTTTGTGCTGTGGGCGAGATGGCTCACTATCCCAACTGCATGGCACCAGCCACCCGGCGCCATATGGTCCATCATTTTTCCCTGCTTTGCCAAGCTACAGTCTCTACCCAGCCCACGGCCGTTTCACGGGCACAACTACCACTGGTGCTGGTCAAAGTAGACTCAGTACTCTTTGCCAACTTACTTTTTGAGTGGTTTGGCCTTGATCTGCCTGCCCTGGAAGGGGTTTGGTTAGCCGTCGACGGCAAAGACCTCCGAGGTAGTATTAGAAGTGGCCAGACCCGTGGTGAGGCCTGCGTATCGGTGGTAGTCCAGACGAGCGAAGCCGTTGTGGCCCAAGCCTATTACAGTGGAAAGAAAGAGAGTGAAAAACTCGTCGTCCGGCAGTTGTTGACTGATAAGGGCTTAACCAGTCAGCATCTCAGCCTGGACGCTCTTCACCTTAGCCCATTGACTATTAACGCTATTCATGCATCATCAGGTGGTTATCTGGTAGGCCTCAAAGCCAATCAGGCCATGCTGTATCGTCACTGTATCTGCCTTTGTCTTGTTGATATACCGATCTGCGAAACTACATCGGACTGGGAGCGAGGACATGGCCGACTGGAACAGAGGCAGTATAAGGGCTTCAGTTTAGCCAAGGCTAGTTTTG
This sequence comes from Spirosoma spitsbergense DSM 19989, assembly GCF_000374085.1. Classification (GTDB taxonomy): domain Bacteria; phylum Bacteroidota; class Bacteroidia; order Cytophagales; family Spirosomataceae; genus Spirosoma; species Spirosoma spitsbergense. The sequence goes on along the minus strand of NZ_KB893411.1, from coordinate 75,803 downwards.
CCCCACGCTGGCGGGCGGCAGGCTTTCAAACGCTGATTTGGGTCAAGCGAAGTCGACAGGCCTTAGCAGGTGGGGCGATTACCGAAGAGATCAGTTATTATTTGAGTAATGTAGCCGTGCTTACGGCGGCCTACGGAGCGGAATTATTCGGGGCTATCCGAGGTCATTGGCGGGTGGAGACGATGCATTACCGACGGGATGTAGTTTTGTCTGAAGATGTGCTTCGAAGTGGGAAAAGTGGAGTAAATCGTCTGGTCAGCAGTCTTAGGACATTGACGATGAACCTACTACATTGATTAAAGCCTAAGAACATGGCCGCTCAACTAGACGATTTTGCCGACGATGTTTCGTCACTTCTCCAGTTCATGAAGCTCGAAGCTGTTTTATAAGAAAACCCTGCAAAAGGTAGATAATACAATTCTATGATTTGACGACTAAGTACTTGCTCATCAACATATCTTTGACTCTATCCAGATATTGACTTATATCATTCATCGTATTGACATGGACATTGCTCTTTGCTAACTTCCATTCATTTGTTGCCTGAATAATTATAGCATCCAATTCTTTCTTCACCACCACTACCTGATATAATAAGATTTGGTCACACACCTGTTTATTATCCCTTGAATACTCCATTAAGAAATTTTGATGGACAGAATCAATGTTCATCAAATCGGCAAAAGTTGGTTGATACCCCCCAATGCGGTCATAGATTACATTGAGAACCTCTCGGAGTGGTAAAGTATAATCTGTATTGTAAGCATCTATACTCTGGAACACCTCTTGCATTTTATCAAAGTAAATAGTTCTGCTTTGCTCACTGAACTTCTGTCTGGCTTTCATATAAAATATGAGACTCACACGTTTTCGATCATAATTTTCAGTCTCACTATTTAATATTTGACTGTTGCTAGAATTAGGGTTCCTCATCCAGTTGCGAGCATAGTTACAGACAACTGGTCCAAGAACATAAACTGCAAACTCACTTACATCATAATTATCAACATATCTAAAACCATCAAAAGGCCAAAATTCACTACCATCTCCATCAGCCATCAGCCACATAATTAAATTAACAAAGGCCCATAAAATATATGCGCCTACTACTTTACGATAAGATATTCCACCATCATTGGGCACTAATTTGAAGATGAAATAGCCGAGTGAAAATAGAGATAGTAACCAGATATAATTCATACAAAAAAAGTATTTATTGAGTTGACAAGGGTTCGTGGATGATGGAAATTAAATATGATAGAATCTAAAATGGTATGTAATGCTTGATTGTGTTTGAAACTGTAGTAGGCGATGATATCCTAAAAAACGTGTTCCAATGCCTCAAAAAGACAAATGATGTGATTTATTTATATACGCTCATTGTGTTCAAGTAATTCTCTGGCAGGTCTGAATGGAGAGTAGGTGTATTAGGCTCAAATATTAATCGTCTATCTTTCATATCGGAGCTTTTCCATTCTAGTTTGCCATTCTTATAAATTCCCGACAAGTCTTTTATAGGTTGTAAGCAAAAGTATGTGTTTTGCAAGTCAATACTTTCAACTTTATACATAATAGCTTGCCATAGCTTAAGGTGATTATCTACAAAAATTGGCTCAAGAGCAATATTTACACCTGTAATATCGCTGGCAACACTAGGATACATTAATCCACTGAACAATTCTTTTTCTTCTCCTAAGGTAGCATTTTTAGTGAAAGCCTGATAGAGTGCCGTTGCGAGCTTATAATACTGCTCACAGGAATTGTCAACAACTTGAGTAAACCAGTTAGCAAAACACTGATCGATAGATTTCGTCTCGAGATTAATATCTTCCTTGTAATGCATGTCATCTGCTAATATGCTAGTTAGCGAATTTGATGACTCCCGGTGATTGAGTGAAGATACAACCTGCTCCACACCGATTACAGGAATTGTTAATTTGATTTTGTCTAAATGTGGATGCCTGTATTGTCCTAATACTAAGTAATCGCCCATATTTGGTCTTACTTCAAACATGGGTATAACATTCTCGTCTCCACAATAGAAGACAGCCTCACTAGGTCCATTACATCAACCCCAGTTAAGTTTAGAGCGTGTTTGGTAATTATCTTTTGTCGGTCAAGGAATTCGTTGCAGCATAATCTGAATATTAGCTAAATAAAGCCAGTTTACCGAAGATGATACTGTATACTCGTAGTCTTTGATAATCCGGCGAAAGAAATTAGTCCAGGCAATACTCCGTTCGACGACCCACCGCTTGGCTACTGGCACAAAGCCTAAACTTGATTCAGGTCGTGCTGCCTTCTCAAAGTCGATACTCCATCGAGCTAATTCTTCGGCAAACACACCATTGTAAGCTTGATCACCATAAAGCTTCTCCAACCTCTCACCAACTCGCCACATAATGCTGCTCACCATGGTGCAACCAGTGGGACCGTCCGCTTCATTAGCCGCGTGTACATGAGCGACCCAAAGGCGGCCCTCAGTATCAACGACGAACTGTCGTTTGCGGCCATTGACTCGTTTGTTAGGGTCAAGACCGCGCTCCTCATTAATCATTGGACTTAGCTTAACGCTTTGGAAGTCAATGCATATCAATGAAGGTTTACCCATTCTGCCTACTCGTTTGCGGTCCATTTCATTAAGCGTTGCGTTGATTCTCTCAAAGAGATCATCTGTTTTCCAACGGTCGAAATAGTAGTAAACCGCTTGCCAATGTGGCCATGCATCAGGCAGATTCCGCCACTGGCAACCAGTTCGTAGGAGCCAGAGAATGCAGTTGATAATCTGAGGCAAATCGTGTTTACGCTTTCGTTTTAGGTCAAAGAAAGGCGAAATTGCGGCCCATTGAGGGTCGGTCAGTGACTTCCACTGTTTAGTGATGACTCTGTAGTTTGGCGACCACAAAGTTGGCACGACTCTCAACCTTTCTCAATTCCCCAACACGTTATTAGCGCTTAGTTTACTTGTCTATTTTATGAGAAAGCCCTGCTAGATATGATTATCTAATTAAAAATTCTATCGTATATAATTACTCTTCTTTTATTCACCCAATCTAGAAGAGTACCTATAGAAATTTGACTTACTTCATCACCACCTTCATGAATCCATAATTGAGTTTCCGGTATATCCAGCGCTTGATATTCTTCTTTGTAATAAAAATAAATCATACCATTGATAGCAGGCCGAATAACTAAGAAAATTTTCTTAGTCTTATATTTTACACCATCAATAACAGTATCTTGTATAGGGTTCCAGGTAGTTATATCATAATCTGGCTCCTTGCTTAAGCGCAACCAAACGGCTTTTTTTGCTTCTTCAATAATCTGCTTAACAAACTCAAGACGTTCTAAACCTGATTGCATACTAATAGTATATTCGTTAGAGGTATCAGTATCTTTTAAAAATTCTCTCAACCTTTCTTCTGATCCAATTCCTAATGTACTTAAAATATCGTCGACCGATAGAACACTAGGTTTAATTGAAGATGATTCTTTTTCTAAGTTTTCTTTTGCTTGTCTAGATGCTAAAAGTATAGCTTTTAATTCTGACAAGTTCGAAATATTTTCTTCTTTGAAAAAATTCTCTAGTTCTTGGTTTTGGCGAACCATTCTAACTATATCGTCATCGCTTATAAGTTTATGGCGATTTATATAAAGATCACCAAATATTGTTTCAGCAAGTGTGGCATTGCTTGAAAACCAACTATAAAGATTTTGAAATGCCTGCTTTGTAAATAATGAGCGATTTATTTCTGTAAGTAAGGGTTTTACACGCTCAATAATTTCTTTAGCTAAATCTATAGAATGCCTTACTCGGTTGTCGGGTAATTCCAAATATATGGATTTATCTAATAATGAATCGCGTGAATCGTATCCTAATTCTATACAAATATTTTTTAAAATTTCGTCAATACCTCCATCGTCTAAAAATAGATCATCTTTAATTTTAAAAACTCCATTTTGGTTTGGCAATATAGGATTTTTCTTTAGGTTCAATTGACTATCTAAATCGCTTTCCAATAAAAATTTAATGAAGCTATTTAGCCATTTAATCGTATTATCAATCAGCAACAAATTATATAAGTTTTCAACGTTCCTCTGGGCCGATATAGTCGCAATAATCTGCTTTATAACAAATTTATCTCCTATTTCCCAGATAGTTTTATTCCAGTTAGTAATTAGTTTTTTTTCAGGTATATTATCTTTCAGTAAATCTTTAGAAAATTGGTATAATTGATTGCGCTCTTTCGGAAAACCTGGATCGTTTGAGAAACAACTTATTAAAATATAAGCAGCATCTAAAGCATTAGTAGTTTTATCATTAGTTAATGTAGTATTTATTTCATCAATGACGTTTTGCTGACTCTTGACTCCGTTTACTATTCCCTCTGGTAATATTATTAAACTATTTAATAAAAAGTCATTCCAATCCTTGTTAAGAACCTTAAGAATATTTTTTAACTCAAAATCAATATCTAGATCTATTCGCAGATCTAAAGTTTTAATAAATGTTCCATTTTGATTCGGTATAAATTTATATTTATTAAATATATTATCACTGTTATATTGATATATTAAAGCATAAACTTTATTAAGCCATAAGCATGTTTCCTCAATTGATTTTGAAAACTCGATGCTAAGTTTTTCAATATTATTCCTTGAACCAATGCTGTTGGCTATGACCTCCAGGGAAAATTTAAAATAATCTTCCCAAGGTTTATTAATTGTGTACCACTTATCTATATCTTTTTTTGCAGGAATCTTGTTTGGAAACCACTCACTTGTTATTTCTCCTATTCTTTCTCTACAGTCTTCAATATCTGAATAAGGAAAGTAAATACCAAAATGCTCTGAACCTGATCCCAAGCTATTTATTTTTATCGATAAATTATCCCCGGTTGTAGTAGTTACGATAGGTTTGTATATAAGTACCTGTCTTAATTTCTCAAAAACATGCTCTTTATACCATTTGATTGATAACCATTCTTTCTCTTTTGGTTCAAAGAATTGAGCAAGGCAATATAAATTCTGCCATTTATTTTGTACTGCGAATTCTAGTAAATTTGAATAAAGTAAAACTGCCTCTGTAAGTATTAACTTATTCTGTTCTATATCAGGGTCTTCATTATCGGTTAATTCTATTCCATCTCTGGGTTCAGTAGGGCTGAAATTGCGATTTTGAATAACAGTTGGAAAATAAAAATTTTCTGATCCAATCAAAGGGAAATCACAAAATAACCTAGGCAACATTTCATCAAATTCCTTTAAGTATATTTCATCATCTTTATAATAAATTTCAATTGCGATTATTGTAAACTCAGAAGTTAATGTTGCTATTCTTACATCTTCTTGCCTATCAGCATAAGTTTTTCTAATAGTAATAATACGTATTGGACCTTTAAATTCTTCAGCTTCTGAAACAACTTCATAAATCACATCTTTACTTGTAATTTTTACGGATTTTATCTTCGGCTGAAAAGCAAGTGTAAAAGGAAGAGATGCTCCTAAATCATTTATACCAGAATTTGCAACTTCTATACCTTTTCCTTCTAAAATGTAAGTAAATGCTGTATTTAAATTTTCCTGGTTATATTCATTGAAGGTTGGCTGCGAATCTAAATTGTCTAAAAGTTTTATTGCATTATTAACACTAGTACTAATCTCTTCAATACTTCGACCTGATCTATCTAGTAATAAATTGAATTTTTGTATGGGCAATCCATTCTCATTTATTACACCATCTATTATAACTTTTTCTGATAATAAATGAGTTGAAAGAAAACCTGTTCCAAATTTACCCGTAGTTTGAATAGCATTATCCGTTATATTTCTATCCTTCGTGGAAACCTGTTCAATTAAAAAAGTTATGTTATCTAATGAAAAAGGTCGACCATTATGGCTAAATTTTAATTCGGATTGTTCTTCATTTACAACATAATCAATCAAAATATCAACTTGTTTGTTTGTAAATGAAACGTCCTTTGCATTCTGAATTAATTCCCAAATCCATCTACGTCTACTGCTATCGGTAGCAAACTTTCTAAGTTTACCTAGGGAGTCAAGAATTTTTGTAGCTGTAGTATGTTCGTAAGCTTTATTCCTAGACTCTTTTATTTTATCACTGTAATTCATCACTGCTACATTTTTAATTAAGAGCCAAATCCAATATTTATCTTGTCATCATTACATTATACTCACATACAGGGCTTTCTTATAAAAAATGAACAACCCTTACAAGTACACAAAATATTCTATAAAACATCTTTACGCTCGCCCATTCTAACTGTTTGACAGGGCTTTCTTATAAAAAATCTCTTAGCCAAATTCGGCCACTTTAGGCCAGTTATTGGGCATCAACAATCCAATGTAGTCCTGTTTGGCAACAAGTTTAATCCATAAGGTGGATAAATCTAAAATATTTAACGCAAGTTTAATGCTTATTTCGTATACTTAAGAGCCCTCGTGAGTTTTTATAAGAAAGCCCTGAACTGTTTGATAAGTCAAATGGCTTGTTAAGCGTAACTAAAATCAGTGATTAGGTGCTGCCTCCCTGTCTACGATGGTTGGTTTTGATCTAAACGATTTTTATAAGAAAGCCCTTTTGACACACTTTACTGAACACTCTCACGGACGTGGTTGTTGCACAACTGGAACAGTCTTGGTTTACAAGTACAATGCCTTCTGTTCTGACTCGCTTCATTAAAAACAGATTACACTTATAAAACCCATTTCGGTAGTAGTAACTGGCCTATACAGGTTGATATTAATTGTGAAACAGCCACCCTCGATTAAGTGTAATAGCTTTTTAGCCCATTAAGTGACACATTTAGCATTAATCTCGCCACATTCTGCTTCGAATACCAACCTGCAAAGTTTCTAGGACTATTTATTGGTTTAGAAACTCAGCAGGTTGGTATGTTCTTGGGTATAGTATAACAAGGTTACCTACTATGCAAGTAGCCTGAGTGTTCATATGTTTACGGCTGGCTCAAGGAATAGGAATGCGAATTGTGTATCAAATTGTGTATCACAACAAAAAACCACTTACATCATAATAGATGTAAGTGGTTGACAATCAGGGCTCCCGAAGCTGGGCTCGAACCAGCGACCCTCTGATTAACAGTCAGATGCTCTAACCGACTGAGCTATTCGGGAGTGTTATCGGTTATTGTGGTGCAAAAGTAAGGTGAAACACGATACTACGCAAGAACCCGGCAAAAAAAATAGTGTCTAAAAACGACCCGGCGTTGCGGTGGGGTCACCACCGTAATGAGGCACGTTTTGCAAAATCAGGTCTTTGATACGCCGGGCATCGCCCTTGGTGAAGTTGTTCAGCACGATCTGAGGCCGGGCGCGGGGAATAACCCGTACCGTAGCAAAGAACAGTCCGTTGTCAATCTCGACCCCGGAAATGTCGGAGTAGAAAACGAAATTGTCGGTGCCGCCAATAAGTTTCTTCTCGCGGAAGGTAACTCCCTTCTCGGTAAACTCGACCTCATCGCGCCGGATAGGGTCTTTAAAACTGCTGCTTTGAAATTTCTCGTTAGGCATAGGATTGGGAGTATTGGGAGTGAGGAGCGAGGAGTGAGGAGTTGCTGACGCACAACAATTTTTTGCTGGTGCGTCAGCAACTCCTCACTCCTCACTCCTCGCTCCTACTACTATTTTTTAGGCAAATAAATTACTTTCTTGGTTTCAAAAAAAGGCTCGTCAAAATAGTCTGACAGGTCGTACACCCGGTACCGGTCCGTTACTTCGGACAGCTCTTCGCCGAGGTCGCCCCCTTTCAGGTACAGAACCCCGTTGGGGCGGTCATTGTTACCCGACTTATGAATTTTATACCGCATCCAGCCCAAAAAAGGCTTCAGCCGCGTTACGGCCCGGCTTACCACAAAATCGTAGGTCGTGCTCAGTTGCTCCACGCGGGTCTGTTCAGCCTTCACGTTCTGTAAACCTAGCGCATTGGCCACCTCCTGTACCACTTTTATCTTTTTACCAATGCTGTCGACCAGGTGAAAATCGACCATCGGAAAGAGAATAGCCAGTGGAATACCCGGAAAACCGCCCCCCGTTCCCACATCCAGTATTTCGGTTCCGGGTTTGAAGTTCACGATTTTAGCGATACTCAGCGAGTGGAGCACGTGTTTTTCGTAGAGGGCGTCGATGTCCTGCCGTGAAATCACGTTGATTTTCGCGTTCCAGTCGCGGTAAAGCCCGTCCAGCGCGGCAAAGCGTTCCTTTTGCTCGTCGGTCAGGTTCGGGAAGTATTTTAAGATAAGGTCCATTTTGAAAAGTGTAGAATGAAGAGTGATGAATGATGAATAAAAAAGCAATGGCTATTCTTCACTTTTCATTCTACACTCTTCACTAAATTATCGCCAGTAAATGCGTTTTTGTGGTTTGGTGAACAGGGTCTTTATACCGGCGAAGGCATAATACCCGGCCAGCACCACGTCCATATACGGCATAACGGCCCAGTGTACCGTATGCGCCAACCGAAAACTGATTCGCCCGACAATGCCCCAAAACAGGAGCAGACGAACCGTAAACGCCACCAATCCGGCCAGCAAAAGTAACCATTCTGTCGGGGTAAATGAATAGCCCAGTAGGGTCGCCACCGGCACAACCAGTCCGACTACCAGCGTTAGCGCCCACGTCAGCACGTGTGAGCCGGTAAGCAGAGCGAGCCGTAGTTTGTTTCCTGCCTTGTAATATTTCCCGACGTTCAGGTGTCGCTGTTTCTGTAGCCGCCACTCCGGCCAGGTCTCTTTGGGTTTCGACCACATAAACGTATCCGGATCCAGGCAAATGCCCGTGTTTTTCCCCGTAGCGACCTCGTTGACAAACAGATCATCGTCGCCACCAACGACGTTCTTGTGCCGATAGAAGCCCTGATTGGCAAAAAACACACGGGTCCGGTAGGTCAGGTTTCGACCAACCCCCATATACGGCCGGCCGGCCAGTGCCAGTGAAAAATACTGCACGGCGGTAAACAGGGTTTCGAACCGGATGAGCCGGTTCAAAAAACCAGGCCGACGCTCATACGGCGAGAATCCCAGCCCGATCACTTTCTCCTTATCGGCCAGTGGTGCAACCATACCCTTCAGCCAGCCATCCGACGCTGGGCGGCAATCGGCATCCGTAAGCAGAACGGTAGGGTATTTCACTTTTTTCAGGGCGATGGTCAGGGCGTATTTCTTGGGGGTTATATGCTCATATTCCTTGTCGATGCGAATGAACCGGACCCGCTCCAGGTGGGCAATATCCTTTTCCAGGAATACTCCCGTTCCATCGGTGGAGCGGTCATCCATTACCAGCACCTCAAAATCGGGGTAACACTGTGCATTCAGCAGGGGCAGCAGTTCCGTTAAATTGTCAATTTCATTGCGGGCACAAACAACGATGGAAACACCCGACGAAGACTCGTTCGGCAAAAAATCCCTGACCTGTTCGTTCGGTTCAGGCTGCCGATACAGGGCCGTTCGGGAATAGATAAATAAAATGTAAACCAGCTGAATACCGACTACAAGTAGCCAGGTTATCAGTAATACTATAATCACCAAGGAGAGAGGACAGCCGCTAACGCGCTGATTTTTAATGCGGCAACAAAGATAGCAGGAAAAGGGAAAAAGGATGGCAGGGAACAGTCATAGCAAGGGACAGCACAACGGGTAAAGCGCTATTTTCTCCTCTCCCCTACTATCTTTTCGCCTTATCTTTGCCGAATGAACTTTTCGATTACTGCCCATGACCCCCAGTCGAAAGCCCGGACGGGAACGCTGACGACGGAACATGGCACCATTCAAACGCCCATTTTCATGCCGGTCGGAACGGCGGGAACGGTGAAGGCCGTTCACCAGCGTGAACTCGAAACCGACATCAACGCCGACATTATTCTGGGCAATACCTATCACCTTTATCTACGGCCTGGGCTGGATATTTTGCAATTGGCGGGTGGACTGCATGGCTTCAACGGCTGGAAACGGCCTATCCTGACCGATTCGGGTGGTTATCAGGTGTACTCCCTGTCCAATACCCGCAAGATCAAGGAGGAGGGCGTTACGTTCAAATCGCACATCGACGGCTCCAAACACACGTTTACGCCCGAAGGGGTGATGGATATTCAGCGCACCATCGGGGCCGACATTATAATGGCGTTCGATGAATGCACGCCCTACCCCTGCGACTACGAGTACGCCCGCCGGTCGATGGAGATGACCCACCGCTGGCTTGACCGGTGCATTGACAGGTTCGATACGACCGAGCCGCATTACGGTTATCAACAAACGCTGTTTCCTATCGTACAGGGCAGCACCTACGCCGACCTGCGCCGACAGTCGGCAGAAATGATTGCCAGCAAAGGCCGGGAAGGGAACGCCATCGGTGGGCTGGCCGTGGGCGAACCCGCCGAGGAAATGTATACTACGATTGAGCTGGTCAACAGTATTCTGCCCGCCGACAAACCCCGGTACCTGATGGGCGTGGGCACACCCGCCAATATTCTGGAAGCGATTGCGCTGGGCGTGGATATGTTCGACTGTGTGATGCCGACGCGCAACGCCCGGCATGGGCTTCTCTTCACTACGGAAGGGATTATCAACATCAAGAACGAAAAGTGGAGTAAGGACTTTAGCCCCATCGACCCTACGCTGGGCGGTTACGCTAGTACGTTCTATTCAAAAGCGTATCTCCGCCATCTCTTCAAAGCCGATGAATTACTGAGCGGTCAGGTTGCGAGTCTGCAAAACCTGACGTTTTATCTGTGGCTCGTCCGGCAGGCAAAAGCGCATATTGAGGCCGGTACGTTTGTCGCCTGGAAAAACGCCGTTATCCCCCGGTTTATGCAACGGCTGTAGCGAAAAGGTAAGCGTATTATTGCTGGCGTAGATAGCTCCTTAGCACGCTTTGCGTTTCTGCCTTAGCGTGCTTTGCGGTTACCTTAACAGGCACATACAAAGAAAAAAATGTCCAGATTTCACTATTCGGGATACTTTTTTCATATTACTTCGTCTTATAGTCTTTTGTTGCTACTACCCACCTTCACCGCCAACCTTCTTTTTTCGGATGACAAAACAAACGGACATACCTCATCGGTTATTCTTACCGGCTGATGTGCTACTCCGATTGGTTTGGCAGGCCCGCGTTCGGGTTATCTGGCTGGTTGTTTCAGGTGCGATTCTGGGTGTTGTAGTAGCCTTGATGCAACAACCGGAATTTCGATCAGAAGCCCGCGTCATGCCCGAAATGAACGGTGGGGCCAACGACCTGTTCAAACGACTATCGTCCGTAGCGGGCCTGACCGACATTGACTTTTCGGACGCTGAAGGGATGGACGCCATCCGGCCTGACTTATACCCGAATGTGTTACAAAGTACCCCCTTTATCCTCTACCTGATTGACCAGCCCGTTACCACCACGACCGGTACCCGGCAAACGGTAGGGTCTTTTCTGTTAACGGGCACCTCCGGCTGGTCATTCAGAAAACTACTATCGTTTTTCCGATTCGAAACAAAGCCACAAACGTTGGTAAAGGGGCCATCCGGCGCCTTGCAGCTATCCACCCAACAGCAGGACCTGGCCGAGGATATTATGGAGCGGGTCAGCGCCCGACTCGATGCCCGGTCGGGGCTGATTACCATTACGGCGCAGATGCCCGATTCCTACGTGGCTGCCAGCGTAACGCAGTTAGCCATGACTTACCTGACAACGTATGTTACGAACTACCGGACCGAAAAAGTCCGGCAGGACCTGACCTTCTATACTAATCGGGTAACTGAAGTGCGAAGACGCTACCAGAAAGCGCAGTACAACGTGTTCCACTACAACGATAATCACAAAAATCTGGTGATGCTGTCGGCCACGATGGACCGGCAGCGGATGGAAGCGGAACTGACCATTGCCCAGACCGTCTACACCGAATTATCGCGTCAGCTGGAGCAGGCAAAACTGAAAGTGCAGGAACGAACGCCCATTTTCAAAGTGCTCGAACCACCTGCCGTTCCCCTCAAACGAACATCACCCAAACGAATCCTTACCGTACTGCTGTTTGCCGGAACCGGTTTGTTGCTGGGTGTTTTGTCCGTACTCCTCCAGCAGGGAAACATCGCGGGGAGATTCAGTGCCCTGGTTGCGGATAAAACGTCCGGTTTAAAGCGTTCGATAAACGAATAAATGGGTTCCTTATGAAACGACTGCTCCTTAGTCTGATGGTTTTTCCGCTCGCCATCGGGCTGGTCGGCAGTTCGTTTTACGAGGCCTTCGCCGTGGCCTTTTCGGTGTACACGTTCCTTACCTTCATTCACCATATTGGCCACAAAATTGCCCTGCCCGAATGTATCAGCAGTATTGCAGCGGGAGAAATTCTGTTCGTGCCGGCCATTACCTACTGGCTCGTACCGACCTCCATGCCCCTCGAATCCACTACTTATTTCAGCTACGCCCTGCCAGCCTGCCTGGCCTTCTATGCGGGACTACAGGGGGTTGCCAGCCAACCGGACGCGCTATCGCATAAAGAATACCTGTTCAAAGCGGCTGATCACCTGAAACACCGACCGGGAGCCGGAGTGGCACTATTCAGTATCGGGCTGGTCGGGTTCCTGTTAAAAATGAGCCTACCGAATCTACCTGCTTTTCTGGGAACGCTGCCTGCGTATTGTTTACTGACCAGCGTCTTCTATAGCTTTTATAGCCAAAGCCCCTTTTGGAAAGGTCAGAGCGTGTGCGTTGTTAGTTTACTCCTGCTGCATACCGTCGTGACGGGAACCTTCAACGACCTGTTCTTCTGGCTTCTGGCGGCTGTATTGTTGCTCTCGACCAGTCTGCCAGCTCCCCCAACGCTGCGCACAAAAGCCATGACCATTGGTCTGGCCTTCGCGTTTTTGCTGTTGGTTCAGTCGGTCAAACGTGAGTACCGTTACCAGACCTGGGGTTATACAAAAAACGAACGCACGGCCGATGCGGGGCTGATGGCTACGCTGTTGACGGATCGGGTGAGCCATCCGGCAAAGCTGCTGAACGTGTTCCATCTCTACACAGCTTTTGTGCGCTTCAATCAGGGCATCATTATCGGTAATGCGATGAATAAAGTACCCATCCATGAAGACTACGCTAAGGGCGAGGTGCTGCTCTCACTCGTTTATCCGTTTATTCCCCGATTCATCTGGACGGGTAAACCACAAACGGGCGGTTACGAGAATATCCGGCGATTTACGACGCTTCCCCAGTTTGCCAATACCAGCATCAATCTGTCACCCGTGGGCGAGGGGTACGTGAATTTCGGTTACGGCGGTATCCTGTTTGCACTGGCCTACGGTTTGCTGCTGGGCGGCTTCTTTCGATTTTCCTTCCGTTTGGCAACCCTCATTCCATCCATCGTTTTGTGGCTCCCGATGGTCTATATGGGGTGCCTGACTATGGAAACTGACCTGCTGTCGACCTGGGGAAGTCTGGTAAACAGCGTCCTTTTCATCACGCTTTTATTCTGGTTGCTGGAGCAAACAGGTATCGAACTATAGGCCCATGACCATCACGTATCTGGTTCGTAGTCCCGGCACCGGCCACAGCATCGAGGCACTGTTCGGGAGTATTCAGCGGGAAGTTGACCAGCAACCGGGTATCCGTACCAAGCGGGTATATCTGCCGCATATCAGCCGGGGTTGGCGTAGTGTCTGGCAGAACCTTCGTTTTGTACGAACCCTCAAAAGCGATATTTTCCACATTACGGGCGATGTTCATTACACCGCACTGGCCCTGCCGGGGTCGCGCACGGTGCTCACGATTCACGATTGCAGTACGCTGGTCAAGAATCAACATCGACCCGTTCGGTACGCCTTGTTCTGGTTGTTCTGGTATTACCTGCCCATTCGCCGGGCCAGCGTCGTAACTGCCGTTTCGGACAAAACCCGACAGGAGTTGATTCGATATACAGGCAATGTTGCCCAGAAGGTCGTCGTTGTTTCCAATGGCTACGACCCCGCTTTCAGGCACCAGCCAGGTTCATTTCAACCCAGCCATCCGGTTTTATTACAGGTGGGAACAGCGCCCAATAAAAACCTTTTCCGGCTGATTACCGCCCTCGAAGGCATTCACTGCACCCTGCTACTCGTAGGTCCGGTATCCGATCCAATCCGACAGGCGTTGCAACAGCGGTTAATCGACTACCGGCAGTATGAAAACCTGAGTCGGGCGGAAGTTATCCAGCTTTACGCAGACTGCGATATCGTCACGTTTGTATCGACCTACGAAGGCTTCGGCATGCCGGTGCTGGAAGCGAATGCCGTTGGTCGCGTGGTGATTACGTCCATTGACTCGCCTATGTACGACCTGGCTCCCGATTCGGCCTATTTTGTCAATCCGCTGGATGTTGCGGCAATCAGGCAGGGAGTTTTGCGCCTGATAACCGATACGGCTTATCGGCAAAAGCTGGTGAAGGCTGGGCTGCTCAACGCGCAGCACTACACCGCAGCGGCAACCGCTCTCCACTACCGGAAACGCTACCAAAAGATGATTTTTATTCAACCCACACCACAACCAGCCCGATGAAGATACTGCTATCTGCCGACTGTTTCTACCCCACTCAGATGGGTGGCCCCAGCAACACCATTTACTGGCTGGCAAAAGCACTGACGCGGGCCGGTCATGACGTAACAGTCATTGCTACGTCGCAGGATTTGCCGCCATCAGTTCCGCTCAATCAGTGGGTAACGATGGATTGCGGGCGGGTGATGTACACCCATAATCCGCATTTCTACCTGCCCCTCCGCCACATCTGGGAAGGCTGGCAGGCAATTCCCAGCGTTGATGTGGTTCACGTAAACAGCCTGTTTTATCCGGCATCCCTCATCTGGGTGCTCCTGAGTCAGTGGGCGGGGAAGCCCGTTATCTGGTCGCCCCACGGCGAACTGAATCCGGTAGCCCTGGCTATCCGCCCACGGCTCAAGCGATTTATACTGAGATTGGTCAAACGAATGCTCACCTCATCTGTTCATTTTCAGGCAGCCAGTAAGGCGGAGGCCGCTCATATCCGATATTGCTTCGGGAAGGCCACTTCTGTAACCGAAATCCAGAATCGTATGGAATTACCGCCACTCGTCCAACCCGATGAGACGATTCGTTTAACCCCGCCCTATCTACTATTCATCGGTCGGCTGCATCCCATCAAGGGTATCGACAACCTGATTCGTGCCCTGAGTGCATCGGAGGCATTCCGTGCCAGTAACTATTCGTTAGTCATTGCCGGGCCGCAAACGGATAATGCCTACGGTAGTATGCTTACTGAGTTGGTTAAACAGCTGAGCCTTTCGGAGAAGGTAACGTTTGTGGGATTGGTGCGGGGGCCGTGGAAAGAAACCCTCTATGCCAACGCCCGGTTGACGGTCCTACCCTCCCACGCGGAGAGTTTCGGGAATGTCGTCGTCGAATCACTGGCGCAGGGAACCCCGGTTATCGCATCAACGCATACACCCTGGCAACAACTCGAAACCGAGCGAGCGGGCAGTTGGGTATCCAATGATCCCGAATCGCTTCGGAAAGCAATTGAGACATTCATCCTGATGCCGCCTGATGCGTATCAGCAATACAGGCAGCGGGCCTATAAGCTGGCTCACCGGCAGTTCGATGTGCATGAACAGATAGCCGAATGGGAACAGGTATATCAGGAGACAGTACAGCGTACTAACCACACAAAAGACGTAGCCACAGTTGCATAATGGACAGTAAAAACGCCATCGACTTTCATAATGACAGGGCAATCGAATTCGACAGCCGGTACGAACTATCGAAGGCTTTTCAGGAACGATTTCACATTTGGACGGCGCTATTCGAACGGTATATTACCGCCACCGATCAGGTGATTGATCTGGGGTGTGGGTCGGGCATTTTCAGTAATTACCTCGCCAAAAAAGGCTGCATAGTGACGGGTATCGACGGGTCGGAGGCTATGATTGCCCTGTGTAAGCAAAAGCGAACCTCCACAATGGCGCGGTTTGCGGTGGGCAACCTGCCCCTGAAAACACTAACGCATTTCCCGGCGCAGGACGTGGTAATCATGTCGAGCATTCTTGAGTACCTGAACGACATGACCGGTATGCTGGAACAGGCGAGGCTACTACTGAAACCAAACGGGCTGTTGCTCGTATCCATACCAAACAGACGGAGTCTGTACCGAAAAGTGGAACGACAGTTATTTCGGTTGCTGGCCCGACCGGTTTACTACCGCTATATCCGTAACACGGCGACCGAAACAACCTTTAACCGGCAGCTAACCGAATCAGGATTCACCCCGGTCGAAACGGGTTACTTCTCGGGGCAGGATCCGATTTCGCGGGTGCTAAAGCCATTTCTGGCAGCACAGTACGTCAACAATTTGCTCGTGGGAGTTTTCAGAAAAACACCAGCCCTTGACTAAATGAAAATTCTCAGCATCGTTGGTGTGCGGCCCAATTTTGTGAAAGTAGCGCCCTTGCACCGGGCTTTTCTGGCGTACCCGTCCATCGAGTCAAAAATTATTCATACCGGTCAGCATCACGACGCAGTGATGAGCGACGTATTCTTCGACCAGTTTCACCTGCCCCAGCCCGATCATTATCTGAACATACAATCCGGTTCTGCAACCCGGCAAACGGCCGATATACTTGAGAAATTCGAGCCGGTTCTCCAGCGGGAACAGCCCGACTGGGTGGTGGTAGTTGGGGATGTGACGAGTACACAGGCCTGTGCGCTGGCCGCTTCCCAACACGGTGTTCGGGTAGCGCACGTAGAAGCCGGTCTCCGTTCGGGCGACCGGCAGATGCCCGAAGAACGGAACCGGATCGTGACTGATGCGCTGGCCGACCTGCTGTTCGTGACGGAAAAGGCTGGCTGCGATAACCTACGGCGGGAAGGGGTAGCCGCCGACAAAATCAAGCTTGTGGGCAACGTCATGATCGATTCGCTGGTGCAGTATCGGGCTAAAGCCAGTGCACTGAATACCGTTGAGGCATTGGGTCTGACCGCAAAAGAGTACGTCCTCCTGACGATGCACCGCCCGTTCAACGTAGACACCGAAGCCGGATTAAGCCGACTGCTACAGGTGGTAAAGAATATGGCGGCTCTCCGGCCGGTCGTCTTTCCCGTTCATCCACGCACCCGCGCGAACCTGATTCAGTTCGGCCTTTTCGGCGCGCTGGCAACCCGTCTGAATGTACACCTGTTGGAACCGCTGGGTTATCTGGAATTTATCAACCTGATGGAAAACGCGGCTCTGGTTATCACGGATTCGGGTGGGGTTCAGGAAGAAACGACCTACCTGCGTGTCCCCTGCCTGACCTTTCGCCCCTCCACCGAACGGCCCATTACGATTGACTGCGGCACCAACCAGTTAGTAGCGGATTTAAGTCCCGATACAGCCGGGCAAATGGCAGCGGAAATTCTGGCGGGTCGGACTAATACAGGCAAGACACCACCGCTTTGGGATGGAAAAACTGCCGAACGCATCGCACACATAATCAGTCAGTTTTCATGAAACAACTTATCCAGCAGCTGAAAACAGGCGAGACACTACTCGAAGAAGTACCCGCTCCCTTAGTTGGTCGGGGGCAGGTTCTGATTCAGACCCGCTGTTCGCTGGTATCGCTCGGGACAGAACGGATGCTAGTTGATTTTGGCCGCGCTGGTTTACTGGAGAAAGTCCGCCAGCAACCCGATAAAGTAAAACAGGTACTGGCCAAAATCCGAACGGACGGGCTAGTGCCCACACTGAAAGCCGTATCCCGCAAACTCGACCAGCCCCTGCCGCTGGGTTACTGCCAGATGGGTACGGTACTGGCCCTGGGCGAAGGCATTACCGACCTCCGTCTGGGAGACCGGGTGGTATCGAATGGTCCCCACGCCGAAGTAGTTTGCGTACCCCGTAACCTGGTGGCACCGGTGCCCGATACGGTCAGTGATGAGGATGCAGTATTCACCGTAGTCGGTTCCATCGGGCTGCACGGTGTTCGCTTGCTGAATCCAACGCTTAATGAAACATTCGTCGTTATCGGTCTTGGTCTAATCGGGTTGCTGGCGGCTCAACTGTTGCTAATCAACGGCTGCCAGGTTATTGGCATCGAACCGGATGAAATCAAATATCAGCTGGCCGAAAAACTGGGCATCACCGTCATTCGCACTGGCCCGAACACGGATTCAGTAAAAACGGTATTGGCCCTTACCCGTCAGAATGGCGGAGCGGATGGGGTACTTATTACAGCGGCAACGCAATCAAATACACTTATTGCACAGGCAGCCCGGATGAATCGTTCGCGGGGGCGCATCGTGCTGATCGGTGCCGTAGGGCTGGATTTAAACCGGGCGGATTTCCAGCGAAATGAAATTAGCTTCATGGTAGCCAATTCGTACGGGCCGGGCCGCTATGATGATACTTACGAACAGCAGGGTCACGACTACCCGCTGGCATACGTGCGGTGGACGGAGAACCGGAATTTTCAGACGATTCTGGACTTTCTGGCCGCTGGCAAGCTGGTCGTTAAACCACTCGTTACAGACCGGGTGCCCCTGGCAGAATACAATCAAATTTACGGCGACCTAGCAGCAACCCACCGGATTGGCGCGCTGCTCATTTACCCCGACACGGTTAACCGTAGCCCGTTGCGCCAGCTGACCGAGTATCGCTATGAACCAACGAAGGTAACGATTGGCCTTATTGGGGCGGGTAATTTTACGGGGGCAGTTCTTCTCCCGGCCCTGAAATCGGCCGGGGATAACATCAAGACAATTGCCAGTACCGGAGGGCTCAATGCCACCCTGCTCGCTAAAAAATACGCTATCGCCCAAAGCACCACGGATTACCGGCACATACTGGACGACCCCGACATTGACCTGTGCATCATCACTACCCGGCACGATAGCCACGCCCGTTTAACGGTCGAAGCCTTGCGGGCGGGGAAACACGTATTTGTCGAGAAACCCCTGGCCATCCATACGCACGAGCTGGAGGGTATCATCAGCGCACAGCAGCAGTCCGGCAAGCTGGTGGTGGTTGGTTTCAACCGGCGTTTTTCGCCCTTTGCCCGAAAAATGAAGGCGTTGCTGGGACCACTTGGTTTACCCATGAACGTAGTCGTCACCGTCAATGCAGGATTCATTCCGGTCGATTCATGGGTACATGATCGAACCATCGGGGGCGGACGTATGCTGGGCGAAGCCGGTCATTTCGTGGATTTTATCACGTTCCTGACCGGGAGTCTTGTAAGGAGCGTGTGTATGAACGCTATGGGTCCGCTACCCACCGAAACCAGCGATTCGGTCTCCCTGCTACTCCGCTACGAAAACGGCTCGACGGGGGTTATCAATTATTTCAGTAATGGCAGCAAAACTTATCCGAAAGAACGAATCGAAGTCTATTCACTGGAACGGACACTGGTGCTGAACAACTTCCTTCGCCTGACAACCTACGGATTCGGGCGTTTTTCGGGACTGTTGGGCAGGCAGAATAAAGGCCACGCCGAACAGACGAATCAGTTGCTTACCCAACTTAGGACGGGTGGCGATGCGCTGATTCCTTTCGCTGAGTTGATCAACACGACCCAAACCACACTGGCTGCGCTGCAAAGTCTGCGCGAGAATCGCTGGGTTGATGTGGCTCGTATCGGCATGAACCAGACGGATTTACTGACCCCGAATATTGTATGAAAAACATCGGGCGACTCTGGCGAACCGTACGGCATTTAACGGGCCGGCAACTGGCGTATCAACTCCTCCACCGTCTTCGCGGCCCGGCCACACTATACCTCTCTCGCAAAACGCCGGAAGCGTATTTTCTGGCGGTACCCGATGCCGACAAGCTGGTATCGTGGCTACCGGGTCGATTCACTTTTTTGAACCTGACCGTTTCTTTCTCAGCAGACATCGACTGGAACTACGCCCGGCATGGAAAACTCTGGACCTATAACCTGACATACTTCGATTTTTTGAATCAACCAGATATGCCGGTCGAACGGGGGCTGGCATTGATACGCGACTTTATTCGTCAATCGGCCGACATGCGGGATGGACTGGAAGCGTATCCGACCGCGCTGCGTATTACAAACTGGGTGCAGTTCCTGAGCCGTCATCAGGTTCGGGACGAGGTCATCAACCAGCACCTGTTCGCGCAGGTCCGGCTGCTGAGTCACCGCCTGGAGTATCATCTGTCAGGTAATCACCTGCTCGAAAATGGCTTCGCCTTGCTTACAGGAGCCTTGTATTTCCGAAACAGCTCGTGGACCCGGAAAGCAACCCAACTGCTGCGTCAGGAGTTGGACGAACAGATTTCACCCGATGGCGGTCATTACGAACGCAGCCCCATGTATCAGCAGCTACTCCTGGACCGATTGCTTGACACACTACTGATTTTGCGGTCGTCTGCTGGCCATGATAACGGCGAGCAGATTGCCTTGCTGACAGAAAAAGGTGTGTTGATGCTTGGCTGGCTCGACGCGATAACGTTCCGGAACGGCGATGTTCCGATGGTTAACGATGCAGCTCCGGGTATTGCGCCCAGCACAACCCAGCTTCGGAAAAAGGCCAGCTATCTACTACCTCAAACTACTCCACCCACTGTTCCCCTGAGTGATAGTGGTTTCCGGATGTTCCGGCAAAGGCGATTTGAGCTTTTTACCTGCGTTGGCGCCATCGGGCCGGCGCAGCAACCCGGTCACGCCCACGCGGATACACTTTCGTCTGTGCTATATGTGGATAACCAGCCCGTACTTGTGGATAACTCCACCTCCACGTATCAAAACAGCCCCCGTCGGGACTGGGAACGCAGTACAGAAGCCCACAATACCGTAACGGTAGCGGACGAAGACTCCTCCGAAATGTGGGTAAGTTTTCGGGTTGGTCGTCGGGCGCGGGTGGACTTGGTGACTGACACGGCTACTACGCTGACGGCCCGCCATGACGGTTACCGGCATCGGGGCATTATCCACGAACGAACATGGTCGATTGGTACCGGTACGATTCTGATAACCGATCGACTGCTGGTTTGGCCAGCCGGAATCGAGTCCGGGCAGTCGGGCACCGCCCGATTTTATTTTCATCCTTCTGTACCGTGGCAGTTGCAGGACGGTGGTATACGGGCAGGACCCGTACACATAGCATTTCGCTCCGCAACCAAACCCTCGTGGCAAGTCGATACGTATGCGATGGCCAATGGTTTCAACCGGTTATTGCCGGGCCACTGTCTTATCGTTGATTTCACAACCTCCCTGGAAACAATCCTCACCCTAATCGAATGAAGATACTTTACCTGACTTTTTATTTTGAGCCTGACCTGTGCCCCGGTTCTTTCCGGAACACCACGCTGGTTAGTGAACTGGCCAGCCAACTGACGTCCCGTGATTCAGTTCATGTGGTTACTACCCACCCAAATCGGTACGCATCCTACTCACCAGCCGCACCTGACAGAGACGTATGGCCTACGGAAGGCTGTCCGGTTTTAGTGCAGCGCATCCGCGTTCCCAAGCATAAAAGTGGATTGATTGGCCAGATTATGGCCTTCCTGACTTACTTCCGGTCCGCTCACCAGTATACCAAAGAGGCTGATTATGACTTAGTTATTGCGTCTTCTTCCCGCTTATTCACCGCTTTTCTGGGGGCCAGACTAGCCCGCAAACGAACGATTCCACTCTTCCTGGATATTCGCGATCTATTTCGGGAAGCGATAGCCGAGGTCGTCCGTTTTCCACTCGCTCACACCTGTTTAAATCCATTGCTGAAACTTGTTGAGCACTACACGTTTAACTATGCCACGCATATCAATCTGGTTTCGGAAGGTTTCCAGTCTTATTTTAACTCGTACCGGCAAGCCACATACAGCCATTGTACGAATGGTATCGACGCTCCGTTTCTGGCCGTTCCAGCCAGTCAGCCACCCCTGAACCACCAGTACAAAACCATCCTGTACGCGGGCAATATCGGTGAAGGGCAAGGGCTGCACAAACTCATCCCCGAAGCCGCGCGGCAACTGGGCAACCAGTTCCGGTTTGTGGTGATTGGCGACGGTGGAGCCAGAGAGAAACTTCAGGCAGCCCTTCTGGAAAAACAATGTATCAATATTGAGTTGCGCCCTCCCTGCAACCGGCAGACATTGATTGCTGCCTACCAGAACGCAGATTATCTACTGGTACACCTGAACGACTGGGATGCCTGCCAGCGCGTGTTGCCTTCCAAACTGTTTGAATACGGTGCTACGGATAAGCCCATTCTGGCCGGGGTTTGCGGGTATGCGGCTTCCTTCATCCGGGATTATCTACCTAATACGCTCGTTTTCAATCCTGCTGATGCTGCGAGCCTGGTCAGGCAACTGCGCGAAACCCCTTACCAAACGCAGGACAGGGTTGACTTTAAACGGCAGTTCGCACGGCACACTATCAATCAGGAACTGGCCCGGCACATCCTTAGGGCGGGAGAAAAGGCCACCTACTCTGCCCCAACAGTCCATACACCCTAATGACCTTGACTAACTACGGCTTCCTGACCATTCTATTACTGGGATCGGAGTTTCTTTACCTGAGACTGGCCCGACACTTTCGGCTATTTGATATACCCAACGAACGGAGTTTACACCAGACTACCACAACGATTCGGGGCGGAGGTATCGTCATTTATCTGGCCGTGTTGATTACGGTTTTTACTGGCTCTTTCAATCAACCCTGGTTCTTTGGTGGCCTGACAGCCGTGGTGCTGGTTAGCTTTGGCGACGACCTTACTGATATCCCAGTCCGCTTTCGCCTGTCTGTTCAGTTGATAGCGGTTAGTTTGCTACTGATACAAACAGGTACGTTTCCCACAAACTGGTGGGCATTTCCTGGCCTGTTGTTGCTGGGAGTCGCTGTTATCAATGCCTGCAACTTTATGGATGGCATCAACGGCATGGCTGCCTTATACAGTCTGGTTACGGTTGGAACGCTGTGGTATGTGCAAGGGGACAAAATGGATGGCGGTTCGCAGATTTTATATCCATCCGTATTCGTAGCCCTGCTGATTTTTAGTTTTTTCAACGCCCGGCCCAAAGCCATCTGTTTTGCGGGTGATGTGGGCAGTATCGGCATTGGCTTCATAACGCTCTATGGTCTCCTGAACGTAATCAACGAGCATCATACGTATTTGCCCCTGTTACTGCTGGCAGTTTATGGTACCGATACTTTGCTTACCCTTTTTTACCGTTTCAGGCAGCATCAAAACGTTCTTCGGGCGCACCGGTCGCATTTGTATCAATTGCTGGTCAGCCAGCGAGGTTGGCCACACCTGGGCGTAGCAACCGGGTATGCCTTCGTGCAGATCGGTATTAACGGGCTGGTTTTATGGGCACTGGAATGGCCCATAGTTCATCAGCTTATATTGGCCGGACTCGTTTTATGTTCCCTTTCCATTTTGTATGTTGCCACCCGGACTAAAGTAATGAGCACATAAAAAGAGGCTGTTTCTGGTGAAACAGCCTCTTTCGATATAAACCGGATTCGTTTTGCTTACTTCACACTTTTGCCAATGGCAATCAGTGCTTCCGGTGTTTGAAGACCCAGTACCTTTCTTAGAATTTTTCCATTACCGTCGATATACAACAAGGTTGGATAGGCTTCCAGCGGATAAACCTGCGCTAAAGCCGGGCCTTCGCCTTTTTCCATGTCCATTTTCACGTTTATAAACTTGCTGTTGTAGTAATCGCCAACGGCTTTCTTGGTAAAAACATTCTTTTGCAACAACTTACAGGGACCGCACCAGCTGGCGTAGGCATCCAGAAAAATAACTTTTTTCTCCGCTTTTGCCTTTTTTAGAATGTCTTTCCAGGAAGCCTCCGTAAACTGAATTCCTTCAGCATCACTTTTCGGAGCCATTCTGCTAGCGGTATGGTCTGTCTTTACGGGATCGAAAGCAGCAATAGTTGGGAGCACAGTAACGCCAATGAGGGCGATTGCAAACAGCCAAAATAGTTTTTTCATAGTCAAACCCGGCGAGCCGGTAGTCTTTGTAGGTTTTCGATTCTATAACGCACGAACGAACGATTTTCGTTTCTAATCAGAAACGCTTGTTTCATTAATAAATATACTGATAGGCATGCAAATTACAAATCATGTGCCATTCTGCTTAAT
This sequence comes from Spirosoma spitsbergense DSM 19989, assembly GCF_000374085.1. Classification (GTDB taxonomy): domain Bacteria; phylum Bacteroidota; class Bacteroidia; order Cytophagales; family Spirosomataceae; genus Spirosoma; species Spirosoma spitsbergense. Next base: position 51,699 of record NZ_KB893411.1, on the reverse strand, counting down.
CTTTCCGAACTTTGCGGCCGTTTTACAGTCTTCTACTTATGCCCGTTAAACAAGCTGAATTCCTGGTCAGTAATTCCGACCCGGCTCTTTGTCCCCCACCCAATCGGCCTGAGTACGCCTTTATTGGTCGCTCCAACGTGGGTAAATCGTCGCTGATCAATATGCTGACGAGCCGGACAACACTGGCCAAAATTTCGGGAAAGCCGGGAAAAACGCAACTTATCAATCACTTTCTTATCGATAAGTCGTGGTATCTGGTCGATTTACCCGGCTATGGCTATGCGCAGGTCAGCAAAACCGAACGCGAAAAATTCGCCACCCTCATCGACGGTTACTTAACCAGCCGCCCCAACCTGCTCTGCATTTTTGTGTTGGTCGATGCCCGGATTGAACCCCAGAAACGAGACCTCGATTTTATGAGCAATCTGGGAGAGCGTGGCTTACCCTTCGTTATCGTCTTCACTAAAACCGAAAAACTCAGTGGCCCCAAACTCCAGGCGACCATTGATACGTACCGTACCACCCTGCTGGAGGAATGGGAGGAAGCCCCCCAGTTTTTTATCACATCAGCCATCACGAGTGCCGGTCGGGAAGAAATCCTGTCGTTTATCCGGCCGTTGAATGAAGCGTACATAAAAGGCAAAAAGTGACCGGTGGGTGAGTCTTTTTTTTACTCGTCCGCACATTCACTCTTACCGTTTAAGCAATACCCCTGTTAAACTACACGTTACCAATTTACAAAATCACGCTAATGGAAGCATTAAAACAGATTGCCAATGTGGCTGGCTATAGTGGCCTTTACCGAATTTTAAAACCGGGCCGAGCCGGCGTTATCGTTGAATCGTTAGACGACAAAAAAGCAAAAACCATGATGGGGCCAACAGCCCGTGTGTCGGTATTGAACGACATTTCCATCTATGTCGATGATGATAGCGATGAGAAATCCGTGTCACTCGGCGATGTGCTCCTTGCCGTCAGGGAGAAATATAACGACAAACTCCCTACCGATACCAAAGGGTCGAATGAAGAAATGGCCGACTTTATGGCCTCGGTTGTTCCTACTTACGACCGCGACCGCGTTCGAACAGCCGACATCAAGAAATTAATCAGCTGGTACACGATCCTGAGTCAGTTTGCACCCGAAGTATTTGAGGTAGCGGCTGAGGAAACCACAGAACCAGTGGAATCAGAAGAAATAGAGACTACCGAAACTCCGGTTGCCAAAGAAGACAAGGAGTCGAAAACAGAAAAGGCCTGAATCGGGTTAAGTAACAATCAGATTCTTCCTCCTAACGTTCTTCATTTTCAGTAAAAAGAGAAAGCCGCGATGACCTTTGGTTTCGCGGCTTTTTAGTGTTTATAAGAAATTGGTCAGTTATTGAGTCAATCAGTCAGTAGCTGACGCAAAACGTTTCAAACGGGTCAACTAACTATATCAATCTACGATACTTAGTTTCACCGTGTTAGTCCGGCGGGATGCGCTGAGGGGTACGCTGAGGGTGTTGATAAAAATATCGCCATCATCCAAACGGCCCTGACTGACGAGGATGTCTTTGATACCTTCCACCGTTTGGTCAACACTCAGACTCAGATCCTGCTCGTACGGAATTACCTGAACACCCCAGTACAAACCAAGGGTATTACGGAGCTGTGCATCGTTGGAGAACACCAGCAAATCGGCTTTGGGGCGGTGGTGCGAAATCCGCTCGGCCGTGTATCCTGAGTTGGTGATGCCGATAATGGCGCGGGCTTGTGTATCGCGGGCGAGTCGGCAGGCACTCATCACCACATTGTCGTTCAGAACATTTTCGGTGGGGTGCTCATTCACATAGGCATGGTAGCGGAAATAAATCTTGTCGGTCGATTTCTCTACCTGTAGGATGGTGTTGGCCATACTCTCAACGGCCAGAATCGGGTATTTGCCCGACGCAGTTTCGGCACTGAGCATCACGGCATCGGCGCCATCCATAACGGAGTTGGCAATGTCGTTGATTTCAGCCCGGGTTGGACGGGGAGCGTCAATCATGCTTTCGAGCATCTGCGTGGCCACAATGACCGGTTTAGCGGCCTTATTACATTTCTCAACCAGCATCTTCTGAATCATCGGCACCTCTTCGGCGGGTAACTCAACGCCCAGGTCACCACGAGCCACCATCAGGCCATCGGTGGCGGCAATAATTTCGTCGATGTTGGCAATTGCCTCCGGCTTTTCGATTTTCGCAATAACCCGGCTCGTCTTTCCTTTCGACTTGATGTATTCTTTTATCTCGATGATTTCGGATGCTTCGCGTACGAATGAGAGGGCAATCCACTCGGCATTGTGTTCAAGGCCAAATTCGAGGTCAGCCCAGTCTTTTTCGGTTACGGCGGGCATGGATACCTTTGTATTGGGCAGGTTTACTCCCTTTTTTGACTTCATCAGGCCACCATAAACGACCTCAGTTACGACATCAGTACCTTCTTTACGCAGCACTTTAACTTCCAGTTTACCGTCGTCCATCAGGATACGCTCGCCCGGATGCACATCCCGATACATATTTTTGTAGGGTGTGCTAACCCGTTCGGCGGTACCAATAATATCGTCATTCGTAAAGACCAGTTCCTGACCAGGTACAATCGTAACCCCATCCTTATGTTCGACGTTGCCGATTCGAATTTTAGGCCCCTGCAAATCCTGTAATACGCAGAGGTTCAAGTGGTATTCCTCATTTATTTCCCGGATGCGCGTGAGCCGCATCAGGTGGTCTTCATGGGTACCGTGCGAAAAATTCAGCCGGAATACGTTGACTCCCGCTCTGGCTAGTGCCAGCAACTGTTCTTTCGTGTCGGAAGCCGGACCAATGGTGGCAACAATCTTGGTTTTCTTAGACATAGGATGGGGAATATTGGGCAAAACTGGCTACAAGCCGGTGCAAAATTAACCGGATGGGCTGATAAACGATGGTGTTAGCGGAAATTTAACGAATAACTTACGACACTGTTTAGAACGTCAGTTCCCGGATTTTATCCATGTATGACCGGCTGACGCGTACAACATCGCCGTTTTGCATGATAACATCGTAACTGGACGGGTACTTCTGGATTTCCCGGATGAAGTTCAGATTAACGATATCGGAGCGGTGAACCCGCAGGAAGTTCTGCGGATTGAGTTTCGCTTCCAGTGCCCCAATACCGTAATTACTCAGGTGCTTACCCGTTTCGGTAACCAGCGTAGCGTAGTCGCCCTCGGCTTCAATTCGGACTATATCGGATACGGTAACGGTAACAAGCCGATTACCCGTCTGTACCAGTATTTTTTCGGGATACAGAGTAGCCGTATTGAGCAGACTTTCGGCGAGGGGCTGAATTTTCTGGAGGTTTCCCGTCCGGGAATCCGTTACGCGCTGAATCGCCTGGGCAAAGCGGGCGCGGGTGTAGGGCTTGAGCAGGTAATCGACCGCGTGGACCTCAAACGCCTGAAGCGCGTACTGGTCATAGGCCGTCGAGAAAATAATCTGCGGAATCTCGTTCAGGTGTTTCAGCACATCGAACCCGCTCAGACCGGGCATCTGCACATCCAGAAAAATCAGGTCGGGTTTGAACTCGTTGATGAGCCGCACGGCATCTACGCCGTTGTTGGCTTCCCCCATAATAATCAGGCCTGGATATTCGCCCAGGTATTGCCGGATTAGCGTGCGTCCGGCGGCTTCGTCATCAATGATAATTACTTTTTGCATGCGAATGGGCCGCAGTCCGGCTGGCACAGGAGCGGGCGGTAAGTTACTAAAAAGCAGCTGTGTATTTTGGTAAATCCTGCGGTATGTCAGTATCGCTGTTTTTTTCCTGAACGGGCAGTTCAAACGATATGATAACGCCATGCGGCTGATTAGCAGTGATGCTGAGTTCGGTACCGTACATTTTTTCGAGCCGTAGTCGCGTATTAGCTAACCCAACGCCAGCCCCTTTCTCGCCGGAACCGTTCATTCCAACACCCGTATCGGAAACCATTACCCGGAGTTGATTAGCATGCTGACGTATACTGACGCACACCTCCCCCCCGTCAATGAGCGATGCGACACCGTGCCGAACGGAATTCTCCACCAAGGGCTGTAGTAACATGGGCGGTAACATACAATTCAGCACATCATCGGATACGTCGAACCGAACGTGCAACCGGTCGCCGAAGCGGGCTTTTTCGAGGTCCAGGTATTTCCCGACGAAGGCAATTTCGTCGCGCACGGTGGCGGTATCGGAGCGGGAGGCCTGAAGCTGGTAGCGGAACAAATCGGCGAGTTCGGCCAGTAGCTCGCGAGTGTGTTCCTGCTCGGGTGGCACCGACGCACTGATAGTGTTGAATACGTTGTACAGAAAGTGGGGGTTCAACTGCGCTTTCAGGGCCGATAGCTCACTTTTCACTGCCAGTTCGCGCAGTTGAATTTCCTGAATGCGTTGCTGCTGCAAATCGCGGTAATACGTGTAGGCGTGAAAAATCCCGAACTGAACCATGTAAAACAGCGCCCCGATATATGTGTCCCAAATGCTCGAATTTCCCCGCATCCGGCCTACCCCAATGGCATCGGAAACAGCGTAATACACACTTTGCCAGGCGATAATGAACAGCGGCAGCAACGCGATGTGCAACAGCATCCGCTGCATGAGCGACCAATGCCGTAGCCGTACAAACAACAAACACCAGATGGGAGCCGTGAACAGCAGTTTCAACCCGTAATCGAGAGCAATACGCGGAACTTCGCCCGTGAAATAATCAAGGATTGGCGTTTTTGCCCATTCGCGCTGGCTAATCGACAAGGCTATGTCATATAGCAAAGCCGATAACCCGTACATACCCAGCACGAGCATCAATTGGCGGTACGTAATGCCCCAGAAAACGGTTCGGTTGTAGCCCATCGGTTCTATGAATAACAATCAAACTTACATCAACTTACGATACACTACTTCTCTTTTTCCGACGAATCGACAAATACGTCGGTGAATGACATCGCCTTTCATTCACCGACAAAACCGGCCACTCACCGAATGCGGCTGGCTCTCCCCTGACCCGCCCCGTAGCTTTGACCCATTCAAACTCGTAGAAGCTATGAAAAAGCCATTCCTGTTGTCCCTGATTCTCCTTCTTATTGGTTCGGCCTCCTTCGCCCAAACCGCTTCCATCAGCAGCACCGCCGTAACAACCATCGGGCAGGTGGTTCCTTTCGCCACGGCCGTCCTCCGGTCGGTAGCCGACTCCGCTTTAGTGAAAGCAGCCGTAGCCAATGAAGCCGGTGTATTCGCCTTTTCGGGCTTACGAGCCGGTAGTTACCGGGTTGGTTTAACCGCTGTTGGTTACGCGACCTGGCAGTCGGATGTAGTTAATCTGACCGATGGGCAGACCGCTACCCTTGCCCCCGCCCGGCTAACCGAAGCGGCAAAGTCGCTGGCGGAAGTGAGCGTGAAAGCGACAAAGCCATTGGTAGAGGTATTGCCCGATAAGTTAGTTCTGAACGTGCAAAGCAGCATTACGGCCCTGGGCAGTTCGGCCATTGAGTTGTTACAAAAAGCACCGGGCGTACTGATCGATCCAAACGACAACATCATACTACAGGGTAAAAATGGCGTTCGGGTATTTATCGACGGGAAACCCTCGCCCCTCGGCCCGGCGGACCTTACCGTTTATTTACGGACATTACAGGCATCGGATATTGACGCTATCGAAATTATCACTCAGCCCTCGGCCCGTTTCGATGCGCAGGGCAACGCGGGGATTATCAATATCCGGCTGAAAAAGAACCGTAACTTCGGTACTAACGGCAGTGCTACACTGGGGGTTGCCATGGGTGCCTACTACCCTAAATATACCGGTTCGGTATCGCTCAATAACCGCACACAAAAGACGAACCTGTTTGCTACGTACAGCCTGCGCGATGCCCGCGACTGGTCGTATATAAGTCTCTACCGCGAGCAAAGTGGCCAGTTTTTCAATCAGCGAAGCGAAACCACCACCCGGTCAGCAGCACACAACGCCCGCCTGGGAGCCGACTGGTTTGTCAGTAAATACAGCACCCTCGGTATGTTGCTGGATGGTTCGCTGCGCGACGCTACCGGCAATACCCTGGGCCTGACACCCATTGGCAGTCTCGAAGGGCGAATCACCTCGCAGCTTCTCATTGCTGATAACCGCAACCTCAGCAACCGGGTCAACGGCAACGCCAACCTGAACTATCGCTTTGCCGATACCTCTGGGCATGACTTGAGCATAGATGCTGATTTGGGCCGGTTCCGGTCGACGGGCAATAATTACCAGCCCAACCGCTACGTCGACCCCATCACGAACGCCCTTATTCAGGAGCGTAATTACCGCATGACGACCCTGACCAATATCACCCTTCGCACGCTGAAAGCCGATTACAGCCAACGGCTGTGGGGCGGAAAGTTTAGCGCGGGGGTCAAACTATCCTCCGTGCGAACCGATAATGACTTCAACTTCTTCGACGTAATCAACGCTCAGAATATACTAAATACCGACCGCACCAACCAGTTCGTCTATACCGAGAATGTGAACGCAGGCTACGCATCGTTCGAGAAAAGCAAGGGAAAATGGCAGGGACAACTGGGGCTGCGCATCGAGCATACCCATTCTGACGGGCAACTGATTGGCGTAGCTGAACCAACCGCCGAATCCCACGTGGTCCGTCGCTACATGAATGCTTTCCCCAGCGCGGGCCTGACTTACAATCAGAATCAGAACAACTCGTTTTCGCTCAATTACAGTCGCCGAATCGACCGCCCCACTTACGAGAGCCTGAACCCCTTCGAGTCGAAGCTGGATGAACTAACCTATCAGAAAGGCAACGCATTTCTGCGCCCGCAGTACACCAACACCATCCAGCTTTCGCACACCTACAAATACAAGCTGACCACCTCACTCAGCTACAGCGACACACAGGACTACTTCACCTCCATTACCGATACCGTTGCCACAACTCCCGGCGAGCGGCCCCGCAACTATATCACTACCCGGAATCTGGCCAATCAGCGCGTGGTATCACTGGCGGTGAGTTACCCGTTCAATATCGCTAAGTGGTGGAACGTGTACCTGAACGTGAGCGGGTATCACTCGGCGAACAATGCTAACTTCGGCGGTGGCAAAACCATCGGTCTGTCGGCCAACGTGCTGAGTCTGTACGCCCAGCAAACCATTACGCTACCCGGAGCCTGGAAGCTGGAAGTATCTGGCTATTACACCTCACCGTCCATCTGGGGTGGTACCTTCCAGAACCGCCGGTACTGGGGCAGCACGGTAGGCATACAGCGCAAAGTGTTAAACGAGCGCGGGTCGCTGGTATTGACCGTGTCGGACCCGTTCAACAGTCAGCAGTGGCGGGGTATCAGTCAGTTTGGTGGGTTGTACATGGATGCCAGTGGCGGATACGAAAGCCGTCAGGTTCGAATCAACTTCACGTATACTTTCGGCAATAAGCAGGTCAAAGCAGCCCGGCAGCGCAAAACGGGTCTGGAAGATGAGAAAGGGCGTATTAATTAAAGCCTGTCAGGCAAAGTTTTACGTGCACAAAACACAACTAAAATCAATCGACAATCATGCAACTACGTACCCATTTATTCACTGGCCTGTTGGCAGTAGCTTTATGTGTCAGCAGCTACGGTCAATCTGCCAGCAAGCCAGCCCAGACGATGGCTGCAGCCACCAAAGATTCATTACTTCGCGCCCTGAGCGGCACCTGGGAAATCGACCTGCGCCCCGCGCCCGACGCGGCTCCTTATTTAAAAGAGTTTGTCGTCAATGGCTACTTCGATGGTTCGTTGAGTGGCGTGTTTTACGATACGCCTTTTTCGGATGGTAAGGTCAATACTGCGTGGGGCGTGATTTACTTTGCCTTCACTACCGCCGACCAGTCGGGCACCTATTTTCACAGCGGCTATCTGGACGAAAATAAACTGTACGGCCAATCGTATTCTACTGGCAGAGGATTCGTCATTCCCTGGATTAATGGGCATAAAAAGTAAGTAAATCAGGATTGAAGGGTCAACTTTAGGCTCTCCGTCAGCGTTACTATCAACAGACTATCAATCAATTACTTACTTTTGTATAGATAAACTTGCAAAGTCATGAGCGCACCATTGGATAAGGATCAAATTAGCCAATCACTTAAAGAGTTGGCAGTCAATGATCCGGATTTTGTCAGGAATCTCATTCTCGAAGTAGCCAACTCGTTGAAGCAAAACAAGCGACAACGCCTGGAGCAAATCGTGAATGAAGATTTTGCTGAATACGAAGCCGTTTTCAGGGCGTTGGCATGACCTATCTGGACAAAGACGACATCGCCTTCATCAATCAGCGTACAGTAGCCGAGCACGGTGGAAACTTCATGCCGCCCCACAACTTCCTGCACGAAGAGAACCTGGACTATTTGGTTGAAGCCGTATAGGCTGAGATGTTTAGACTGGCATAGTCAAAGTAAGAAAGCCAAACGAGTCTCATAAACAATCCACATCGGCCACGATGCTGACCTGACGTAATCCTTTGTCGGTGAGGATATCGTTGATGCGATCGCGGATGTAGGTTTTCACCGCTTTTATGTTCACTTTTTCGCGCTCTATCTTGACGAGGATATCGAACAGAAACTGGTTTCTTATACGCTCCACCAGGGGTTCTTCGGGCCCCAGTACGCGGCTGCTGCCGAGCGCATCGGTGAGTTCGGCGGCAAGGCGGGTAGCGGCCTGCTGACTGATGGCTTTGTCGGTGTGGCGAACGGTTAGTTTGATAAGCCGCACGAAGGGCGGGTAACTGAAATCCCGACGTTCCTGAATCTCCTCTTCGTACAATCCTTTGTAGTCGTTCTGAATCACCTTTTGCAGAATGGGCTGTTGTGGATTAGCCGTTTGAATCAGCACTGTTCCCTGCCGCCCGGCCCGCCTGCCCGCCCGGCCGCTCACCTGCGTAATCATCTGAAACGCCCGCTCCGTGGCCCGGAAGTCGGGGAAGTGAATGAGCCGGTCAGCGTCGAAAATACCGACCAGACTCACGTTATCGAAGTCGAGTCCTTTGGTAATCATCTGCGTACCCACCAGAATGTCGACCTCCCCACCTTCAAACTCCTGAATTATGTTCTGATAGGCGTTTTTGGCGCGAGTCGTATCCAGGTCCATCCGTAACACCTTCGATTCGGGGAAGTAAATCAGAAGTTGGTCTTCCAGTTTCTCGGTGCCAAACCCAATCGTTTTCACCTTGGTCGAACCGCAGGTAGGGCAGGTACGGGGCACGGGGTCTTTATGGCCGCAATAGTGGCAGCGCAGTTCGGCGTCGCGCTGATGGTAGGTCAGGCTGACGGCGCAGTTGTTACACTCGGCCGTCCAGTCGCAGTCTTCGCACTGCATGTAAGGCGAGTAGCCCCGGCGGTTCTGGAAGAGGATGCTCTGCTCTTTGCGCTCCATGTTATCGCCCAGCGCCGTGAGTAAGGCCGACGAAAACTCATTCTTCATGGATTTCTGCCGCTTTTCCTGTTGGGTATTGATCAGCAGAATATTGGGCAGCGTGGCATCGCCGAATCGCTTGAACAGTTCCACCAATCCATAGCGACCCTGTTTGGCCTGGAAATAGGTTTCCAAAGCGGGCGTGGCCGACCCCAGCAACACTTTGGCTTGCTGCCAGTGGGCCAGCATGATGGCTACGTCGCGGGCGTGGTAGCGGGGTGCCGGGTCGTGCTGTTTGTAGCTGGTCTCGTGCTCTTCGTCCACGATAATCAAACCGAGGTTATCGAAGGGCAGAAACACCGCCGACCGCACGCCCACCACAAACTGATATTGGCCAGACACGACGCCTTTCCAGACCTCCACCCGCTCATTGTCCGAAAACTTGGAGTGGTAAATCCCCATTTTGTCGCCGAATACCCGCTGCAACCGCACCACAATCTGCGTGGTGAGGGCAATTTCGGGCAGGAGATACAGCACCTGCGACCCACTACCGAGGGCCTGCTGGATAAGGTCGATGTAGACTTCGGTTTTACCGCTTCCGGTTATACCGTGCAGCAACACGATGTTCTGGGTATCGAACTGCGCCATAATCTGAGCCGAAGCCGTTTGCTGCGCTTCGGTCAGTTTGATTTCGGCCTGGGGGGCGTTATTGTCCGAAAAGCGGGGCTGGATCAGTTCAAACGTTTCAAACACCTGGTTCTTGATCAGGGTAGACAGGGATGACTGCGATAGTTCGTCGTCCTGATTCAGAATACCCTTATCAAGTCCTTTCTGGTTGAGTTCCGGGTTGCGCTGCATCGGTACGTGCTGCAGGTACCGCATCACGACCTCTTGCTGTTTGGGTAGTTTTTCAAGCCGGTTCAGCAGAACAAGCAGTTGCTCCTTTTCTTCGTAGTTCCGGTGCAGGCGCACCTTTCGAACCATTTTGGGTACGTATTTTTCCCGGACTTCCTCGAATACAATAATCGCCTTTTTGCCCACCAGCGACTTGATCAAAGCGGGTACGTTGGTTCCCTCACCCGCCATTCGTCCCAGTTCATCGTACGACAGGGCCGGGTGTTTTTTCAGCTCGGCAAGCAGTGTTTCTTCAAACCCGGTGAGCAGTTCGGGATAATCGAAATCCGGGTTGACCTGCACTTTCGACTGACTCGATATTTTCAGGCCCGATGGCAGGGCCACGTTCATCACATCACCCACGCAGCACATGTAATATTCAGCCATCCATTTGAACAACTCCAGCTGGTAGCCGGTCACCAGCGGGTACTCGTCCAGTACCTCGCTAATATACCGGGCCTGGTAGGCAGCGGGGGGTGAGTTATGCAGTTTGGCCACGACCGCCGTTAGCACGCGGCTATTTTTCTTACCAAAGGGCACAATCACTCTGGCACCAATTTTGAGCACCTCAGCCATCCCGCGCGGAACCCGATAGGTAAACAATTTTGGTACCGGAATGGGCAAAATCAAATCGGCAAAGAAGGTTACTTCTTCCTGATCAAAGGCCGTAAACAAAGGACTGAACGAATTTTCCACAAAAGCTCTCGAGTATGGACAATAAATATACGAACAAAACCCTCCGCCATTTGGCAGGGCTTTTGTCTATTTCCCCACAATGGATGCGTAGTTGTAAACCAAAAGTAAAATAAAGATAATTAACAGATTTTTTATCCCTGTTTCACCCCTTACAACCCACTAATCCTGCCTGTTATATCTCCCTGTTTATTACAAATTAAATTGACTTATCCATGAGAAACGTGTATCCGTTGAACACCACTGGGAGGTGGTGTTCACTGATAGCTTTTTTAGCTGTTCTTATCTGCACAACGACGATCAACGCCCAGGTAAGCGGGGTTGTTTTCCGTGACTTCGACTCGAATGGCATTCGCTCCGACACATTGCCCACCGAATTGGGTGTGGCCGGTATCACGGTACGGGCTTTCATCAATTTTAACCAAATACCCATTTCAACCAGCAGCGGTGCTGATGGTAAGTACGCATTCAGCCCGACCGATGTTCCGTCTGGTAGTACTGTGCGCATTGAATTCGACAATTTCCTGACGGGCTACTATACCAGTTCGTATGGTAGTAACAACGGAACAAGTGTATAGTTCCTGAAAGCGCCGGCCGGGGGCGTTGATCTGGGCATAAACTATCCCACTGATTATTGCCAGCAGGCGGGCAGACTGCTGATTACGTCCTGCTTTGTCAATGGCGATTCGCAGTCGACGCTTGATATAAACGGGAACCCTGTACCACCCGAAAAACAGGCCGCCCTGACGGATGCAATGGTCATGTTTCCCTACGAAGCATCAGGCATAGCCGGGCCGGGCAATTTCCTGCCTGCTCACGTTGGCACAGCGGGCGAGATAGGAACAGTCTGGGGGCTTGCTTACCAGCGACGGGCCAAAAAGGTTTTTAGTACCGCCTTCGTTAAACGCCATACCAGTTTCGGCCCCGCTGGTCCGGGCGGTATCTACGTAACAGACGTTGCCTCGGGTGTTAGTTCTACCTTCATGTCGGTTACGGCGTTGGGCATCGATGTAGGGGAAGACCCGCATAAAGACCCACTGGCTAATTTGTTTGGCGATCGTACTGGCGGCAGCACAGACCCCAGTGCCATGTCGGCGGTTGGCCGGATGAGTTTTGGGGGAGCCGACATGTCGGACGATGATAAAACGCTGTACGTTGTCAACCTCAACGATCGTAAGGTGTATGGCTTGCCCATCGGACTGCCAGCCGTGGTACCCTCGGCTTCGGACGTAAAATCGTGGGCGGTTCCTAATCCGGGCTGCTCCAATGGCGATTTTCGTCCCTGGGCCCTTAAGGTCTACCGAGGTAAAATTTACGTGGGGGTTGTCTGTTCGGCCGAAACATCCCAACAGGCGAGTGACCTGAAAGTCACCATCTACCGATTCGATCCGGCTGTTGCCAACGCTGTTTTTGACGAGGTACTTTCGTTTCCACTCGACTACCAGCGGGGCCCGGTGGATATGACGGGTACCTGCATCACCAAAGATCACTGGCTTCCCTGGACCGATGCCTGGCCGGATCCCTGTGGCGAAGGACCAACGCCCCGGTTTGCGATATCGTCCCAGCCGATGGTGACTGACCTGGAATTTGATGTGGACGGGTCCATGTTTATTGGTATGCTGAGCCGGTTTGCTCACCTGGGTGGTCAGGCCAACCATGACCCCGCCGGGCATGGAAGCTATGATTCATTTGGGTTTGGTGATTTGCTCCGGGCGTATAACAACAATGGCACGTTTGAACTGGAAAAGAATGGTCAGGCAGGGCCACTCACGGGTACCGGCGTTGGGGATAATGACGGGCCCGGTGGTGGCGAATTTTACGGACAGGATTACTGGAAGTTCTTCGGTAATGTTGCCAGTAGGGAAATAACGTCGGGGGCCTTGTCTTTTGCTCCGGGCTACAACGAAATCATAAACTCGGCCGTCGATCCGATTGACGACCGCTATCTGGCAGCGGGCCTGAAAATTTTCAACGCAACGAAGGCCGCCGTTACCCGAAACTATGAGATATACCGGCAAGCGGAAGGGCTTTTTGCCAAAGCGGGCGGACTGGGCGACAATAAACTCCTTTGCGACCCTGCCCCTATCGAGATTGGTAACCGCTTCTGGTTCGATGATAACCGCGATGGGATCCAGAACGCCTACGAACCGGGTATCGACGGGGTTGTATTGACCCTTTACGATATGGACAACGGAGGTACCCCCATTGCCTCCCAAACGACGCACGATGGCGGCCAGTTTTACTTCAACAACACGACCGTATCGGGTAGCCTCCAGTATAATCGTCGCTACGAGATCCGGATGGACATGACCCAGTTGTCGGCACTGGACATTACAATGAAGGGGTCCACCCCCCTATCCGGGCTACAGCGTCAATATACCCTCTCACCGGCCAACAGCAACAACTTTACCAACCCCGACCTCCGCGACTCCGATGCGCAGCTAACGGGTAACACAGCGATCATTACCGTAACAACGGGCAACGCTGGTCAGAATGATTTCACGAATGATCTGGGTATTTACACCTGTCCCGAACTACGAAATGAGACAGATAACCTGAGCCTGTGTTCGGGCATGCCGCTGGATTCCATTGTATCGAACGGAACGCACCTCAGTCAGGTCGATTCCGTCCGTTTCGTTGTGTTCAGCAGCCCCCAGTCGGGTACGGCCATGTACGGGTCTGGCAGCACCTTGCTCGGAACCATATTACCAGACCCGACTACCGGTCGTACTGTGCTCCGTAACCCTGTTGTCAATACAACCAATAACACGGCCGGGATGGTTAGTCAATACATCTATGCGTTGGTATGGCCCATGCCAGCCGACCCTAACTGCCGGCAGAGTAGCCAGACGGTGCTCACTGTTTCACCAGCGGTTTCCGCTTCGGCAACGGGTGGAACAGTGAGCTGTTCGACCATACAGATTACGCTGAATGGGCAGGCTCTTTACGGAAATGGTTCCGCTGCTACCAACGTTACCTATACCTGGACAGGGCCGAACGGGTTTAGCAGCACCCAGCAAAACCCTTCCGTGTCAGAAGTGGGTATCTATACCCTTACCGTAGGCAATCCAGCCTGCACCAGCGTACAATCGCCACTGGCAATCGCCACCGTAATAGCCAATACGGCCGTTCCGGTGGCCTCTGTCAACAGCCTGACATTAACCTGTATAAACCCAACGGGTACACTCACGGCCAGCGTATCGGGGGGCACATCACCGTTCTCCTACCAATGGAGTACGGGAGTTTCCAGCCAGCGTATTGCCGTCAACACAGCCGGGCCATATTCGCTCACGGTTACCGGTAGCAATGGCTGCCGTACAGTGGCAACGTCAACCGTTACAGCCGACCTGACGACGCCGGTAGTGAGTGTCAATAATCTGGCCCTGAATTGCGCTAATCCAACGGGTACACTCACAGCCAGCGTATCGGGGGGCAGTAGTCCTTACACCTATTTGTGGAGCACGGGAGCTACTTCTCCCGACATTACCGTGGGTAGTGCAGCCGGGCCGTATTCGGTCACTGTTACCGGTAGCAATGGTTGTGTCACAACAGCTACTACTACGGTTACGGCTGATACAATGGCCTCTGGTGCCTCTGTCAACAGCCTGACGTTAACCTGTGTAAACCCAACAGGTACGCTCACGGCCAGTGTATCGGGGGGGACAGCACCGTTCTCCTACCAATGGAGCACGGGAGTTTCCAGCCAGCGTATTGCCGTCAACACAGCCGGGCCTTACTCGGTAACCGTTACCAGTGCGAATGGTTGTGTCACAACAGCTACGGCCACTGTCTCATCCGATGTAGTCCCGCCAGGTACCTCCCTCAATAGTTTGACGCTAACCTGTGCTAACCCATCGGGGCTACTCACAGCGAACGCCATGGGCGGCACCGCTCCGTATACCTACCAGTGGAATACGGGTCAGACAACGGCAGGTATCACTGCCAATACGGATGGCCCTTACTCCGTTACGGTCACCGGAGCAAATGGCTGTCAGACGGTAGCCAGCACCGCAGTTATTTCTGATACGGCAGTACCCACCGCATCGGTCAACAGCCAGACACTAACCTGCGCCAGACCAGCGGGTACACTGACCGCTAATGCCACGGGCGGCACCGCTCCGTATACTTACCAGTGGAGTACCACTGCAAACACCCCATCCATCAGCGTGGGCAGGGCAGGATCCTATTCAGTGGTCCTCACCGGCACTAACGGCTGCTCATCTTCGGCGGTTGCCAGCGTTGTTCAGGATACGAATCAGCCAGGCGTATCAGTCAATGCGTTGACGTTGACTTGCACGAATCCGTCGGGTAGGCTCACTGCCGGTGTAATAGGGGGAGACACTCCATACACCTATTTATGGAACACGGGAGCTACCAGCGCCAGTATCATGGCCAGTGAGGCCGGGCCATATTCGGTTACGGTAACGGGTGCAAATGGCTGTAGTTCTGCCGCTACGGTAACGGTCATCTCCAACACAGCCGTTCCGGTATCGTTCGTTAATTCCCTGACGCTGACCTGCATCAGCCCAACGGGTACGCTTTCCACCCGTGTAACTGGTGGCACCGCACCCTACACCTATCTATGGAGTACAGGAGCGACTACAAACGACATCACGGCCAGTTCGGCGGGTCCATACTCCGTGACCGTCGCAGGTGCCAACGGCTGCATCGCTACGGTTGCTGCGACGGTCACGTCCGAAACGGTCGTACCCAGCGCATCGGTCAATAGTCTGACCCTGACCTGCACCAATCCATCCGGCAATTTAACGGCCAGCGTAACGGGTGGCACCGCTCCGTACACGTATCGGTGGAGTACCAACGCCAGTACCCCTGGTATCAGTGTCGGCAGTGCCGGTTCGTATTCAGTTGTGATTACGGGGGCCAACGGCTGCTCGACATCAACCAGTGCCAGTGTGGTGTCCGGGACGGCCGTACCCAGCGTTTCGGTCAATGCACTGACACTGACTTGTACTACACTGTCAGGCATACTTACCGCCAGTACCACGGATGGTACCGCTCCGTATAGCTACCGGTGGAATACGGGGGCTGCAACAGCCAGCATCACGGCCAGTGAGGCCGGACCTTACTCCGTCACGGTTACCGGAGCCAACGGTTGTATTACGACTGCCACCACCTCGGTTGTGTCTGAAACGACAGTCCCAAGGGCTTTAGTCAATACGCTGGAACTAACCTGTACCAGTCAATCGGGTATGCTAAGTACCACGGTAACAGGTGGTGCTGGCCCGTATACCTACCTTTGGAATACGGGCCAGACCACAGCCAGCATCACGGTCAGCACGGCAGGGCCGTATTCCGCGACCGTGACAGGCAGTAATGGGTGCAATACCATTGTCAGCACCCCTGTTACGTCCAATACGGTAACGCCGGTAATGACAACAACGGTAGTGGCCAAAAACTGTGAAACCTGTGCCGCCACCGTGGCAGCTACAGCGCCGGGTGCCACTTTAAGCTGGACAGGTCCCAATAACTTCACCGCCATTGGGTCAGAAGCCAAAGCAACTGATGATGGTACGTACGTTGTTACGGCCACTGCCAGCAATGGCTGCCGGGTTTCGGCTAGTCTGGCGGTCGTACCATTTGTTTGCCCTCCTGCCACCTGTATTCCAATTGTGGTGAGAAGGAGCAAAAAGTAAATACCAGCAGACCAACCCCATAAAAAGTCCCCTTAGCGCAACCTTTGGGGACTTTTTGTGTGTTAGAGTAGTATAAGTAACATAGTCATATGCAACCTGTTGATGTCATTATAGTGGGTGGTGGGCCTTGTGGCCTTGCCGCCGGTATCGAAGCGGCCAAAGCCGGGCTTAGCCATCTAATCCTGGAAATGGGAAGCCTGACCGAGTCAATCCGCCAATACCCCCGCCGGATGCGCTTCTTTTCGACCGCCGAGAACATCGAGATTGGGGGACTCCCTTTTGCCATTTCCGACGTGAAAGCCGGTCGCGACGAAGCCCTGCAGTACTACCGTAAAGCAGCGGCTTACTACCACCTGAATTTCAAGCTGTTCGAGAAAGTCTGGGACGTTACGAAGGAAGGTGAGCTGTTCACCGTTACGACTACTACCGGCGGAACGTACTATGCTCACAAGGTCATTATGGCTACGGGCTATTTCACGCGCCCCCGCTGGCTCAACATTCCGGGTGAGAAACTGCCCCACGTGTCTCATTATTACGATGAACCGTTCAAATATTCATTTACGAACGTGGTTATTATCGGCGCATCGAATTCTGCCGTTGAGGCCGCGCTGGAATTGTACCGGCACGACGTAAACATTACGGTGGTACACCGGGGTGAAGATTTTCGAAGTACGGTGAAATACTGGCTGGTGCCCGATGTAAAAAACCGGGTGAAAGAGGGAAAAATCAAAACGGTATTCAACGCCTGCGTTACTCAAATCGACGAACACTCGATAACGGTCAATGACCTAAAAACGGGCGAAGAACGGCAAATCCCCGCCGACTTCGTCTTTATCCTGACCGGCTACATTCCTGATGCGGCCCTGCTAACCCGTTGTGGTATTGACCTGAATCCGGAAACGCAGGTACCGGTTTTCGACAGGGAAACGTTCGAAACCAACGTACCCGGACTGTACGTGTGTGGTACGGTGCTGGCGGGTATTTACACCGAGAAGGTGTTCATCGAAAACGGTCGTGAACACGCGCAGTCTATCATCGACCACATTATGGGCCGGGAAGTGCACAAAGTGGCCGAACTGATTCAGCGGATTTGATGCGCTGACCCCACGGGCGCGGCTGACCGATGGCCAGATTTATTTTGCTTTTACCTGCACGATATACGTTCGTACGGGTTGACCATTCCCCGTTGCGCCCATTGCCTGCTTCCTGAAAACGACATTGGCTTTACCCGCCGTGATCCCTTTAATCTGAAAAACCGTGGAGCCGGTATCCATTCGTTTGAGTGTATCTACTGCCGGAGCCAACTCCCGGCGCGATACGTCTACAATCTCCTGATTATCGGAGGTACCAATCAGTTCCATTGACCCATCGCCACTCCCGGGCAGGGATATTTCTCTGATGTCGCCCACCGATATGCTCATCTTTTTTGTGGTTCCTGAGCTTGATGAGTTACCAGCACTACAGCCCGGCAGATAAATTGTCAGACAAATCAACCCAATTGGCAGGGTGGCAAAGCGAATCAGGTTTTTGAGTAAGAGATGGCGCATCGTTGTTAGAAGTTACCTGTACGCTATAACTGTCCGGCCGGGTCAACAGTTTTCAGCACAGCAAATCACCTTACCCGCCTTCGGTAAAAGACAAACCCATTTTTAGCACCCGTCTTTCGCACATCAGGTAATGAGTCGAGCAATGTCGGCTCCTCGCTGGCGTGGCGAATGAAGAGCACATCTTTGTCAATCCGCCCCCGCAGCAACCATTCGTCGTTGTAGTAATTGGGATTGGCAGATGGCTGTTTCATCGTATAAAAATACGGGCCGTAGCTGTGGTAGCCGTAGGTCTTTACGTATACATCCTGCTCCTGCGCCCGCTCGAAAAACGCCATAGCTGCGGCTTGTGAAATCCCTTCGATACGCCCGATAAAAAACCAGAGAGTAAGCGTAATAAACACCGCCATCCCCCCCAAAAGCGTTATGGATGCCTGCGCCGTTTCGCGCTGGTTATACCATCGGAAAGCCAACGTGAGGACAATCAATAGCCAGATTCCGGGTATCAACGTCCACCACGGCCAGTTTATGCTGGCATCCAGATTCCCCTGCGAGAAGGCATCCTGGTCGGCATATTGCCGCACAATGTCCATGTGATGCGCCAGAATGGGCATACCAATAAGGGCTACGACGTAAATCCCTCCAATGAGTATCAACCCGGCCCGCATCCAGTTATTGAACTGGATTTTTCGCTCTTCCAGTTGCACCAGCGTCAGGGCGGCCAGGTACGTTAGCGGAAAATAGCAGAGTGAAGAATAGTGGACGATTTTCGATTGCACCAGACTGAACAGAACCAACACTACCCAAAATAGAATGAGCATCCACCGCTTAAACTCGCGCTGGTAATTACGCTCGATAAACAGCGAGCCCAATGCCCGAATGGCAAAGATGGATGCCGGAAAACAGCCAACCAGCAGCATAATGACATGAAAACCCGGAAACCCCACATGACCGGCATCCGGCGTACTGAACAGGCGAATATTATACGCCAGAAATTCACGCATCAGCGCGGGGCCGTGCAGGTACACATCCAGCCCATACCAGGCCAGCGACATCAGCGAAGCCGCCAGGGAAAAAGTTAGAAACTGCGCCGGTGTGATAAACCACCGAAATCGTCCCAGCATCCAGTACACCAGTAGTACCAGACAAATAATGAGGTAGGCAACCGGCCCTTTTGTCAGGATGGCCAGTCCCAGCACAAAGCCGCCAATCAGCAGGTACGTCCACTCACGTTTGGGCGCCGTCATGGCGCCCCCCAGCCGCTCCCGTTTCCAGGAAGCCAGGATCAGGTTGACCAGTCCAATGAAAATAAAGAGGTTGAAAAAGGGATCGATAATACCGGAGCGAAAGTACAGATGGGGTGTAACCGAACCCAGATAAGCCACTGCCCAAAGCAACCCGAAGCGATGACCGTGCAGTTTTTCGCCGAGGTTGTACAGGTAAACCAGCGAAATGATGCCGCAAATAGCATTCGGTAGCCGGGCAGCAAATTCGTTGATGCCGAACAGATTCATCATGGCCGACTGAAGCCAGAAAAACAGGGGCGGTTTTTCGTAGAAGGGTTTGAAATCAATGTGAACGTGCAGGTAGTCGCTCAGTACAATCATCTCGCGGGCGGCCTCTGCGAAGTTAATTTCGTCCCAGTCGAAGAGCCGGACACCACCCAGAAACGGAATAAAAAATAAGGCTCCCAGCGCAACCAGAATAAGCGAATAAAAGAGTTTTTGATTCATTAATACGGGGAGTCATGTCAAAAAAGCCCGACCTGCCAGCGGGGAAAGAAGCACAAAAATAGCCGAAAAAAGTTGCCGGGATTCCCGATATTCGCGCCGACAAGTAGGTTTATGGTTTTTAGTTCTACGTCTATAACGGGATAGTTAGCCGTAAACGAACCACTGAAAACCAGAAATCGCAAACCTAAAACCGCAACACATGCTCGCTAACCATTCCTTTACCGACTTACCAGCCCGTGCCCAGTTACAGGCTCATTACGATACGATAAAAGACCAGCATCTACGCGATCTCTTTGCCGAAGACCCGGAGCGGTTTACTACCTTCTCACGCCGGTTTGAGGATATCCTGCTCGATTTTTCGAAGAACCGCATCACCGCCGAAACGCTGGACCTGCTTATTCAGTTAGCCGATCAGGCCGGATTGAAGGATGCCATCGGCAAGATGTTTTCGGGAGACACAATCAACCAGACGGAGGATCGAGCGGTGCTGCACATAGCCCTGCGCAATCGGTCCAACAGCCCGATTCTGGTCGATGGGCAGGATGTGATGCCCGATGTCAATGCCGTTTTGGGACGAATGAAATCATTCACGGAGCGTATCCGGTCGGGGGCGTGGAAAGGTTACACGGGCGAAGCCATTACGGACATCGTGAACATTGGTATCGGTGGTTCCGACCTCGGCCCGGTGATGGTAACGGAAGCCCTGAAGTCCTACGCCGACGATAAAAAACTCCGCGTCCATTTCGTTTCCAACGTTGACGGCGTGCATATCTACGAGACCCTGCAAACGGTTCGGCCAGAAACGACGCTTTTTCTGATTGCCTCCAAAACCTTCACCACGCAGGAGACCATGACCAACGCCCAAACGGCCCGGCAGTGGTTTCTGGATGCATCAAACGACGAAGCCGCCATTGCCAAACATTTTGCTGCCTTATCAACCAATCAGGCAGCCGTACGGAAATTCGGCATCGACCCCGACAATATGTTCGGCTTCTGGGACTGGGTGGGTGGCCGTTACTCCTTATGGTCGGCCATTGGCTTGTCCATTGCCCTGTACGTTGGTTTCGACAAATTTGAGGAGTTGCTGGAGGGTGCCCACGCGATGGATAACCACTTTCGCGATACGCCCTCCGACCAGAACCTGCCCGTTATTCTGGCGTTGATGGGTGTTTGGTACAACAATTTCTTTGGTGCGCAAACCGAAGCTATCCTTCCCTACGATCAATACATGCACCGCTTTGCGGCTTATTTTCAGCAGGGCGATATGGAGAGTAATGGCAAATCGGTTGACCGCAATGGTAACCCGGTCGATTATCAGACTGGTCCCATCATCTGGGGCGAACCGGGTACTAATGGGCAGCACGCGTTCTATCAGCTAATCCACCAGGGTACTAAACTGATTCCCTGCGATTTTCTGGCCCCGGCAATCAGTCAGCGGCCCATTGGTGAGCATCATAAAATACTGATGGCCAATTATTTTGCCCAGACGGAAGCCCTGATGAATGGCAAAACGGAAGAAGAAGCGGCCGACGAATTGCGGAAAGCAGGCAAAAGCGAGGATGAGATAGCGGCTCTGGCACCGTTTAAAACCTTCTCCGGCAACCGGCCCACCAACTCCATTCTGTTCCAGAAGCTGACCCCGCACACGCTGGGTAGCCTGATTGCCCTGTATGAGCATAAGATTTTTACGCAGGGGGTTATCTGGAACATTTTCAGTTTCGATCAGTGGGGTGTTGAACTGGGTAAGCAGCTGGCCAGCCGTATTCTGCCCGAGTTACAGGACGATGAAACTATCAGCGCACACGATAGCTCGACAAACGGCCTGATAAACGCCTTCAAAGCAATGCGAAAGTAGTAGTCTGTTCCTCACCCAAATGATCATCCAGTGTCTTTGGGTGAGTTGGCACGATATAAAAAAGAGAATCGACCGAAGCGTACAAGTCTCGGTCGATTCTCTTTTTTTGTACCAGTGATACCGTTGCGTTAGCGCGTATAGAAGTCGCCTTTGGCAATAGTAGATTCGTACTCGTTGTTGATCGTTTCCAGAAATTTACCCGTTACCCAGCCTAAGTCCGAGTTTCGGATGAACACAAATCGTTTGGACCCCAGTGAGTTGTTGTACACCCGCGTGATATAATCGAGCCACAAAGCACCGGCAATGAGCTGCTTTTCACTGAGTTGATTCTGAGATGCATTGATATCCTGCTCGGCCTGACGGCGTATACCCGCGTTGGGAATATCTTTCAGGTCGGGGCGGGTCAGGGCTTTGTAATCCGTCAGGGCCATACGCTTGAACTGTTCGATATCATTGACCGTAACAGCTACGGCCGTAACACCCGCCTTTTCGGGGTGCAGATAAGCAACCAATGCCTGAACAATATCCCCCCCTAACCCTACCGTCCGACGTTCCTGCAAACCCGTATCCCGATTTTGGATGAACGGTTTCAGGGCAGAATCGGCTATGGTCGGGACTACAAGCTGGGCTTCGCGCCGGTACGCATCCATGCCCAGCGACTTTTTGCTCTCGATCTGGCTTACAAGCGTGTTGATGCCAAGAGGCAGCGTGATTTTATGAAAATCCTTATCAACATTGGTGTAATTCCGGCGGCTGGCTTCACTCTCGAAATAGCCACCCATCGTACTGTTATTGCCCACATTCAGAGCCGATGTAGTCGGCCACACTTTTCGGGGAATGGCACCAATGGTGAACAGTTCAGCTTCGCGTGCGGGAGTAAACGTAGTGTCGATACGAAGTCCGGTACCCGGAACGGCCCGCTCCAACTGCGTGTACAGTCTTTTACGCCCTTCTGGTGTATGGGCCAGTTCATTACTCATGTCGCTGCTCAGCACAACAAAAATCCGTTCGTTGGGAATCTGGTAGCGCCGGATCGAGTCAAGCCCAATCCGAAGCGCGTCCTGGCTACCTTTAAATGAATTGGAGGCATCGGCAACCAGCAGGTTGTTTGGAATGTCGAAGGTTGTTTTGATGTCTTTCTCGTAGAAATCGCTTTCGTACTTTGTTTTGAAGATAGCCACCCGCACCCCCGTTTGGTTGAACTGGATACCAGCGTAAATATTTTTGCTGGAGAGTGCCCGCATCACTTCGTTAACCCCCCATCCGCTGGCTACGTACTTCAGTTTACCATACAGGTCGAGTGATTTTTGCAGGTAAGCCAGGGCATTGGTCGTATCCTTGATGTCTTTGTACGAAAGACCAATCAACTCGTTGGCAACGGCCTGCCAGTACACACTTTTGCCGGAAATGAAGGCAGGCATGGCCCGGTTCAGCAGGCTAATCGATTCCGGTGATTTGTCGACCTCCCGGAGGGTGTTCGCTAACTTTGTGTAGTGGATAGCGTCAGCAATCGTTTTGGCGTTCTGAGCCTGCAACGAAGCGCTACTAACAGTGATGGTAACGAGTAGTAAAAAAAAGTGCCTCATGGTGCTGGTCGATAAGGAGCTGGGGTTAGCTGGAATAAGAAATTTCCCAACATATGTACGAACGACACAGCGAAACAGATTCAAAAAAGCTGAAAAGTAACTGTATACCTCAGCGTGTTATTTTCCAGTCAGGCTCTCAGCATTCGTCGCTGTTTGACCAAATCTTCCTTTTTCACAAAAGTTATTGGCACAAACTCATCGGTTGGTGAGCCGATGTAGTATAACGTCCAGTTACGGTCGTAGTCGGCCAGCAATTGCTGAATGCACTCGACCCGGTCGAATGTGGGTGACAGGCAGTCGCCCCAGTAAAATAGTTCGACGCGGTAGTGCAATGCCTGCTTTTGACCATTGATGGTCACGTCGATTTCTATGTCCTGTTTGCCAGGCATCGAAGATATGGGAATGGCGATGTATGACATAGGCTTTGGAGATAAGGAATGCGGACGTTATTGATTACCGGTTTTGATACCGAAGCTGCGTTCGGTATCCCGGATGATTACCTGTTTTTCGTGCTCCGATTTACCGATTACATTGGCAGTACGTTCGATGATCAGTTCGTCGCCGTCTTTCCGGAAAACGTACTGCATCCAGAGCCGCCCGTTCTCTTTGTCTTCCCGAACCAGTACGGATGATGGCATTACGTCGTCGGGAGAAAGCGACGATGTTGCATTCGCTTCCAGGTGGCTGTTCTCGTCCGTATCTGCCCCCTTGTTCCCCCGGTAATCAACCTGTTTTTTCCTCGTTTTACTACCCTGTTCTGGGTCAGCGATAACTACGGCATCTAGTTCGGCAGCATGCTGCTCCAACGAATCGACAATGCGATTTTCGAGTGCTTTCACGGTTGTCTTTTCCATGTCGGACACATCGAATGAGCGGCTATAGTGCACAGAACGGCCATCGTCTTCGATATCGACGCGAATTCGGAGCTGATGGCCATCATTCGTGATGTGCTTGTTGACAAATGATGATTGGGCTACTACGCTGAAACCAATGCCCGTTAGGAGTAGTGTACAAAGCGTTTTCATGAATTGGCAAAAAGTAGGTAGGGGATGCGTTGAAAAAACATTTCAGCCATCATCATGCCAGACAAATAAAACACTGACTACTAGTGAATTAACACAAATAGAAAAGTATAAACGTCCATTATCGGACAAATTCTGTACGACAGCGGACACCGTTATCCCGTTGATTAACAGGCGTGTTTATGCCGGAACAGTTTCCGTTACCGGAGCACGCTGTACTGACGAAATCATAATGAGCGTTCAGACAAGCAGCATTCCACGCATAACCATACGTTGGGCCACTGCTGCTTGTGCTGGTTTCAGATCACCTGGAGTTACAACAAGTATGCCGCATCCAGCTACGGCGGCAATGCCAAGTTGCCCCCGCTTTTTGAGAGGCTGGGCCTGAAGGGTTTCAACCCAAAAAAGCAGTAACAGAATAAGCAGGTAACGCACCAGCAGATGCCCGTTGGGAGCCGATTTAATTTCGATAATCGGCGGCCTGGCCGCGTGGATAACGTTGTGCTTCACTGCCTTTTCAACCAGCACCTGAAGCGTGAGCAGGGGCAGCAGCCGGTCTTCATCGGCAGAGTCGATGGTAATCTCCAACTGGATACCCGACGCATAGCGGGTTTTGAGCAGGTGAAAATACGACTCGATAAACGTCAGTTCATTGGTTAGCGTAGTCAGGTCGGTTTCGCGGCCTGGTGTGTCAGCGGGGCGGTTAGTTTGAAGCAGGTGGCGGTACACTTTAGCCATCTCGTCCACAAACTGCTCGGCCCGCTGCGGCTCGTCGGCAATGAGCGAGGAGAGGGAGTTGAGCGGGTTGAAGAGGAAGTGCGGGTTGACCTGATTTTTCAGACTCTTGTACTGGCCTTGCAGGTTCGTCTTTTTCAACTGCTCTTTCTCGACCAGTGAAGTCAGCAAACGGGGCATAGGAAACAGACCGAAAAATGAGCCGGAGCCTGTTTACAAAAATAATTAGCCCGGTTGGCACATTCTATGCCAGTTCGGCCCCAATTGCTACTACCCGTATATGAACTGGTAAAAAAACGCGTGAACTGCCAAGGCCCCGCCCGGTTCAGCAACCAGACGAGGCCAGAAAAATGGGCAAAATGCGTTCAGATCAACCGACAGGTACGCGACTGCACGGACTCAATCTGAATGGTTTTGCTGATGACTTGTCCGCCAATGGTTACCCGAATCTGGTAGTTGCCCTGTGGCAACTGCCAGAGGTCGAAGGTTTGGTGAACGGCCTTCTTGAGCGCAATGGTGCTGGTGTAGAGCGTTTCTTTCTGACTCCGAAACTCGATTGTAGCCTCATTAGTATCCTGACCAATGGCCAGTTTTAGTTTACCAGCCTCCGACAGCCAGATGGCTACGTTATCGGTAACGATATAGGTCGTTGCTTCCTTCGGCAGCGTCTTGCTGTCGTCGTTAGTGTTGGGGGCCGTGCTAAGAGTCGCGGCCAGGGCGAGCGCAAAAAAAGTGTTCATTGGTTGTTGTTGGTTTTGGTGAAAAAAGAAGAAGGCATTGTCTGTCGATGGCTTCGTTGCCGTGATTGACGGATCAAAATTGGCGAATGGTGCCAGCGGTTGGCAACGCTTTTCTGCCGAAACGCAACCTCGGCTATCTGAACCGGACAAAGAGCCGGATGAACTGCGGCTGAACCGTTTATCAGCCCGAGAGCCGGTTCGTGCCGTACCTCACCCGGCTTCATCCCATGCGTCGCTTCTGTCCTTCACTGCCATCTGTTCTGGCCCTAAACCACTTCATCCGGTCAAAAATCCGGTTGGTATATTCATTTGCGCAGTTGACACAACCGGGCCTGGATGTAGGCCTGGGGCGGGCGTAGGTTTGCAACGGGATTTACACTGTCCCGCTGAACATTTCTTTTTTTCAAAACACAAATCTGTATGAACACCCTGTTTACAAAAAACAACCTGCTGGCTGTGATCCTGACAGTATCCAGTGCTACCAGTCCCATGCTGGGCCAGTCGAAACGGCCGGCCTTACCAGTCAAACAACCCATTACCACAACGCGCCCGGCTTCTTCCCGCCCGGCTGGCCAACCGACAGCAACAGCCAAACCGGTCGCTACCCAGGCACCTGCTCAACCGGCCAGTTCTTCCGCTCTGGCTACAGCCACGTCAGCACCGGTCCCGACCAACCGTCGGGTGGCTACGGCTCCGGTTGGGACTGCGCCCGCGAAACCCGCCAAAACGCTGGCCGGTACCCGTTACAAATACCTTAACGCGGGCATCGGCCTCGCGGCCTATTACGGCGGTGGCCTGCCGATAGGCATGTCGTTTGAAGTGACCACCAAAAATAACAACATCTCTGTGGGTGGCTCGGTCGATTATTTCCGGTACGGCTACAATTCAGGTGGCTACAAATGGAACTATACCTTCGTGTATGCCGGGACGCGAGCCTCGTACCACCTAGGCGAATTGCTGGATGTACAGAATGACAAATTCGACCCCTACGTGGGGGCCACGCTGGGACTGCGCTACGCTGGCTACAAGGATACCTATGGCTACGATAACTACGCCAGCCCCTACAACAGCGGTCTGTTTCTGGGTATTCACCTCGGCAGCCGGTACATGTTCAGCGAGAAAGTCGGCGGTTTTGCCGAAGTGGGCTATGGCGTTTCAGCCCTGCGGTTAGGCGTAGCCGCTAAATTTTAAGCGTTATCCGTCAATTACTTTCCTCCTTTTTCACCGCCCGCACAAATGGTCAAACCATTTACCGTGGCCTAACGATCAAACCAATGAAAACCATAGTACGCTTCCGTTCTGTAGCATTCGTGCTGCTGCTAACCACCACCCTCATTACGGCCTGTAAGAAAAACAATGACGCTGTTGCTCCCGATGCCGCAGCCCAGGCTGCTGGTTCGTACACCTATTCGGAACTGACGTTCAACGGCCAAACCCTGCCCGCCAGCCAGACCAATCTTAAAGGCACCATTACTGTGGCACGCGAGTCGGCCGGCAAAGTGAGTATGGATGTAAATATTCGCCAGAAATCAGACAACAGCGAGTTCATTGTGCTGTCGGGCGGTGGTGTCGATGTGTTCGACGCAGGCAGCGGCAAACTAACCTTCAAGTATGACGGTGAGCAGATTGGCGAACTGAATAGCAACAATTTGACTATCAACGGAGTAGATGATAGCAACGTGCACTTTACCATCGGCGCCACTAAATAAACGTATACCTTGGAATGCGCTCAAAAAAACGACGTTTAGGCACTGGCCTCGATCACGCTCCCTATCTTCCTACGCTACCGTGTTTGACGGGCGCGTTCCGGTGCATCAGAAACAGCACCCCGTACCCGGTCAGCCAGCTCGTCAGGTGGGCTGATTGCCGACCTCCTGCGGTTCCCTTCAGTGAGTATTCCGGTCGATTTTACTACCGGATCCATCTGTAAACCAGCGTCAAAAATGGCACAGGAAGATACGAATAACCAGCCCGTTGCTACCGGCGGATCACTCAAAAGCAAGACATAAGTTAGGTTGAAATCTGAATCTCCGACGCGTATTGGTGTCGGAGATTTTCGTCCGCTACCCTACCACCTCTACAGCTACGATACATGATGAAAATACACTGACCTTGAGCCAGCCTATTCCCACACAAAAAAACCGCGGTTTTCTAAACAGAGCGCGGTTTTCGATGGTATGATTATCGCATACCTACTCATCCTTTCGGGTACGTCCCGGTCCGCGAACGCCCTACTCGGCTAAGTTAAACTTCACCTGAACCCCGCCCGATGTGGTGGCCCGCTTGAAAGAGTTAGACACCAGTGGGTCGTTGAAGGTACGGTCGAAATAGAGGTTGAAATTTAACCGGCGGCTCACGATGTAGCTGACCTGCGGCCGCAACTGGAAGTTTACGTTACCCGCCGTAACAATCTGCTCGGCATCCAGTTTTCGCTGAATGGTGCGCGTATCCCGGAAGGTCAGGGCGCAGGAGAAGGTCAGGTCGTTTTTCAGCTTTTTGTAGGCCCCGTTGATGCGGAACGGTATCCGGAAATTCTGCTTTGTGAAACCCAGTGAGGCCGTCAAATCTTTGTTCCGAAGTTCGGCCACCTGCGCGTTGGACAGGCTCAGGGCCACGTCGCGGCTTTGATTGTAGGACAGTTGGCCCGTCATGCGACTCTTGGTCTGGAACTGGATCCCCAGCATGGGCGCAAACTTCTCCGACATGGTGATGGTACTCAGGGCCACAATAGGCACAAACTGGTTGAGTTGATTCAGGATTTGCCCCGGCTCAAACTCCTGCACGGCCAGGTTCACGTAGGCCGCTCCATAATCCAGATTCGAGATGAAGTTTCCTACGCTGTAGGTCGACGAGTAGCTGTGGTTGATGGTGAACGCGCTGAACTGCTTCCGAATGAAGCCTAATCCCGAAAGCCCGTTGTAGGTAATCTGCCAGTTGGGCAACGGGAAATTATAGAACGGGGAGAACTTCGCCTTTTCTTTTTGCTGACCGCTGTAGGCCGCAAAAAATGCAGGAACCAACACATCCTGCGAATTGAGGTCGTACGTTCCCTGCCGGTTTTCGCCCTTAGCCATTGCGTTCAATTTCTGGCTGAAATAACGTCGGTAACTCTCCAGGCTATCGAACAGAACCGACGTATTATCGCCACGTAGTCCTTTGAAAGCCGTTCGGAATGACCAGAACGACATGCTGAACTGACCACTGCGCACGGGCGTCTGGGTTTCGAACGGGCCGCCCTGCGAACCCGGACGGTAGTACTCCTGGTATGCATCGGTCCGGTCGAGTCGCCAGTTGATCTGCATCCTGAAATCCTTGAACGGCTCCAGGGTGGTGCTGGCCGTAAATTTTTTGGTGATGTTCTGCTGAAAGGCCGTGTTCTGGACCGTACTGGGCGAAATCCACCCATTTGCCGCGGCTTTATAAGCAATGTCGTGCGCCTGACTACCCAGCACAAACCCAATGCCCGGCGCGTTTTCCGGGCTCAGGCCAAAAAAGCGGGGGGTGGGCAGAAAGCCGGGCAGAATCGTGGCTTCCTGCCGGATATACGAGAAGTTGATGCCCCGTACGGTTAACAAAACGCGGGTGAAATTTTTCAGCACCTTACTTTCACCCCGTTCAATGTCCTCAATATCGCCTGGGTTACGGGCAAAGTTTTTCCGAATGGGCGCGGGCGTATTGACAAACCGCAGGTAACGTATTTTATTGTACAGGCGAATCAAATCAACGCGGCCCGTTATGCCCTGTTCGCGGTTGTTACGGATAATATTGCCGAACGGTACCCCCAGCGAATCAACAATACCGAACGAGTTAGCCTGAAACTGGTAGCCAATGCCATAAACAGCATCAGCCGCAATCCAGTCGAGCAACGGGATTTTGTCCAGCGGCAGCCGGTACGTAGCCCGAATATCCTGCACGAAGTTTTTCATCCGGCCCAAGTGCTTGATGCTGTTCAGAATCGAGTCCCGTTTGGCCTGCGTATCAATATCACCCGCTGGCTCATCGATAATCGCATTGGCCTGCGAATGATAGGTCAGCACCAGATTCCGGGTCAGGTTCCAGGTCAGATCATAATAGCGATTGAAGAGGAAGTACTTCTCAAACTGCGGCAGAATCCCGTCCGTTGTCAGGTCCGACGAACGAAGTTGGGTTTTGATAAAACTGCGGTCCATATCCGTTCGGATGGACACTAACGAAGGGAGCAGCGTCAAATTAAAATCTTTGAGCCAGCGCAGGTAGGGAGCCTCAAATGAAGCCACATCCCGGAAGGGCTCAAACGCTTTCGGCTGCACACTGTAGGTGTACGAGATGCCGCCCTTATTTTGCCGTTGCAGGTATTCCTGGGTCAGGATGTTCGTCCGTTTTATGTCGTTGAACGCGTAAGTGAAGGCAAAATTCTCAAAGTCCCAGAAGTGTAATTTAGCATTAGGATTCGTTTTTACTTTCCTGACGTTCGAGAAGTTATAGCCCCGGCGGGTGGTATTATCCTGCACCAGTTGCTTGTAGCTGTCCCGTTCCAGTTCCGGCTTTGTGTCTATGGACGTTTGCAAGGGGGTATCGGGGTCGAGCGGGTCGAAATGGGGGTTCACATTCCGGTGGTCGTAGTTGACATACAGCGGAATTTTAAGCCCCCAGCTGGCGGGCAGAAACTTATCGATGGCCAGTGCAGACGATACCCCGAACTCGGAGGTTGTTTCCAGGGCCCGTTCCCCAATACGCGTCTGAACGCCCCCGAAACCAAAGGTCGTTATTCGCCCCGAAGCGGTGAGGGTACCCAGGTCTGCCAGCTTCATACTGACAGCCGCGATAGCCGCCATGCCCGCGTGCTGGTCGTAGCCATTGGCCCGAAACTCATCGACCCAGATGGTGAACGTTTTGGGCCGTTCGCCATCGCCCAGAATTTTAGGATTACGCATCCCAATCATCACCGACTGCACCGAACTCAGGTCGGGGTTACCGACTACCGTAATCAGGTAATGCCCATCGGCAGAAGGCTGCGTGAAGGGTAATGACGTTCGGCGACCAAACTGTCGGTTACGGTTTGCTTTCAGGTCAATCAACTCCTGAAGTGCAATGTCCAGCGCATTGGCATCAGGCCAGACGGCTTCTGGAGACTGATTACCGGAGAGCGTTGCAACCAGTCGGGGAATTTCGATTTCGTAGTAGTTGTCCGTATAATCCGTGCCAACCCGCACAAAAGCCGATACCTGACCGCTCTCGTTATCGGGGTTGTGCATGTGGACAAACATCTTGAGCCGTTCCCGGAAAAGCAGGTTGAAATTGGTATTCCGGAATGCCCCGCGCGAATCCCCATCGCGCAGGTTCGTTACGCTCAGGCGCATCGACTGTTCGTTCAACTCCACGATGTTAGGCTGTGTGTAGTCCCGGTCGCGAACGTATCCCGGTGGTACCGAGTACACGTACTTATCTCCCCCCTGAGCAGTAACCTGCGTACTGCTGTTCTCTTCTACGTTGACGGTGGAAACGGTAAAATTGGCGTCGTAGGGTTCGGGTACTTCCTGCAAACCACGTTGGGTCAGGTCGCCGGTATATTTACGATACTGGTTGGCTTCCATCTGCAACTGGGCAAACCGGAGTACAACCGGGTCAGCAAAATTGGTCAGGTACATCCGCATAAAACGGATGGATTTGAACCCGTTGATGCTGCCTACTTTCCGCAGGGGTTCGCGCACCGGAATCCGGAACTGATACCAGGTAACCACTCCACCCGGTGCCCCTTTGGTTGGCACAGATACTTTATCAATAATGTACTTATTCTGCCCGACTTCTATTTTACCCGGTTGCAGGTCTATTTCATACTCGTAATAAGCCTCGTTATCATTGATGGTATTATCGATATTCAGGTCTTCGATGTCGGGCAGGGTTGTCGATGCAGGAGTCAGGAACTGGTTGGCGCTGGTATTTTCGGGCGAGTTGTTTTCCATACCCATATACCGCTTATACCGGCCTACGATGTACTGGGCCGAATCGGCCTGCTCACCCAGATAGAACTGAAAATCATCACCAGAGGGATCCCGTTGTATGTCGGCCAATACGCCGGGGTTGTTCGTTACCCGCGTCCGTATAGTGTTTAGGTAGCTGCTGAACCGTTGCCTTTCCGCGTCGTTTTTCAATCCGTCCAGGCCAATATCCTGCTGCTCACGCGCCCCCGCCTGGAAGGCATTGGTTACGAATTGCCGCGTAGGTGCCCGGCCCCAGGCGGTAGAATCCGTGCCGGGATTTCGTACGCTGATGGCCGAATCAATCGGAAAGCCGTTTTCAAACTCGTATCGGCTATCCTTAATGACATCTTCCGAAATATCGCCCAGGTTGAACACCAGTTTACCACCCTGAACACGGCCCGTATTGTCGAACTGTTGATTGGGCCCGCTCCGAATCACGCCGGAAGGACCGGGCACAAAGGGGTCCATGAGCCAGAACGTTATGTTCTCTACGTTGGCATTGTCGAAATCAATGTCGGAGGCAATAGCCCGCGTAACCGAACCAAAATTATTTCGTGGATTAGGCAAACGACCCAGTGCATCCAGGTTCGGGTTGTAGTTGTACATACCCCGCTCAGTCGGAAAATACGCCACGTCCAGAATGTTTTCGGGCAGCTGCACCGGTCGGGCAGACCGGCCGGGAAACAGCTCCTGCGGTAAAAAAGGCCGTTCGTACACGTGGGCGTTCGCATCGTCTATATCGATATTGGATGCTACGCCCAGCACACCCGTAGAGCCAAAAATACTGGGGTCTACGGTATAGACCGAAATCCGGGCGCGGTTGTAGGCGTAAGGCAATGGATCGGCAAAGGTGCCCTGCGGAAACTGCTGCGGAGTGGCACCCAGCCGCCAGCGGGTGGGTTGGCGGGTCAGGTCATAAATAGTCCGGGCCGCTTCAAAATCATCCAGGAAACTCTCGTTGTTAGCTTTCTGATTGGTGCTGGGGAAGAGTTGCGCCACTTCGCCATTGAACTGAATGGTCGACATCTCTTTGGTTTGCACACCCGGCAGCGCATCCAGCAGTCGGGTAAGACCGGGGGAGTCTTTGCGGATGTTGGCATTCACACCCAGAATGGTGTTGTTGACCGGCTCATTACCCAGAGCCACCCGCGTCAGAAAACCGGCGGGGGTTTCCTTCATGTGCATGGCCGTCAGCCCGATGCTCACATCCCGATTGACAGCATAGTCCAGCCGCGTACCCACCAGCGATCGTATCTGGTTTTGGAACAGGTCGGGTTGTTCGTAGCTAATCCGAATCTCACGACCCGAATTCGTCACACTCTCGTTAATAATCCGCAACCGGCCAATCTGCGCTTCGAGTACATAATCCACTCCGGCGCTGAGGGGTACCCCGCCCGCCGTAACCGTAACCGACTGTTCATTGACCCCGTAAGGCAGTTGCACTTCGGCCCCGTTGCCCGACTGGAACGAGCCTTTCAGGAAAAATTTATTTTTGTCGGCTATCTGCTGAGCATCCGCCTTGGTGGTACGGTACAGTTCGTTGAAGACGTATTTAGCCTTTAAACTGGTTTCGTCGGTATCGAACTGCCGCTCCAGATATGCTCCAAACGGCTCCAGTACCGGGAAAATAATTTTCCCATATCGGCTGTCAATCGTGTAATTCTCCACGTAATCAAAATTACCATCGGGCTGGGCATCCAGCTGCTGATTGAGCCGGTCCATGCCAAACAATTGCACCAGTGGGCGGTTCTGCGTCCGCCTGCCTTCCTGCAGGTTCGGGTTGTCGATCCCCGTCAGGTCATCTTTATAAATAACCCGTAGCTGGAAGCCCTGCCGGGTTATCTGCGCCGTATTGAGCCCGTAAATGTTTTTCATCATCAGGTTCCACATCGGCAACTGAAGATTGTTCCGCAGCGTAGCTGACTTTAACAACTTCATGACCAGCACTTCACCATCTCTGCGTGCCTGATAATCTTCGGTCATTTCCCCCACTTTGTAGCGTTGGCCCTGATAGGTGTACTCGTAGGAAACGGCCAGAATTTCGTCATTTCGCAGGGGTGTTACCAGCGATATATACCCCAGGTCGGGCTGCAACCGATACTCCCGGTCGGTCAGGCGTTTGGCCGCCCGCAGCAGGTCATAGTCCGTTCCTTTGGTCAGTCCATACGTGCTCGTCAGTACATCATTAGTCCGGTCTACCTGCCGGAGCGGGTTGTTGGAATCCGACGTTAGTTTACTATACAGGCCGTTGGCACCATTGGCCGTAGGGGTCCGGTTACTGCGGGAGAAGGGGGGCAGATTTGGATTCGCCTGGCTATACGGATTGCCTTCGCCCAAATCCTGAAAACCAACTACATTCCGCAGCGATTCGGTGGTGTTGGTGCGGTTAGTCACATACACTTCGATACGGGTAATGTTAATTCCCGACGTTACCTGTGGCAGTGTTTTCAGGGACGACTCGTAGATGGACCGAAAAAACTGCGACAGAAAAAAGTGCTGATTCTCGTCATAGTTGTCAGCCCGAATTTCAAACGGCCGGTTGGAAGTCCCTCCCCGCAAAACGATCTCGCTCTTGCGCGACCGTTGCTGCGAAGCCACGATTGTAGCATTCAGTTTGCCGAAGCGGAGTTGGGTTTTTATCCCGAACAGGTTTTGTACGCCCGGAATAAGCTGACTATTGACCGCCCAGCTAATATTACCGACCTCAAGGCCCTGCAAAATACTTTCGTTCTGGGGGGTAAAACCCGGCAGGCCGGGGGCATTCGGGGTGCCGGGTAAGGTGGGTGCCGCCGGAAGTCCGGGCTTCTGCCCCGAACCGAAGGCAGGCAACCCACCGCCCGGACGGTAATTTAATTTGATGGCATTTTCAAAGTTAAAACTGGCTTTGGTATCGAAGTTGGCCAGTACGCCCAGCTTCTCGCCAATCTTACCGTTGAAATTGATGTTGATTTGCTCATTAAACAGAAAATTACCCGTACGACGCTGACGAACCGGATAAGCGGGGTTGTCATTAAACTGGTAGAGATACCCAAAATCGAGCGTGACAAAGCCGTTGGGCTTAAAATCGACCTCACTACCGCCAAAAAGCCGGTCGATGATGGGGGGTAATTCGAGTTTCGGAATCAGGCCACGTCCACTCAGGGCACTTTGGCCGTCGCTGCGGGCACTGTACTCGCGCCATAGATTCTGTTCGACACGCTGATTCTGAAGTTCGTTATAAGTTGAAAAAGGAATCGTTTCGGCAGGTCGGTAAGGCAACCCAAACTGCGACGGGGGCAAGGCCAGACCGGATAACCCCGTACCGGATGCGGGGGGCGAGGTCAGGTCCATTCGTCCCGGCACGCTGTTGGGCGTAGGTGCGCCTGACAGGGATACGCCCGTTCGGACTCGTTCCGACACATCAAGCCCCCCATTTGGCCCGAGCCGAAAGTCGGTGGAGACACCTTTCGGGTCTCGTAAGATAAAGGGCGATTTAGACGGTTGGTCAGAGAAACGGGTGGCACGTCGGTCGGGCCAGTTTATGGTTGGATGACGACCCGCACTACGCACGGCCCGAAGGCTGTCTGTGCGGTCCTGAATAGCTTTCTTGACCGAATCGGCGCGGGCAGCGGCCTGTCGGCGGGCATTGGCGCGGGCAGTATCAGTAGCAGCCTGCTGCCGGCGACCGGCGGCCCCCCGCCGGGTTGGCGTCGGGTCCTGCACTGCCTTCTTGATGGAATCAGTTTGAGCAGCAGCCGCACGTTGGGCAGCAGCGCGGGCCGAGTCCGCACGGTCGGTGCGTTCCTGCACCGCTTTTTTGATAGAATCGGTCCGGGCAGCAGCCGCACGTTGAGCAGCAGCACGGGCTGAGGCTGCACGGTCAGTGCGTTCCTGCACCGCTTTTTTGATAGAATCGGTCCGGGCAGCAGCCGCACGTTGAACACCAGCGCGGGCCGAGTCTGCATTGACCCGAATTCGGTCGGTGCGTTCCTGCACTGCCTTCTTGATAGAATCGGTCCGGGCAGCGGCCGCACGTTGAACACCAGCGCGGGCGGAGTCCGCATTAACCCGAATTCGGTCGGTGCGCTCCTGCACTGCTCTCTTGATGGAATCGGTTCGGGCAGCGGCCGCACGTTGGGCAGCAGCACGGGCTGAGGCTGCACGGTCGGTGCGTTCCTGCACTGCTCTCTTGATAGAATCGGTTCGGGCAGCAGCCGCACGTTGGGCAGCAGCGCGGGCTGAGGCTGCACGGTCGGTGCGTTCCTGCACCGCTTTTTTAATAGAATCGGTCCGGGCAGCAGCCGCACGTTGAACACCAGCGCGGGCCGAGTCTGCATTAATCTGTTGCCGTTTATCGACTTTACCTGGGTTCAATTCTTTTTCAAGCTCCGATTCTACCTCTCCGTTAACCTGTTGCGGTTTATTAGCTCCGCGCCGGGTGGGGGTGGTCGGGTTCTGCCCGTAGCTTAACCCCAGCCCCATAAGTAGCCAGCACCCCAGTATCAGCCAGCCATTCTGAGCGAACAGAAGCCTGCCAAAAGCGGGGATATGGTGGTAAAAAAGAGACGTGTGAACAATGTAAGGGTTCACCATTTGGGACTTTTCAGGTTCAGAAATAGGTGTGTACGGTACGTACTTCTATCAAACGGCCAACATCAGATCATTCGTCTAACCGGGTTGTAGAATTTTTTAACCGGCAATCTACCGTTCATTTTGA
This sequence comes from Spirosoma spitsbergense DSM 19989, assembly GCF_000374085.1. Taxonomy (GTDB): domain Bacteria; phylum Bacteroidota; class Bacteroidia; order Cytophagales; family Spirosomataceae; genus Spirosoma; species Spirosoma spitsbergense. Next base: position 15,179 of record NZ_KB893411.1, on the reverse strand, counting down.
CATAACACGACGAAAAGCTACGTACAAATCGTCATTCATCTGCCATCTGTTACGCGGGAGATGATTAACCTGTCAAAGCGCCCTACAATTTCCAGGCCATACTTTACCGATGTAAACTTAGAGATATATGCCAGGAATCGAACTACACAGGCAAGAAACAATTCAGGCTCTTACCGACACGGTACGATTCATGGCCTGAATGAGGGAGTAAATAGCCACCATGCCGAAGCCAACCATGAGCATGATGTGAAGGAAAAAAAGGCGAAAATCCTGTAGATAAACCGCCAAAGCAAGGCCCCCCAGAAAATAAAGCGTCAGGGCGCCTTCCGCTACGGTTAGCCAGCTTACCCGGCGGTTGATGTATTTGTTGGCAGCCCAGCTGTCGGTAGCCGCCTTGACATTAAACTTAGGCGTACGGACAAACGGCGTTTTCCTGCCAATGTAGCCTTCGATTACCGCAATGGTATTGTGCAGCGATAACCCCATCATCAGCGATGAGTACATGGGAAAGTACCAGATTAATTTCGCTTTGCTGGTCCCGGTCAAAAACCAGACTGGAATACCGTAAAACGTAATCAGGATAATCAGGTTAAGCTGAAACAAATTAATAATCATAAATACCCGCTCCCACTCCGGATGCTGACTTCGTATATAGATCAGAGGAACGCTCAGTACACCCAGTACTAAAACCAGAATGAATGTAGCACTGCTGAACAGGTGAAAAAAGGCGTGCAGCTTCATAGGAAGCGATATACCCGGCGTTTTGATAACCTTCACAAAAAGCTTACGGGCGCATTCGGCAGCTCCCTTCATCCAGCGATATTGCTGCGATTTTAGCGCATTCATGGCAACGGGTAACTCGGCCGGGGAGCCAATATCCTCCCGATAAACAAATTTCCAGTTGCGTAGCTGCGCCCGGTAGCTCAGGTCCAGATCTTCGGTGAGGGTGTCACTCTGCCAGCCCCCGGCATCAATGATAGCCTCTTTGCGCCACACTCCGCCCGTTCCGTTAAAATTAGCCAGATACCCCCCTGCATAACGGCCACTCTGCTCAACGGTAAAGTGGGCATTCAGGCCAAAAGCCTGTAGCTGCGTGATGAGCGAGAAATTTTCGTTCAGATGCTCCCAGCGGGTTTGTACAATCCCGACTTGTGGGTCAGAAAAATGCGGTACCGTTTTCAGTAAGAAGTCAGGGTCGGGCACAAAGTCGGCATCGAAAATAGCGATTAACTCCCCTTTAGCCAGCGTAAGTCCATAGCCAAGAGCCCCAGCCTTGAAGCCCGTCCGCTCGGGTCGGCGGATGTGTTCGATGGCGAAGCCCTGCTGTTTGTACTCAGCCACTTTTTCGGCAATAATGGCTACTGTTTCATCCGTCGAGTCGTCCAGAAGCTGAATATCGAGTTTATCTTTTGGGTATTGTATCCGGGCAACGGCATCAATCAGCCGCTCCACCACATAGAGTTCATTATAAACAGGCAACTGAATGGTTACGAGGGGCAGGTCGTCGGCTGATAGTATGGCTGTCGGCTGAATCAATTTCCGACGCTGCTTTATGGAGCGTAAATACGTAATTATCAGGCTTAGTTGACCGAAATTATATAAGAACAACAGCAAAAGGGCCGTTGCGTATACTAGTAAAACGAGAATTTCCATAATAATGCCGACGAAGCTTTTTTTACTATAAACCGGTATACCTAAAGGCTTGGTCGTCTGAACAAGTGAGTAACGGATTTTGTGAGGAAATAGTTGGGTTCCAACCAACCGGATGAGCCATTGTGACGGCATAGGTGGTCAATTGGTTACCTTTAGCCAACACGGCCTGGTTTCAGGTAAAATAGTTTATACTTGGGCATGGAAATAACGTTTGTCGGTGCCGGTAACCTGTCCTGGCACCTTGCTCCGGCCCTTGAAAGTGCCGGGCATCATATCAATGAAGTATACAGCCGCCAGCTTCAGCATGCCCGTCAACTGGTCAGTAACCTGTATGATGCCCGAACGCATTCGGACCTGAACTTTGCCGATAGTCCGTCCCGCTTGTTTGTTCTGGCCGTTTCCGACCAGGCACTCGAGTCCGTTTGCTCCCGGCTGGTACTACCCGAAAATGCCCTGGTGGTGCATACGGCGGGGGGCCAATCCCTGCGCTCACTGGAACAATGGATGGCCGTTTATAGCGATGTTCCTGTGCAGACGGGTGTTTTCTACCCGCTTCAAACCTTCACGAGGGAGCAACCATTCATGAATTTTGAGGACATCCCGCTCTGTATCGAATCGGCAGACCCGACGGTTGAGGATAAGCTGGTACGTCTGGCACAGGATATTAGCCACACCGTTTACGTTATCACCTCCGAGGAGCGAAAAGCATTGCACGTGGCGGCCGTGTTCGCCTGTAACTTTACCAATCACCTGCTGGCTCTTGCCAACGATATGGTAAGCGCCGAAGGAATGGATTTCGATTTGCTCCGGCCCTTGATAGCAGAAACGTTTCATAAAGGACTTGATGCCGAAAGTCCGGCCGATGTTCAAACGGGTCCGGCCCGCCGGGGTGATTTGAAAACAATTGAAACGCATCTGACTTATCTGGGCAATCAGCCCCAACTGGCAGAAATTTACCAATTATTGACAACCAGTATCCAACGTCACTATCGTTCAACTCGTTAGCAAAAACCTGATTCTCATGAATAGACTCACGTATCGTCTGGCCGTATGCCTGTTAGTTCCTTTTTACTGTGCTGCCCAATGGCAACCCCAGGCGGTTGGTACGGATGCCAGTTTTCGGGCCGTAAGTGTAGCCGGTGCCGATGTTGCCTGGATTGGCGGTACGAAGGGAACGTTTGTACGAACTGCCGATGGGGGAAAAACCTGGCAAACGGGCACAGTGCCGGATGCCCAGACCTGCGACTTTCGCGATGTGCAGGCCATTGATGTCCAGACTGCCTACCTGATGAGCGCCGGTCCGGCAGAAAAAGGGCAGGCCCGGATTTACAAGACAACGAATGCCGGGCAAAACTGGACGTTACTTTACCAAAATGAACAGCAAGGCGTTTTCTTCGATGGAATCGACTTTTGGGACAATAAGCACGGCATCGTTTTCAGCGACCCCGTAACCGATGAAGCGGGCAACAAAAAGTGGTTTATCCTGACAACAGACGATGGAGGTAAAACCTGGCAACGCGTACCCCCAGCCGCTTTACCTACTATGGAGCCAAACGAAGCCGCTTTTGCCGCCAGTGGTACCAGCCTTGTCGTGGAAGGAAAACGAAATGTGTGGATTGCGTCGGGCGGGGGTGGGCATGGGCGTGTGTTTCATTCGTCGGACCGGGGTAAGAGCTGGACCGTCAGTAACACGCCCCTGCCGGGTGCCGAAGCGACAGGGATATTCGGTCTGCGTTTTTTCAGCGACAAAATTGGCGTAGCCGTTGGCGGAAATTACAAACAGGAACAACAGCCCGGCCCCAATGCGACCATTACGCGCGATGGCGGCAAAACCTGGCAGCTCCTGACCCCAACCGACCCACCCGGGTTGAAAGAAGCCGTAGCTCTCCTGCCCGGCGACCGCTTGCTGACGGTTGGCCCGCCGGGAACGAGCCTGTCTGCCGACCAGGGACAAACCTGGCAAAAACTCGACGCCGAAGGCTTTCACGCTGTGGCCTGCGCCAAAGGTACCTGCTACGCCGTTGGTGCAAAAGGAAAAGTAGCCGTGCAGCGGTTCAAATGAGAAGCGTCTTTGGAGGATTGAAAGGCTATACGTTCAGGCATTGTTAGCCGATAATTTGTGTAAATTTGCTTAAACGAAACTAGGTCAACATGGTAGCTATCGAGTCATCAGGAACGGTAAATCAGGAAGGTCAACTCATCTTGACTCATCCACTCGACCTGCGCAATCAGAAAGTCAAAGTGTTGATTCTGGTCCCTGACGTATCGGACGACGAAGCATGGTTAACAGCGATACGCACAAACCCCTCCTTTAATTTTCTGCAAGATGAGGCTGAAGATATCTACACGCTGAATGATGGGAGTCCCCTGACGAATGAAAAATAAAATTATCCTCGTACCCTTCCCGTTCGATGACTTAAGCAGTAGTAAAGTACGCCCCGCCCTGTGTCTCACCGATTCTATCGGAGCTTACGACCATGTAGTTATCAGTTTTATCACCAGCCAAATAGCTGGAGCTAGCGAACCAAGTGATTTAAGAATCATAACGACTGATCCTGATTTTGAACTGACAGGGCTTAAGCTGGATTCTGTTATTCGACTCCATCGACTAGTCACTATTCCTACCAGGTTGATTCAGCGTCAGTTAGGCGTTTTGCCCGGCTCTTATCAATTTGTTCTGGAACAGAAATTAAGGGCACTTTTTACTCTATAGCTCCCGTTTCATCCTGAAAATCAGTTATTGAGGGATTTCACACCGTTGGTGCAAAAGGAAAAGTAGCCGTGCACCGGTTCAAATAGTTTTGGAATCGATTAAAATAGCCGCCTGTTTACCATCGTTATTTAGCCGTGTTGAACGATTAACCCCATTTGGTTATGCCCGTGCGATTGGCTTTATCACTTCCCATTTTTTTCCTGAGCGCGGCTATGAGCCCGCTGTTTGCCCAGAACACCGCTCCTATACGCCCGTTTGCCTCGGGGGCATTTATTTGCAATTACACCGGAGGATCTGTTAATCCTGACATTATCTGCTCACAGAAGCCATCCAATGGACACGCGGAGAAAGTGGTCGACCGGATTTTAAAACCAATCGGCCTGATTCGTAATTTCAAAGTGGTCGAATGCGCCAATACAGATAACTGCTTTGCCACCGTATTGAAAGGACAACGGTTTATCGTGTATGATGCTGCTTTTATGCAGGGTATCGAGGAACAGACTGAAACTGACTGGTCGGCTATCAGCATTATGGCGCACGAAATTGGGCACCATTTGCAGGGCCATACCATTGACGGGCGCGGTGGACAGCCCATTAAAGAAATTGAAGCCGACAAATTTTCGGGCTTTGTCCTGCATCAGTTAGGTGCTTCGCTGGATGAATCGGTGGTAGCCGTACGAACCCTCGGCGATGAATATGCTACCTCTACGCACCCCGCCAAACCTGCCCGTGTGGAGGCTATTCGGAAAGGCTGGCTGGAAGCCGAAGCCATGTATCCCAAAAGCCGGAACTATGCCAAAACGCCAACGGCAGTAGCCCCCAAACCCGTCGTTACGGCTAGCCGCCCGGCTATTGCCACCCGCCCGGTTGTTATGTCCAAAGCACCAGTCCGCTCAAAAACAGGCTGTGTTTCGGGCGATTGCCAGGATGGAACGGGCGTTTTTGTTTACCCCACCGGCGAACGCTACGCCGGCGAGTTTGAAGAAGGCGACAAACACGGCGAAGGCGTTGAATACTACACCGATGGAAAAGTGAAATACCGGGGAAACTTCCGGGATAACCTCCGCTCTGATTACGGTGTATATTACTACCGAAATGGCGACAAGTACATGGGCTGGTTCCAGAAAAACGTCCCCAACGGCAAAGGAACTTACTATTTCTCCGACGGCGATAAACTAGCGGCTACGTTCAGAAACGGGCAGCCAGTGCAGTAAAGATGTATGATATACGTACCTAATTACTTTGTCATTGATAGGCAGGTATTGTCGTTCATAGCCATTTGCTGTTACCCTTTTATCTGACAACACCTCACAACAAATGACTACCGAATGACAATACCTGACAACGTATGACTACTTCATCAAAACGCGAGTATCGTCTTCTCAATGATATCGCAGGCTTCGTGCATTTGCGCTTCTTTGATGGTGAGCGGGGGCGCGAACCGGATTTTATCGCCATGCGTTGGCTTGGTGAGCAAGCCATTGTCTTTTAGTTTCAGGCATATTTCCCAGGCAGTTTGGTCGCCCAGGTCCGGGCGTTCGGTGATGACGATGGCGTTGAGCAGGCCCTTTCCCCGTACCGTTTGGAGAAGGTCCGTTTTCTGGCTCAGGCTGGTCATTCTGGACCGGAATACCTCGCCCATGTTTTGGGCATTCTCGGCTAAATGCTCATCCTCCACTACCTGAAGAGCTTCCATCGTGACAACGCAGGCCAGTGGGTTACCGCCATAGGTACTCCCGTGCTCGCCGGGCTTGATAGTCAGCATCACTTCATCCGATGTCATCACGGCCGATACGGGCATGATGCCACCCGACAGGGCTTTGCCCAATACGAGCAAATCAGGCTTTACGTTCTCATGATCGCAGGCAACGCGTTTGCCCGTTCGCCCGATACCTGTCTGCACTTCGTCGGCAATGAATAGCACGTTATATTTTGTGCAGAGGTCGCGCACTCCGCGCAGATACCCGGCATCGGGTACTACAACACCCGCTTCTCCCTGGATTGGTTCAACCATAAAGCCAGCCACATTGGGATCGCTTTTGAAGGTGTTCTCCAGGGCTTCGAGATCGTTGTAGGGAATAACGATGTAGCCCGGCACTAACGGACCAAAATCATTCGTGCTGCTGGCATCGGTTGACGATGAAATAGCGGCTAGTGTACGACCCCAGAAATTACCGGTGGCAAAAACCATCTTGGCCTGATTCTGGGCAATCCCTTTCACGAGGTAAGCCCATTTACGGGTTAATTTAAGCGCAGTTTCTCCGCCTTCGGCCCCGGAATTCATCATCAGGGCTTTGTCGAAACCAAAGTAGTCGCAGAGGTATTTCTCGCACAAACCCGTTTTATCGTTATAAAAAGCCCTTGACGTTAGCGTCAGTCGCTGAGCCTGCTGCATCATGGCATTGACGATACGCGGGTGGCAATGTCCCTGGCTCACGGCACTATACGCCGACAGGAAATCGAAGTAACGCTTTTCGTCCACGTCCCAAACGAAAATGCCTTCTCCCCGCGTTAGCACGGCCGGAACAGGATGGTAGTTATGGGCACCATAGTGCCATTCCAGGTCCATCGCTTTATCAGCGGACGAAACAGGTATTTCAGGGTCGAGTGTCATATGAGTAGCAGTTTAAAATAGGCTTATCGGCCTTCTGTTTGCGTTTGAGCAACTAACCGACAGCACAGTGTGTTTCCTTCAAAAATACGCTTTCTTCGACACAAGCCCAAACCAAATGCCCCCGCAGCCATCCCAAAAAAACATTCCAGAGGTAATCACTGAAGATTATTACCTCACGCCGGAAGGGTACATGGTCTTCACGGCTGCCTATCACCTGAAACGGGGGTACTGTTGCCAGAATGGTTGCCGGCACTGCCCGTACGGATTCAAAAAAAAGAAAGATTGATTTGCAGGTTTGGGATAATTTAGCCAATTTTGCGCCCTCATACGGAAAATCAGTACGGTAATGGCCAGAATTTGTCAAATAACAGGAAAGCGAACACGCACGGGAAACAACGTTTCTCACGCTAATAATAAAACCAAGCGTAAATTTTTCCCCAATCTCCAGAAGAAGCGTTTCTTCGTTGAGTCGACGGGTGAGTGGATTACGCTGAAGGTGGCTACATCGGCCATCAAGACCATCAACAAAAACGGTCTGGAAGCAACGCTTCAGAAGGCTCATCAGCGCGGTACGCTGTCGTTATAGTCTTTCGAAAAACCATTCATCGAGCCTTTTCCAGTCAGGAGGAGGCTTTTTGTATTAAATATAGTCAGGGGGTTAGTTGATCAGTCGGTGAGTCAGCCAGTAGGTTCCCAGTGGCACTGATCAACTCTCCGACTGATCAACTAATGAACGCTATGAAACTCACCTTCACCGACCTCATTGTATTTGAAAATGAGGATTATATACTTGTCAATAAGCCTCCCCGCGTAGCCTCGCTGGATGAGCGTACGCCCGACCGCAGCGGGCAAAGTATTGTCAGGCTGGCGAAAGCTTATTGTGCCGACGCCCAGCTTGGGCACCGCCTGGATAAGGAAACGTCGGGAATTTTGGCCATTGCCAAAAATCCGGAAGCTTACCGGCATCTGGCCATGCAGTTTGAACACCGCGAGGTGACAAAACGCTACCACGCTGTTACGAACGGCGTGCATGATTTCGCCGGTATCTCGGTCTATCTGCCAATTTCGCCCGCTAAAGACGGAACGCTTGTCCGGATTGACCGGGAGAACGGAAAAGTAGCCGAAACCATTTTCAATACGCTACAGGCCTATAAAAATACTACGCTGGTGGAGTGTTTACCCATTACGGGTAGGATGCACCAGATTCGGGTGCATCTAATGTGCCTCAAAGCACCCATCGTCAATGACGCTACCTATGGGGGCAAGCCCGTTTTCCTGTCTGATGTAAAGCGCAAGTTCAACCTCAAGCAGGAAACCGAAGAACTGCCCCTGATTCAGCGTGTTGCCCTTCACGCCTACTCGCTTACATTCACGCTGCTGAATGGCGAAGAACACACGTTTGTAGCGCCCTATCCTAAAGATTTCGGGGTGCTGGTGAAGCAGCTGGAAAAGTTTGCATAAAAAAACCTTCTACGCACCCATCCATCGCCAGACACGAATAACGATTACCAATTTTCGGGTCAGATCGTTTTTTCCTGACAAAAGGCAGTCATTTATGGTTATTCATGGATGAAAGCAATCATCATAACCAAACCCGGCGATGGATCGGTTCTTGCCCTGCAGGAGCGGGCGATTCCGCAACCCGAATCCGGGCAAATTCTTATTCGGGTGCGGGCGGCTGGCGTAAACCGGAGTGATATTCACCAGCGAACAGGCGGCTACGGCACCGACCCCACCGGTCAGATTCCGGGTCTCGAAGTGGCAGGTATTGTGGAAAAGTGTGGACCAAATGCCAGCCAATGGAAAATTGGCGACTCTGTTTGTGCCCTGATTAGCGGGGGCGGATACGCAGAATACGTAGCCGTAGACGAGCGGCATTGCCTGCCCGTACCGGCAACGTTGACATTTGCGGAAGCAGCTTCTCTACCCGAAACGGTATTGACCGTCTGGTCAACGGCTTTTCAATGGGGGCAACTGTCTGCCGGAGAAAATTTTCTTATACACGGGGGCAGTAGTGGCATTGGCGTAACGGCCATTCAGCTGGCAAAAGCATTCGGCGCTGATGTTTATGCCACAGCGGGCAGTGATGAAAAATGTGCGGTTTGCGAGCAACTCGGGGCAGTCAGGTGCGTCAATTATAAAAAAGAAGACTTTGAGCAGGTATTGAGTAGCGTACCCATCGACGTTATCCTGGATATGGTTGGCGGTGATTATACCCAAAAAAACCTGAACCTGCTGGCAATGGATGGTCGGCTGATGTTTATCAACGCCATGCAGGGTGCCGACAGTCAGATTCGTATTCCAACGCTAATGCAAAAGCGCATCACAATCAGTGGCAGTATGTTAAAGCCACGCGATGCCGACTTCAAGGCGAAGCTAACTGCCGACGTAGAGAAGCATGTTTGGCCCCTTGTGGCCGATGGACAGTTCAAGCCAATTGTTTACCGTACATTTCACTTGTCCGAAGCCGCTAAGGCACAGGAACTCATGGAAAGCAGTGACCACATCGGCAAGATTATTCTTGCCGTGCAGTGAATACCGTGAAGTATTTACTTGTGTTCGTATCTGGACAATCGACAATGCGTGCTGGGATGCAGACTACCCTAAATAAAACCTTCCGGTTACTCTTTACGTTGAAATAAAGCACGTTGAATCGAGGTTAAAACCCAGCGGGCAACCGAACAAATGGTTATATCGACACTATTTAGTCTGTTAACACCACTCGTTTTCATAGCTGGAATAGGGGTTGTTAAGATTCTTTATGGCTTTGTCGACATGAGGCAGCGGAATAATGTGCTACAGTTCTTTTTCGGTATTCCTATTGCGGGTGGTGCCCTCGGACTGCATTTTCTGCTTCGCCAACTGGCCCACCACAACACGATGCATGTATGTATAATTGAAACCATTATTGTTGCGGGTATGTGGTATCTGTTTCAACGCTCCTGATCGTATATCCCGACTATTCAACTAAACAGGCTTACCGCTTTACGAGCAGGCTCACTTCTGCAGTTGGTTAATCACTCCTTGTCGCTGGGCTCCCCGCCCTCCGGCAAACTGACAGTTGGGCGGGGTTAACTGGATGTATTAAAACCATTTGAACGAACGGCTGTTATTGCTGCAAACAACTTCAAGAACCATCATGGATAAGAAAGTAACGACTATTGTAGGCATTGCTCTGGGCGCAACACTGGCTGCCGGTTTTGGCCTCTATACCTATTTTAGCAAAAAATCCGGCACTACAGTCGGTATGGGTGTAGCTGAACGTAACGGAAAGAGCCTTTTCGGCGATAGTTATATAGGTAACAGCCTGGTTAAGAGCACCGGTCTTTATGTGAGGCAAACAGATAACGGCCTTGTTGGTGGTGGACTGGCTCTGACCGGCAATACTAACAACGGCTGATTCTGCCTGGTCTGGTAAGGGGTAATAACCAACTCTTTCACCTTCTCTGACTAGCCTGACAAACCCAATCCAATCAGGTCGTATAAATAGGCTGGTCAGAGATTATACCTCATTACGGCTTAGTTAACGGACAGTATCGGACTGATTCGTAGTTAGATAATCCGTAGCCCTGCCATTACCCCGTTATACGTTATCAGATGGTGAACCCACGCGAAAAATGAATCAGCCTGCGTATATTTATCGGAACTAATGGCTGTTTAGCATTGATACGCGAAAACGTCCTGTACTAGTTAGCCCCAACGATTAACTCTTAATAAACAGGTAAATGAATCGCAGAAATTTTGTTCACTACTCCGCACTGGCCATAGGCGGTGTATCATTGATAAACCATCCTCTTTTTGCCCAACTGGCTGCCGACGACCCGTATAAGATGAAAATGGTTCGCGACTCGGTGGGGGTATTTACTGAGAAGGGCGGTACCATTGCCTACCTCCGCACCAAAGAAGGGTGGGTAGTGGTAGACTCAGAGTTTCCGGAACAGGCACAGCATCTGATTGAGGGTCTGAAAAAGACGTCTGATATCCCCATTCATCTGCTAATGAACACCCACCACCACGGCGATCATACGGGCGGCAATATTGCCTTCAAAGGTCTGGTGGAGCACGTGGTGGCCCACGAAAATTCGCTGAAAAACCAGAAGGCCGTAGCCGAAAAATCGAAGACGGAAGACAAACAGCTCTATCCCGATACCACCTTCAGCAATGGCTGGAAAAAGAAGGTAGGCGGAGAGAGCATCCGGACGTATTATTTCGGGCCGGGCCATACTAATGGCGACAGTTTGATCCACTTCGAAAACGCCAACGTAGTACACACGGGCGATCTGGTGTTCAATCGCCGGTACCCCTTTGTTGACCGAAGTGCCGGGGCCAGCGTTAAAAGCTGGATTACGGTTCTGGATAAGACATTGACGACGTTCGATAACAAAACAATCTTTGTTTTCGGCCACGCGTTCGACCCCGAAAAAATAACGGGTACCAAAGAAGACATCAAGGCATTTAAGGATTACCTGGAAAAACTACTCGTCTTTGTCGGACAGGAAATCAAGGCCGGAAAATCAAAAGAAGAAGTGATGAAAGCAACGTCTGTTCCGGGCGTTAGCGAGTGGCAGGGCGACGGTATTGCGCGCAGTTTGCAGGCTGCCTACGAGGAATTAACCGCCTGACAATTGTCGCTTAATCAACACAGATACTTTATTCAACTGCTTACAAGGGGGTCGATACACACAATCGCCCCCTTTTTTACAACGTTGTCCTATGCGTCTAGTTAGCTTATTGATTACTTTTTGGTTTACCACAACCCTATCGTTGGCTCAGTCGGGCAAATGGACGGAGCTTTTCAATGGAAAAGACCTGAAAAACTGGGCGGTGAAGATAACCGGCCATCCGCTCAACGATAACTTCGGTAACACCTTCCGGGTAGAGAACGGGAATATGGTGGTGCGTTACGACCAATACAACGCCTTCGACGAGCAGTACGGCCATATTTTCTACAATAAACCCTTTTCGGCCTACCTGCTGGTGATGGAGTATCGATTCGTTGGTGAGCAGGCCAAAGGCGGGCCCGGCTGGGCCACGCGCAACAGCGGGGCGATGCTGCACGGGCAGGACCCCAAAACTATGGGGTTGAAACAGGATTTCCCCATCTCGCTGGAAATGCAGTTGCTGGGGGGCGATGGTCAGCACGAGCGGCACACGGGTAACCTGTGTACACCCGGCACAAACGTAGTGCGGGACGGGAAACTCTTTACGCCCCACTGCATCGACTCCAACTCGAAAACCTACGCCGGAGATCAATGGGTGCATGCCGAAGCCCTGGTGCTGGGCGACTCGCTAATCAGGCACATCGTTGAAGGCGACACGGTGATGGTCTATTCAAAACCGCAGATCGGGGGTGGCAATGTCATTCACCACGACCCGGCCGTCAAAAAAGACGGGCAACCCCTCAGCGAAGGCTACATATCCCTGCAAAGCGAAAGCCACCCCGTCGAGTTTCGCACCGTCTCCCTGTATGATTTATCGTCCTACATGCGGAAGCCCAAAGAGTTGAATGCAGTGCTAAAGCAGCTACAAACCCGGAAAGACCATGTGGGTCGGTGAATGAACTCCAGCTGTTTGCGGACTGTATATGGTTTGTGCAGGCATCTAGCACTAGAGTCACAATACAGGGCTTTCTTATAAAAAGTTATAACCTCGTAAAAGTGGTATCTGTGCAGAAAAAACCTATTTACACGACCCAAAGAACTCCGTAAGAGTGATATAATTTATTAAAGATGTCACTCCTACGAAGTTCTTTGGGAGTTTAACAACCTCATTCTACAACGATTTCATGCCTGCGGCATTTTTATAAGAAAGCCCTGAGTCATAATAGAATGAAGTATGGGTAGTAACCGAATTTTATAGTCAAGCAGCTTTCTCATAAATCAGTCGCACTTCGAGTTCGATATAGGGCTTGATTAGGGAGGCAATTCATTGTCAATAGCCAGGTTTACAGGCTTCTCAAGCAGATCAGCTAATTGATCCTGCATATCTAGAAACTGAAAAAAGTCGACACATTGCTTATAGACAGTAAAAATTTTTATTGTCTATAAGCAATATTTTATAAAGTATGTAGCATATTTTATACTAAATGTAATTAGTAATATTTAAAATACATCTCTACTTCTTTTTGCGAAAGGCTTGAAAAAATTTTCCTATTTTGCTCTATAAATTTATCTACACCAGATAAAATAATACTGTAATTAGTTTTTTCAATTTTTGAGACAATATCTATAATAGGGGTATTTTTTTCCTTTGTTGAAAAAAGCCTATAATAAAGTAGACTATTAGGCACATTAACTGGATAAGCAAATCCTCTGTCTAGGTAATACAAATCGATTAAAAAGTCCAGCTTATTACTTTTAGGCCAATCTTTCCATTCTAATAAGTTTTTTATTTTCAAGATGTTTGTGATTTCTTCATGTACTTCTGGTGCAGACTTAAAATATAACCTATTATTTATTGTTCTTATTCTATGAAATTCTTTTACAAAAAGAAAATCAAAATATATAGCTATCATGTATGGATTTGAATTATATTCTTCAAACATCAATTTATACCCAGTAAAATCTTCATTATCAATGATCATATAGTTGCATAAAAATATTTCAATAAAATTATAACCAAACTCCTGTTTAAACTTAAGGCTGGCTATTTTAGAAAGAAATTTAGAGCGAATAAGCTTATATTGATGATTATCATTAACCAGCAAAGCACAATAAGCTGATTTATAAGCGGATATTTCTGAAGTAACATCACTTTCAAAATAATTGACAAAAAGATTAATATCTAGCTTAAATAAATGTAGAACACGGTATAAATATATGACTTCATTAACTAAGTCTGTTTCAAAAAAAACAGCCAACAATTTGTTTATTAATTTCCCCTCTAAACTAGGGTCTTTTGCACGAGCCAAATTATAGAACCTAATAAAGTAATCTAAATTATTAATATAAATAGTATTTGACTCTATATTGTTAATATATTGCTCAAAGAAATAATCTGGATTTCCACTATTAACAAAGAATTCGATAGTTTTTTGCCAAAAAGGATTTCCTAATTTATCATCCAAAGAAAACTTTCCGGATGGCAACAGATTATCGCGGTGTAAGGTAATAGCCGTAAGATAATCTTGAAAAGTTTTGTGTTGAAATTCAAAGGTAGTCTCATCAAAAGAATCACTTACAGTTTTACCAGTTAATAATCCGCTACGGTCACGTAAAGCTTTCAATAACTCATCTGTCGCCGAAGCAACTTGATTAGGTTCCAAACCGTAACGTGCAATAAATTGCAACAAGGCCTCCCGTATTTGATTAACGTTCAATATTGTATCTTCTTTTTCAGAGAAACGAAATGCAACTTTTCGAATTACTTCATATAGCCGGTCAAAATGTTTATTACCAAACAAAGTTGGGTAAAAATCCATGTTCCTCACATCGTCCCATCGGTAAAGAAGAGTCTTTACAAATTGCTCGTATAGCCCCTCAGCATTGTCAACGGAATATGTCTTTTCTATACTGTGAATTAACAACACTAACGATAAAAGTAACGGGTTTTGTATTAATTCTACTAGGGGCTCAATTTCACACGCTTTTTGGAAAGCTATTCTATTCTCTATTAAATTATTCAATACCAATCGATAATGTTTTTGCTTATACTCTCTAGGATCACTTTCGATTGCAAGCCGTAGTATATCATTATATGTAGAGTACCAATTTTTTGTAAATAATTTTACCTCAGATTTATTAAAGTCTTCTATTTTAAATAATTGAAAATGTCCAGAAAAAATATGATAATCGGTAGGTCTTGTAGTCAAGATAAATCGATTGTCAGAATTCATTTTACCATAATTATTTACTTGCTGGATAAGCCATTTTGCAATAGAAGTTCTTGAAATTTCTATACTACCATATTGTTTACTTTCTGGAACTTCATCAATACCATCTAACAAGAATAAACATGGGTGCAATTCAAAATGTCGCTATGCGGCCATCGCATAGTTGATTGGCTCAATCTGCTGACGAACCAAATTCCATCGGTTGCTCATCAGGCAAACGCGCAAGTTTAGAACACGCTGCGCACCCCGAATACTCCAGCGTTGCCCAGACCGCTTCAACCGTCGTTGCATCACCGTTCGGTGAGCTGATTCGATAGCCCCAGACCCAATCAGAAGGCCCCGTTTACGATACGTTTTATAGTCCATCC
>NZ_KB893410.1 GCF_000374085.1 Spirosoma spitsbergense DSM 19989 | reverse complement strand
AGGTGATGTACACGACTAATACCGTCGAAGGCTACCACCGTCAGTTGCGTAAAGTGACTAAAACGAAAGGCGCTTTTAGCTCAGACGTAGCCCTGCAAAAGTTGGTCTATTTGACGATCCAAAACCTACACACCAAGTGGGAGACGACAACCTATAACTGGAAGGAGTTGATTAACCAATTCAGTATTATCTTTGACGAACGCATTCAAGCCCATCGCTTCGACTAAACCCCGCTGACACAGTTCAGCGAGCACATCCACAGGAAGTAGGCCGCAAGGTCAGCGTTTACAGCCCAACCGGACATGTTTCCGAGTTTCACTAAAATCATAGCGATGTCGGTTTTGTTTTGGCAAATGTCTGCACTAACAAATACCCTTACATAGCTAAATCTATGCTTGTCATAGCCAAAACAGGGGCTCCGGAATAAAGCCCTGATTGTAACTGTATCGTACTGCGTTTAGCTGACAACCCTGTAAAAGGCCCTATTTTTCGCACCAGCAAAATACGTATGCTGATGAGATAAAATTTCAGTGTTATAACTCGTCGTTACTGTTATCCTGAATCAGTTCTTCCCGGATCTTATATTCTTCAATATCAATCAGGGAGAGTTGTTTCCGAATCAGTTCTTCGTCGAAGTCCGACTGGCGGTTCATTTCGCCAAGCCAGTTCCGCTGTTGCTCCAACAGATCCAGATAGGTACGCTGATAGTCTACCCGGGCATTTACCTTCGCATTTTCCGTACCGTCCAATTCCTGCCGGAGTAAGCGCAGGTCAATAGTCAGTCGCTGGTACAGGTTGGCCACGTGTTCATTGGCGGGTCGGTCTGCTTCGGTCTGCTTCTGCAAAAACTGAAGCGAAGCCTCCGTAATCTTCTGCTGAATAACAAGCTCCTGCTTCACTTCGGGAACCGCGTCATCCTCCGGCTTCACCTTTCTTATCAACCAGGGCAGCGTCAACCCCTGAAATACCAGCGTTACCAGGATGACAATGAACGTGATGAACAGAATCAGATTGCGATGGGGAAACGGCTGCCCTGCCCCAACCACCAGGGGAATGGACAGGGCAGCGGCCAGTGAAACCACACCGCGCATACCGGCCCAGCCCAGAATCAGGGGGTTGCGCCAGCCTGGATTTGCCTGAGCCACCGTGATAAACTGACTGATAAAACGGGTAAAGAGGGACGCGCCAAACGTGAAGGCCAGCCGGGTGAGCATCAGCACTACCGAGATAGCCAGGCCATAGCCAATAGCGCTCCTCAGACTGGTCTCGCCAAGTTGCCGAACAATAAAGGGTAACTGGAAACCGATGAGCAGAAAAATCAACCCGTTCAGTACGAATACCAGACTGGTCCATACGTTTATGCCCTGAATCCGGCTCTGGTAGGTCAGCATGCTCTGTCGTTTATTGGAAAGAAGCAATCCCCCACTAACCACCGCCAGTACGCCCGAAAAATGGAAGTGCTCGGCTGCATAATACATACAATAGGGCGTTACCAGGGTCAATACTATTTCGATACTGGTTGTGGTAGGTAGCCAGCGGTGAATAGCGTAAAAGAACGCGCCCACCAGCAAACCAATACCAATGCCCATGAACACGACCAGCGCAAAACCAGCGGCAGCCTGTTGCATCTGAAACTGTCCGGTCACGACCGCGGCCAGCGCGAAGCGAAGTACAATCAGGGATGATGCGTCGTTGAGCAGACTTTCGCCTTCCGCAATGCTCACCAGCGACTTCGGTACATCTACTTTCCGCATGATGGTCGTTGCCGAAATAGCATCGGGCGGAGAGATAATGCCGCCCAGCAAGAAGCCGAGTGCCAGCGTAAAACCCGGAATGAGGGCATGGGACACCAGCGCAATGACGCAGGATGTAAGGATAACGATGGGGAAGGCAAAGCTGGTAATAACCCGTCGCCAGCGCCAGAATTCTTTCCAGGATATTTGCCAGGCAGCCTCGTAGAGCAACGGAGGCAGAAAAATCAGGAAGACCAGTTCCGGGTCGATGGTAATCTCGGAAAACTCACCCGTAATGCTTATCGCCAACCCACCCAGCACCAGTACAATCGGGTAGGCCAGGCGAAGCTTGTTGGCCACCATTATCAGGGCCAGGATAATCAGGATGAGATAGATATACTCGATAAGCAGGCTTTGCATGGTGCTATTATTATCAATAAAAAACGAAAGCCCGGGCATGAGCTTTCGAATTATCTAATCTACCACCGTTCTCCTGTTATTTTCCTATGAGGCAAACTGTTGTCAGGGATTTGGCTTGTTCACGCCCAGGTTTTGACGAGCGTATCTACCGGATGATTCGATAATTTTCGCAATGAATGTAGCCAGACTTTTTCGAGAAATGACCAGGCCTTTTTCCGGTTCACCTTTTCGGGTTGTTTCATAGTCTACTACATCAACCAGAGTAAACCAGGCCGGATGCTTCCAGCACATCGACCGCTTTTTGGTACGGTTTCAAAACGGGCTTCAACGGATTAAATAAGGGTTACTGGCATTTGAAAGATAGTTTACTCTCCAATCGTAGAATGTCGATTGTTATTGACAGGGCATTCCGGGAATGCGGTGAATAATCATTCAACATTTGATGCTATACAAGCGGGTGCAGTATCCCGCCCAGCGAAGATTGAGCAGGAGCGTTACGCTGTTTGGATTCAGGTTCTTTCACCAGACTGGCCATTAACGGCAATAACTCATCGGCAATGCCAATTCCATGCTTTATCTGTATACGCGCCTTTGCCCTACGCACAAAAAAAGTCTCCAGCCAACTCAGACCTATAAGCCGGGTTCTGTCCTCCTGCCTACGACCTGTGCGGCCCGGCAGAATGGCCTATCATTTATCTGGGATGCCGGTCACCCGCCACCTCGTTCGACCTACCCGCGTCGGCATCCGGTTACCCGGAACGGAAACGAGCCGCCCCACGTCCGACGCTTATTTGGTCTTTCAGCCCCTAAGGGTTGCCGTGCCCCACTGGTCGCCCACTGGGCGGTAGGCTCTTACCCCACCGGTTCGCCCTTACCCGATCTACTGAGTGAATGGGCGAATTGTGAATGAGTAAATAGTACCGTGAGTATTATTCATTCATTCACAACTCATTCATTCACTCAGTAGATCGGGCGGTATATTTTCTGTTGCCCTGTCTGTCGAATGGCCGTTCCCCGCCATCCGCCTTCCCGTTAGGAAGTAGGGTGCTCTGCGCTGCCCGGACTTTCCTCATCCCGC
Source organism: Spirosoma spitsbergense DSM 19989 (assembly GCF_000374085.1). Lineage (GTDB taxonomy): Bacteria > Bacteroidota > Bacteroidia > Cytophagales > Spirosomataceae > Spirosoma > Spirosoma spitsbergense. The sequence continues at coordinate 13,149 of NZ_KB893410.1, read as the reverse complement.
CGTTGGCGGAACGCGATAAGCCAGCCTGAGTTGGTTGGAGATGGCAAAGGTACTACCGAATGACCACCGAAGAACTATGCATGCCCGTAAAATGACTACACATACGGTTTCTCAAAGACCCTCTACTTTCACGTCAATGTGCCCACGGGCGTTCACTACGGCCAGCAGGGCAGTTGGGGTCAGGTATACCTGGTCGGGTCGAATCTCGTCAATGCGGCCGTTAATGGTTACTCCTTTGGCAATCTTATTGTTCCTGAGCTGCTCCTGCAATAGTTTTTGCATGTCAGCAATCCGGGAGCCAACCGGAATGGTCAGTTCTTTTTGCAGGGTTCGGGCAAAGGTTCCTTTCAATAGCCAGCTAGCCGACCGTTGCAGCACGTTTTTGGTATCCAGATCATATTCCAGGTCTTTCAGGGAAATAGTCTGGTCATGTGGGTCATAATAAGGTCGGCCACGGAGGTAGATGTCGCCATTGACCGTGCCTTTTAGCCCGGCCTTAATAATCAGATTATCGTTCTGACCGTACATATCCATGCTGGTAATGGTGATGGAGTAACGGTTATCACTGAATGAAAACGACTTCCCGACAAATTCGTCGGCTACGAGTTTGGCCGCTTCAGGATAACTGGCTTCGCTGAGCAGGCCAATCTGAAAATCATCCTTCACCTGCGGCACCACCGTCAGGTCGGGCAGGGATACAGCGGGTAGCACAACGGGTTTACTACCCGTTGTGGTCAGCATATGCCCTTCGATACCGATGGTGGCCCGGATTACGCGCCCCTCAAATCGCAGGGGAGTAATGAGTATCCGCTTCGGAACAACCTGCAGGTACGTGCGGTACTGTTCCGACACCAGCCGTGGTTCGCGCAGCGTATTCCAGGCATTCAGCACAGGGGTACGGAGGTCAACATTCCGGCGAACCTGCTGGTCGATGGTTTTGGTAATGCTCCCCAGGTTCTTATCAATCAACCCGCTCACAATGTTTGTTACCGGAATCGAGAAGCCAACAAAACTCACCGTCGGCCGACGCACCCAACTGTAGCCGTCGGCCTGGGTCTGGGTGTTGACGGACCAGTCGCGGTCGAGGCCAAGACTGGTTTTGAACCGTAAATCAATTTCGAACTCCGTTTCTTTATACTGCGTAAACCCCAGCACCGATATACCCGCTTTAGCCCATATCTTCAGGGGGACCGTGAAGTGAAGCAGGCTATCCTGAGCCGTAACGAGCAGGTTACTGCGTTTCCAGACCTTTACCATGAACTGGTCATCATCGAGCCGGTTATCTTCATAAATAAGCCCGTTTACCTGTGTGTTGATTTGCCGCTCCACATCGCTCATGGCAATGGAAACGGGAACATGAACGGTGGATAAAAAGCGTTCGTTACGAACTTCCATTTCGGTAGTACTATAGGATTCTTTGGGGGCTTTGGTGTCTAAACGGTCACCTGACGGCTGACAGGCAAAGACGAAGAAACACAATGCGGCAGAACACCGGCGCATCAGGCTGTACACGGCTGCCGGGCCAGGGCCACTATTTAATTGTAACCTTCGTGGCACCATAGCCAAACTTCTGTTTCTGAGCGTCTTCAAAGAATTTAACGTTCGGGTGGTGCCCCAGTCGCCGGTGTAACTCCGACCGCAGGGCACCACTACCAATACCGTGAATAAAGGTTACGTCGCTCATACCGCTGGCAATGGCGTTTTCGAGTGACCGCTCAAAGGTATCGAGCTGGAGTTTTAACAGGTCTGCCGATGTGCGATTGCCGGGGCCGCTGGGCAACAGTTCTTCAATGTGCAAATCGACAACGGAGGTTGGCCGCTCGATTGAAACACCCATCGGGCCGGATTTGGGCTTGAGCATCTCCGCCTTTAGTTCATCGGGACGAATCGTGGTCATCCTCGACTGGGCGGACGTAGCACTCGCAGCCTGCTGTTGACTGCTACCGGCACCAGGCTTACCAGGCACATTGGTGTCCTCATCGAGTTGCGTCTGAAAACCGGGTTGGTTGAGTACCGGCAGCGTCGTTTTCTGCTTAAAAAATGTGGTAGCCCGGGCCTTGAAACGCTTTATCAGCGGTGGTCGTAACGATGATTTACCCGCCCGGAACCATAGCCCCTGCACCACAAAGGTCGGCCAGTCCTCAAACTGAGCGTGCGCATACAGGTCGTTCATTTTCTGTTGCGACTTAGGTTTCAGCAGACCGCTGTGCAATCCCCGAAACTGGACGCCCCCTCCCGGTGCGGCCGACTCCTCACCCAGCGCATACGCAAACTCCCAATCTGTATTATTGATGAGATGCAGCGTATACTCCCGGTCATTGACGGGTACAAACGCCAGGTAGATCCCCTGATTCGAAAGAATAGCGGGGGCCGACGGAGCAACCGTTTTCTGGGGGGCGTAGGTGTTGGTTTTGAGCAGTCGCTCGGATTCGAGGGGTGAAACGGACACTAATTCCGAGCGCATTACCGGAATACGAAATCCATCTTCAATTTCGATTTCAATCATGGTGTCGGATAAAAACCGCGACACAACACCCTGTTCTTTCGCCCGTAACAACCGGACTTTATCGCCAATATTCATAGTAGTCAGTCAGTTAGTGAATTAGGGAGTGGTTGTTTGTAACGACTCCCCAAAAGTATAACCGCTGAACGTAAAAAAAGCTTCCGGCCGGGGCCAAAATGATGAATGATGAATGATTTTATAATCATTCATCATTCATTCTTACTGCCTGGTTACTTTACTGGCACCCGATGTTTCGGAATCCAGCGAGTTTACCTGGCCAAAATCAGCGCGGCTGGCGCCACCCGCATCGACCGATGCATTCTCCACCCGCATGTTAACCGCTTCAATCTTGCTGGCTCCACCCAGGTCGGCTTCCAACTGGCGGGCGTGCCCCCGCAGGTTGATGTTCGACGCACCCGATAATTCGATGTTCAGTTTGTCGACATCCCCATCGAAGACGGTTCGGCAGGCACCACTCATGTCGATAGTCAACTCATCGTACTTGTCGAAACCGGCCAGACTGGCTTTCGATGCGCCGGACAGTTTCAATTCGTTGATTTTGGGAACGGTAATGGTCAGGCCAACGCGTTTGCGGTTACCCCAGTCGAACAAACCACCCCGACGGTCGATTTTCACTTCGAGCGTGTTGCCGTTTACCCGAACGTCCATATCGCTCATATCTTCCTCCCGACCATCGGCCACCACGTTGAACGTGTCGCCCTTGCGGAAACGTATCACAAAAGCTCCCGACACGTCTACCTTCGAGAAATCGGTGACGTTGAACTGACGGGTGTGGTCGCTGACCCGGTCGAAATCGTCACCAAGTTCATTGGATACGGCACTTTGCACCTCGTCGGTCAGGTCGGTCACGTCATTATCTTCATCACTGTTGCTACGGTCTTTTTCGCGGGGGTAGTTGATGCAAACCAGCCCATCTACTTTCGTAAATTTCCAGAGGCTGGTACTCATCCGGTCAATTTCTTTCCCACCGAACTCATTCCGAATAAACCGGGCAAACTCCTCCGTCATCCGGAATGGTTTTTCGTACGGTATCAGCAGGTCCATATCCAGGTCCTGCGCCCGAAAATGAGCATCGGGTGTCAGTTCCATCGTTTCATCGAACCGAACCGTCGAGTCTTTTACGGTATACACGTACTTTATCTGGCGAGCGTTCTCCTGCGCTTCGGCCCGGTTGTGGCCCTGGGCCCGGAAATATTGGACAAGGTTCAGCGTTGTGCCATCGTAGCCTTTCAGGTCAATGGATGGCCGCCAGTTGTCATCGTTCTCCACGTTGTTCATGGCAAAGGTGGGCACGGCTGCCGGCACGTTCAGCACCTTCGTTTCCTCCACCGTACCCCGGCGCTGGAAACTACCGATGAGTGGCGTAACGGTTCCCCCAAACACGACCAGACTCACAAGCCATACCCCACCCAGCGTAAGGGCCGTACGGCTGCTCAGTACATTCCGCATCGTGATGAGCATAACCCCCAGAATAGCCAGGCCAAACGCGGGGATAAAACCCGTCAGAAAGGCCGACAGCATCATAGGCGCCGAGATGTCATCCCGAATCATGCCGATGGGCAGGTCACCAAAATGTGCGCCCGACTCGAAGCCAATGAAAGCACCCAGAACGGCCAGACAAGCCACCATCAGCGCAAAGGCAACCACCAGTAGCATGACACCCGCAAAAACCCGGATTACGGCCACAACGCCATTCAGCAACGGCCCCAACGCACTCCCAAGCCCACCTATAACGGTAGCAATAGCCCGGAAGGGGAACAGCAAAATACGGGTCAGCGTGTTTTCGCTGTTTGGATGGTCGTTGATGTTCAGATTCTGCTTAATGCTTTGCTCAATGTTCGAAAGCGTGATGGGTTGCCCCTGCATTTCCATTTTCTCGGTTAGGGTGTTGGCCTGGGGAGCAATCATCCAGAGGACGATATAGAGCAGAAAGCCCACGCCAAAAAAGACAATCCCCAGCACAAACAGTAATCGGATTATGCCCCTATCGACCCCAAAATAAGCCGCGATACCGGATGCAACGCCACCCAGGACTTTGTCTTCCGGGTTACGAAAAAACTTTTTTACGGTTTTATCATCTTCAATAGTCATCACGCCGGGCAGGGCAATCCACATAGCAATGTAAACGATAAACGTAAAGCCCGACACACTAGCTCCAAACTCATGACCAAGCGGGGGAAGTGCCAGAAACAGGCCCAGGAAAATGAGCCGCACCCATACAACGTCCATATTGAAGTAATGTGCCAGTCCGGCGCACACGCCCCCGAGCGTTTTCCGGCGCAAATCGCGAACTAGTCGACGTGGCTCCAGCGAAGGGTTGGGCGCATAGGGCGTGGGGTTACCGGTTACATTTCCGCTGGCTTTACCCTGCGCTCCAGTTCCTGCACCCGATGCGGAATAGCGTCCGCCATTCGTTACCAGCACTTCCTCTTCCTCAACGGCTTCAAAATCGGCTACGGTACCCATGGCGGCCGTTAGTTCATTCACATCATCAAGGGAAACAACCTGTTTTTCGGCTGCTTTCAGTTTGGCCAGGAGTTTTTCGGCAATGCGGTTTTCAATGTCCGTAACAATTTCCTGACTGTCTTCGTAGGTCGAGAAATACTGCTGCACGGTAGTCAGGTAATTTCTCAGTTTGTCGTAGCCATCTTCTTCGATGTGGAAAATGACGCCACTGATATTGATACTTATGGTCTTTTTCATTGTGGTCCGACGATTCGGTTGAAGGAAGAGAATAGGTTAAGCGTTGGCTGGTGGTGTTGTGGCATCGGGTGAAGGCGAAACAGACACAGCGCCGTTGGCCATTTTGGTATGCTTATCTAACTTGTTGATAATCGTATTGACCGATTCGGCCAGTTCCTGCCAGGTTTCGTTCAGCGATTCCAGGGAGTTTTGCCCCAGATCGGTCAGGATGTAGTACTTGCGTGGTGGCCCGGAGGTGGACTCTACCCATTTATAATCGAGGAGACCGGCATTTTTCAATCGGGTTAGCAGCGGGTACAATGTACCCTCCACAACCATAATTCGGGCGGAGGTCAGCTCGTCGAGCATATCGGAGGCATAAATTTCGCCCCGCGATATGATGTGCAGAATGCAGAACTCCAGAATGCCTTTCCGCATTTGCACCTGGGCGTTTTCGATATTCATTGGTGTACAGAGAATTTCGTGAATTTCATAAGACAAATGTACAGTAAGGTACTATGTGATGCAAGGTACTTTGCCGATAAATATAAAAATTGAGGACAAATGGTCAAAAAAAGCGGTGAATGGTAATAAATGAACCAGGAACATAGAAACCGATAGCCTAGTCTGCTACGATAGTCTTTCATCTGAATCACCATCACCGACTAAACTGACTCCTGGCAGTGCCTGAAAATAGACCAGATGAGCAATTTATTAACCTGGGTTAGTTTGCCTGATTTAAACCAGGCGGCTTTTTTTCGTTTCTTTGTACCTTCCAATAGCTATCAATTTCGTGAGAATAGGCATTTTTTTTGGTGGACCAGCGCGGGAACGCGAAGTATCATTTGCAGGAGGTCGTACGGCGTTGGCCAACCTCGACAAGGGTTTGTTCGAGCCAGTCCTGGTTTTTGTTGACGGGCGGGGACGATTCCGGCTCGTTACTCCCGATTTTCTACAGGTGAATTCACTACGCGACATACTGCCACAGGATGATTCCGGTTTTTCCGTGTACGACGAGTCGCTGGAGGAAGGGGTTCTGGATGCAACGCTGCCTGAACTCCGGCCCGAACACTTTCGGAATCACTTCGATCTGGCTTTTCTGGCGATGCATGGCCCCGACTGCGAAGATGGGGCTATTCAGGGATTGCTGGAATGGTATAAGATGCCTTATACCGGGCCGGGACTGGCCGGGTCGGCGGTGGGGATTAACAAAATCCTGCAAAATGAACTAATTGCGCTGGCCAATGGGCAACAGAAGAAAACGGCAACCATCAGCCGTGATGCTTATGAACAGACAGATAAGGCGCAGTTTTTCCAGTCTCTCACGGAGCATCTGGGCTTACCTATTGTGGTAAAAGCACCGCACCAGGGGTCTTCCATCGGCGTAGCCATTGTGCGGGAAGCCGACTTAAATCAGTTTTGCCAGTCTGTTGAGCAGTGTTTTTTCACCACAACTATCCAACCTGATGGCTGGAGCCAACTGAGTGAGTGGACTACCCTATCAGCCGAACACAAGCATGAATTGGCGCAAAAGATGGTTAGTCTTGATTCCGGCATTAGTTTCCCGGTCGTTATTGAACAAACCGGTGAGGTGCTTACTCATCCAAAGGAGTTGCTCGAAAAGTTCGATTCTTTACTCGAGTCGTTCGGTCACTCGCTGACGATCAGTTCTGTCAATGCCGAGGACGAAGTACTCTTTGAAGAATTCATTAGTGGGCAGGAGTTTTCCTGTGGCGTTATTCAGGACGACGACCAGATTGCCATTGCGTTACCCCCAACGGAAATTTATAACGTAACCAGTTTCGATTTCAACTCGAAGTACAAACTCAATACGACAAAAAAGCGAATTCCAGTGGGAACGAGTTTGGAGAATAACCGTAAAATTCAACTGGCCGTGGCTGAGGTTTTCACCCGCCTGGGAATCAACGTATACGCCCGAATTGATGGGTTTCTGACCGCAGCGGGTGATGTGCTCTTACACGACCCGAACACAATTCCGGGCATGTCGCCTTCGTCCCTGATTTTTAAGCAGATGGCCGAAATTGGCCTGAACCTGACCAATTCACTCACCTACCTCATCCGGCAATCGCTCCGCGAACGGATACGCACGGGCAAAGACACCTTTCGGCTGAAACATATGCTGGCTGAACTGGATGCTCAATTAGCCCATCGAAAAGCGAATCCGTTGCCAGAACGGGTTATTTCGTTCGGAAATGATGATGCGCATTTCATGGCAGCTAAACAACAGTACAACGAACTGGCGGCATCAGGTACGGTTCGTCCGTCACTGATGTACATCAAGAGTAAACAGGAATCGCACGAAATTCCCGTAAATCTGCTTTTCAAAGATACCATTGCCGATCTGGAAACTGCGCTGACCCAGCCGCGCTACCCCCTGCTGGTTGAAACCGATGAGCGTGCCCGGCATATTACGGAACGCTACGTATAGACAATGATGAATGATGAATTGGCTGACTCATCATTCATCATTCATCATTTATAAGAAAACCGGCATGCCTGTCCGAACGGATTCATCGCAGGCGAAAGCGATTTCCAAACTGCTTACAGCATCCTGCATGTGGTCCGTCAGGTCCAGGTTTTCCCGGATAGCGCGGAGAAAATAGCGTTGCTCGCGGTTGCAAAGCTCCTGATGGTCTGGCTCATCCTGCATGTCAATCCAGGTATCGGTTTCTACAAACTGGTCATTGGCATCCAGCGCAGCCCGGTGTACTCGTAAGGATTCTGTTTTGGTATGCGAATCAACATTATCGGATTTTCCGGCAGCCCCGGCATTTTTGGCAACAATCGACACGCAGCCATCCGGCCCAATAACATCCTTGACGAAGAAAGCGGTTTCGCTCATCATGGGTCCCCAACCAGCTTCATACCAGCCTACAGACCCGTCTTCGAACCGAATCTGTAATTGACCATAGTTGTAGTTAGAAGCAGGAATATCGTTGGTCAGTCGGGCGCCAATCGCATTCACCTGGGTTGGTTTTGACCGGGTCATCTGGCACATAACGTCGATGTAATGCACCCCACAGTCGACAATAGGGCTCAGGCTTTTCATCAGATTCCGGTGAACGGTCCACATCGTGCCATGACTCTGCTGATTGAGATTCATGCGCATTACCAGTGGTTTTCCTAATCCCTGCGCCAGCTCAACAAACTTCTCCCAGGATGGATGATGGCGTAGAATATACCCTACAACCAGCTTTTTCCCGGCTTTTTGTGCTGCAGCCATCACCCGCTTTGCCCCTTCGACCGTATCGGCAATGGGTTTTTCCATAAATACATGACAGCCTTGCTCAAAGGCCATCAGGGCGAACGATTCGTGTGTATCGGGATAGGTGGAGATACAAACGGCATCCGGCCTGGTGTCGTTCAGAGCCGTTTCGTAATCGTTGTATAAGGGATAGCCACCGCCCAACCTTTCATTTAGAACAACCTTGCTGTTCCCTGTTGATACAATGCCACAAATCTCAAATCCGTCGATTAGTTGATAGGCTATAGCGTGTGATGCACCCATATTGCCGCATCCAACGACAAGCACCCGTATAGGTTGATTTTCTGATAACATACTAGCTGATTTGTTAAGCTGGGGCAAAAATACGACACAGAGCGTATGCCCTCCATGAGTAGCCGATAGAAAAAGAGCTTTTATCCAGCCTTCTTTATTGTTTTCCTGGCCTCCTTTATATCATCGTGGTCCGGCGTAGGTACTTCTGTTTTCGGCTTCATTTTCGACCCTGTGTACGTGAGAGATGTAAATATGGGAAAATGATCAGACCCAAAATCAGCGAGACGACGAATCTCCTGTATCTGGAAATCCTGGGATACGAATATATGGTCTAACGGCCAGCGCATGAAAAAGTAATCAGCGTTGTATGTATTATAAAGCCCCCTCCCGATGCGTGGATCGAGTAGGCCGCTGATACGCTGGAACAGGCGGGTTGTATGCGACCAGGCTACGTCATTCAGGTCACCTGCCACCAGCACAGGCCCCTGCTGTTCCCGGGCTTCTTTAGCAACCAGTAATAGTTCGGCGTCGCGCTCCGTTGAGCGATAGTGCTCTGTTGGGCTTGGAGGCATTGGATGAACACCGTAAAAGTGTACGAGTTGCCCTGATGGCAGTTCGAGTTGGGCGTACATGGAAGGAATGTCCTTCTGAATCAGAAAACGCACTTCCTGCTTTTTGATTGGCAGACGGGAATACAGCAGCATTCCATAGGTGTTATCGAGAGGATATAGAATGCGATGGGGATAGCTACTTTCCAACGACTTTAACCCCTTTTCCCAATGCTGGTCTGGTTCAAGCAGCAGTACGATGTCCGGCTCATACTGGTCAACCATGGATACAATCTCACCAACCTGCTCATTATCCATCAACACATTCGCAACCAGCAATTTGATGGTATTCTCCTTAACAGCGCCACTGTCACTTTGATTGGATAGCGATGCTAACTGCTTTTGAGCCAGGGGCGTAAATGGATAAATCAGCCAACACTGATAAACCAAACATGTAAATAAACCTATCGGTACCACAATCATTGGCCACCCCGATTCTCTGCTCAAAAGCCCCCAGCTCACCAATCCAGTCAATGCCAGTACGGACAGTTGCAGGTGAGGAAAATCCCAGATTCGTATCCACCAGTAGTCCAGCCCAAGAAGGTTGACAAATGACAACACAATCAGTATGCCGGCATAAATAAGTAAAAAAAGGTCTACAGTTTTCATAACTTGTTTCGAATAAGACTGAATGGAAGTCCCACCGACTGGATTTCTCCCGTTCAATTCGTCCAAGGAGTGATATGGCTTACTTATTAAGCACCAGAAGGAGGGTAGTGTTCAAAAAAAGCCCAGATTCAGATCTGGGCTTCGAAACATATACCTATTTAGCTGGACAATTACGACAGTATATCCTTGAATTCTTCCTGCTCTATAAACGGCTGACTCCGTAAACGCTTACCGGTAGCTTTAAAAATAGCATTGGCAATGGCAGCTCCGGCGGGTGGTAAAGACGGCTCACCCAGGCCGGTTGGCTCAATCTCGTTTTGAACAAAATGCACCTCTACTTCCGGGATTTCGTTTAGGCGAATAAGTCGGTACTCATTGAAGTTTTTCTGTTGCGGCACGCCATCTTTAAAGGTAATTTGGCCGTACATGGCGTGGCCAATGCCATCAACTACGCATCCGCGTACCTGTTGTTGTGAACCACTCTGGTTAATAATCACGCCACAATCGGCGGCTGAGTACACTTTCTGCAACACAGGTTTACCTTTCTGCATAACGGCTTCCCCTACCTGTGCTACATACGACCGGTGCGAGAAGTAAACACTGAATCCCTGCGCCACCGGTTTACCATCGGCACCTCTTTTCTTACCCCAGCCCGATTTTTCAACGGCAAGATCAATGACACCCTTCATGCGGTCAATATCATATTTGATCGCTCCAACGGGCTTTTGTTTGGCTTTATCTAGTAATTCCAGTCGAAACTGAACGGGGTCTTTACCGGCCGCCTGAGCGACTTCGTCCAGAAAAGACTGTTCGGCAAATGCCAGAAAGTTGGTGATCGGCGCACGCCATGGCCCAGTTGTAATGGGTGATTTATGGTCGGCACTGTCAATCAGTAAATTATCAACAGATCCGGCAGGGAAGTTGTCCTCCCGCGTGGCATTACCGGCGTTAACACTGGCACCACGCAGTTTGTAACCAATCATATTCCCCTGGGCATCGAGTGCTGCTTCAAATCGATAGCGAACCGCCGGACGATAGCTTCCACCCGTCATGTCATCTTCGCGGGTCCAGATGAGTTTTACTGGGGCCTTCATCATCTTGGACACCTGCACTGCTTCCACCACATAATCGGCTTTCAAACGACGACCAAAACCGCCCCCCATGCGGGTAAGCTGTACGGTTACTTTGTCAGGTGAGATACCCAGCAATTTAGCGGTTTCGTTACGCGCCAGTTCCGGTGTTTGGGTTGGGCCAACCAGTTCAACCCCGTCAGGACGAACGTGGGCGAAGAAATTCATTGGCTCCAGGGGAGTATGCGACAGGAATGGACACTGATATTCGGACTTAACCACTTTTGCGGCACTTTTAAAGGCTGCTTCCACATCGCCATCTTTCCGCCGGACAGTTGCGTTAGTACTGTCCAGTAATTCTTTTAAGATACGATCATGATCAGCAGAACTTTCCAGCGTGTCCGCCTTCTCCCACTCTATTTTGAGCGCATCCTTCGCCTTTTTCACCTGCCATGTCGATTTCCCGACAACGGCTATGTTATTATCAAACGTTACAACATCAATAATACCCGACATCGCTTTGGCAGCCGCTGAATCTACAGATTTCAATTTGTAGCCAAAAGCGGGCCGTTGCAACATGGCAAACAGCATGCCCTCCCGATAAAAATCCAGACCAAACAGCGGCTTTCCCGTTGTAATTTTCGGATTGTCAACATTCCTGATCGACGTACCAATCAGTTTGAAATCCTTTATTTCTTTCAGTTTAACGTTCGTTGGAACAGCCAGTTGAGAAGCGTCCGTAGCCAGTTCGCCATAGCTCAGTTTGCGGTTATCACCCGAATGCAACACAAACCCTTTGTCGGTTGTACAGTCGGATACCGGAACATTCCAGCGTTTGGCGGCTGCCTCCATCAGCATCTGACGAGCCGTGGCACCAGCCGTCCTCAATCGTTTCCAGGAATGCGGAATAGAACCGCTTCCACCGGCAACCTGACGCTCGAACTTCTTTGTATCCAGAGGTGCCTGTTCAACAACGATCTTAGTCCAGTCTGCGTCTAACTCCTCGGCAACAACTATAGGGAACGCCGTTTTAATCCCCTGTCCCACTTCAGGATTGGGTGATAGAATGGTAATGACACCTTGCGGATTTATGGACAGATAGCTGTTAAATTCGGCACCAGAAAGGGCCGCTACATCCGCATCAGAAAGCGCGGTGGCCGCCTGCGTCTTCGTCCAGTTAAAACCCAATACCAAGCCTCCACTCGTTAGAGCGGCTATTTTCAGAAAACCTCTTCGGTTCGTATTTTCTAACGTCTGCATAACTATTTCGATTTTGACGTTTTAGAGGATGGAGTTGTTGACGTTTGTGACGCTACCATCACCGCTTCCCGAATCCGATGATAGGTACCACACCGGCACAGATTACCCGTCATTGTTTCATCAATTTCGGCCTGTGTTGGCTTCGGATTCTTTTTGAGCAGAGCGGCTGCTGTCATGATCTGACCAGCTTGACAATACCCACACTGCGGTACGTCCACTTTATCCCAGGCCCGCTGAACGGGGTGATTACCCTCTACTGACAATCCTTCGATTGTTGTTACTTTTGACTTACCGACAGCCGACACCGGTAAAACGCAGGAGCGAGTGGCCTCTCCATTCAAATGAACAGTACAGGCTCCGCATTGCGCGATACCACAACCGTATTTAGTACCAACTAATCCAAGATTATCGCGAAGTACCCACAGAAGCGGGGTATCAGAGTCCACGTCGGCCTGATAAGCCCGACCGTTGATTTGTAGTTTAAATACAGCCATTGATGTATGTGATTGACTAAGAGAAAGCTAATATAGGAAAAAGGAGGTTTTATACAGTTTCTTACTTATAAAACTTACCCTTTAAAAACGGTTAAGGCCTGTCCACAACTGTGAACAGGCCTTAACTCTTGTTTCAATGGTGGCACCTTCCTACTCTCCCACCTGTGACAGCAGTACCATCGGCAGTACGGGGCTTAACGGCTCTGTTCGATAAGGTAGAGGTGTTCACCCGCCTAAAAAGCACCAACCAATTGACTCGTTAGACTGATTCAGCTTATTACGCCTGCTCAGTCAATATCTTTGTTTCTTGCCCCGCAGAGAGAGATATCAATAACCAACAAACTAATCACTATCACAACACAACCAGCACTAAAAACATAAC
>NZ_KB893409.1 GCF_000374085.1 Spirosoma spitsbergense DSM 19989 | reverse complement strand
CCACCAGCCGGTAGCCGTAACTGGTGCCCCGGCGAAGGGCGGTGGTGTCGGTGTAGGTGGTGGCCGTGGCGGGTACCTCGGCAATCTTGGTGTAACCCGCCGGGATACCCGTCACACAAGGACCCGGTGGTACTGCATCACAGCCTTCCTTGCGGTAGATGGCGATGGTGGTNCCGGGGTTGCCGCAACTGTAGGCATCCCAGTTGAGCTGCACCGCCCGCCCATTAGCCGTGGCCGTGGGGCGGGCCGTCAGGTTCCGGATGGCGGGTCCCACGATCTGGATGCGGAAGGTCTGGAAGGAGACCAGGGCCGGGGTGGGCTTGGGCGGCACGTCGGCCACCTTGAAGGTCACATCGTAGGGCGCCACCCGAATCTGGCTGCAGTTGGTTTGCCAGTTGAAGATGGCCGTGGCGGGTTGGGCCTGCTGGATGCCGCCCCGGGTCAGGGTGGCGTAGGCGGGCTGAATAAGCTCCCCGGCGGGCAGGGGGGTACCATCCTGGCCAACGTTGAAAACGCCCCCGAAACCCGAAATGATGACCGCCTGTCCGTCGGGGTCGGTGGCCGAGACGGGCTGGTTGATGAGCGTGCCCGCTTCGACGCACAGGTCGGGGATGGGGCCCAGCAGGGGCCGCTTGTTTTTAGAGTCGACGACGATGATCTGCATGTCGCGGGTAATCTCGCCGATAAGCACCCCATTGCGCCATTCTTCAATGATGAAAGCGAAGTTATACTGACCAGGTTCGCCGGGAGCGTCCCAGCAGAGTTCGCCGGTACGGGGGTCGATGGAGAAAGTAGGCGTACCGCCGGCCTCGCTGGCGGTGCTGAAGCGGGTGGGGTCCTGATACACCGGGATATCCCGCCCAACGCAACCGGTGGGAGTGGTGGATGTTTTGGGCACACTGAGTCGATAGGCAAGACTATCCCCATCGGCATCAAAAGCGGCCGGGTTATGGCAGAACTTCTGACCCACTCGGCCCGAATCCAGCGGAGGATTGAGCATCACCGGTGTAGAGTTGGTCAAAAGGGCCGCGTTGATAAGTATCGTGGTCGAGACATAAAAGGGAATATTCTGTGACGAACCCGGCGGGGGCAAATTATTTGTTCCCTGATTTCGATTCTGAACCGTTATGCCGACGGTGTACGCCCCCGGACCGGGATACGTATGCACAACCGTATAGCTGTTGACGGATGATGTATTTCCGTTGATGAACCTTCGACTGCTGCGTCTCACTTCCTGCGTACTGCCGTCACCAAAACAAAAGGTATAGGAGTCGGCCTGATTAGACGCGGCTCTGCCGCCTATTTCGTCGTAATAGGCCGTGAAGGTAATCAGATAGGTAAGTGATGTCTGGGAGATTCGTTTGGTGGTAATCTCACCCGCCCGTACGTGGGTAGCCTGACTGACATGAGGCCACAGGCAGGCACCTAAGAAAAGACAGAAAAGGCCAATCGGGTAAACAAATCGCATTGCAGTATTTGGTTTTCAAGTACAACGATTTCTACCGGCAAAAATGTATTGATTGCCGTCGGCCTTCCGGAAAAGCGGATTAAACTTTATAAAATCCGGGTTGGTTAAACACCGTTCTCCAGAAGAACCGCAGAAATATACCAACCTGCTTCGTAAAAGCCCACTGATTATCGAGTTCAGCCCACGGAAGCCGCCGGTCGCGGAGGTTGACGGCCATCTTCCAGATGAACACAACCGGAATCATGAGTACATAATGCAGCATCAGCACCACATATGCCCCAACGCCGTACTGCTTCCGCACCCATAGCAGCTGTGACACCTGCACCTGCGATTTGAAGCGGTTGATATGCGTTACTACGTACTGTTGATTGTCTTTGTTGCTGCCATATTCCAGATGAACGAACTTCTCGTTTTGCAGTAACAGAAGCCGTCCCTGTTTTCCCAGCCGGTACCCCCATTCTACATCTTCGCCGTACATGAAAAAACTTTCGTCCAGTGCGCCCGCTTTTTCAATAACGGAGGGCCGGGTCATCAGGAAAGCCCCCGACAACCACTCCACCTGGTTGGGGTCGGGATAGTGCGGGTCGGGCATTAGCCGTTGCAGCAATTTTTCGGCTGCTACGCCACCGGGCAGAATGTAGAAAGCCCGGCGCATCTGCCCAAATGTAGTGTACAGATTGGGGCGAACCTGCCGGTCGGCTTGTAACTGAATGGCACTCACGGCGGCCACACCGGGCTGCGTATCAAGCACCTGCACACAGTGGCTCAGGACATCGTCGAGCAGGAGCGTATCCGAATTAAGCAACAGAATATTCCGCCCCTGCGCCTGCCGGATGCCCAGATTATTTGCTCTGGCAAAACCAGCATTGTAGCCCATATCGAACCAGCGCACGGCGGGATAAGCGGCCTGAACGATGGCCTGACTGGCATCTTCAGACTGATTATCAACAATAATTACCTCAAAACTAACGCCAGCCGTATGCTGATAAACCGACTTCAGACAATCCAGAATAAGCTGGGGCGTCTTATAGTTGACAATAATGATACTTAAATCGGTCAAAGCGGGAAGGTTAAACAAGTTAGGGCAAATGTAGCGAGTTTGTAGTTTATGCAATGATGCCGTTTTCTTCCGTCAGACGGTGATTTATTGATTTGATGTAAATAACCGCCGGATTGCGACCACCCCCAACCCCCTCCTAAAACAGGAGGGGGCTACGCTGAAGGGTTCCCTTTTTCAAGTCCCCTCCTGTTTTAGGAGGGGGTTGGGGGTGGTCGCAATCCGGCGAAAAAGCGATTGTTGGTTCGGCGGTTAATTAATTCAAATCAATAAATCACCGTCTGACGGAAGAAAACGGCATCATTGACACTATAAACCTCAATAAAGCACCCATGTATCCTTACCACCTCCTCCCTGCGAGGAGTTCACGACCAGCGACCCTTTGCGCAGGGCCACCCGCGTTAGTCCCCCCGGAATAACGCTAACACTGTCGCCGTACAGGATGTAAGGGCGGAGGTCTACATGACGACCTTCGGCGTGTCCATCGACCAGACAGGGCACCCGTGAGAGCGAAATAGTGGGTTGAGCGATGTAATTGCGCGGATTTTCCCTGATTTTCTGCCGGAATAAATCATGTTCTTCAGGAGTGGCTTTGGGGCCAATCAGCATGCCGTACCCGCCCGCTTCGTTTGCTTCTTTTACCACTAGTTGTTCAATATTCTCCATCACATACTTACAGTCTTCTTCTTCCCGGCAGATGTATGTCCGAACGTTGGGAATGATGGGTTCTTCGTCCAGATAGTACTTGATAATACGCGGCACATAGGCATAAATCACTTTATCGTCGGCAACACCGGTACCGGGGGCATTGGCCAGCGCAACGCGCCCTTTTTTGTACACCTCAAAAATGCCCGGCACCCCAATCATCGAATCGGGATTGAAAGCCTCCGGGTCTAGGAACGTATCGTCGATACGCCGGTAAATGACATCGACAATCTGAAATCCTTTCGTCGTACGCATTTTAACGTACCCACCCGATACCACCAGATCCCGGGCTTCCACCAGTTCCACCCCCATTTGCTGGGCCAGGTAAGAATGTTCAAAATAGGCTGAGTTATAAATACCCGGCGTCAGGACAACTACGGTTGGGTTGGGCCGGTCGGCAATGAACTGGAGCATCTGGAGCAGCCGCATCGGGTAATCGGACACGGGGCGAACCCCCGTTTGGGTCAATACTTCAGGAAATGTCTGCTTGATCAGTTCCCGGTTTTCCAGCATATACGACACCCCCGACGGGCAACGGAGATTGTCTTCAAGTACCATGTACTGACCATCATCACCCCGAATCAAATCCGTACCGGTTATGTGGCACCAGATACCTTTGGGAGGCTTTACACCCAGACAAGCCGGTAAAAATGATTTACTGGATTCAATCAGGTCACGCGGAACGATGCCATCGTCCAGAATTTTCTGGTCATTATACACATCGTCCAGAAACATATTGATTGCCTTGATACGCTGAATAAGACCGGCTTCCAGCTGATTCCATTCCGCCGATTCAATAACGCGGGGAATAATATCAATCGGCATAATCCGTTCCGTACCTTCTCCTTCCGAGTACACGTTGAACGTAATACCCATGCTCATCAGCGCCCGTTCGGCCGCGTGCTGCCGCCCCACCAGGTCTTTGCGGGTCATTTGCTCCACCCGTTGCTGAAAGGGTACATACCCTTCCCGAACCTGCGTTTCGGTGGCAAACATCTCGTCAAAGAAATTATCGGTCTGATAATCAGCAAATGAAAAGTTAGCCGTAGACTGTCCCTGCGACTGAGTCATGCCTTTGAGCGATTGTGATTGGCGGGCGTTTTGTTTCTTCATGGAACAATATATGTACAGACGGCAAAGATGCCAAACAGTCTTTCGAATTGTACGGTTTTATACAAATAAAAAACAATCTTGTGCTGAATGAATTCATGATTGAACATTTTTTCATCGAATTGGAGTGAAAACGTTCGCGATAAACACCTTTTACAGGTGAAGGACTCCTGATGGAACTACGCTGTTGCGACTCGATGAAGAGTAATCGTCAATCCTGTTTTCTGCTACCCAAAACGAGCTTTTCACGTCGCACCTACTCCACCGTCCGTTACCTTTGTCGTATGGCCTTTATCCAGACAGATACCTTTACCGTTCGTGGCTACGAATGCGATGCATCCGGGCGAATGAGCATTCCGGCACTAATGAATATGATGCAGGAATCGGCCAACCGAAATGCGCTCGATTACGGCATTGGCATTGCTGATTTGGCAAAGCGGGGGGTTGGCTGGATGCTCATGCGCTTTCAACTGCGGATGCATCAGTACCCGCGCTACGGCGAGACTATTCGCATAGTCACCTACCCAACCAAGGTGGAGAAGTATTTTATCTACCGCGACTTTCGGGTACTGGCCGGGGATGACACGCTACTCGCCGAAGCAAGCAGTACATGGCTCGTTTTCAGCATTGAAAAACGAACGATGGTACCGATGCCCGATTTCATTCGTAGCCTGAATCCCCCAACGGGTCTGCCCCATCTACCTAAATTACCACTCAAACCCGACTTTCAGTCAGCCCCTTTTACACCAACTCAAACGAAGGAAAGCGTAGTAGGCTGGCTAAGTATCGACCAGAATCAGCACGTCAACAACGTAGCGTATGTCGAGTGGTTGCTCGAGACCGTTGATAATGAAACACTACGAACGAAAAAATTAACCGAAATTGATTTAGTTTACCGGACCGAAAGCCACTGGGGGGATTCCGTCCAGATACAATCTGCCATTGAAACCCCGCAGACATTCCTGCACCGGATTGTTCACACCGAATCGGGCAAAGATATGCTGCTGGCCCGGAGTCGGTGGGAAACGAATTGATGGATAACAAACTACTATTTTATGCTAACGACTTCCTCACAAACACCCCTCGACACCGTGCTGAACGGCTTGATGCGCCGGTACAGCGAGCGCGTACCCGACGTACAAAATGTGTTCAACGCTATGCTGGATGCCGGTATCATTCAATCGGCGGGCGACGTGGAGAATGACCACGTTGCCTTCCGAACCATGGGCGTGCCAAATCTGGGGCTGGCTTCTTTCGAGAAAGTATTCCTGCATTATGGCTACGAACGCCGGGATGAGTATAACTTCATCGAGAAGAAATTAACGGCCTACTGGTACGCACCACCGGAACCCCATTATCCCCGAATCTTTGCCAGCGAACTCCGCGTCGATGATCTGTCATCCGAAGCACAGCGCATAATCCACCGCTACACCAGCAGCGTAAACAGCGACCCGGTTGATGCGCTGAATCTGGACGATGGAGCAGCGGTCGACCAGTTTCTACATCAGCCGCTCTGGAAAACGCCCACGTTGTCTGATTACAAAACCCTGCTTCAGGAAAGTGAATACGCGGCCTGGGTGATTTATAACCGATACTACCTGAACCACTTCACCATCAGCGTCCATAACCTCAAGCCGGGCTATAACACCATCGAGGAGTTTGTGCAGTTTCTGGAAAATCGGGGGTTCCGGCTCAACTCGGCGGGAGGTACCATCAAAATCAGCCCGGACGAGAATTTACGTCAGGCATCCACCGTAGCCCAACTGATCGACGCTGAATTTGCCGGAGGTGCAGGATTGCCTGCCGACATATACCGCATTGCGGGTTCCTACGTTGAATTCGCCGAACGGCGGGTGTTGCCCCAGTTTCAGCATCTACCCGCCAGTCAGCTTGCCCGGAAACACCGGCGCGAAGGGTTCGAAACGGGTAACGCCGACAAGATTTTTGAAAGTACGTTTACGACCCAAACGGGTAAATAGTCGCCCGTATCTGGTTTACCGTTTACGATAGATTACTATCACCAGACACTGTACAATACTAGCCTGATTCTGATAATGAGAAACGTATACTTCCTTCTCCCCTTCCTGTTCCTGGGCAATCTGGCGGCACTGGCTCAGAAACCCGCACCCGTTGGCATAGAGCTATACAGTTTTCGCGACCAGTTTGCCAAAGATGTGCCGGGCACCATGGCGAAAGTAAAGCAGATGGGCTTTCGGGAGGCTGAAATTGCCGGAACGTACGGGCTTAGTTTGACCGACTTCCGAACATTACTGGACGAGAACAAGATCAAAGCCATCAGTACCGGAGCAAGCTATGAGGACCTGGACTCAAACGTGCCCAAAGTGATAGCCGAAGCCAAAGCCCTGGGGGCTAAATACGTCGTTTGTGCCTGGATTCCGCATGCTGGTGATGCGTTTACCATTTACGATGCAGATCGGGCCGTAGACGTATTCAATACGGCCGGTAAACTCTTGGCCGACAATGACCTGACCTTATGCTACCACACCCATGGGTACGAGTTTCAAACCTATAAAGACGGCACTTTTTTCGATTATCTGGCCGAAAATCTCGACCCGAAATCGGTCCGTTTCGAGATGGATGTTTTCTGGGTAAAAATGCCCGGCTACGACCCGGTAGCCTTGTTACAGAAGTACCCGAAACGGTTTGCGCTCATGCACCTCAAAGATCGTAAACCCGGTACCCCCGATAGTCAGAATGGCCGTGCCGACGTAGAATCGAACGTTGTGCTGGGTAAGGGCGATGTAGGCATTGCGGCCATAATGAAACAGGCCAAAAAATCGGGAGTGAAGCACTTTTTCATTGAAGACGAATCCTCACGCTCGATGGAGCAGGTTCCGCAAAGTCTGGATTTTCTGCGGTCGCTGTAACATACTTATCAGCATCCCGAACGGCAGTATCTTTCGTCAGTCGGCTTCCAGAAAGGTATAAACCTGTCTGGCCAGTTGTTCAATATCGCCGGGTTCGTGAAAGGTACTAATCACGATGCGGGTATTGGCCCGGTCGGACGCGGTTGGGTAGGCGAACGAGTAAATACAGATACCTTTCTGAAGCAGGTAAGGATATAAGCCATCCTGCTCCGTAAAAAAAACCGGATACCCACCGGCGTGTTGAAAGAGGCCCGTTGGCAGAAGTAATTCTTCCGCCAGACGGATATTTTTGCGAAGCCGTTCTCCTGCTTCGGCATACACAATATCCGCCTTCATGAAAGCCGACAAACAGGCGGGAGCCATGGGGGAGCAGGCACCGAAAAAGGCGGTTTTACGGATTTCGGCTATCGTTGCTACATCACTGAATACTGCCCCACCCGGCAACCCCATTGCCTTAGCCAGTGAAGCTGTAACAACCAGCCTGACGTTCGGTTTCTTCGGAAGTTGCGGCCAGATACCCCGCCCGTTATTCAACACGCCTAATCCATGCGAATCATCTACAACGAGGGTAATGTCCCGGTCGTCGGGTAAGTTTCCGACCCAATCGAAGTCGAAGTAAACCGAACGAACGGCATCGAGCGAGTTGACCAGAATGGCTACGGGGCCGGTAGGAAACGTCGTAAGTTGGTCGGTTACCTGTGCGGCCCAATGGGCAAATGCCCCGGTGGGCAGACTAACGACCGGCTCGTGCCAGAGTGCGGGGTGCGTATGGGGTCCGTAAATAATTGAAATACCCTGCCCCCGTAACCAGTTGCTGACGACCTGACCCGCCATCATGCCCGATGAAAGAGTCAGGGCGGTTAGTTTGTCTGTAATGAAAGCAGCCAATTTTGCTTCGGCTTCCTCATAGATTCCGAGTCGTAAATTCCCGTTGCGCGAACTGCCAAAAACAGTACCATATCGACGAGTGGCGTCAATCATCAATTGCTGAAAAACCGGATTTTGCGGCAGACCCAGGTATGCCGTACCGCTGAAGAAGCGATATAACTTTTCGTGGTGCTCAATAGTGCGGCCCGGAAGGTGATCGACCGTAAAAACTGCCTGTTGCCCTGATTCGCTCATGCTGCCGACTGTTCATACGGTAACAGCCGAACACCCGTTCCGTTTTCGGTTGCGTACACCACCCGGCCATAATCGAAGGTAACACCCGCTGCGGGGTCGTTGGCAATGAGCATGGCCCCATCAAGGTCGGCATAGTCGAGGAGCGGCAGTAACTGAGCGATGGCCGAAATACCCACGCTCGATTCGGTCATGCAGCCGACCATAACCCGCAAGTTCAACGCACGGGCGCGGGCAATCATCCGCCGGGCGGGGGTCAGGCCTCCACACTTGGTTAGTTTGATGTTTACACCATGAAAATAGCCCGCGCATCGGTCAACGTCTGATTCTACAATGCAGCTTTCGTCGGCAATAATAGGCAGTACTGATTGCTGATACACTTTTTTAGCCCCTTCCCAATCATTGGCAGGCAGGGGCTGTTCGATAAACTCGACGTCTAAATCACGCAGCTGAATCGATTTTGCAATCGCTTCAGCTGCCGACCACCCACAATTGGCATCGACCCGGAAAACTGCATCGGTGTGCTGCCTTAATGTCCGCACGAGTTCGATATCTTCAGCCGGTCGGCCGAGTTTTATCTTGTAGAGTGGCCAGGGACGCTCCTGCATTTTCTCCACCATTCGCTCCGGTGTGTCGAGCCCAATGGTGTAATCGCTAATGGGACTATTTTCGGGGTCAAGCTGCCAGCATTTGTAGAGCGGCTGACCCTGTTTTTTTGCCCACAAATCCCAGGCGGCCTGATCGAGGGCACACTGCGCAAACGGGTTGTCGGCAAAATGCGGGTGCATAGCAGCCCAGAATTGCTCAGGATCGACTAAATCATAGCCTTCGATTATACTGCGAATGGCTTCCAGCGAGGCTACCATACCACCAATCGTGATGCCGTAGTAGCGGGTGGCGGTAGCTTCACCAAAGCCGCTGAATGGGCCATCGCGAAGTTCAACAATCAGCGTGGGCTGCACATCCCGGCTGTCGTGCGCAATGGTAAACGTATGCTTCAGGCGAAGATCGACCCGATGAAAAAACAACTGCATGGATCTGGCGATTTCCTGCAAAGATAGCCCTCATTTCGGGATCCCTACAGTTCGATCAGGCCAAGACGCAACGCTTCCAGTATCATGCCCGTCTTACTTTTCACATTCAGTTTCTGGAACAAAACCTCCCGATACCCGTCTACGGTTCGTGGGGCTACGCACATTATATCGGCAATTTCCGTGTAGGTCAGGTCACTACAGGCTAGTTTAAGGAAAGTAAGTTCACGCTCGTTAAGAAGTGGTTTTGGCATGGTGCCATTCTTGTCTCCGGGGGCCAGATTGCGGATTAGTTTATTGGTCAGGAAGTCGGAGTAATGGAATCCTTTTTTACTGACATCGTCCAGTGCCAGCCGCAACTCCGACGGGCGGCACCCTTTCAGCAAGTAACCCCGAACGCCAAACCGAACCATCCTGGCCACATCTTCTTCCCGGTCGAACATGGAAAGCACAATTATTTTTACGTCGGGATGATGTTGCTGCAAATACTGGGCGGTCTCGAACCCATTCATTTCGGGCATGTTGATATCCAGCAGAACGATATCAGGAATCTGCTTCCGATTCAGGTGACGGAGCAAATCCCGACCATTCTCTGCTACGTACAGCACGTCGTAGCCCTCAATTCTCTGAATAAGATCGGACAGGGCCTGAGCCAGCAGGCTATGGTCATCAGCGATGGCAATGGTGGTGGTCATAAATCGTAGTGCGGGTTATCAATGTGGCTGAAAGGTAGCCGGTTAACCTGCTATCTACAATACCCCGATTGGGGTATTTTTCATTGGGCAGGCTGGTGTGGCAGCGTAATGCAAACACGCGTTCCGGCACCCGGCTGCGAGTCGATGGTGCAGGTTCCGCCCAATAGCTGGGCGCGTTGGCGTAAATTATGAAGCCCTGACCCTGAATGACTTAATTTCCGGGCGACTACTTCCGTCTGGTCGAAACCCTGCCCATCGTCGGCAATGCTGAGGGAGAAGGCATCGGGTTGATAATCAGCTTCGATGGTGAGGTTTTTGGCTCGGGCATGCTTCAGGGCATTATTAAGCGACTCCTGCGCCATCCGAAACAGAATAATCCCGGATTCGTCGCTAAGCGCATAGGGTTGCCCCAATACCTGCAAATTCGTCTGGTAGCGCCCCGTTTGCCGGATTCGTTCCAGCTCAAGGTTCAGGCTTTCGATTAACCCAAATCGCTTCACGGTACTTTTGTCCAGCGTTTTACTGAGTTGCCGTACCGCCGTAATAGTTCCTTCAATACTCTCCACCATCCGCCGAACCGTCGATTGGTGGGCAGATTGCGCTAGTTCCTCTTCCAGCCCATTCAGGTGCAGCATGGCTACCGACAGCATCTGTCCAATGTTATCATGCAGTTCCTGCCCTACATATTCAAGTGTTTGGTTCTGCGTTTCGAGCTGTGACTGGAGAAGTTCGCGCTGGTAAGTTTCTCTAGCTTCTGCCAGGTCTTGTCGATGTTTAAACATCCGTTTTTGGTATACGAAGAAAAAGGAAGTAAGAAATGTCACCAACAGCAGCATCAGTAACGTTCCTGCAATTATGGCTGTGCTAATTTCTCCTGCCCCATTTTCCATATAAATCCTAAAATGAACAGCCCATACTAAAGGTTCGAGTGTTAGCGTGTCAATAAGGCAAAAGATAAAAAATGCCAATAGAGGTATATAGTAGTAAGAAAAGAGTCTCGACAGAACACAATGCTACGAAGGGCATCCAGCAGGGTAAAAGACCATGTTTACTAGCCAACTCTGTAGGAATGATAAGTGCCATATACTACAATTTTTTAAGGTTAATGGATGTACCAAGCGAACGTAGCATTTAAGACAGACTAATAAAAACTACTCAAACAGTTTCGATTCGATAGGCCTAGAAAAAACTACTGATAATCAATAATTTATCCAGTAAGCAGCGATCACTTTCTTGGTAACCACCCTCAAAATACGGGAAAATTACCGTATCCGGCACGGACCTTTACCCGCCCCAATTCGGTGGCATCTCCCCTACCAGAGCATTCATTCAAACAGCAACTTTGTAGCGTCGTTTCTATCCACCCCACTTTCCTGAAGTCAGTTCCGCCGGGCAATTGTCCGGCGGTCTGTTTTTAAATATATCCTGATTTATATTTTTTTTATTTCAATAGTTAACTACCTGAATACCTGTTAATTACATATTATTTTCTCTATTTTTCAATCCAGACACATCCATAGTTGCGTAGATTGAGCTGTACGATTGAACATTCTGCTTAGACGTACGGTAAAGTACGGGTACACAAACAAAAAGTACAGTTTCACAAACTAAACGAAACAAAAAAAGTAAGAAAATGAAAGCAATTAAACTCACATTAGCATTAGTTAGTCTGTTGGCTATCAGCCAGGTATCATTTGCCCAGGAGAAAACAGTAATGGTTGGTGGTGCCGCGATGTACCCATCTAAAAACATTATTGAGAACGCCGTAAACTCGAAAGATCACACGACGCTGGTAGCGGCAGTAAAAGCAGCTGGTCTGGTTGAGACGCTGTCGAGTGCTGGTCCATTCACGGTATTTGCTCCAACGAACAAAGCGTTCGACAAACTACCAAAAGGTACTGTTGAAACACTGGTGAAGCCAGAAAACAAAGCTACGCTGACCAAGATTTTGACCTACCACGTTGTAGCGGGTAAAGTAAGTGCAGCCGATCTCATCAAAATGATCACAGATGGCGGTGGCAAAGCCGAAGTTAAAACCGTTGAAGGTGGTACGCTAACGGCCATGGTGAAAGGCAAGAAAGTAGTGTTGACAGACGCCAAAGGTGGTACATCGACGGTTACTATCGCCGACGTAAATCAATCCAACGGTGTGATTCACGTAATTGACACGGTTCTGATGCCTTAATTGGCTTCTCTGATTTATTCAACCTTGCAAAAACGCCCGACCAGTATTGGTCGGGCGTTTTTGCGATTTTACGTTTATTCCTAACAGGCACCTTTCTTACCACCGGTAATGAACGGGGTTCTTAATGTACGTATCGTACACTTTTTTTACAGCAGTCATCTGTTCTGATGAAGGGGCCGGCCGTTCTGAGGCCTGTACATTAGAGATGAGGTGTTCCGGCTTCGAAGCCCCCGGAATAATGCAGCTTACAGCATCAAAAGTCAGAATCCAGCGTAGGGCATCGGGGGCTAAAGTAACGTCGTCTGGAAAAATAGTTCGTAGCTCGTCAACGGCGGCCAGGCCCGTTTCATAGTCCACTCCCGAAAACGTTTCGCCCTGATCGAAGGCTGCGCCCTGCCGGTTAAAATTCCGGTGGTCATCGGCCGAAAAACGCGTATCCGAGCCAAACTTACCCGTGAGCAATCCGCTCGCCAGCGGCACCCGTACAATGATGCCTACGTTGCGCCGGGCGGCTTCTGTGAAAAATAGTTCGGCCGGTCGCTGACGGAACATGTTAAAGATAATCTGTACCGTCGTTACGTTCGGGAATTCAATGGCTTTTAAGCCCTCCTCCACTTTCTCAACGCTGACACCCAGATGCTGAATTTTGCCTTCCTCTTTCAATCGGTCGAACAGTTCGAAGATTTCTGGTCGATAGTAGACATCGGTTGGCGGGCAGTGTAGTTGAATCAGGTCGAGCGTTTCCAGGCCCATGTTTCGCAAACTGTCTTCGACAAAAGCCCGAAGCACGGAGGGCTGATAGGCTTCATTGGTGTGCGGCTGCAACCGCCGACCGCATTTGGTGGCAACATAGATACGCTCTGAACGGGAGCGCACCAGCCGTCCAACGGCTTTTTCACTTTCGCCATCGCCGTATACATCGGCCGTGTCGATAAAATTGATGCCCGCATGCACGGCATTGTTAAGAATCTGGTCGGCATTAGTGTGGCTAAAGGGTTCGCCCCATTTACCCCCTACCTGCCAGGTGCCCAGGCTGATTTCAGAAATGGTAAAGCCCGTTTTGCCCAGTGTGCGATAATTCATGAGAATGGAGTACGTAAAATTTGATAATTCGTTGACATCTGTCGGTTTTTTACAATTTTATTCCAAAGCGTTCGCCCAGTTCTTCCAGACTTTTCATGACGGGTTCAACCACCGGAATACCGTTGGCCAGCCGCTCTGCTTCCATCATCCGCTCCGGGTCGCCGGGAATCAACACCTGCTTCCCTTCAACAGCTTTAGCCTGTCGAAATCGTTGAATCCAAGTATCCATATGGGTTTTAAACTCATCGGCAGGCCGGAAGGCATCAATGCGCATGGCTCCGAAGAAATGGCCGGTGCCTACGCCCACCCCTTCGTTGGCCTGCATAAATCCGGCCGTAGCGAAGGGCGGTACCCAAGGGCCATAATTAGCACCGGACAGCACGCCCGAAAAAATATCGACAATAGCACCCAGCCCGTACCCTTTATGCGAACCATGCTCCCGGTCGGTGCCGAGGGGTAATAAAGCACCCCCATTACGGATGGCATTGGCATCGTGCGTTGGCTGGCCTTCGGCATCCTGCGCCCAGCCCGCCGGTATATCCTGACCTTTCCGCTGCAAAATTTCCAGTTTGCCGTACGCTACAGCTGTTGACGCGAAATCGGCCAGAAATGTAGGTTCAGTAGCGGCTGGTATGGCTACCGCAATAGGGTTGGTGCCCAGTAACTTATCCAGCGAAAAGGTGGGCGCTACCAGCGGGGCAGCATGGGTCATGGCCTGTCCAATCATATCGTGTTCCGTGGCCAGCAACGCATGATAGCCCGCAATGCCGAAGTGATTGGAATTTCTCACCGCTACCCAGCCCGTTCCAGCCACGCGGGCTTTGTCGATGGCTACCTGCATAGCCCAGGGGCCAACAACCAGGCCCAGCCCCCGGTCGCCATCCACTACTGCCGTCGATGGGGTTTCGTGAACGACGCGAATATGAGGCTGAGGGTTAATCCGTCCGTTGTCGTACAATCGGATGTAACCCGGCAAACGCGCCACGCCGTGCGAATCGACGCCCCTCAGGTCAGCACTAACCAGCACATCAGCAGCCAGGAGGGCATCGGTTTCAGAACAGCCGATAGCCATAAAAATCTGTTCGGTAAACGTTCGGAGTTGATTGGCAGTCATCATGCCTGCAAACTTAGCTAACCCTGAGCGAATGGTTAAATTTTTCTAAAAATTAGGCAATCTACCGTATTTTTCATGTTATTGGAGAACCTACTCTCCATTTGCGATGAAGTTAAAACTTGCCTTCCTGTTTAGTATCGTCTTTTTATACTCATTTAGAGACCCGGTGTTTGCGCAGCCGCGTGATACGCTCACGACGGAGCAACTGCTACAACGAAAAGGAACGGCCTACACGGCTTTACTCCGCCCCTCCCGATACCTGGCCCTGGATGTAAATCACGCGCTTGGCGGTTTCCATCGCTATCGTTTCTTCGTTGGTGACGAACTACATTTCAAAGCACGAGGGGAAAAATATAACGAGCAGCTTTACGATGTAACGGATAGCACGTTTAGTATTCTGATGGCCAATGAAATTATGAATCGTGACGAGCCCGTAACCTTTCGGCTGGATGAAGTGGAAAAAGTGTTATTGCATCGCCGTATTCCGTTCGTAACGGCGGCCGGCACCATTTTCCCCATTGCAGGTGGGGTTTATCTGTTAGCCGATATCGTAAACAATCGGGGATTTTATAGTAACACCCTTCCCGTCGTGGGCATATTGGCGGGCAGTGGTCTGCTGTTTCACTTCATCAGCAACCCGCACATTCGGATAAACAAAAATCACCGGCTTAAAGTGTTGCGTACGTATTGATAAACGGGCTCAGCAACGGCCAATCGGATGAAGCAATTTACGTTAAATTTGCCCGCTGAAACAGTTCAGAAAATCACGATTAGTAAACGATGGAAAATCGCCCACCCACCGAAATAACCGGTCCCTTTACCAGTGAGGATCGGGCTTATGCTATCGACATTTTAAAAACGACGCAGTCTGCCATCCATCAATCGCTCGAAGGGTTATCGGACCACCAGCTTTCCTACAAACCCAGTGCAGAGCGATGGTCTATTACTGCTTGTGTAGAACACATTGCCCTGGTTGAAAGTCGTCTTTTTAAGGGTGTTCAATTGGGCATGGAGACCCCGGTCAATCCGGAAAAACGAGCTGAAATAAGCGTATCAGACGTGGATGTTATCAAAGCAATGCGCAGTCGGAAGAATGCCCGGCTGGCTCCTGCCGGTACTGAACCAACGGGGCAGTTTGGCGACGCTGCCGGAGCACTGCAAGCCTTCGATCAACTTCGCGATGCCATCATTGACTTTAGTCAAAACACCCAGGAAGACCTGAGGACGCACTACTTTGACAATAAGATTTTTGGTACGATTGATATTTTTCAGGCTTTACTTATGATAGCCAACCATTCGGAGCGACACCGCAAGCAGATCGAAGAAATTAAAGCAGATGCCGGATTTCCGCAGTAGCGTATGAAAGCCTGCAAACCAGCCATCCACATTAGTTACCTTTTTATATTTTTCATAAACTAATAATCTTCATTTGTAGCCTATCATGGGTTAAGCCAGTGCTGGTCTCTGATTGTGCTATCTGGCACTAATCCACACCCGCCACTCCTCACGCCAGACTATTGTAAGGCTTTTTTCGGCCTGGGTCGCTCAAGCCTTTGTATTTTTCAACGTGCTTTCTCCAGCCACAACTTCTCGGCCGTAATGGAAACAGCACCTGTTGTATTCTTCCATTTCAGCAGTCTCATCCTGTCATTCCATTAAGGACTTAGTTCCGTTTTTCATTTCTGTTATAACATAAATGAAAAACTTTATAATGCTGATTTTCATTAGCTTTTTATGGATAGTCGGGAACGAAAACTACGGCTGGATTCCGGGTTCGTGTAGTGGATTCTGTTACCGTAAAATTTATTTTATTTGATAATAGTAGTTTATTTTACCTCACCCTTTTTAAATATACTTAAATAATTAATTTGGTACTCTGACAATTCTTGTGGTCAGATGGCTTGGGCTAGTACTCTGAGCCGAAGATGAGCGAAATTTGGTAGCCCATAACTGATCCGTTTGACATACCGAATCACATTATTGAGTCCCTCGGTAACGGCATTGGTCAACTGCTCATGCCCATAATTGGCGATCG
>NZ_KB893408.1 GCF_000374085.1 Spirosoma spitsbergense DSM 19989 | reverse complement strand
GATTCATCGAAGCGAAGTCTAGGTACTCTTCGAAGTGCAGCCGCATGGTGTTTTCAGCATACTGATCACTGTGGCGAGCCAGTTGTAGAAAATTGATCCGGTGACGAACACTGAGAAAAAGCATGAGTATGTGGGCAACAAATTGGCGACGAGGCTTGGTCAAATCAGGTAAGCTGGCTACTATTGTAGTTAGCAAGGCAAGTCTTTGCATAAAGGCGTTGTTAGGCTTTGGAGGTCAGAGACCCAAAACTAACACGCCTTTTTACTCTTCTAAAATTGACGAACCATTGAAGTAACGCTATCCTATTTTTCAACGGGGCTCATGCTGCTCTCGGCAGTATTGCTGATAAACGCCACCCGTTTGCTGTCCGGCGACCACGAGGGAGTATTGATGGTTCCCTGTCCCCCGTAGATGTACGCAATTACTTTGGGTTGCCCCTGCCCCGATATGGGCAGCATACGCAGGTACACGTGTTTGTAGAATGGGTGTTCATCGGCCTTCACCTCTTCCTTCAGGAAGGATAAAAACACAATCCATTTTCCATCGGGCGAAATATGCGGGAACCAGTCATGAAACTCCCCGGAGGTAATCGCTTCCTCTTCACTGCCATCGGCTTTCATCCGGTAGATTTGCATGGTTCCGGTACGGGCGGAGTTGAAATAAATGTACTTGCCGTCGGGGGTATATTCCGGGCCATCATCAAGCCCTTTAGCTTCGGTAAGCCGTACTTCGGGACCACCCGCCGATGGGACACTATAAATGTCGTAGTCACCATTGCGGGAACCGGTAAACACCAGTGTTTTTTTATCCGGCGACCAGCCATGCAGGTACGAAGGGCCTTTGGGGGTAATCTGTTTGGGATTGCCCCCCGTTACCGGAACGGTGTACACAATAGAGCCACCCAACTCTTTAACACCACTGCTAAGGCCCAGCATTTTCCCATCGAAAGACAGTACGTGATCGTTGTTATTATTCTTCACCTCACCCGTATTTAACTGGGTTTGTTGCCCTTTGGCCATATTAAAGGTGTAGATATTCCCATCGCCATTATAGAGTAGGGTCTTGCCGTTGGGCATCCAGTTGGGTGCCTGAATGGACTTGGGATGGTTGAAAATAACCTGCCGGTTTCCCGTTGTCACGTCCAGTATTTCCAGATTGCTGGCCAGATAGTCCCGGTACGGAACCAGGGCATCGGTGGCGGGTACACTGATGCGTACATCACGAAAAACCCCTTTCTCCAGCACGTCT
Organism: Spirosoma spitsbergense DSM 19989; assembly: GCF_000374085.1. Lineage (GTDB taxonomy): Bacteria > Bacteroidota > Bacteroidia > Cytophagales > Spirosomataceae > Spirosoma > Spirosoma spitsbergense. The sequence continues at coordinate 15,249 of NZ_KB893408.1, read as the reverse complement.
TTGTTATGCGACCCGATAAATAACCCCACGTACACCTCATCGCCCAGAGGCAGGTCAGCCACCTGTTCGGTTACGAAAGGTTCGCCGAATTTAGCCACCCGCATGGTATAGGTGTTGCCTTTACGTTCCAGCTGGATAACATCGGCATGGGTTAGTTTGGAGCGAACTTCTTCCGTATTGGCGCCGGTTGTTTTCCGGTATTGCAGGGAGGTCAGACCGTCGCCGTGCGTAACCGCGTTAATATGGGCCGACTTGGGGTCCAGGCTGCTGCGCACCATCCAGCCTACCTTCCGGTGCGGATCAACACCTTTGCCCAATAATTCGGCCCGGGTGTACAGGATAAAATCGCCTTTCATCTGCTTCCACAGGTAATGAAACTCATCGTGATCGAACCACACATTATAGCCTGAACCTGCTAGTTCGTAGGTGTGGTTCTGAGGATCGTAACTGGCAGAACCGGGTTTGAGCACCGCACCAATGTCGCCATGGCCAGTAAACACGCCCAGTTTCGAATTTTGAGCCAGCAGATTCGTGCGAATAGCCAGGGTTAGGCAAACGACGGCCAGCAACGAGTTTACGTTCAAACGTTTCATCACAATACTTAATAGGTTGGTATATGGGAAAGCTATTTCCAGATATATAAGCGCTGGTTTCATTATTCTACCATTCCTGAGTCCATAAATCTGGCAGAATGATGAAATCCGCGCCTGTAACTAATCAAGGTAGAGTGCTCCTTTGTTTGTGCGTCAACTAATATCAAGGTTTTCAATAAAGCCGGTAACTGCATACGCTTCACCTCAACAGGCAGACATGAAAAGGTTATTGCCGGGAAAACGATGGGGTGAACTGCTTTAACCCAGTGGCCCTATACGAGCACTCACCTGACCCATAAACCATAGGAGCGGTTTATTACTCCTCCAGAAAATCCAGGTCTTTTCCGAAGGTTTCCTCCATGTTCCACAGGCCCAGGAAAGCAATTCCCAGGGTGAGCAGCCCCAGCAACCCGGCCCCCTCTATGATACCAAATTGCCCTTTAAACAGCAGGAACAGGGGCGTCATGATGTTGATGCTCCCCCGCACAAAGTTTGGTACGGTTGTGGCAACAGTGGCGCGCAGATTGGTGCCAAACTGCTCGGCCGCAATAGTAACGAACATGGCCCAGTAGCCCACCCCAAAGCCCAGACAGGAACAGACGAAATAAAACATATCGGTTGAGCGCAGGGGCACAAACAGATACACGACTACCAGCGCTGCCGTTAAGGCCAGAAACAGGGCCAGCACTTTTTTCCGGCTGGAAAAATACTGGCTCAAAATGCCGCTGGACAAATCGCCGATGGACAACCCGATGTATTCCCACATCACAGCTTTTCCGGCCACGATAAGCCCATCAAGGTTTAGTTCTTTCCCGAATTCGGGCGAGAAGGTCATCAGAATACCCGCTACGAACCAGACCGGCAGCCCAATGACAATGCAGCGCAGGTATTTAAAAAACTGTTTTTGGGAGGAGAATAACTGAAAGAAATTACCCCGTGCTACACCTTTGGCTTTTACACTGGAAAAGATGCCGGATTCAAATACGCTGACCCGTAAAAACAGGAGTAACAGCCCCAGGCCACCGCCAATAAAATAGGCATTCCGCCAGGCAAACTCTTCGGCAATGAAGTAGGCCAGCACGGCACCCAGAAGCCCCACCGACGCCACCAGCGAGGTACCATACCCCCGAATTTCTTTGGGCAGCACCTCGGCTACCAGCGTAATACCAGCGCCTAACTCACCCGCCAGCCCGATACCGGCTATCAGCCGCAGGACGGCATACTGATCAACCGTGGTAACGAAGCCGTTGGCAATATTGGCCAGGGAGTAAATAAGGATAGACCCGAACAGCACCGAAAGACGGCCGCGCTTATCCCCCAATATGCCCCATAGAATCCCCCCCACTAATAGCCCGCCCATCTGCATGTTGATGAGGTATATCCCCTGATTTAACATACCACCATCCGGAACGCCCAGATCTTTCAGGCTTTGTACCCGGACAATACTGAACAGTAGCAGGTCATAGATATCGACAAAATAGCCCAGGGCGGCAACAATAACCGGAATCTGAATTAGTTGCCGAATCACAGAGCGCGACGTTGTTACGTCTGCTTTCGGCAAATCGCTTTTGGAGATGGGCTCAATCATGTCGTTATCAGGGTTGAATTAAGTTACGGACTTGCTTACTGTTCATCAATTGATGCCGCCGAAGCACAGGTATTTCAGTTCCATGAAGTAGTCCATGCCGTATTTTGAGCCTTCCCGGCCTATCCCCGATTCCTTAATGCCGCCAAAGGGGGCTACTTCGGTCGAAATCATGCCCTCATTGATGCCCACCATGCCATATTCGAGGGCTTCGGCTACCCGCCAGCAACGGGAAATATCCCGGCTGTAGAAATAAGCTGCCAGACCATAGGGCGTATCATTGGCCAGTTGAATTACTTCCTGCTCGGTCGTGAACCGGGCAACGGGTGCTACGGGGCCAAAGACTTCCTCACGGGCAATAATCATGTCGGGCGTGATACCGGTCAGCACGGTAGGCTGAAAAAACAGGCCGTCCATGGGCTTCCCGCCCACAATAATGTTGGCCCCTTTCGCCAGGGCATCGTCCAGGTGCTGTTTTACTTTATCCAGTCCTTTTTCATTGATCAGCGGCCCCATCTGGGCATCGGCATCCAGTCCGTTGCCCACCCGCAGGGCCGCAACGGCTTCGGAGAGTTTCCCGACGAAGGCATCATATACCGCATCCTGCACATACAGCCGGTTGACACATACACAGGTTTGCCCGTTGTTCCGGAATTTGGAGGCCATGGCCCCTTTCACGGCCGCGTCGATATCGGCATCGTCGAACACAATGAAGGGCGCATTGCCGCCCAACTCCAGCGATATTTTCTTGAGGTTAGCGGCACACTGCCGCATCAGCAATTTACCCGTAGCGGTAGACCCTGTGAAGGATAACTTACGCACCTTGCTGTTTTCGCACAGTTCCAGCCCTACTTCGCTGTTTCTGGCGGTGGTTACCGTGTTGTAAACACCCGGTGGGAAACCCGCTTTTTCGGCCAGGTAGGCGATAGCCAGGGCCGTCAGGGGTGTTTCGGACGGGGGTTTTACAATGACCGGACTGCCAGCCGCCAGGGCCGGACCCACCTTTCGGGTAATCATGGCCAGCGGAAAATTCCAGGGAGTAATGGCCGCCACAACGCCAATGGACTGCTTGATCACCACCAGTCGTTTGTCTTTCGTAGTAGCCGGAATAACGTCTCCGTAGGTACGTTTGGCTTCTTCGGCAAACCACTCGATAAACGAAGCGCCGTAATCAACCTCACCCCGGCTTTCGGCCAGCACTTTTCCGCACTCCATAGTCATGAGCCGGGCCAGTTCCTCCTTATGGGATACAATGAGGTCGAACCATTTCCGGAGTAAGGTAGATCGTTCTTTGGCGGTCAGGTCCCGGTAGGCGGGCCAGGCAGCATGGGCGGCATCAATGGCCTGTCGTACATCAGCCTGGCCCATATCCGTTACGGCCGCCAGTACTTCGCCCGTTGCGGGGTTAATAACATCAAACGTTTCGGCACTGGCGGCCAATACCCACGCGCCATTTACGTACGACTGGATTCTGATCAGCGAATCGGTTTCCATTTGGCTGGTCGATGGGCTTGGTGTGTTCATCATTAAAAGGTGATTACCTGACGGATGGCTTCACCTTTGGCTAAGCGTTCGAATCCTTCGTTCACCTCCTCCAGCTGTAGCGTGTGGGTCATGAGCTTATCGACGGGCAGACGCCCCGACTGGTAGAGAGCGATGTAGGCCGGAATATCCCGAACCGGTACGCAGCTGCCAATGTATGACCCCTGCAGGGTACGCTCGTCGGCCACCAGTTTCGTGGGCGACAGCTGCATCATTTTGCTCGGATGCGGCAGGCCCGCTGTAACGGTTTTCCCACCCCGACCCGTGGCGTTGTAAGTGAACTCCAGCGCCTGAACGACGCCCGCAAATTCGAAACCGATATCGACCCCGCCGTTCGTCAGGTCTTTCACCTGCTCCACAGCATCGGCCTCTGATGAATCGACTATAGCATGGGCACCCAGTTCAATGGCTTTGGCCAGTTTATCTTTATTAACGTCGGCCACGATGACTTTGCTGGCCCCACCGGCCAGGGCACCCAGCAGCGCGGCAAACCCCACCCCACCCAGGCCCGTAATGAGCACGGTTTGTCCAAGTGATAGTTTGGCGGTATTGATAACGGCACCTACGCCGGTCATAACGGCACAACCAAACAGAGCAGCAATCTCGAAAGGCAGGGTCTTATCTATTTTGACCACCGATTTGCGGGACACGACCGTGTACTCAGCAAAACCGGATACGCCCATATGGTGATGGATTGGCTCTTGCTGCTGATTCTGCAACCGGAAACCACCCCCTAACAGCTCCCCCTTGTTGTTGGCGGCCAGTCCGTTTTCGCAGAGCGCCGGTCGGCCGGTCATGCAGGGCATGCAATGGTTGCAGATCGGCAGGAAAGAAAACACTACATGGTCGCCAATGGCCAGGTCATGCACATCCGGCCCCAGCTCCACGACTTCGCCCGTTGCTTCGTGGCCCAGCACCATGGGCATCTGGCGGGGCCGGTTTCCGTCAATGACCGACAGGTCGGAGTGGCAAAGTCCGGCCGCTTTGATTTTCACCAGTACCTCCCCGCGTTGGGGTGCCTGTAGCTCTACCTCTTCAATGGTTAAGGGTTTACTGGCGGTGTAGGGGCGCTCAACACCCATTGCGTGTAGAACGGCTGCTTTTATCTTCATAGGTCTTTTATTAAATTGCTTTATAGAGAGGTATCGGGTGTAGGGTAAGGTTAGTTATTGAGGTCAATTTGGACGTATCGATATTACCACCCCCGGCCCCTCCTAAAACAGGAGGGGGCTAAAAAGAAGGGCCCCACTGGGTAACTCCCCTCCTGTTTTAGGAGGGGCCGGGGGTGGTAGACACCGGCAACAATGCGAACAAGTTTTGTCGCCATAGTATCCGTAAATAAGCTCAGGAGCGGTTACGCAAAAACTCGTCGATGTTGCGGCTTACCTTCTCCATCAGCAGTGTACGGGCTTCAATACTGGCCCAGGTAACATGGGGTGTCAGGACCAGTCTTTGGTTGTTTTTTACGTGTAAGAGTGGATTCTTCGGATTGATGGGCTCCTGCGTGAACACGTCAATACCGGCTCCGGCAATCAGTTCTTCGTCCAGCGCCTTGGCCAGATCGGCTTCATTGACAATACCGCCCCGGCCCACGTTGATCAGATAGGCCGATTTCTTCATGCTGGCCAGCCGGTTGTAATTGATAAGATCGGTGGTGCGCTCATTCAGAGGAGCGTGGATGGAGACTACATCGGCCGTTTGCAGGAACTCATCGAGTTCGAGTCGCTGGTAGGGCTGGTCCGTATTCTGACCGGAGGTGGAATAGTAAACTACTTCGGCCCCGAAGGCATCGGCTACTTTAGCCACCTGCCGGCCAATGGCCCCCAGCCCAATAATACCAAATCGTTTACCGGCCAACTCCCAGAAGCCGCGGCCAAAGTGGGTAAAGATATCCGTCTTGGCGTAGTCCCCGCCCTGTACGTACCGATCGAAATAAGGCACGTCGACCAGCAGCTGAAACAGAATGGCAAAGGTGCCCTGGGTTACACTCTGGCTCGAATAGTCCACGGCGTTCTTCACCGGAATACCCCGTTTTTCGGCGGCTGCTTTATCAACGTTATTGGTTCCGGTGGCGGAAACGCAGATCAATTTCAGGTTGTCGGCCTGTTCGATGATGGACTGGTCGAGTACGACTTTATTGGTGATAACGATATCGGCCGATTTGATTCGCTCCAGCGTTTGTTCCGGACGGGTTGTCTGGTAATACGTTACGTTGCCATACTGCTCCAGCAGGGAAAGGTTGGGGATATCTCCCACTGTTTTAACATCCAGAAAGACTAACTCCATTAGGTTGTATAATTGATTTCAACGAACAGGACGACCCGCTATTGGGCATTTTTAACTTTAACGACCACCTTTTTTACGCCATCGTAGCCCGCTACTTTGTTGCTTGGGTTATGTGCATCTTTGGTTGTCATGATGTAAAAATTGCCGGGCTCTGCAATGTAGAAATTGCCGTTGTCAATCGTGTAAAACCCAATGTCTTTGGCATCACTGAACTCCTCGGCCACCGGCGCGTTAGCTAACGGCATAATACCAATTTGTTCTTTACCCTTCACCACAAAATGAATGTCGTTATAGGTATGATGGGCCTCCCACTTCGACCGGGAGATTTCCCGGGGCGGGCCTTCGCTGATGATGGCATATACGTTCTCATCATCAATGGGATATCGTCCGATTTTGAGCCGGGTAAAGTCCGTGTCCCGTAAAAAAGCAAAGGCTTTATCCCAGGCGGGTTTATTGGCCTGATACTGCTTCGCAAATTCCTGGTAATTAACCACGTCGGCTGGCGTTGCCTGCAAGCCGTTTAGCCACACCTTACTGGTATACCAGGCGGTAGCTTTCTCTTTGGACCAGTCATTGGCCGACTGAGCATGGCCGCTACTCTGTATGAAGAAGAACGCTGCCAGTAATGGCATCAGCAGACCTTTGGTGTGTAGTTTTCTCATGGGTTACCGTAAAAAGGGATTTATTGAACTACTATCTACTCCTGCATCAGGCTAAATTTGAACCGATTGATGCAGGAGCAGGGTGTTATATGTTTGGGCAGATAGCCTAATTTTTAGCTACTTTCCGTACCTGACCAAGACCAAACTGATCGCCAGCCGCCACAGGCTTACCCCCAATAAAGTGGATTTCGACCATTTTCTCACTCTGCACATCGTTATGATCCTGATCCTCCAGCGACGCAACGATTTTACGGGTCTTCACATCAATCACATCTCCCGTTGCCGGATACGCGTATTTGCCGTCCAGGCTGAACGTAATCCAGCCCGGCATGTCCTTGAGCAGAATGGAAGTTTTCTGAACCGGGGGCATCACCGTATTGTCGAATATATGCAATCGATAATTGGCCCCGTCGCACAGCCAGAGTTCTTTCTCATCGGGCGTAAGGCCAATGCCGTGGCTTGGGCAACCATGCCGTTTAACTTCACCGATATTCCAGCCTTCCACTACCACGCGGTGCAGGAATTTTCCGGTAACGAGATCACCGACTTCGAAGCCCAGCAGGCCATTTACGTTCACGTAAACAAGCGTCTGGGCACCATTGATAGTAAAGGGACGAATGTCGGCTCCAAAAGGCCCTACCTGTTTGGTTACCGTGTGGGTTTTAGTGTCGGCTACGTTGAGCATGGTCGATTTGAGTCCGGCCAGGTACACGTAATTACCATCGGGTCCGTAAATGGTGTTATGAGCCCCTGAATTAGTCACGATTTTCTTGATCACATCCCCAGATTTAGCATCGATGACCGTCCAGAACTCTTTCTCCAGCGAGGGGGCGTAAATGATTTTCCCATCGGGGGAGATGGAGATGCGGTCTACGCCCCCTTCGTACTGCTTCTCCCACAACGTTTTTTCGGTGACCAGATCAATGCACTGAATGGCTTCCAGGGTGCTGATATAAATGCAGTTGGTGGCCAGGCTCACATCTACCCCTTTCACATTGGAGGGTATACCTTTTTTCATCATACCACCGGGGGTCTTGATAAACTTCACAAACCGGTGGTTATTGTCGATATCAAACACCTGAATACCATGTCCGCCATAGCCCAGGTAATTACGGATACCGGGCGTGGCTACATACAAATAGCGCTGCGCCTTTGGAGCTGGTTTGGTTACGGCGGCTACTGCCAGATCCAGGTCGGGGGCGGATACCCAGGCGGTGGTGGCCATCAGGAACAGACCACCAAGCAAAGAATAGAGTATGTGTTTATTCGTCTTCATTCGTGTTAAGGTTTACAGTCAAAAGGGGTTGGAATAGTCAGTATAGGGAGGAAGAGCAATTCAGTCATAGCCGGGGTTCTGCGGAAATATCGCCCGGTCGTTGACCAGTTGAATCTGCGCAAAGGGAATAGGCCAAAGGGTGTTGTGGGGTTTCATGCCATATTTCTGCATTACGTTATACGCCTGCCCGGTCCGGACCAGATCAAACCAGCGGTGCCCTTCAAAGGCGAGTTCCATCCGGCGTTCAAGCACGATGTTAGCCCGCATTTCAGTTTGTGTCAGCGTTCCATAGGGCGTTACGCCGGCCCGCGTACGAATCTGGTTTAAATAAGGCAAAGCGGCCGCGGTTTTACCGTTCTCGTTCAGGGCTTCGGCGTACATTAGCAGCACATCGGCATACCGGATCACCTTCCAGTCGGCCGGGCTATCGTTTGCCGTCGTTATGCGGACAATGTATTTCCGGGTATAGGCGGACATGTTGTTGGACGAGATGAGAATCGGAATAAACTTACCCGTGGCGTCGGTATAGCCCCTTGTTGCAGTAATATCCTTCCGTTTGTCTTTGGCGTCGAACAAATCAAACAGCACCTGATGGGGCGTATTCTGGTCATCCACCGAACCGGCAATGCCATAAAAGGCAATCATGGAAGTTACCTTGGGCGTAAAGCGGTTCGTGTAAATGCTCCCTTCTCCCCCTAAACCCTGCTCATACTCAATGTCATATATATACTCGCTATGGTGTTCGTTTTTGGTATAATCCCATAAATCGGCCCAGTTGGGCAACAGCGCATACCCCATAGTGGTTACCTCCTGTAGTTTGGCTTCGGCCTTGACAAAGTCTTTCCGGGTCAGGTAGACTTTCCCCAGCAGCGCCCTCGCAGCGCCTTTCGTGGCCCGGCCCACATCGGTGCCGGTATAGCTGACGGGTAGTTTGGACTCCGCATCGAGCAGGTCTTTTATGATGAGTTCATCATAAATTTTATCTACTTTTTCGCGGGGTGTTTTGTACGATTCTTCAATACTCAACGACTTGGTTACCAGGGGCACATCGCCAAAAATCCGGACTAGATCAAAATAAGCCAGTGCCCGCAGAAATTCTGCTTCGCCGGTGTGCCGGTTTTTATTGGTCACGCTGGCATTGGCGGTGGTTAACTTTTCCAATACTGTGTTGGCCCTGGTAATGGCTTTGTAGTAATTACGCCAGGTTGAAATGAGCAGAGGGTCATCATTGGAGAGGGTGAAATTATCGACGGCTCCCGCGGTTCCCTTAACCAGCTCATCCCAGTTATCATCGGCGCGTATATCGCCAAAGAAATACATGTTCTGATACTGGTCCTGAAAAATAGCGTAGACACCAATAACTGCGTCCTGAAAATCTTTATCTGTTTTATACAGTACATCAACCGTTACTGTATCTACGGGAAGTATTTCAATAAACTCTTTGGAACAGGAGGTTATAAGCAGCGAAAAGGCCGCAACCAGGGCTGGAATCTTTTTCATTCGATTAATTTTTATCGGTTAAAAACCCAGGTTTATACCAAAAATTATACTCTTCGCGGTAGGATAGTCATACCGTTCGTTGCCGGGTGTCAGTGGGCTGTCCGAACGGCTTACGTCTGGGTTGAAGCCAATGTAGTTCGTAAAAAGAAACGGGTTATTGGCCGTAACAGTCAGTCGCACAGCGCTGAAGGGCAGCTTTTTAACCACCAGTTCGGGCAGCGCATAGCCAAAGGCGATGTTGTTGATCCGAAGATAGGAGCCGTCATCCAGCCAGCGTTGGCTGTAGGTACCTCTGAAGTTACCCGTTGGCACATCATTGGGCCTGACGGAGTAGCCGTTGCCGGGATCCTGCTCCGATTTCCAGTAATTATTCATAATCGCATACTGCCGAAACCGGGCTCTGTTATTAGCGGATTGCTCGCGCGACAGGGCCAGAACGCTGTTTCCCTGCACACCCTGTAGGCTGACACTCAGGGTAAAGTTTTTATACGAAAAATTATTGGTCATGCCATAATAGAAATCCGGATAAGGGGAGCCCATAACCGTTCGGTCGAAGCTGTTGATAATACCATCCGGCACGCCGTTGGGGCCGCTGACATCCACAAAGCGAACATCGCCCACGCGCGACGCGTCCCGTCCGCCGGGATTCCAGAGGGGCCCTTTGTCCAGATCAGCTTTCGTAGCGAAGATGCCGTTCGTGAGCCAGCCGTAAAACATACCCACCGGCTGCCCAATCATGGTAATGTTGCCGCCCGAAATAATAGGATCACCGGAGGGGCCTAATTTGGTCACCTGGTTGCGGTAGGTGGAGAAATTAAGGCTCGTCTGCCACCGGAATTTCCCTTCCACATTGACCGTGTTCAGGGCAAACTCCCAGCCGGTATTTTTAACCTCACCAATATTTTTCAGGGCCGTATTAAACCCGGTGATATCCGGCACATTGACGTTCAGGAGCAGGTCGGTATTTCTGGACCGGAAGTGATCAATGGTCAGTGCGATTCGGTTATTTAAAAAACTCACATCGATACCGGCATTGATCTGCTGCTGGGTTTCCCAGGTCAATGCCGGATTGCTCAGCCTTCCGGCCGAATACCCACCGATACCGGTATTGCCCAGCACGTATTTTTCGTAGTTAATGGTGGCCAGCTGATCGTAATTACCGATGTTGTTATTCCCCGTTTTTCCGTAGCTGACTCTTACTTTCAACTCATTTAGAAAGCGGAACTCTTTCATGAAGTTTTCGTCCGAAACCCGCCAGGCCAGAGCCAGCGAAGGGAACACCCCATATTTATGGTCCGAGCCGAACCGGGAGGAGCCGTCGGTCCGAATGGAAGCGGTGGCGTAGTACCGGCTGTTATAATTGTAGTTGATACGACCCAGGTAAGAAACCAGCGACCACTCGGCTACGTTGGATGAGCCCCCCGTTAACAGACCACTAACCGCACTCAGCGTAGGCACCAGGTTGTTCGGGTATCGGTTACTGTTTAACGTGTTGGACTCAAACGTTTCGCGCTGGGTGGTGTAGCCCAGCAAGCCGGTGAGGTTATGCTTACCAAAGCTCTTCACGTAGTTCAGGGTCGTTTCGGTGATCCAGTTCAACCGCATGGAGGCATTGTCGCTCCCTGAGGCCAGCTCGTTGAGAAAGGCCGCCATCTGCGGTTTGAAGTAACTGCCTTTTATGTTCATCAGGTTGATGCCCAGCATGACATTCACTTTCAAATCAGGCAGGATGGCATATTCGAGGTTGGTGTTTCCCAAAAAGCCAAACCCTTTCTGCCTGCCTTTCACTTCCTGAGCCAGTGCCAGCGGATTTTTGCTGGTCACTACGGCATCCAGGCCGTTGCCAAAGGGATAATAACTCCCGTCGGGGTTAAACAAGGATTGATAGGTAGGAATGACAATGGCGTTATACAGCGGATTATTGGTGATATCGCTGTAGGTTGTCAGGTCTTCGGCTCCCGCGCCACCCACGTTTGTTTTATCGGTATAGGAGGGATTGAAATTCACCTTCAGCGAGAGCTTCGGCGTCAGTCGGGCGTCGATATTGGCCCGAAACGAATACCGCTTGAAATTGCTGTTGAGAATTATCCCATCCTGGTTCAGGTATTCGCCACTCAGCGCATAGCGGATATTGTCGCTGCCACCGGTGGCACTTAGCTGATATTGATGCTGGGGTGCGGTGCGCAGGATGGCATCCAGGGGGTCTTCGTTGGTCGTTATTTTTCCCGACAGCACATCTACAATCGTTTGTGGTACGGGGGATTTCCAAGCCGTTGCCGGACCAGACACATCGTTACCTTCGTCCAGATTCCGATTCCGAACGCCATCGTAATAATGCTGGGCTTCCTCCAGCCCTGTTTGGTAAACGGGTCGTTTGGCAATTTTCTGGAAGCCAAGCTGGTAGTTGAAATTGATGACGGCCTTCCCCGACTTGCCACGTTTGGTGTTGATGATAACAACCCCGTTTGAGCCGCGGGAACCGTAGATAGCCGTAGCCGAAGCATCTTTCAAAACATCGATGGTTTCAACATCGTTGGGATTTAAACTTTGTATACTGGAAATCGGGAAACCATCCACCACATAGAGCGGCCCGCCACCCGCCGAAATACTGCCAATGCCCCGTATCCTGATTTGCGGTGCTGCCCCCGGTTCGCCCGAAACGGGTTTAACCTGCACCCCGGCAATTTTCCCCATCAGGGCCTGGTCGACTCGGGGAACGGCCATTTCCTGAATGGATTTACTCCCCACCGAGGCCACCGAACCGGTCAGGTCTTTCTTTTCGATGGACCCATACCCAATCACGACGATTTCATCGAGGGTTTTGTTATCGGTTCGCAGCATCACATCCAGCGACGTACGATTGCCAACGGTTACTTCCTGCGACAGGTACCCAACAAAACTAAATACCAGAATAGCGGCTGGATTGGGCACGTCGAGTCTGTAGCGGCCATCAGCATCGGTAGTCGTTCCTTTCTGGGCACCCTTCAGCACAATACTCACTCCCGGCAAACCCTCGCCTTTATCGTCCGTCACAGTTCCCTGAACCGTTACATCGGCCACTTTCTCTTTTTCTATGGGCAACCCGCCAGGAAATATCAGCGACGACTGACGCTCCCCGGGTTCAGTATCTAGCCTGTCCGTAGAGAGCGGAGACACGCCCGGTAACTGACTGTTATTCACCTCGGCTTTCCCGGTCGCTTCTTTCACCACGACCACATAGCCCCCATTTCTCACTTTCTTAAAGCGCAGTCCCAGGGGTTTTAAAACCGCAGTCAGGTTGGTTTCAATGCCAACATTGAAATTAATGACATTGCCCGCTACCACCAGCCCCTCAACGTTCCTGTCGAAAAACAAAATGTCGATGGCGTAATGGTCCTGTAGGTTTTTCAGGACATCCTTCAGCTTCCTGGGTGCCGCTTTGAGCGTGACCTCCTTCTGCTGCACTGGTTGAGCACGGGCCAGCATCTGCGACAATCCAGGACGTACTCCTCCCAGCACCACTCCTGTGAGGAGCAGCATTCGTACTAGTTTTTTCATGTATAGTATAGGGTTTAGTTTTTCCGGTTAATGCTCTTCAGTAATGACAATGGTATTGCCCTGCCGACGGTAAGTCAGGCTGGACGCAGTCGTCAGGGTTTCAATAAGTTCCTCGGCACTGTAGGCGGTAAAAGCCCCTGAAATTGTCCAGCGGGTCAGGGCCTGGTCGGGTATCTGAAGGGTAATGCCATAGTTTTCAGCAAACAGGTTGCTGATCTCCATCAGCGTTGTTTCATCAAATACGAACCGGTGCTCTTTCCAGGACGTAAAAACCTTCGGCTCTGCCGTTTGCTTCAGGCTTACGTGCCCGTTCCGGTCGAAGGTTACCAGATTGCCGGGCTTCATGGTTAACTGGCGGCTGGTCTGACCCTCCTGGTAGTTCAGCCGAACCTTCCCCTGGTTGAGCACGACTTTTGTTCCGCGCTCGCGGGTGTTGACCAGAAACTCGGTGCCCAGCACAACCACCTCGAAGTTTTTGTCGGTATGCACCACGAAGCGCTGGTTATCGGGCAGGTGCTTTATGGAAAAATCAGCCTCTCCTGCCAACACCACGTCGCGGGTTTGCTTTCCAAAGCCAAAGCGGGGTACCCTCAACATTGAGTTTGCGTTGAGCGTCACCTGACTTCCATCCGTAAGTATAACCGTGCGCGTTTCGCCAAATGTGGTCTTGTGGGTAACGTAAAGAATCGTTTCGTTGAAAAAGACACCTCCCAGCAGGCATACAATACTTACTGAAGCTGCCACCATCCACCAGAATCGGACAGAATTTAGCTTACGTGTTACGGGCGCACCAGCATTGGTATTTTGCTGAAGTTCAATGTCAGTTACCCGGTTGGCCATACGCTGCTGATGACGTTGTAACGCCTGGCTGGCATTAGGCGTAAATTGGGGATGCTGGCTCTCCCATAGAGCCAGGTACTCATAAAAAACTTCCTGATTAGTAGCCTCCTTTACCCAATCGTCAATGGCCTGCTTTTGTAAAGCCGTTGCCTGACCAGCAAAGTAATTGAGCAGTGTTTCTTTTGATACCTGATTTTTCATGTGTAGATAATTAGTAACATCATGACGGTTTTGCGCGATAAAACACGTAGTCGATGCCCGAAAAGAAGTTGATTTAGTACCAGAGTTGCCCCACTACCCACGCAATCAGTAGCCATTTATCCTTCAGAGTGATCCTAATCTGGCGTATGGCCTGGTACAAATGGGCTTCTACCGTGCGCAGAGAGAGCGTTAACTCATCGGCAATCTCCTGGTATTTCCGGCCCTCAAAGCGGTGCATCACATAAATCTGGCGACGCTTCAGAGGCATGGCGTTTATTGCGTTTTCCACATCGTGGTACAGCTCCTCATACTGCGTAATTGAATCGGGACTCTGGGTTTTATGGGCCGGTATCAACTCCGCACTATCGAGTGAAGTCATATGCCGCATTTCCACCCGAACATGGTCGAAAGCCCGGTTACGCACCATCGTGAACAGATAGGCTCTATAGGAAGAGGTGATGGTTTGGTAGCGCAAATCGACCTGAAACTCATAGAATATGTCCGAAACAATGTCTTCGGCGATGGCTTTCGACGAAACGTAGCGTACAGCATGACTGCACAGCATGGCATAGTATTGACGGAACAGCAGGGTAATACCTGCATCGACATCCTGCTCGAAGGTCTTGCGCAGAAACAACTCAGTGTCCCCATTTGACCGTTCTGCCGGATACTCGCCCGTTTCTTCACTTCCCCAAATATGCGGCTGACTTCGTTTTGCGTGTTGCGTTAGCTGACGGATTTGTGCCATATCTTTTGGTGAATGAAACCGGGAATTCATTGCTATTCTGTTCGCTTAAGGTACTTCTTCCTGAAGGATGCGGATATTCAAGTCCCTTTGCTACCTAAAGACGGTGGGGACAGTAAAAACCCTTAGTCTTTTTTAATTATTTTTTTGAAAAATTGAATTATACATAGCAAAAGCCTTTTTTCGGTGAGAGAACAGGATTCGCGGACTTTCGCCCTGGTGACTGTTATCATGGTAAACCGTTTACTGAATAGTCCGTAACACTACGCAGCCAGGCAGAAACTGACTAATAAACAGGCTGCCCGTCTGGATCGTACCAGGGCTAGACCCAGTCAGGATCTATAGATATTAGGAGTTACGCAAAAGTAGTAACTGATGTTACGCAGCCTTGGCCAATAGAGTAGATTGACTTTTGAGGCTGTTGAGTTCCTGCAAAGCCAACTTAGTTGCATTTAGCGTCAGCAATTTCTTTAAAGCAAAAT
>NZ_KB893407.1 GCF_000374085.1 Spirosoma spitsbergense DSM 19989 | reverse complement strand
ATGCCAAGCGTTGTTTAGTTTATTCCGTCACGGTTTAGATGAACTGCGCGATAGAATCCTTAAAGGCCAACCTGTTGGCCACCTTGTACCACTTTTGTCCTGTACTTAGCGATTCTACACAATTGTTTTCGCCCACGAAACAACCGCTGATAATTATCAGCGGTCGGCTGAGTTAGTTTGATCTTAGCAGGTTTGAGACAGGAGGTAATCTGCAAAGTAGTAAACCTATTTCACTGATAGCTACCTCTATTCGCGACAGGAATGGTTTAGTCAGGTGAAAATTTAGTATTTTTGGCTACTGTTGCGTCCGACTGATTTCTGTAATGGTACCGAACCAATTGTCCTGCTTACTTTAACAATCAGCTTATAAACCAATGAAAAAATTTCTGTTATCATCCCTGCTCGTAGTCGCTTCACTGGGTGCTTTTGCCCAGAGCGAGGTTAGTTATCACGGGAAGAAAATCACCGAAAAGGGCGCTATTCCGGCCGTGCAACTACCCGCCAAAATGGCAAACAAAACGCAGATGCCCGCCAAAGTAGAAGGTACGGTGGAGTCAGTTTGCAAGGTGAAAGGCTGCTGGATGAACGTAAAAACGGCTGATAATCAGGTGATGCGCGTTTCATTTCGGGATTATGGCTTCTTCGTTCCAAAAGATATTGTGGGCAAAACGGTCGTGATGGAAGGTACTGCCGAAACCACCACCACGCCCGTAGATGAGTTACGCCACTACGCGCAGGATGCCGGAAAATCGAAAGCCGAAATCGAGAAGATTACCGAACCCGAAAAAGCCCTTTCGTTCGTGGCCGATGGCGTAATTGTAAAAAAATAAGCGACTGTTTCCAACCCTTTTCCTGCTTCAGGTATCCTTACTAGAAACAAGAAATAAAGAATATGGTACAGTTAACAAAACAGCTTTCTGGTTTACTCATCGTTGGAACACTCTGCTTTGCCGCCTGTAAGTCATCTGAAACAGTGCCGACAAACTCGGTATCACTGGGTATGAACCAATCAGCCCGACTCAGTTCGGGCGTTGCCGTTCGGGTCGATTCCATTCAGGATAGCCGCTGCCCCGTGGGGGTCACCTGCGTATGGGCAGGTCAGGCAAAAGTTAAAATGCTGCTGTCAAAAGACAGCGATTCAACTATGGTAAGCTTAATACTGGAGCCTGGCGTGATGGCAGGTTCGCCAAAGCGGCTGGATTCCACAAACGTGTCCCTATCCAGCGAAACGTACAAGGTGATTCTAAAGGATGTCAATCCGTATCCAACTACGACAAATCAAAGTTTGCCGAAGTCGGCGGTAGTGGAGGTGACAAAAGTATAGGGTTTGTTCCACTGTCTTTTCGTATTTTCAGGGCCGTAACGAACCGTTACGGCCTTTTTTGTACCTAACCAATTTTTATTGATGAAAAAAGTATACCTGCTGGCTGGCCTGTCGCTGCTGGTTTCTCCTCTTTTTGCCCAACGTACCCTTATTCACTGCGGTAACCTGTTCGACGGTACCGGAAATAGTCTCCAGCCACAAATGACGGTGGTGGTCGAAGGCAACAAGATCACTGCCGTTCAGAAAGGCTACACGGCGGCATCGGGTCAGGATAAGGTGCTCGACATGAAATCGAAAACTGTACTGCCCGGCCTGATCGACATGCACGTTCACCTGGAAAGTCAGACGCGCCGGGGTGGTGCCATTGACGGGTTTACCAAAAATCCAGCTGATGTTGCCTATCAGGCGGCTCAGTACGCCAAAACAACGCTGATGGCCGGTTTTACGACCGTTCGTGACCTGGGTGGTTCCGGCGTTAACGTGTCATTGCGGAATGCGGTCAATGCCGGGATAGTGGATGGCCCCCGTATCCTGACCGTGGGCAAAGCCATTGCCACAACGGGTGGACACGCTGACCCAACTAACGGCTACCGGAAAGACCTGATGGGCGATCCCGGCCCGGCTGAGGGCGTTATCAATGGCCCCGAAGATGCCCGGAAAGCCGTCCGGCAACGGTACAAAGACGGGGCTGACCTCATCAAGATTACGGCTACCGGGGGCGTTCTCAGTAACGCTAAAGATGGGTCGGGAGCCCAGTTTACGGAGGAGGAAGTGAAGGCGGTGGTGGATGCGGCCAAAGATTATGGCTTTGCGGTTGCCGCCCACGCGCACGGGGCCGAAGGGATGAAACGGGCCATCCGGGCAGGGGTTCAAACCATTGAGCACGGCACTCTGATGGACGATGAAGCCATTGAACTCTTCAAAAAATACGGTACGTACTACGTCCCAACCATTATTGCGGGTAAAACAGCCGCCGACTCAGCCCGGCATTTTGGCTACTACCCTCCGCTGGTAACGCCAAAAGCCCTGGCCATTGGTCCTAAAATACAGGCTACGTTTGCCAAAGCGTACAAAGCCGGGGTGAAAATTGCCTTCGGTACGGATGCGGGCGTGTACATTCACGGCTTCAACGCCCGGGAGTTCGAGTACATGGTGGAAGCGGGTATGCCGCCGGTGGAAGCCATTCGGGCCGCCCTGATGACCAACGCGAAACTACTGGGAATGGATACGCAAATCGGCTCGATAGAAGCGGGTAAGTTCGCCGACCTCATTGCCGTGGATGAAAACCCGATTCAGAACATCAAAACGCTGCAATCCGTAAAATTCGTGATGAAGGACGGGAAGGTGTATAAGCAATAGGTAATCAGTTCATGAGCCGGTTAGTATCCCTTATGCTAACCGGCTCATGAACTGATTAAAATTCAAAATACCGCTCGGCGTTATTGTAGCAGATGTCCTGGATAATTTGCCCTACCCACTTTACGTCGTTGGGTAATTCGCCCTGTTCAATTTCGTTGCCGAAGATATTACACAGAATCCGGCGGAAATATTCGTGCCGTGGGAACGAAACAAAACTGCGCGAATCGGTCAGCATCCCAACAAACGCGCTCAGCAGTCCCATATTCGAGAGGGCGTTGATTTGCTTTTCCATCCCGTCTTTCTGATCCAGAAACCACCAGCCTGAGCCAAACTGCACTTTCCCCCGAACGGAGCCATCATTGAAGTTGCCAATCATGGTGGCCATCACTTCATTGTCGGCGGGGTTCAGGTTGTACAATATCGTTTGCGCCAGCTGGTCGCGATCATCCAGGCCACCCAGAAAACGGGATAAGGAAGCGGCCTGCGGGAAGTCACCGATACTATCCCAGCCCGTATCGGGGCCAAGCTCCCGCAGTCGGCGGCTGTTGTTGTTGCGCAACGCACCGAGGTGAAACTGCTGTGTCCAGCCCTTCTCGTGGTCCCACTCGGCAAATTGCACCAGCATAAACGATTTGAATTTGAGCACATCGACCGGATTCGCATCAACACCCCGATACAGCAGATCGAATATGTCCTTTACTTCCCGCTCCGTGTACGATTCGGCATAAATCTGCTCCAGGCCGTGGTCAGACAATCGGCATCCCATCTCCCCAAAGTAATCATGGCGTGATTTTAGCGCGTCGAGGTAGTCGGCCAGGGTTTCGATTTCGTGGTTGGTCAGTTCTTCCAGTTTTTGTACGTACGCCTGAAAGGTCGTTGCATCCTCCGCAGCCATCGCTTTATCGGGCCGGAAAGCGGGCAGGATTTTAACGCCGAAACCGGACTGGACTATTTTTTTATGGTGTTCGAGGGAGTCCAGTGGATCATCCGTTGTGCAAACCACCCGCACATCGAAATGCTGGAGTAACGCTCTGGCCGACAGATTCGGCAATTGTTCGTTACAGGTATCATATACAGACCGGGCAGTGCCAGGATTGAGCACATCGGTTATGCCAAATGGATTCTTGAGTTCCAGGTGCGTCCAGTGATACAGGGGGTTGCGGAGCGTATAGGGCACCGTTTCTGCCCATTTTTCAAATTTCTCCCAGTCGCTGGCATCACCCGTACAATAGCGTTCAGGAATACCGTGCGTGCGCATGGCCCGCCATTTGTAGTGATCGCCGTACAGCCAGAGCTGCGTAATGGTATCGAAATGCCTGTCGGCGGCAATCTGGTCGGGTGGTAGATGGCAGTGGTAATCGATGATCGGCATGGGTCGGGCGTACTCATGGTACAGCCGACGGGCCGTTTCTGTCTGCAACAGAAAATCGTCGGATAGGAAGGTAGGAGCAGGGGCAAGTGTTATCATAGCCACAAAAGTAAACGCCGGGGCATTTCTCCCGGCTTGGGGGTTCTTTTTTAATACGGTGTCTTTCTCAACTGCTCAGCCCCAGCATGAGTCCGCGCAGTTCGGCTAATCCGCGTAGCCGCCCAATGGCCGTGTAGCCGGGGTTCGTACGCTTGCCCGTTGTCAGATCGTCGAGCATTCGGTGGCCATGGTCGGGCCGGAACGGGAGCCGGGTATCCTGCCTGCCCTCCGCTATCCGGCGCTTCTGTTCGGCCAGCAGTGCCCGCATCACGCCCGGCATCGGCACGTCACCTTCCAGGTGGTTTGCTTCCTGAAAGCTATTGTCTTCATCCCGCTGGGTACTGCGTAAATGCACAAAATGAATCTGCGGACCCAGTCGTTCGGCCATACCCACGAGGTCATTATCCGCCCGAACGCCGTATGAGCCGGTGCAGAAGCAAAGGCCATTGGCGGGGGAATCGACAGCGGCCAGTAACGCGCGGGCATCGGCTTCGGTGCTGACTACGCGCGGTAGACCCAGGATGGGATACGGCGGATCATCCGGGTGAATGGCTAATCGAACCCCCGCCGATTCGGCTACGGGCACCACCTCGCGCAGGAAGGCATACAGGTTTTGCCGGAGTTCGCGGTCGCTCACATCAGCATACATGGCCAGGGCTTCCCGGAATCGGTCCACGGTGTAGCTGGCTTCGGAGCCGGGTAAACCCGCAATGATGGTTCTGGTTAACCGGGTTACTTCGGCTTCTGTCATGCCATCGAGTTTGGTCCGCGCCCGCCGTTTCTGGTCATCATTGTACAGGTATTCCGCACCGGGCCGCTTCAGAATATAGAGTTCAAACGCGGCAAACTCAGCCGCATCGAACCGCAAACCCGTCGACCCATCCGGCATTGGAAAATCAAGATCTGTACGGGTCCAGTCCAGGATGGGCATAAAGTTGTAACAGACCGTGTCGATGCCTGCCTGCGCCAGATTGACGATGGACTCTTTGTAATTGTCGATATAGCGACGGAAATCGCCGGAGCGCGTTTTGATGTCCTCATGGACCGGAATACTCTCGACGACCGACCAGGTAAGGCCCGACCGTTCGATTAAGTGCTTCCGGGTAGTGATTTCGTCGGCCGACCACGGTTCACCGTTTGCAATATGGTGCAGGGCCGTTACAATACCCGTGGCTCCTGCCTGCCGGATATCATTGAGTGATACGGGGTCGTTTGGGCCGAACCATCGCCAGGTTTGTTCAAGCATAGTGCATTTGCGGGTCAGACCCCGCGCTTATGGAATAATAAAAGTAAGCCTTAACCGGATGTGGGCAAAGGAGTGAAAGCATCCAATGGTTACCCTTCCGTAAGCGGGCGAATTATTGATTTGAATTAATTAACCGCCGAACCAACAATCGCTTTTTCGCCCATGCTGACCACCCCCAACCCCCTCCTAAAACAGGAGGGGGCTACGCTGAAGGGTCCCCTTTTTCAAGTCCCCTCCTGTTTTAGGAGGGGGTTGGGGGTGGTCGCAATCCGGCGGTTATTTACGTCAAATCAATAAATCGCCCGCTTACGGAAGGGTATGTAACCACCCAATGTTAGTAAAAAAGCGTTTATTCGTGCTTTTCTCCCCAAACCTATTTATTTGTTTTGCAAACGCCTACCACTTCGGGTCGCTTTCGCTGGCGTATCGTCGCGCTGCTTTTCCTGGCAACTACTATTAACTATGTTGATCGGCAGGTTCTTTCCTTCACCATGACCGATGAGTTGTTCCGGAAGGAAATGCTCGACATCGCTCCCGACCAAAATGGCGTTCCAACTGTATTGACCCGGGAAGCAACTGACCGGTTCAAGATATTATACGGCGACGTGGATGCGGCCTTTAAGTTTGCCTACGCCATTGGTTTTTTGCTGGTAGGCTGGCTCATTGACCGAATTGGAACCAGGCGGGGTTTTTCGCTGGGTATCTTTTTCTGGAGTGTGTCGGCGCTGATGACCTCGTTTGTGAGTAATATGGCGGGTTTACGCTGGGCACGCACGTTGCTGGGGCTGGGCGAATCAGCTAACTTTCCAGCAGCTGTAAAGACGGTGGCAGAGTGGTTTCCCCGGAAAGAGCGTTCCTTCGCCAACGGGTTATTCAATGCCGGCACCAATGTCGGTATCATTCTAACCGCGGTTTCGGTGCCGTACCTCATTCTTAGATTTGGCTGGCGCAGTTCATTTTTTGTTACTGGGCTGCTGGGCTTTGGCCTCCTTATTTTGTGGTGGATTACCTACACCAAACCAGAACGAAATCCAAACGTATCGGCGTCTGAGCTGGCCTATATCCGAAGCGATAGCGATAAGGTTCCCTTCCGAAAAGTGTCCTGGACCCGCCTGCTGGGGTTCAAGCAAACGTGGGCCTTCGCCATCGGGAAGTTCATGGCCGACCCTATCTGGTGGTTCTACATGTCGTGGCTACCCGATTTTTTCAACTCGAACGATGCCCTCGACCAGAAACTCGATCTCAAAAGTTTTGGCGTGCCTTTCCTGATTATCTACGTCGTATCGGACGCGGGCAGTGTTTTTTTTGGCTGGCTTACCACGCAGTTCATGAGTTGGGGCTGGTCGGCAAACCGGGCACGCAAAACAACGATGCTCATTTGTGCGCTGTGCGTTGTTCCGATATTTTTTGCGGCTCAAACCAGTAGCCTGACTGTAGCCATCGCCCTGATTTCACTGGCTACAGCCGCGCATCAGGGCTGGGCGGCCAACACATACACATTTGCGTCGGACCTCTTCCCCAAAAATGTAGTTGCATCGGTAACCGGTATCGGGGGTATGTTCGGGGCGGTGGGCGGCATTTTACTGGCTCTGTTATCCGGGCGTATCATCACTGCTTTCGGGTATGTACCCATGTTTGTCATTGCCAGTTGCTCGTACCTGATTGCCCTGATTCTTATTCATCTGGTATTGCCAACGCTGAACCCGGTAAAGGCCGAAGAGTTAGAAGAAAGCGATTATTGGTCTGTCGTAGGCCGACCGTAATGTTAATAACGTACATTGACTGCTTCAAACCGGTTGGTTGTTGGTTTATAGCCGTCAAATCCTGAAAACAGATGAAAATTGTCACGTTTGGTGAAGTCATGCTCCGGCTCAGTACACCGGGTTTCGAGCGGTTTATTCAGACCGACTCCCTAACCATGCACTTCGGCGGTACGGAAGCGAACGTAGCTGCCTCACTGGCCCAGTTAGGTGTCCACGCTGTTCACATTACCCGATTTCCCGACCACGCGCTGGGCCGGGCGGCTGCGGGGTACCTCCGCAAGTACAGTGTCGATACGCAGCATATTCGCTATGGCGATGGCCGGTTGGGGCTGTATTTTCTGGAAACAGGGGTCGGGGGCCGGGCCAGTCAGATTATTTATGACCGGGTCGATTCTGCCTTTTCACGCATTCAGGCGGATGAGATCGACTGGGAATTGATCCTGCAGGGGGCCGACTGGTTTCACTGGACGGGTATTACACCCGCCCTCTCGCAGGGTGCCGCCGACTGTTTGCTAGTTGCCATCAAAACAGCCAATCGACTAAACATTCCTGTTTCGGCCGATATCGTTTACCGCTCCAATCTGTGGCAGTATGGCCGTACCCCGCAGGAGATCATGCCGGCCCTAACGGAAGGCTGTACCCTGGTTTTGGGCAGTAAAAGCCTTTTTTCGGGACTTTACGACGTGGTGGGCAGTACATTTCAGGAAGCAGGCCGCGCCATGATGAATCGGTTTCCGACTATCCGGTATATTACCGATACCAAGCGGAACTCGGTCAGCGCATCGCATAATCAGCTATCGGCCAAATTGTTCGATGGCAATACCGTCTATAAGTCGACACTGTACGATATTCAGCCCATTACCGACCGGATCGGCACGGGCGACGCTTATGTGGCGGGTTTGATTTACGGCCTGTTGACGTTCAATGATCTGCAACGGGCCGTCGAGTTCGGGGTAGCTGCGTCGGTCCTGAAACATACCATTCCCGGCGATGTGAATCTTGCCAGTATAGCCGAAATTGACACCCTGGCAAGTGGCGATAGCTCGGGCAAACTACGGCGATAAAACGAGTTTGTTTTGAACAATAACCTACACCAATGGGTATTGTTCAACAATTTACGCCTACTACCTTATCATATACATTTAGCAAGCCATTGTACATTCAATGGAGGCAGGACGCTGATTAGCCAAGTAGTTCGTAATATTGCTGAAGTATAGGCGGTCCGGCTCTGAATTTAATTTTTTCAATACTAGTAATGACCATTAACCAATGAGTATTCCACAAGACCCCTCCACTCCAACTATGGCCAAACTGAACCGTTCGACCCATCCCGACCCTGTTCTTCCCGAAAAAATCCTGCAATTTGGCACGGGCGTTCTGCTGCGCGGGCTCCCCGATTATTTAGTGCAAAAGGCCAATTCAGAAGGCCGTTTCAACGGGTCAATCGTTGTGGTTAAATCAACGGATAGCCAAACCGATGAGTTTTCGGATCAGGATAATCTGTATACCGTGGCCGTTCGGGGTATCCAGCAGGGTAAGGAAGTGTCTGAAACGACCGTTATCTCGGCCATCAGCCGCGTCATGGCGGCAAAAACGCAGTGGAAAGAGATACTGATGCTGGCCCGGAATCCCAAATTGCAAATCATTATTTCCAATACCACCGAAGTGGGATTAAACTACGTGGAGGAGAGTATTTTCCAAAGCCCTCCCCAATCCTTTCCCGCTAAACTGACCGCGTTCCTATACGAGCGATTCCGCAGTGTTGGTGGCTCCCGGGCCAAAGGCATGGTGGTCGTTCCAACGGAACTCGTTACGGATAATGGCCTGATCCTCCGCGATGCCGTGGAGAAACTGGCTCAGCACAATGAACTGGGTAAACTGTTCACCAAATGGCTCAAGTTTCACGTTCGGTTTTGCAACTCCCTCGTCGACAGGATTGTAACACGCCCCACCGATGAAGCGAAGCAGGCATTGCAGCAGGAAGTTGGCTATGAAGATAACCTGCTGACCTTTACAGAGCCCTACCATCTTTGGGCCATTGAAGGCGATGACCGGGTGAAGCAGATGCTGAGTTTTGCCGACACGAGTACCCCGCAGGTCATCATCGATGAAGACATTAATTTTTATCGGGAGCGCAAACTCCGCGTGCTGAACGGGGCACACACCCTAACCATGCCACTGGGTTACCTGCTGGGCCTGGAAACGGTAGCCGATGAAATGAAACACCCCCTCATGAGCAAATTTATCGAGTCGCTGATGCTGGGTGAGATTGTTCCAACGGTACCCCATTATGGTATTCCCGGCATGGATAAAGCCGCCGTTGAGCAGTTTGCCCACGATGTACTCGACCGGTTCCGCAACCCTAATCTCGACCACCTGCTGCTGAATATTTCGCTTCAGGAAACGGCCAAGATGCAGGCTCGTAACGGGGCGACCATTGAGCGGCACTACGAGCAGTTCAATGCCGTACCCAAACTGATTACTTTGGGCTTTTCGGCTTACCTCCTGTTCATGAAAGCCGTTCGGGAAGAGAATGGGCAGTTTTTTGGTGAAATCAACATACCTAAGGGGGGCACAATAACGTACCCCATCCGGGACGATAAGGCCGGGTATTTTTACGGCGACTGGAAAACGGTTAAGAAGAACGTTCCGTCATCAGTGCATCATTTTGTAAAAAGTGTTTTGTCGGATAAAAAACTCTGGCAAACCGACCTGGCCGTTCTGCCCGGCTTCGTGGATGCCGTTGCCGATAACCTGAACTCCATGCTGACCCTGGGCGTGGAGAAAACCGTCGAAAAAGTGCTTGGATAGGCGCAGCCTGTTTCTTATTCGTGTACCAGTCAAACAGTTTCTGTTACCTTAGAGTACAGGAACTGTTTTTTGTTTTTGGGTCAATTGTAAACGGAAATTATAGTAGCAAAAAGTAGAAATAAACAAAGATTATAGGTAAAATAGGGAGTTAGTAAAAATTTTATTCTTCCTGCGTTGCCTTTCATAAAATTATATAAATTATCTTGTCTGCTCATCTGATGGTTAAAGACACTAACGCTGTCAAATCAGTAATCGAATGCCCATTGAGTGAAGGTATATCAAACCCAAATCAATTCATCAATTCATTAGTAATGCGACATTTTACTTATTCGCTCGTTGCCCTGCTGCTCCTTTGTTTGCATGCAGTATCAGCACAAACGTTACCCTCGCCGAAGGAACACTTCGGCTTTTCTATTGGCGATGATTATCAACTCGCCACCTATACGCAGACCGAAGCGTATTTTAAAAAACTAGCGGCCGCTTCCGACCGCGTGAAACTGGTAGACATTGGCCTGACGGAAGAAGGGCGGCATCAGTACATGCTGATCGTTACCTCGCCGGAAAACCACAAAAACCTGGCGCGCTACCAGGAAATTTCCCAGAAACTGGCCCGCGCCGAAAACCTGACCGACGATCAGGCCCGTACGCTGGCCAGTGAAGGCAAATCCATTGTCTGGATCGACGGTGGTTTGCACGCTACGGAGGTGGTCGGTGCGCACCAGCTCATCGAAACAATCTGGCAACTGGTGAGCCGCAAAGATCCTGAAACGATGCGCCTGTTGAATGACGATATCATTCTGCTGACGCACGCCAACCCCGACGGGCAGGAACTGGTGTCTAACTGGTACATGCGCGAATCCAAACCCGAAAAACGGTCGCTGGATAATTTACCCCGGCTATACGAAAAGTACGCCGGGCACGATAACAACCGCGATTTCTTTATCATGAACCTGAAAGAAACCCAGAACATTGGTCATCAATTGTTTGTCGACTGGTTTCCGCAGATCATGTATAACCACCACCAGCGCGGTCCGGCCGGGTCGGTGCTGGCTGGCCCCCCATATCGTGACCCGTTCAATTATGTGTTCGATCCGCTGATGATAACGGGTATCGACGCACTCGGTGCTGCGATGATCAACCGGATGAATGCCGAAAAAAAGCCGGGATACACCCGCCTGGGCGGTTCTGTTTTCTCGACCTGGTACAACGGCGGCCTGCGCACCACCACTCACTTTCACAACATGATCGGGCTATTGACCGAAATTATCGGTGGACCGAACCCCGAGGATGTGCCGCTGATACCCGCCCGGTTGATTCCCAATGGAAACACGCCTTACCCCGTGAGGCCGCAAAAATGGCATTTCCGGCAGTCGATTGATTACTCCATATCGCTGAACTACGCCGTATTGGGTTACGCATCCCGCTACCGGGACGAGCTGTTGTTTAACATTTACCGCATGGGGAAAAACTCCATCGAGAACGGCAGTAAAGACACCTGGGGCCTGTCGCCCAAAAAGATAGATGCTATTACGCAGGCTTACCAGGCCGCGCCGAAAAAACCAGCGTCGATGTCCGTAAATGCCTATGGCCTGATGCCACGGGGTGGGGGGATGCCCGTCAAATATTATGACACGGTGATGACCAACCCCGCCCTGCTCGATCCGCGTGGGTTCATCATCACGGCCGATCAACCCGATTTTGCCACGGCAGTAAAGTTTGTTAATGCCCTCATTAAAACGGGTATTCAGATTCAGCAGGCCACCGCTGACTTCAACGTAGCCGGTAAAAAATATCCCGCTGGCTCGTACGTGGTTAAAGCGGATCAAGCATTCCGTCCGCACTTGCTGGATATGTTCGAGCCACAGGATCACCCCAACGATTTTCAGTATCCCGGTGGCCCACCGGTTCGCCCGTACGACGCGGCTGGCTGGACACTGGCCTATTTGATGAACGTTCAGTTCGACCGGATTCTGGATGGGTTCGATGGTCCTTTTAAGAAATTACCCTATGGTGAACTTCAATCGCCGGACGGACATGTAGCGGGTGCTGCCGGCGCGGGGTATCTGCTCAGTGCCAAAGCAAACAACTCATTTATCGCGGTCAATGATCTGCTGGCTTCGGGTATCGACGTGTACCGGCTGCCAAACGGGGCTGGTGGAAAATCAACCGTTGAAGTGGGGCGAATCCACGCCGGGGCGTTTTTCGTTCCGGCATCGGCCAAAGCTAAATCATTGCTCGAGAAATCGGCCAAAGAGTTGAGTCTGGAAATAACTGGTCTGGCTAAAAAGCCAACGACGGCCATGACGAAAGTATCGCCCATGCGGATTGCCCTATGGGATACCTACGGCGGGTCGATGCCATCGGGATGGGTACGCTGGCTAATGGAACAATACCATTTCCCGATGAAACTCGTTTACCCGGCCGACATCGATGCGGGTGATTTACGGAAGAAGTTCGATGTTATCGTGTTCGTTACCCGCGCCATTCCGCCCGTTCATGGCGAAGATGAGAATGAATTCCGGGGGATGTCGCGGGAACCTAAAGAAGAAGAAACTCCTGCCGAATACCGGTCCACGTTAGGCAAAATAACGGCTAGCAAGTCAATTCCGCAGATCAAATCATTCCTGGAAGCGGGTGGCACAGTGGTTACCATCGGCAGCAGTACTAATCTGGCGTATCACCTCAAGCTACCTGTCAAAAATGCCCTGACCGAAATGACCAGCAGTGGGCAGGAAAAACCGCTGCCAAACGAAAAATATTACATTCCGGGCAGCGTGCTACAGGTGGGGCTTGACTCTACGCAACATGCCACCTGGGGTATGCCCAGCCTGACGGATGTGTACTTCGATGCCAGTCCGGTATTCAACGTGGCACCCGATGCTATTGCCAAAGGGCTTATAACTCCACTCGCGTGGTTTGACACCAGCAAGCCTCTGCGGAGCGGCTGGGCCTGGGGACAATCGTATTTGCAGGATGGCGTTGCCGCGTTCTCGGCACCAATCGGAGCCGGTAAGTTCTACGCCTTCGGGCCGGAAATTACCTTCCGGGCGCAGGCGCATGGCACGTTCAAACTCCTGTTCAATCAACTCTACAATACGGGTAGAACTGGTTCGCAAAGCAGCGACCTGACCACCGAAGAATAAACAGATAAATATGTTTCACGAATAAAATCAGGTAAACGGATAATTGCTCTGTCGACTATCCGTTTACCTGATTTTTTAAACTCCTGCGTTCAGAACAGACGTAAAATAATGAATCAACTCCTTAAAATAGCTTTTCTTGCGGTCGTTTTCGTAAGTAGTACCAGTCACATGCTCCTCGCTCAGGAAGAGTTTGATGATGAAGAATCGAAGAAAGTAGTGCCCGTCGATAAGCGCTACGAAACCCAGGTTAACGCATTGGCTAAACTGCCAGCCGTACAGGCGGCCTTCAAACGCTTTTCCGAACTGGAGCCGCAAACGAAGAAAACGCTAATTACGCTGACCGAAATTCCGGCTCCTCCTTTCAAAGAAGAGGCCCGTGCCAAAGCCTACGCGGCCATGCTGAAAGAGGCTGGCGCGGATTCGGTATGGATCGATGAGGTCAACAACGTAATTGCCAAACGGAAAGGTAAGTCGGGGACCATCCAGTCCGGCAAGAAAACGGTTGTCGTTGAAGCGCACCTGGATACTGTTTTCCCTGCCGGAACCGATGTGACCGTGAAAGAGAAAGGTGATACGCTCTATGCCCCCGGCGTAGGCGACAACACCCGCGGACTTACCGCCGTCATGACTGTTTTGACCGCCATGAATCAGGCCAACATCCAGACCGATGCGGATGTGCTGTTCGTTGGTGCCGTAGGTGAGGAGGGCCTGGGCGATTTGCGGGGGGTGAAGCATCTGTTCCGGCCGGGTGGCCCTAAAATTGATTCCTACATTGCCATTGACGGTCTGGGTATGAGCAATATTACCCATCGCAGCCTGGGTTCACACCGCTACCGGATTACGTTCAAAGGCCCCGGTGGGCACTCCTATGGGGCTTTCGGGATTGCGAATCCGCACGGAGCGCTGGGCAAGGCCATTTATTACTTCACCGTAGATGCGGATAAGTTTACCCGGCAGGGAATCAAAACGACCTATAATGTTGGTGTTATTGGGGGCGGTACGTCGGTCAACGCCATTCCGTTTGAATCGAGGATGGAGGTAGACATGCGCTCCGAAAGTCCTGAGCGACTGAAAGCTATCGACGCTATGTTACAGGCTGCTGTTCAGCGGGCACTCAAAGAAGAGAACGCCATGAAACGCCGGGGCCCTGACCTGACGGTGGACGTGAAACTGGTTGGCGACCGGCCATCGGGCCGAACTGAAGCAACCACGCCGTTGGTTCAGCGGGCAATGGCCGTGACAAAATACCTACAGGCCGAACCGAAACTAAGTGCCAACTCAACGGATGCCAACACCCCGATTGCCAACGGTGTTCCAGCCATCACCATTGGGAGCGGGGGTACGGGTGGGGGTGCCCATTCGCTGAACGAATGGTGGCTAAACGACAGGGGAGTTCTGGGCATGGAACGGATTCTGCTTTTACTCCTGGCCGAAGCTGGCGTAGCCCGTTAGGAGTTCCTTCCCGCAAAACTTACCTGTTTATACTGAAATTTTCCGGTCGCGGGCGATGGTTAACCACTCGCCCGCGATGTTTTTGTTTTCAATGGTGTAGGCCCGTTCGTATAACGCCACGGTGGGGCAGATATGGTTGGGAAGGCCGTAAAGTACATCGTCTATCTGGTAGGGATGTCCCTCTCCCGCTTCTACCACCAGATGTTCTTCACTTTGGCCGACAGCAACGAGTTCAGGCGCGTTCAGGAAGGTTATACGCTGGGGTAGCACCCCTTCGGCAGCCACCGATTTATGGCCAACATCAATACAGAGTGTTGAGGAACTGGGCAACGAAATGACCCGTGCCACCACCAGGGCCGCTGGTAGAAAAGGTTGCTCTGGCAATCCATCCTGATAGCCCCTGTCCCAGTAAATAAACGTGCCGGGGCTACATTCCACACCGGGCCGGTGGGCGTGAATCGGGAACGTAGGGCTACCGCCCATTACCAGAACCGGTTGGGCAAAGCCCTGCGCCAGCAGGGCTTCGCTTAGTTGTTGCACGGGCTGGAAAGCCGCATCGCACTCGACGGTTCGAACGGCCATATCGGGGTTGCGCAGGTGCCCATCGTAGGCATGAAGGCCAACCGGCTTTACCCCTGCTAACAGACTCAGTTCGTGGTAGAGCGTTAGCACCGCCGTATCGGGGGTAGTGCCGGTACGGTTCATGCCTACGTTTAGATCGATATAAACCGGCACGATCAGATTATCGCTGACGGCCTGATCCGACAGTTCACGAGCCGTGATGCTGTTATCCACCAGACACGAAAACTGCGTTTTCGGGTACTTTACCATCAATGATAGTAACCGGTGAATTTTGGTGCCATTGGGCTGATAGGCCAGCAGCACATCGGGCGCATCAATCATCGCCAGCATTTCGGCTTCGGCAATGGTA
The DNA here is from genome assembly GCF_000374085.1 of Spirosoma spitsbergense DSM 19989. Taxonomy (GTDB): domain Bacteria; phylum Bacteroidota; class Bacteroidia; order Cytophagales; family Spirosomataceae; genus Spirosoma; species Spirosoma spitsbergense. Next base: position 1,026 of record NZ_KB893407.1, on the reverse strand, counting down.
GCGCATTTGAATTTTCGGATACCTGCATCCAGCAGCAGTTGGCTGGCCTCCCGCGACTTATTCGTCTTTACATGGGGTCGCAGGCGGTTCACATCGCCGATGGTGTTCACCAGCCGGGTAATGTTCTCCTTTACCCGATTGGGGTAAACGACCAGGGCGGGCGTATCGAGCCGGGCGACATCGTCGATCCAGTACCAGGGTCTTTGCTCCATGGTTCAGACCAGTTCAAATAACGCTTCTACTTCCACGGGAATATTGTCGGGCAATGACCCCATTCCCACTGCCGACCGCACACCGATACCGTTTTCCGTTCCCCAAACGGCGGCAAAGAGTTCGCTGCATCCGTTAATGACATACGGGTGCCGACCAAAATCGGCCGTGCAATTCACCATACCCAGTACTTTAATGACGCGCTTCACCCGGTCGAGGCTACCCAGATGGGTTTTAATGGTAGCCAGCATGGTTAGCCCGACCTGTCGGGCGGCTAGTTTCCCCTGCTCCATATCCATATCGTCGCCAACACGACCAGTAATCAGACTTTTATCGGTCTGAACGGGGCCATGGCCCGATAAATAGAGGTATTTCCCGTCGATAAGATACGGTTTGTAAACGCCCAGTGGCAGGGGCGCGGGTGGCAGGGTAAGGCCCAATTTGGCAAAAGCCGCTTCGGGGGATAACGTGTCAGTTTGCATAGTAGAGGGTAATCGCTAATCCCATTCCTTCTGGGATTACAAACTTAAGGGAAATAGGGAATTAACGTCGTTCGTGAATGGGTATAAAGTTCGTTACCTAAGTACAGGACAAAAGTAGGGAGTAGCTGATGTTGAGGTAGTTTTGTGTCGCTAAACGTAAACCCCTCCAACTACTCCCTATGCAAAGTAACGAAGATGCTGTCTACGATGCCATCAAAGATCATTTTCAATGTGATAAACGGCGTATCCGCTTTATGGCCCTGCTGATCATTGCCCTCTTGAAACTGGCTGACTCCTCATTGGCTCAATGGAGTCTGGCTATCAACCAAACCAC
>NZ_KB893406.1 GCF_000374085.1 Spirosoma spitsbergense DSM 19989 | reverse complement strand
CATCCAAACGCAGTATGCCCGCCGTTGGAAGGTCGAGGAATTTCACAAATCCATCAAGTCGAACACGGGCTACGGGGCATCCCCGGCGCACACGGTTCGTAGTCAAAGCAACCATTTGTTTTTGGTGATGCTGGCCTTTGTTAAGTGGGAAGCCTTACGGCTGTCCACATCAAAAAATCATTTTGCTTTAAAGAAATTGCTGACGCTAAATGCAACTAAGTTGGCTTTGCAGGAACTCAACAGCCTCAAAAGTCAATCTACTCTATTGGCCAAGGCTGCGTAACATCAGTATAGTTAGTTAAAATACGTTGTATGATCGGGTGACTAACCCCCTGTCAGGCTCAATAAATCGGAGTGTTGATGCCTGTTTTACAGGCTGTTATGACTTCGATGGTAATGAACACGCCTGACTGTTTTTTACAAGCTGCCAACAGGGCTGATGGCCTGTTCGACACCCAGTATTTCTTTAGCATGGGCCAATTCAGTCCTGGTGCCATGGGCAATCACGACGAAGTTTCCGGCTTTTATTTCCGTTTCATATTCAATGACGCTGTCTTTAGGAATGCCCACGCTCACCAATGCGGCACCTAATGCACTTAGTCCACCCAGTGCAACAGCCCCCTCGAGGGCGCTCACCAGCGCAGCCACAAACGGACCCGCCATGAGCAGTGGTCCAACACCGGGAACCAGAAAAAAGGCTGACCCGAAGAGCAAGCCCCACAGGCCGCCCCAGAATGCACCCTGGCTTCCCCATTTCATCATCCGATCACCGATGTTATAATAACCGACCACGTTTTCATCTGTGTGATAATCTTTACCGACAATCGACAGTTTTTTCATGTCATAACCCGCTCTTTGTAATTCACCAATGGCCTGTTCGGCCAGTTTGTGACTGTTATACACAGCAACCGTAATCTGTTGATCGTTCATGTCTTTTTTTAATTGATTATGAGATTTTTATCAGACAGGCAAGCCTGTTTTTCGCTGTCTTTCGCACTAGTTACGTCCCGTCCCGGACCAGTAGATCCGCCCGTTTGCCTGATCGACCGTACCCACTACCGGCGCAGCGGATCGGTCTATGTAATGACGAATGAGCGGGGCCAGCCGGGCCTGGGTCAGTCTGCCGTGCAGGTGGCGGGTACCCAGAAAAAGGGTTGGGGTGCCCGCAACATCGACTGAATGGCCCTGCCCGATATCGGACCAGATGCGTTGTTTCAGCGTTTCATCGTGGAGGTCATCCAGAAATATTTCCGTGTCCATGCCCAACTGGAGGGCCAGCGTCGAGGCTGCCCGCATAGAGAAAGGCAGCATATGAACCAACAGGGCATTGTGCATAGCCCAATACCGCTCCTGCCGCCGGGCTGCTTCTGCCACCATAGCCATCAACAGGGCAGACGTATCTGTAGGGGCCGGGAAGTGCCGGAAAGTGTAAACAATCTCTCCGTCAAAAAGCGGTAGTACGGCGGTAAGGACCTTTTGGAACTCCCGGCAACGCTGGCAGCTAAAATCCCCGTACTCTATCAATTCAACCGTTTGTGCATTTCGTATAAGGGCTTGATTTGGCATCTGAACCACCGTTAAAAACAAGGACATATTATATCATCAAAAACCCGGGGCTACATTCGCTTCGATGCCAGTCTCTACCCTGGAATCAACCGAAATGTCAAAAAGAACCGGGAGGTACACCCTCCCGGTTCTTTTGGTTAAGCTGGGATATAATCGTATTCGATAACCAGCTCATTATCAACCGACCATACGCCGGGTGCATTCCAGGCCAGACGGCCTGCTTCGTTCTTCTGATACATCGAATCGACAATGCCGGTAAGCGTTACGCGATTGGCTGACACATTCACCTGAATATCGTCCTCGTTTATCGACCAGTTACGGAGCAGTGCCCGCTCGATGGCTTCTTTTTCGATTTCGTCTTTTTCGCCCGATTTTATTGTGATGCTATTGGTCACCCCGAGCACACCAGCCAGATTCTTAACGGCGTTTTTAGCGGCCTCCTTTTGGTAATCCCATTGCACCTCTCCTTCCAGATTTACCCATCCCTTCTCCACCTTTATGTGTACTTTATCTTTAGGGAGACCCCAGTTAGCCGTCAGTGCATTGACAACTTCCGTGGCAATTTCACTGTCATCTTTCCGTAAAGTGCCACTAAACCTGATATCAATTTTTTCGACCACTGCTTTCACACCACCGACGTTTTTGGCCGCATCTTCAGCTTCTAACTTCTTGGCGTAACTATCGACAGTTCCGGTCAGGGTAATCACGCCATTCCTGGCAATCACGCCAATTTCGGCTGCGTTCAACAGGGGCTCCCATTTGATCGCGTCCTGAACATCTTTTTGAAGGTCTTCATTCGTTTTCATAATCGTTTTTGGTTTTGTTCATCAGGTTGACAAAGCTACCAGACCCCTGTTCGTCCACGCATGACTTCGCCTTGGTAGGCGTATGATCGGGGTCATATCCTGAACTGATTCCAATCAGTTAAAAAGGTATTGATAACTATTGCCTGGGAATGGGAATGCCCCTGCCTGGCGGGCGTACGTGGCGAGTATTACGGGGCCAATGGAGCCTTTGTGAAGTTACTCTCCAACACCAGCCAAAACCATGAGCGGAAACCAGAAAACGATGTAGGCACTGACCTTTCTAAACCAGGTTTGGAAACGGGCGTGAGTACCTGCCTGGTCAGGCCTGACCAGGGATGGTCTACGTAGAACGCCGACTGGAATTACCGGTTGAGGGACATCGCTGATCTGCTCCGCGCCGGGCGAGCTTTCCTGGCGATGAACGATAAGAGCATACGCACCTATAGGATCGTATTACCCCTGCCCCTGAGTCAGGTACAACTCATTAATAACCCGCCGTATCACCCCAACGTGAAGGCTGCAACTAAATCCGTTTCCCAATAGATTCGACTCCTGTTTACATGAATCAGTTCAATAAATCGCGCCGACGTTTCCTGAAAAAGACCGCCACAGGTACGTCCTTGCTGGCCACTACGCCCTTTTCTGTTTTCCAAACCCCAACGGCAGCGTCCCTGCAAACGGGGCCAGAAAAGTTACCCTGGTACAAAACCGTCACGCGTTGGGGGCAGATCAACATCACCGAAAAAGATCCCCAACAGTACGATATCAGCTGGTGGCGGCAGTTCTGGAAAACCAACCAGACCCAGGGTGTCATCATCAATGCCGGGGGAATCGTGGCTTACTATCCTACTAAAATCCCCTACCATCATAAAGCCACTTACCTGGGCGACCGCGATCTGTTTGGAGAACTTTGCAAGGCTGCCCATGACGACGGGCTGGTGGTGTTTGCCCGCATGGACTCCAACCGGGCGCACGAAGACTTCTACAATGCCCACCCCGACTGGTTCGCCCTGAATGGACAGGGTAAGCCTTACCGGGCCGACGATCTGTACATTTCCTGCGTCAACAGCCCCTATTACCAGGAACACATTCCGGCCATTCTGACCGAGGTTGTTCAGCTTTACAAACCCGAAGGTTTCACCGACAATAGCTGGAGCGGCCTGGGTCGCAACTCGATATGCTACTGCGACTACTGCAGGAAGAGCTTTAAAGACAGGGTCGGACACGATATCCCGCTCAAAAAGGACTGGGACGACAAAGTCTATAAACAATGGATTCGCTGGAATTATGACCGACGGTTAGAAATATGGGACTTGAACAACCGCACCACCAAGGCTGCCGGGGGGGCAGACTGCACCTGGTCGGGCATGAACAGCGGGTCCATGAGCGGGCAAAGCCAAAGTTTCCGTGACTACAAGGAAATTGCCAAACGCGCTGACATCCTGATGCTCGACGAGCAATCACGTACCGACGCTGGTGGTTTTCAGCACAACAGTGAGCTGGGCAAACGGGTGCATGGCTTGCTGGGCTGGGATAAGCTGGCGCCCGAAAGCATGGCGCTGTATCAGCACGTACGACCCTGGTTTCGGCTAGCGAGCAAGCCGGCGGCAGAATCCCGTATGTGGATGGTCAGCGGGATAGCGGGAGGCATTCAACCCTGGTGGCACATGATCTCGGCTTACCACGAAGACCGGCGCATGTATCACACGGCTGAACCTATTTTCAACTGGCACAAAGCCAACGAAGCGTATCTGATTAACCGCCGACCCCTGGCTAACATTGGCGTGGTGTGGTCACAGCAGAATATCGATTTCTACGGTCGGGACAGTGTGGAAGAGCGGATAGAACTGCCCTGGCGCGGCATGACGCAGGCCCTCATCCGGTCCAGGATTACTTATCTCCCCGTCCATGCTGATCACATTGACCGGGATGCGGGTACGCTGTCGGTACTGATACTGCCCAACCTGGCGCTGATGACGACCGGGCAGATGGCTGCCGTCCGACGATTTGTCCAAAAAGGGGGTAGTGTAGTCGCGACGGGCGAAACGAGTTTGTACGATGAGTGGGGTGACAGGCGACCCGATTACGGATTGGCCGACGTGTTTGGGGTACATACGGTGGCGATGGGCGAAAAAAACATTCCGGCTGAAAAAGCGGCCCGCGATGCTTATCACACGTATATGCGGTTGACACCCGAATTGCGGGCTACCCTGAAAGGGCCGCACACGAGCGGAGAGCCGAAAGTGGGAACGGCCAAACGCCATCCGATCCTGAAGGGCTTTGACGAAACGGATATTCTGCCGTTTGGGGGTTTACTCGAACCAAAGCAGCTGGATGCGGACGTGGAGGTAGTGACGACCTACATTCCTCAGTTTCCTACCTATCCGCCCGAAAAAGCGTATATGGGAACACCCAAAACCGACATTCCGGCCATTGTTGTCCGCACGGCTCCCGGTGGGGGGCGGGTAGCGTTTATTCCTGCCGACATTGACAAGCAATTCGGCTTGCTGAACCTGCCCGATCATGCCGATCTACTGACCAACGCCGTTCGGTGGGCGGCCAACGATAAGTTTACCTTGCGGGTTGACGGAGCAGGTTTGCTGGATTGTCACGTGTATGAGCAGCCGGGACGCTTAATTGTGCACGTGGTCAATCTGACCAATGCCGCCACTTGGCGGCAACCCCTGGACGAACTGATTTCTGTTGGGCCGTTTAAATTGACAGTGAAATTACCGGCGGGGGTTAGCGGTAAAAAAGGATATTCGCTGGTTTCGGGCACACCAATGGCTGTGGACGTAACGGGCGGTTCAGCGATTGTTGATATAAAGTCCATTCGGGACCATGAAGTGATCGTGATTTCGTAATGCCGGGGTGAACTGATCCTATCCGGTATGCCGACCGATTTGGTCACTTTCTTCTGCTCATCAGGCGTTGTCGGAAGGGGGGCACTGCTGGGCATAGTCGGGAAGACCGACAAAAAATGGATAAGGCAGCCCTGAGTTATTCAATCATTTAGGACGGGCAAGTCGCACCTTTTCCGCAGAACTACCCAACTTCGGAAGGGGCCACCGCGAGAATTTCGCCGATATTCTCCCGCATCGCCCGGGTATCTTCGATAGCCGGCATGGTTTTTATCGTAAAGGTAGGGATATAGGGAGCTGAACGGTGAAGGCTGTGCCCGAATCAAGCTGACTGGTAAAGGTAACCTTTCCGCCCAGCAGATCGACGTAGCGTTTAACCACATACAGGCCCAGGCCCGTGCCCGCGACGTGATTCGCATTGCGGGCACGGAAAAAATTGATAAACAGCCTGTCTTTGTCCTCGTCAGGAATACCGATTCCCTCGTCCCGGACGGTAAGCCAGAGTTGATCACCTTCAACACGCGTCGTTAGTTCGATTTCTTTGTCATTGGCCGAGTATTTACTGGCGTTGACCAGCAGATTGATCAGAATGCTTTTAAGCATTTGTCCGTCGAGCAAAATAGCCGGTTCACCCGATCGGTGGGTATAGAGAATGTGCTGACCGGGTTTGATTAAGGTCTGCAAGTCGTCGATGACTTCCTCGCAGAAGGTGATGATACTGAGCGGATGCGGGCGACCGTACAGGGGAGACTTCTCCATCTGACTGAATGACAGAAAGTCATTCAGCAGTTCGGTCAGACCATTCACCGCCGATTTTATTTGCTGCACGTGCCGCTCGCGCTTAGCACCATCGTCAACGCCCGTGTAACGCCCAATCAGCGAAGCCGACGATAAGATCGTACCCATTGGGGTGCGGAACTCATGCGAAGCCAGGGTGACGAAATTCGACTTCAGTTCGTTGAGTTCACGCTCCCGAATCAGGAGCTGGTCAGTGTGCTGGCGGGTCAGCACTTGTTCAGTTACGTCTGTTCCCACCACGACGATGCCGGTGATGGGGCCATCCGGGGTACTGCCGTCCGGGGTGCGGCCATCCGGGGTGCGGCCATCCGACCGGTCGCGCAGCGGTTCATAAACGAAGTTGACGTAGACGGTTGTGGCTTTTCCGTCGCGCAGAAAGGGCACGGGTAGTTCATTGCCCACAAACGGCACACCGGTTTGCAGTACACTGGTCAGTAATTCCTCAAACCCCTGCCCGGCGGATTCGGTCAGCACCTCGAAAATCGGGTGGCCCAGGAGTTGGGCTTCGGTGCGATTCCAGATGGTACAGATGCCCGGATTGGCCAGTTCGACCACGAACGTGGGGCCGCGCAAAATAGCGATGGCCACTGGAGCCTGGGCAAACAGGCTCCGCATCCGGGCTTCGCTGGCTTCGAGCCGCTGGCGGATTTCCCGGACTTTGGTCACCTCCGTTGCCACGACCATAATGCGCTCGATGCTGCCGTTCGCGTTCCGAAGTGCATCATAAACAAAATCGAAATACACCGTCTCCAACTGGCCATTGCGCTCCAGAGTGACAGGTAATTCGTGGCCTTCGAAGGGGTTTCCGGTTTTATAGACCCCCTGCAGGAGTTCTTCAAACCCCTGCCCGGTGGCTTCGGGCAAGACCGTAAAGAGGGGTTTACCTATTACCTGCTCCTGGGTGCGCCCCCAGAGATGGCAGATGGTCGGGTTAGCTAATTCGACGATAAAGTCGGGGCCAACAAAGATGCCCACGCCCAAGGGAGTTTGCTGGATGATAGCCGCCAGTAGCCGCTCATTGCTTTCTACCCGTTGCCGCGTTCGAACCGCCTGCGTGATGTCGTTGGCAATGACGACGACTCCCGTGATGCTATCGTCGGGCTGTGGTTGGTTGGCCGCATCCCGAGCCGGTTCGCCATGGTCTGGCCGGTTCGCCGGAGCTATTCTGATGTGACTCCGGCGGGGTTGAAAGACAAAGTCAACGTAGATCGTTTCACGCTGACCGTTACGAACCACGTCCACCGCAGCCTCCCGGTCAACGTGGGCTATACCCATTGCCATGACCTGTAGTAACAGTTCGTCGAAGCCTTGTTCGGCACTTTCAGGAACGGCTTCCCGCAGGGGCTTACCCACAAACTGGTCAGCCGGTCGGCCAATCAATTCGCAATAGAATGGATTGGTCAGTTCATAAACCAGGTCTGGCCCCGGTCCCAGGATAGCCACCGCGACGGGGGCCTGTTCAAAGAGGGTTTGTAGCCGTTTGGCGTTTTCCTCCATCAATAGCCGCGCTTCCCTTGCTTTGGTTACCTCCGTAGCCACCACCATCACCCGCTCGATACGACCGTCCGGACTGTGTATGGGTTCATAGCTAAAATCGAAATAAACGGTCTCCAGCCGCCCATTGCGATAGAGACGGGCGGACTGGTCCAGACCCTGGAAAGCAATCCCGGTCTCGCGCACGCTGTCCAGCATGGCCTCAAACCCTTGCCCGGTTGATTCGGGTGATGCCGTAAACAACGGGTATCCCAGGAGTTCCTCGGGCGAGTGATTCCAAAGTTGGCATAGGGTAGGGTTAGCCCGCTCGATGATATAATCGGGTCCGTAGAAAATGCCTACGCCCAAAGGCGTTTGCTGAATCATGGCGTCCAGCAACCGCTCGTTGGTTTCGGCCTGCATTTGCGTTCGCCTGTTCTCCTGCCTGACCCGATTCAGTTCCTGCCGTTGCTGCTCGGCCAGCAGGGTATCGGTCTTTTTGGTAACGATGCAGAAGGTGCCCCCAATGCCGTCTGATTCATCGTAGATCGGGCTGAGGGAATAACTGAAGTAGTCTGCTCCCGGAAAGCCGTGGCGATTGACCGTCAGTAACTGATTTTCCGACCCGTCGGCTTTCCCCCCTTCCTGCCCCGGACCTGGCGTATCCCAAACCCCGGGCCATATATCCCGGCCCTTAGACCCCAACGCGTGCGGATGCTTATCGCCGAGTATCAGCCGGTAGGCATCGTTGTAGAGCATGACCCGTTCGGGTCCCCACCCGATCAGGATGGGGAGATGCGCGTTCAGGCACGTGCTAACGGTGGTCCGCAGGCTCTGGGGCCACTGGCTGGGTGGGCCAAGGGCGGTTTGTGACCAGTCTTTGGTGCGCATGCGTTCGCCCAGTTCCCCTCCCCCGGTCAGAAAGGCCAACGTCGCTGCTTTGTTTACCCCCATAGTACGTCAGTGATCGGCATATGTTTTGTAGAACTTCAGTGTATTACATGGGTTCTTATGCGTTGTCTCACATCACGCTACGTAAACATACATAAAGCACCGCTCAATCCATTAAAATGGGTGGTCACCAACAGTACGTACGAATGGGATGGCTCCCCTATCAGCTGGTTTGTTCTGATGCCGCCAAAAGGCTACTTCTACCCTTATGCGAGAAGCTAACCGACTGTTTGAGGAACGGACGGGTTGACAGAAGCCGGCGATCTACCCAGAAACCAACCGACGTTTTTCTTCAAAATGAGGGATATCCAGCTTGAGTTTATCCGGGTTGCGTCGGGTAAGGTAGTAAAACGGGTAGACGGGAGTTACGTTGTAAGGGACGACGGGGCTGGCCATCCGGATTATTCGTTACTTGCTCCCAAACGTGCGGTCCATAATCTCGTTTGGCGTGAGGTAGAGTCAGCTAAAATCCTGCTTTAGCCAAAGGCTGAGAAACACAAACGTGTATTTTATATATGCAGTACTGAATGCAAATAGATGAAGCAGGTGCAGGGACTACAACAAGACTTTCGCGTAGGTAGAAGTTATAAACAATGCTACCCTCTCCAAATATTCGTCACTGCAAACACGAACTGACAAACGTCAAACGTTTCGGTAAACCCGATTGGCTGTTCCTTCGCAAAATAACATGTGAAGCAACCCAACCGCGTAAAAACTAACCTTTTGTTGATTCACATGTTATTTTGCCCAACCGCCCAACGGTCAATTTAAACGTATCCGATGCTATTTAATTTTACACTTATCACATGACTATAACTCTCCTCGACCTGTTACTTGCTGATGATGATACGGATGATTGTTTTTTGTTTGAGGAAGCATTAAAAGAACTACCCGTATCGGCAAAACTTACCACCGTACATGACGGAGTGCAACTCATGCAACTGCTTTCTGCAAAAGAAACACCACTACCCGATGCGCTGTTTCTTGACCTGAACATGCCTCGTAAATCTGGTTTTGACTGTTTATCAGAAATGAAGGCGCATGAAAAACTAAAACAACTACCCGTAATTATATTCTCCACCTCCCTTGATATAGCTGTTGTGGATTTGCTTTACCAAAAGGGAGCTCATCATTATATTCGCAAACCCGGTGAATATGATAATTTAAAAAAAGTAATTTTAGACGTGGTTACACGCCTGTTACAAAACAAATTAACGCAACCTGCAAGAGATAGATTTATCCTTGAACCGTAAATAATGTCTACATGAGCAATAATAATTCTGACCATTATTTCCTTAGAGGGGGCGGAGAGATGGGTGAACTGATACGAGCGAAAGATTGGAGTAAAACCGCTTTGGGTGATCCCGCAGATTGGCCTGATAGCCTTCGTACAATGGTTGCCGTAATGCTCGATAATCCATTTGGTATGTATATCGCCTGGGGGAGTGAACATATCCAGCTTTACAATGATGGCTACCGTCCTATCCTGGGAGCTACCAAACATCCGCAGGCGTTGGGTATCAGCACCCGGGAAACATTTTCAGAAATATGGCACATCATCGGACCCATGTTTGATGGCGTAATGAAAGGAAAGGCGGTTGGTTTTCCTGATTTCATGCTGCCCTTAAACAGAAGCGGTTTTGTAGAAGAATGTTATTTCGATTTTTCGTACAGCCCAATAAGAAACAATGATGGAGAAGTAGGCGGAGTATTGGTAACAGTTATCGAAACCACCAACAAAAAGAAGGCGGACGAACGATTAAAAGAAAGTAATGAGCGTTTTCGTAACACCATGAAACAGTCTCCCGTTGGTATAACCATTTTGCGGGGATCTGAATACATTGTAGAAATGGCGAATGATGCGTATCTGCAATTGGTCGATAAAAAAGAAGCTGACTTTGTCGGGAAGCCGTTGTTTGCCTCCTTGCCCGAAGTAGAAGCATCCGTTCATTCCTTACTGGATAATGTATTGAACACGGGTATACCCTATCACGGCAACGAGGCTCCTATACCTGTTAACCGTTATGGGAAGCAGGAAGTAGGCTACTTCGATTTTCTCTATCATCCTTTAAAAGAGGAAAATGGGAAAATTTCAGGTGTAATCGTGTCTGCTACCGAGGTAACCGAAATGGTTGAAGCAAGAAAAACAATTGAAGAAAGGAAACGACTTTACGAGACAATAACCCAAAACACCCCCGATTTTATTTATGTATTTGATTTAAGCTATCGGTTCACCTACGCCAACGAAGCATTACTGAAAATGTGGGGACGTACCTGGGATGAGGCTATTGGAAAAGGGATGTTGGAGGTAGGATACGAACCCTGGCAAGCCGAAAAGCACGAGCGGGAAATAGATGAGGTGATTGCCACAAAAAAACCTGTTCGTGGCGAAGTGTCTTTTCCACACGCCACGCTGGGCAAGCGTATGTACGATTACATTTTTGCCCCGGTAATAAACGAAAAAGGTGAAGTGGAAGCGGTAACCGGCACCACCCGTGATATTCTTGATATAAAAAATGCCGAAGAGTCATTAAAAAAGAGCAAAGAACAGTTTAGTACCCTGGCCGATAATATGGAAAACCTTGCCTGGCTTGCGGATGGGGAAGGACGGATATACTGGTATAATAAAAAATGGTATGAATACACCGGAACTACACCGGAACAAATGGAGACCTGGGGGTGGAATACAGTTTCTGATCCTAAACAGGTACCCGAAATGCTCGAAAAACAGCAAAATTCCATCAACACCGGTGAGCCATTTGAAATGGTAGTGTCATTGAAAGGTGCAGATCATATTTTCCGGCCTTTTCTTACCCGTGTGTTGCCTTTGCGGGATGATGAAGGAAAAATAATCCGTTGGATTGGTACCAATACAGACATCAGCGTTCAAAAAGAAGCCGAAGAACATTTTCGCCAAATGGCTGAACGAATGCCGCAAAAAGTATGGACTGCTGACGAGCAGGGGAACCGAAATTATTTTAACCAGATAATGCTCGACTACACCGGGTTGACATTCGATGAACTAAAAGATTGGGGATGGGGGAAAATTGTTCATCCCGATGACTGGCCTAAAACAAAACAGAAATGGGAACATTCGATTAACACCGGTGAAGACTTTGAAAATAAAAACCGTCTTCGGCGTAAGGATGGAAACTATTTATGGCATCTTATTCGTGCAACGGCTGTAAAAGATGACCAGGGCAGACCCAAAATGTGGATCGGCTCCAAAACTGAAATACAGGAACAAATAGAACTTTCCGAAACATTAGGAGAAAATCTGAGAGAAAGTGATAAACGAATGCAAGCCATCCTGCAACACGCACCTGATGCTGTAATCTCTATTGATGAAGACGGGATTATCAGAAGTTGGAACGTAGAATCGGAGACTATTTTTGGATGGAAAGAAAATGAGGTTATTGGTAAGACACTCACTGAAACAATCATTCCACAGCGGTATCGTAAGCAACATAATGAAGGAATGAAACATTTCTTAAATACCGGTGAAGGGCCTGTAATAAATAAACCAATAGAGTTGGCAGCGTTAAAGAAAAACGGCAGTGAGTTTCCCATTGAACTGAAAATATCAACATCCAAAATAAACAACCGCTATATTTTTATTGGATTTATACGGGATATTTCTATACGCAAAAATGCGGCAGAAATAATACAAAATAAGACCAACCAGCTTATGGAAGCTCAGCAACTGGCACGTATCGGAAGCTGGGAATGGGATGTACGAACAAATAAAATTGAATGGTCTGATGAACTCTATCGGATTTTCGGCTTAACCCCGCAGGAATTTAAAGCCGACTATGAGAATTACCTCAAGTATATTCATCCTGACGACAGGGAATATGTAAACTCAATAGTACAGCAGGCACTTAAAGACCATCAGCCATATAATTTCTTCCACAAGGCGGCCTGTTCGGACGGGGAAGTCCGGATTCTCAGTGCTACAGGGAAAGTAATTACTGATAGTGCTGGGGATGTTATTAGAATTTCGGGAACAGCACAGGATGTTACGGAGCAGAAAAAAAAGGAGGAAGAACTGAAGATTAGCGAAGAACGTTTTTATAAAATTTTCGATAGCAACCCAGTTCCCATGTCGCTTACTGAAATCAAAGACAATAAGATAAAATATGCCAATAACCTTTTTTACAATGCCTTTGGTTACACTGAAGAGGAGGTGATTGGCCGTTCTTCCGAGGAATTGAATTTGCTGGATCCTGAAGAATATAAAAGAGTAATTGATTTGATATTCGGGTACCTTCATGAAAACCGGTCTATTGCTGAAGTTCAGGCATTATCAAAAGAAGAAACAGAAACCCTTCTGGTAAAGTTAAAACAAGCGGAGAACATGAAGGATTTTGAAATAGTTTATACCCGAAAAAATGGAGAATTATTCCCTGCTCTTGTTTCATTTGAAATAATCAGGATAGGTACTGAAAGTTATACAGTAACATCTTACCAGGATATTACGGAAAGAAAAAAAGCAGAAACATTACTAAAAAATCAAAACGATCAACTTGAAAAAATGAATAAGGAACTTGAATCATTTGCCTACATAAGTAGCCATGATTTGCAGGAGCCGCTAAGGAAAATACAAACTTTTGCAACACGCATTTTAGAAAAGGAGGAAAATAATTTGTCTGATAACGGTAAAGACATGTTTAATCGGATGCAGAATTCCGCAAAAAGAATGCAAACCCTTATTCATGATTTACTTGCCTACTCACGTACCAACACAACCGAACGTAAGTTTGAAACCACCGCTCTTAATAAAATTATAGAAGAAGTAAAAGAGGATTTTGACGAAGAACTGAAGGGGAAAAATGCTACCATTGAAGCAAATGACTTATGTGATGTTGCTATAATTCCTTTTCAGTTCCGGCAACTTATGCATAATCTGATTGGCAACGCGCTAAAGTTTTCAAACCCACATTATGCACCACATATACAAATCAAAAGCAAGATTGCAAACGGCATAACACTCCACAACCAAAGACTTTCACCACAAAATAAATATTGTCATATCACCGTAAGCGATAATGGGATTGGGTTTGAACAACAATACAGCGAAAAAATATTTGACGTATTCCAACGCCTTCATGGCAGAAATGAATACGACGGTACAGGCATTGGGCTCGCCATTGTAAAAAAGATTGTAGACAATCACAACGGTATTATTACCGCAACCGGAGAATTAAATAAAGGCGCAACCTTCGATATTTATATTCCTTCAACTTAGCCCCTCCGGCTCACGCAGTTACAAATACACTCAGGGTTTTCTTATAAAATCCCGTAGGGATGTAATCTTTGTAGAATTAGGCATATAAGGTCCCGGAAAACTCCGTAGGAGTGACATCTCTACGCTAAGATGTCACTCCTACGGAGTTCTTGGAGGGAGATGCGGGGTTATTACCTACAAAGATATCACCTCTACGAGGTTCTGAAGTTTTATAAGAAAATCCTGTAAATACACTTTATTTTTTACCACCATAAACTCACCGTAGAAAACGATAACAAGAGCCTACAAGCCCGCGCACGACATTGCGAGGGTTTGTTGAGGTGGTTCAGCAGTGAAGTAATGAATGTGAATCGCCCTGAACAACCTATTTGCGAACGACAAGTTCTAGTGCCTCAGACGAATGGTAACATCGGTCCGGCAAAATGGGGCAGACGTTCTTCGTATGGACATCTGTGCTAAATTTGAACTGGTTACTTTGTATTAAGTTTAGTGCTGAAAATTCCCCACTACGCCAAGCCCCAAACCGTTACGCCATATAAAAACCTACCCAGTCACACCCACTCCAAACATCACCCCCTTTTTCCAACTACGGCCGCTCCCCTTTAGCCTTGTCGATTTTCAGGGCTTCGAAGCCGGACACAAGGTCGAAAAGTTCTTCGTCGATGGCGCTTTGGCGTTCGCGGTGGTCGTTATGCGGGAGGTCGTCCCGTAATTTGTTGATGTTTTTTTCGGCGCGTTGTATGGATTCCAGCCGACTGAAGTGCTCACTGACCAGTGGTTCGGCGCAGGAGTTAAACAGGGAGACGTATCGGTATGAAGCATCGGGTAAATCCCGCTCAAACCAGACACCGACGCTTTCGTGTCTACTGCGTCGGGTGGGTGCGATGGTTCATGGTTGTATGATGCCCGTTTTCTGACTGATTGCCTCCGGGCTTCGTTCCAGAGCCGCCACCTTCGCCAGCCGACGGTTTGATCCTTCGGCCTGCTCGAACCGGGCGGGTGTACTCATCGTTTTATTCGTTTTATTCGTCCTCATGCCGATTGGGGTGCATGACCCGCACGTTTTCACCCGGATTATCCGGTCCATCCATATATTCGTCTCTTACCACATCCCTGGGCAGAGCCTCCGTCGGTAAATCACTATCCGGTAATTCGCTCCCGACGCCACTGTGTCCTTCGGCAGACTGATCTGCCAGGCCATCGGGTGAAATGGCTTGTTTTGCCCGAATAATGTCTTCTCTGTCCTTACTTTCCATACTGCATTGCGTTTTATAACGAATTGGTATACTTGGTTTTGTTAAAGGCATACACCCATTGTCCGGCCGTGTTGTATGACTGGTATTTAGTCTGGCAGGGGAGGGGAGGTGGTATCTGGTGGCATACTTGTCAGAGTGTAGGTACCCACGCGCTTGTTAACCACTATCGCGCCGTTGTGGGGCAGACTATTGACTCGAAAGGTTACCCGACCGCATTATCAGCCGAAGCCTGTAACCGATAGGTCAGTACGACCTGGATAATGCCCAGGCCAATGAGAAAGAGCGCTGCCATTCCCAGTGAATTGGGCAACATGATGAGTACATAGGCAAAGCCACCCGAAACCAGTACGCAGAAAAAGTGAATTACTTCGACCCAATAATCTTTATCCTGACTAACGCGGGTACCCAGAAAATAGAACAGCGCTTCAATAGCCTGTAAAAAAGCGTAAACAAGGCCCCACAGGCCCAGTATATTTACCATGGTGCTCAGGGGTGAACCCATGGTAACCAACAGCGTAAGGCCAAAAAGACCGTTCCGGATGCTCGACAGGATCAGCCAGGTGGTATTGGCCTGACCACTATTGTGAAGACGCCTGCTCATGTCAGCGGTGCTAAGGCCGGCCAGCAAGAGCAACCCACCCAGCAAACCAGTGTACAGAAGGGATGCCTGTAGTGGATGTATCATCAAGACTATGCCCATGAGCACATAGCAACCATTATGAAGATGCATGAGCCACCAGGGCTGAACGTGTTTCCGGGTAATTGATTCCATGATCGGTCGGGGTTGGTTCACTAAATAAAATTCCCGGATTTCACCCAATGCCCGGTTAGCCAGTGCCTTTGGGGTCGCTTTCGCGCCATTTCCTGTACTCCATATGCAGCCCTTTTCTAACGGGTAGTGTCGGCTAAAGATCGGGTGGGAAGATTTTTCCTGAGCTGTCGTTTAGCCAGATGACGGCAACACAAACAGCCCACTTTGCCACCCATACCGGCTCGTAGATCAGCCAGCGGTAGGCGCTGAGCCTGAAGACAGTCGTCGTCGGTATGATACACTAATTGATGAAGCGAATGGAATGGGGCTATTCGGGACACGGTGCATAAAGTTTAGGCGTACAATTATCAGTAAACGGGCGAGAACTCTCTACAGGCTTACTTCTTTACTGATCATTCTTTGCCTGTTCTTTAAGGGCAGGCAGGATTAATAACAGAAACAAAACCGCAGAAATAAACACAGCCCCTGTTTTTATCAGGGTCATTGACCCCCAAAAAAAAGAAACCGACAGGTACACCAGCAGGCCAATAAATAAACCGATCACAAGCCCTGTAAGCCAATCACCCGTGCGGATTTTATTTTTCTTCATGATTGCCGGATTACCATTTAGTCCATTACAGTTGGTGGCACTCATCAGTTAGCCCCGAGCAATGGGCAGCGCTTTGGACAGGGGTGATGCAGTCCGCAGCACATATCTTTGTTTTCGATTGCGGTTGTCCAAAAAAGTGCAATTTTTGAGTAAGACCTGACACGGGTAGTCAGTACCTCGGGTCGGCCGCTGAGACACCTCCCGGTGATCTTGAACAGGCTGGTTGTGCTGGCTCCCTTGTCCCTTTCCAATAAGCTCCAACAGTACCCATAGACGCAAGTCAGACTTGTGATCTGCAATCGATGTGCAAGAGTTAGGAAAGTACCGGGCCGCCGGTGCGGTCAGGTTCATGTTTCACTTTTTTTAGCCCCTTCCTATATGCAAACGTATC
>NZ_KB893405.1:12103-16702 GCF_000374085.1 Spirosoma spitsbergense DSM 19989 | reverse complement strand
TTGGTGAACTGCCTCTTTCTCAAACGCACGATCCGTTTAGCGTATGTGCAGCAACTCGACGTGCAGGGTGAGGTTCAGAGTTATCGCCCTTATTTCTCGACAGATTTGAGCCTGAATGCAGTTCAACTGGTTAAGTATTACCGGTTGCGCTATCAGCAAGAGTTTCTGATTCGGGATGGGAAACAGTTCANGGGTCTTTCGGATTGTCAGGCGCGGTCGATCAACAAGCTGGAATTTCACACCAACATGGCCCTCTCTGTGGTGAATGTAGCGAAAGTAGAATCAGGGTTAACAGCAGTCGATACAGAGCGTAAAGCGTTCTCTATGGCTAATGCTAAGACCCGCTATCACAACGAGTTACTGCTCGAACGATTTATAAGCATCTTACCGGAAGAGGCTAAGTTGCAAATAAATCAGACACAACTACGTCAGTTGCACAGTTTTGGCTGTATTGCAGCCTAGGAATCACCGGACTATTGTAGAGTACAATTCTTAGCTTATTTTTCCGTCGTTGATAACAAATCATCAATAGCAGATTTTGCTCTATAGTAGGCGTCTAATTTGCTTAATACATTACCTCCCACCCAAGTGTTACGAATGATTTGGTCTTGATCCACGATGTACGTCGTCGGATAGCCCAAAAAGTAAAACGACGCAGCAATCTCTCTAGCATTAGGAATGATCTTGAAATCAAATGGGTGCTGCTGAAAAAAGGCAGGCTTCAACTCCGTCGCTTTGTCGGTCGAAAATCCAAGGAAAAGAACATTTTTACCTTTATACTCGTCAACCAATTTTTGTAAAGCGGGCATTTCAGCCAAGCATGGGGCGCAGCTCATGAACCAGAAATAAACACTAACACTTTACCCACTAATGCGGACGAATCATACGATTCTCCGTCAAGGGTCTTAAAAGATGATAAGGATATGTGATGCCCTTTTACGCACTCTGCCCAGTTCTGATGAATCTGCTGATATTTTTGCTGAGTGGAGTCAAAAAGAAGCAGGGGATTTTTAGCGGTTGATCTGTTCTTGGTGACTTCTTGCATTGCTTTCACCTGCTCAGTTGAACACTGTTTGAGTGTATTGTTCTGAGCACACACAACTGAACCAGCTAAATAAGGCAACCAAATGCCTAAGTAAAGGAAACACAACTTTCTTTTTATCATAGCTAAGCTGTTGTATAAGTGAGCCTTATGATAACTAGCGCCCTAACATAGGCTAGTTTACCTTCTCTATCCGGACGCAGTTGACGTACACCTCCACTCGCTCTAAAAGATTAGAGATGGCCGGTTGATAAGCCATGTTGTTAGACAGGTTCCCCTCATAGAGCACACGAGCGCCTAGCTTGTTCTCCACCAGCAGCCCGGCAATGTGCCAGTTGACCGCTTGCTCGTTAAAGACATCCAAGTGATAAAAACTCACCAACAGGTTGCCATCGGGTGTACCCGTCAGGCGAAACTGCACTAAATTTTTGGCTTCATTTTCCTTTTTCATAACCTTATCAGTCCCGTTGATCGGGCCTTTACAGCGGCAAATTTACCACTTTGTTGCGGGCTCCACCTAGTGGTGACTTAGTTGCTTTCAGGTCATCCATTTTACCCTATTCTATTGCTTCCTGTCAGAGTCTGATTCTTGGAATAGTTTCTTAACATACTACGTTTGAAGCGCAGTCCGATTTTATCCCTTTCTTGATTAATTTGACTGCCAAGAAGAGCAACCAGTGTGAGTAAGTCCGTTCTTAACATGGGCCAAGCCCGTATCTTATGTCTCGACCCACACTGGCAATTTTGGAAGCCTGAACAGTTCAAATGGCCAAACCCGCGTTTAGTATGTTAAGCTAGCAAAATTGACGCTTTATTGTTCTTTTCCCTGTTTTCTTTCCCCTTTTTCCCATGAAAACATACATTGGAATCGACGTCTCAAAAGACACCCTGGCGGTGGCGTTTCCCACAACGTCAGACACCTGGAAAGTGAGTAGCTTTGCCAACTCTCCGGATGGTATTCGTCGTCTAACGAGTGCCTTACCAGCAGAAGCTCATGTGGTCATCGAAGCAACCGGATCCTACTCGGTGCTTCTCACGTATCTACTTTGTCAAGCCAAGATCTGCCTCTCGGTCATCAATCCTAAGCAAAGTCATCACTTCGGCCAGATGCAACTCTCGGTAACCAAAACCGATGAGAGTGACTCTATCCTATTGGCTCGTTATGGCCAGATGATACAACCACCTCTCTATGAGATGGATAGCAATGTAATGCTCTGTCTAAGACAAAAGCGGACCTTACTCCGACACTATAAAAAGCAGCAACGTTCATTAGCTAACTTACATCATTCTTTCTCACCACTGCCAATTAAGGATGATCAAGTCCAGGTTAGTTTGCAACAAATGCTAGCTCATTTTCAGAGTGTCATTAATGTTTTGAATGATGAAATCCAGGCGTTAACCAAGCAGCACTTTCCTGACCAGTTGCGTCGATTAACGTCAATTGTTGGTATCTCTACAACCATCGCGACGGCTTTGATCGACGTTACCGGAGGCTTCCGTCAGTTTCATTCAGCTAAGGCGTTAGCCAAGTATATCGGCGTAGTGCCCGTCATTTATCAGTCAGGTAAATCGAATCAGACTAGGGGTATTTGTAAGACGGGTGATCCTCAATTACGCGCTATGCTGTATGTGGCTTCCTGGTCGGCGATTCAACATAACAAACCTTGTCGAGAATTCTATCAGCGTTTAAAAGCCGCAGGTAAATCGTCCAAGCTAGCTTTGATAGCCGTCGTCAATAAGCTCCTTCGCCAAGCGTTTGCCGTCGTGAAGTTCGATGAAGACTTTAATCCCAATTATCAGCCAATTTTACGCTCTATTCCTTGACTTTTAACACAGTTCATAAGAATCCTTATGCAAGGGGACGGGGAATAGTACAATTTATAAGCCCGTAACAACTTTGCTACAGAGATTGCCTAAACGACTTTTCAACCAGAAACGGCCCGCCCTAACGTCCAATAAAGAACTAGGCTAATTAGCCAACTATCCAGTCAGAAGCGTACTAATCAATAACCCGGTTTGGTAATTTGATTACTTCTGTCGTCCTTGAGCCAAACTTTAATTCAATTACAATGCCAACAGGAACCGTCAAATTTTTTAATGAGAGTAAAGGCTTCGGCTTTGTTAAACCCGATGATGGGGGCGAAGATGTGTTTGTACACGTTTCAGCTACGAGCGAAGAACTCCGAGAGAATGACAAAGTAACGTACAATGTCGAGCAGGGTAAAAAGGGCTTGAATGCGGTCAACGTCAAACGGACGTAAGGCCATCGGATCGGTCCGTAAGTAGTACAGGCTATTAAAGCCTGTACTTTTACTTTCGGGGTAAGATGGCTTCAATTAACTGGCTTTCACCTTTAGTGAAGGTAGTTGAGCAAACGGATTCAAGCTTATTTAGGCTCATGGCGTTTTACGAACGCTGATTAGATAAAAACCTTGTTTGAACAAATGTCGACAACGGCTAATAGGTATATCCTAATCTATAAGGTTTCGGAATTATCTTTTTCCGCTGTTTGGGCTGTAAAATAGGCCGACACCTGCTTTTTCAAGGTTTTGTACTTTTCATAGTAACCGTTCAGAAAACGCAACCTTTTCGTGAACGATTTCAAGCTCATAAGTAAGCGGACTTGGCATGTTGATTACCCAGGCTAGTAGTTCATTTATTGAAGCATTTTCGTGAACGATTTTTGAGAGGCGTCAGTAGTAGACTTAACTTATTATCTTACAGGTATTTGCGTTGTTCATTTAATTAAGTGCAGATGGCTTTAACTGGACGAATTGATGTAATTATGTAACCACTAAGCGGAAGTTGATCGCTAAAAGAATAGGGCAGATTAAAGAAGTTGGCTTTAAAAAAATTTATCGACCTCACACTTCTTGTGATAAAAGACTTTTAAATATCCCTGATCGCAAAGGCATTTACCGACGTAATGAAGTTTCAATCCTACTTTCACTGGATCAACATCATGAATCCGGTACGGATTCTAATTGTCGTCTTGGAACCTGCGTGTTTCAATCCTTCTTATGCTGGATCAGCCTCTGAAATGCTACGCCAAACTGCCCACCAACTTCGGCTATTTTCATGTTTCAATCCTTCTTGTGATGGATCAGCCTCTGGAATCGGATGTAGTTCTTCTCCCAGAAACCCCTTACTCTTGTTTCAATCCTTCTTGTGATGGATCAGCCTCTGGAATCTGGCGAATCGGATGCAGGACGCCGGGAACTGGCACGGTTTCAATCCTTCTTGTGATGGATTAGCCTCTGGAATACAAAACGCCCTGTACCTATCAGACCGTAGGTGAGTTGTTTCAATCCTTCTTGTGATGGATTAGCCTCTGGAATATGATTTCCACCGGCCTACCGTCCCTTGTACCCACGTTTCAATCCTTCTTGTGATGGATTAGCCTCTGGAATCACCACGGCTGGCCAGGTGCTGGCACCGGGTCGGGGGTTTCAATCCTTCTTGTGATGGATTAGCCTCTGGAATAATCTGCGATTTGAACTTGTCAATGACGCGCTTGTAAGTTTCAATCCTTCTTGTGATGGATTAGCCTCTGGAAT
>NZ_KB893405.1:0-10846 GCF_000374085.1 Spirosoma spitsbergense DSM 19989 | reverse complement strand
GTTTCAATCCTTCTTGTGATGGATTAGCCTCTGGAATCGTCAAATTCGGCAGTGTCGGGATTGTTGACATCCTGTTTCAATCCTTCTTGTGATGGATTAGCCTCTGGAATACGTCCTTTGAGATAATATTCTCATAGCCAGACTTATAACCCAAGTCTGGTTACACTCCTTTTTGTCATTTAGCAGGTCAAAGATCATCAGAATCAGCCATTTTTTCTACCCTTTCCGTAAAGGCAAACATCTAAAAATCAATTGTTTATAGGTGATTTTGGACAAGTTTAAAATATAAAGCTGCCCGGAAGCCGGTCATTTAATACACACATTGCGGTATGTGCAAGTTACACAACGCGCCTTTGCTTTTGTTGCCTTCGGATAGAAATTACGGTCGATAATTGAAAATATCGATGCAGCTGCCCGCTTAACATCCGCCTTGTTTTCATCCGTTATTGGCACTTCAATGACCCGGTTATTACTCCGAGTGTATACAATGAAACCCCGATCCACCGGACGACCGAAATTAACTTCGATCAGCCAGGCGTAACAGTACAACTGCGTTCGGTAGGTATCGTATACCTTATCCTTGTACTCGGCGAATTTGTAATCCAGCGGAGCCAGCGTACCATCGCCGAATTCGAGCACTTCGTCCACCACACCCCGAATCAATTCGTTGGTCAGGTACTGATCGACGTGTTTCCCTACGACAGGAGCACCAGGCCGACCCAGTCGCTTTCGCAGATAGTCTTTATTGCGCTCCAGCCGCTCGTCGTGCAAGTGCCGCCCCCGCATTACTTTGTAATCGTTCTCCTCAAACTGTGGAATGGCTAGCACGTACTCGAAGTAGGTGAAACGAGGGCAGAACAGATACTCGATGATGTGAGAAGGGGTTAAGGTCATAGCTTAGAAGAACAATGCCCTGATTTCGTCCGTCACCAGTTTTTTATCGAATGCCTGTCCCAGCAGAGCCGTCTGCTGTAATTCGCCACGGCTCATGGGGAAAATATACACCTTATCAGTCGTTTCGTCGATCAGTTCTTCCAGTTGCAGTTGCAGCGTGTCTTTTTGGTTCTGTGTTAGCGTACCCAGAAAGCACGAAAACTGCACCCGGTACAGGCCCGCCTGCTGGCACCGTTTGGCCGCTTTGGTCCGGGACTTATCCTTCACAATATCATAGAGTACCCACACGATCATAGCTTTATCATGTCAGGCGGTCCGCCGGTTTTTCCGATGAGTTCATTAGCAAACTGATGCGCATCAAGTTGAATGCAATGGCTCCGTACCAGATTTCGGCCCCGGTACCGAATGGGGTCATTGTCCAGAAACTCGTTAAACGCATTCACCAGCAATTCTTTACCAGCCGCGTTGAGCGAGTAGCCCGACCGCGATCCGGATACTTCACCAATGTGCGATTTATTTACTTTCTTGGCCGAAAACAGCCGGAATACCACCTCGTCGGCCCAGCCCCGATACGGCTCGATAAAATCGTATACCATGCTCAACTGATTGTAATCGTCGCGGTGCAGAAATCCCAGGTATGGGTCCAGCCCGGCCAGCATCAGAGTCTTTTCTACTTTGCCGTACAACATGCCATACCCGTAGTTCAAAAAGGCGTTGAATGCATCCTGCGCCGGTCGGCTGCTGCGGCCGGAAAACCGATAATCAGGAGGTAGCACGTAGCTCAGCGTTTCGAAATACAGTCGCCCCGCCGTGCCCTCAAGCCCACGCAGCGTATCGGCTACCTCGGCCACGCACGCCGGTCGACCAGCCAATGGCTCCACGGTGTTGATGGACAGCGACAACGCCTGTAGCCGCACCAGTTTATCGTCCAGATAATTGGCGTGTTGCGGCCGGTGTTTTTTCAGGTCGCGGATAAATCCGGTCTGATTGTCGAGTTTAGCCAACAGCCACGTTCGTATCCAGCGTAATCCGTCGGCTCCCAGACTAGCCTCCAGTTGTCGTTTCCGGATTTTAGTGGTGCTGCCCAGTTTGGCGTGCCACACTCGTCCAATGGGATCGCCCTGTTGCTCAATGAACACCACATCCACATTGTGCCGCATGGCCAGCCGCACGGCATCGGTGCTGAGCGAAGTGCCGGTTGCCAGCAGAATATGCGTCACTTTTTCGGCCGAATAGGTCGCACTGATCACTTTGCCATCTTCGCCCTTACGTCGGACATCAAACATGGCATCTTTTACGTGTAGATACGTTCCGTAGGTAGTGATGTGGAGTTGCATGGATTAAGGGTGAATAATGTCGCTGTACCGTATTCATCGCACGGCACAGAGGTCAAACACTCATTCTATCATTCAGTGATTGAACAGTCCCGAACCCCCGCGATACCGCTTTACCCAGGCCAATGCCATCGGGCAGGATAACGTTAGCCAGAAAGCTACCCGTGAAGGCCACCATCGTCTGGTTTTTAAACTGGGTAGTCCGTTCCTGCACATCCAGCCTTACCATAACCCGTTCGTGGGGCTCCAGCCACAGCCCAAACTCCCGAAACAGGGCCAGTACCTGACTCGTCAACACTCGTTTTAACTGGGCCTGCTGTTCAGCTTGGGAGTAATGCCGGTAATCGCGGTAGTTGGTTTGGTTGAGAGCCATCCAGAGCGTTTCAAACCGGTATTCAATCAAATCGTCTGCGATGCCAACAAAAGCCTGTTCGTGCCGTATGTGCTTACTTAGGACGGGAAAGGACTGACCGTCAATATCGATTTCCCGCATCTGTAGAAACAGCTGTGCCAGTAGTCCTGCGCCTTCACCCAGGCCCACCAGCGTAGGTGTTTGGTGTAACACCTTGTACTGCACCAACGGATACGCATACCGGAACTTTACCACTGTAGTAGCCACGTCCCCGGTTTCTTCACTATCGCTTTCCAGGTGGTTGTGCAACAGGGGCGATTGCTCTTTAAAGAGGTCGCCAAAATACCCCCGCAGCTTATGCGCGTCGCGGGTACGGAGCGCAATTTCGGGAAAGGTGATGGTCGTAGTAGGGATGAGGGTTTGGGTTGGCATTTTAGTAGTGGTAGGTTAGGGCCGCGTTAGCTTTTTTTTTGAATCGAAGGCCACGCTCGAAGTCGTAGTCGCAGTCGAAATACTTAAACCAACTGTGTTTTGCATCGTCCGTTGGCTTGTTTACTTTTACATGATAGCTTCTAACAGCAACTTCGTGTTTGCTTTTCTCCAGGATAGTAGCGTCGATTAACTCACTTTGGTAACGGGCCGGAATTACACTTACCGTATCTAATCCTTCGCGGGTAAAGGCCTGCTCAAAACCACCGTTGAAGTCGTAGAGGTAGTGACAGTTTTCACGGAGTAACTTCTCCTGCTTGCTCAAAGCATCCACGTACAATTTCTCGTTCTCTACGTTCCAGTCTTTGTAAACTGCATCAACCATATCGAGCAAATTCTGCTCTGAAAGAGCCACGTCCTGATGCTTTTTCAACTCATCAAATGTGCTAGTCAAAATACCTTCCGGGTAATCGTAAATAAACTTCTCGGCTTTTTCGGAATGCGGAAAAACGGTGATCTTACCCGGCAATTTCCCCCGTTTTCGGTTGATTCGTCCGGCCCGTTGAATAATCGCGTCAATCGGTGCGTTTTCGGTATAAAGTGCTTGATAATCAATGTCTAAAGAAACTTCTACGACTTGGGTGGCTATCAGTAGGAATCCTTCTTCTGGCTTTTCGTGTTCGTTTGCCAGAATGGCTCCTTCCTTCTCTGTCCGGTGCTTGACAATGAAGCGTGAATGATAACAAATTGGACTGTACGCAGCATACTGATCGTAGAGCCTGATGGCTTCGTCAACGGTATTGACCACGATCAAAACCTTCTTTCCATCCACCAAGTCCTGTTCAATGTCGGGCTGGAGTTGGTCAATGGTTTTGTCCGTGACGTGAAAAACATTCCGCTTTTTCTCCAGCAATTCCCGATCCCGCAACACGGTTACTCCGTCACCCAACTCATAGGCCAGCAACGTCTGTAGTTTTGTGGGCATAGTTGCCGTCATCACGTAAAACTGTGTCTGAAAATAAGTACGCAAATAGCGAATGGTGGCCACAATCAGCCCTAGCGTGTAAGGCGCATAAGCATGAATTTCGTCAAGAATGACCCGCGCCCGGAACAGGTGAAACGTCTTCATTTCCCACCAGCCGATGTTGAACCCCTGCGTCAACATCTGATCTACGGTAGCAACCGTGACAGCTTTGAAAAAAGCCGCTTCGCGCAGATAGCTGAAGTTGTCGTAGGTCTCGTCAAGTTCCAGCCGAAACAGCTTTGCCGACGAATGGACAATGGCCGTGTAATCGTCCTGATTGTCTGCTGCCCGGCCAAAGTACTCATGCAACCGCAAATACAGCGAATTTGACGTAACGCGGGTTGGCAATAAATAAACAATCTTCTCGAAACCCTCGCGCTGACTTGCCCATAGTAAAGCTGCTTCCGTTTTGCCGCTCCCGGTGGGCGCAATGGCCAACACGTTCCCTGCGATGGTCGCGCTCTTTTTCTGAAGTTTACTGAAGTCGTCAAAATTTTTAACTCGTTCGGCTACCTTTTTCCGAATATGGTCTGTATTATACTGCAACTGCTCTTCCAGATTCCGATGGCCCGAAGCGGTCCAGTCTGCAATGACTAACAGGGCTTTTTGCAGGATGTACGTCTTGCGGTACTCGTACCTATCATTTTCTATCAAGTCCCGTAGCACTGGCTCCACGATACCCCGGTCTTTGATAGTCAGCAGTGATTCAACTGGATAAGGTGCAATAAACGCCCAGGCGGCTTCCAGTTCATTCAGAAAACCAGCCTGCGCCGGGTAGTTTTCCATGACGTGCTGACGGGCGTATTGGAAGAATGCGTTAACATCTTCGGGCCTGATTTTCCATTGTTTCGCCTGATCTTTAGAGAAAAGGTCAGGCGTAAAATCCTTGTGGTGGGTAAGCACAGCGAAAACCTGCGCCGGGTTGGGATGAATATCCTGTCGCTTCCGGTTTTTGAGCAATGCGTGGGCCGCTAACAGGACACCGGATAAAAACTCATGCCGCATCGGTTCGTACCCTTTCTCAATGACTGGTTCATTCAGGGCCTTCGACAGCATATTTTGGAAGTTCAGCGATGCCTTGCCGAAATCGTGAAACAGAGCCGCTATGAAGCAGTCGAACCAAAATGTTTCGTCTTCGCCCAGCACGTCGGCGTACCGATTTTGTAGTGCTTTTGATGCTCCCAATACTAAATCTGTGTGTTTGCCGAGCGATTCCCGGTCTTTAGTTTTGGCTAACAGATGGTCGAGCATACGGCCTTAGAGGTCAAAGAGAGGAACAAACACGTCGTCAACCTGCACACCAGGAAAACTCTTGTTCTGAAACGTAACCCTTGGGCCTACGAACGAAAACAAGTTACGCTGGGACACTGAACGCATCCCGTAATCGGACTTATAGGTAAAGCGCGTGGGTAGCTGATACGCAATTGGATCGGCACTGCTCAGACTGAGCGCGAACGTGCCACCGTACAAAACCTGCTCCAGAATGGCGGGAACAATGTCGCCGACAACCAATGTATTTTCGAGCGTTTGCCCGTCCACTATGGCATCGGTCAGCGTGGTTTTTACGACTTTCGCCAGTGAGTCACTTTGCCCAAGCGTCAGGGCGTACACCGGACTGTCGAACGCCTGTTTGAGTTGTTCCACAGCTGCATGGTCGTTACTGCCGAATACAAGCCGGTAATGTGTGTTGACGTACAGTTCCCGTAGAACAATACTTTTATCCTGGTCGGTTTGGCGGTATTTCCAAAGGTCACGGGCCAGGCCTTCGCCTTTGCCCGATACGCCAGCCCGTATCTGATGGGTATCTACGAACGTCTGTGCCATCCGGGGCGACAGGCCCAAAGCGGCCCCCGCCAGCCCAATCAGGGCAGTTGGCGGGGGCAATGGAAACGACTTGTGGAAATTCTGAAACTCCGGGTTGCGAAACGAAGCCGTGATAGATTTCAACTCAACGGTACAGCAGAGCATACGGAGTGGGTTTAGTTGGTTGTGTAGTAGTCCCGAACCCACTGCTTAATGGTTGCGAATCCATCTTTCAGGCTTACCACCCCGTCGGCTTTTCCGAAAACACCTTCCTGCGTAGCCAAAACCGATTCGTTGATGAACGGCTCGTAGTCAGAGATTACGCTTTGCAGAGCTTCTACATCAACCTGCCCGTTGCGGCCCACTTTCAGGGCTTCCAGAAAGACGGGGTTTTTAGAACTCATACACGCTGCGGCCATGAACTTGGGCGAGATGTCGGCCAGAAACCGCGACTGCCGCCCCGAACTCCACATGGTTTGAAACGCATCCAAAAAGCCTTCCACCCGCTTTGCACGTTCTGCCCACGGTAGTTTACCATCTGCTTTCTCGAATCCTTCACCCGCGCCAACCCGGTCAAGTTCAATCAGAATCGTCCCCCGGTAGATGCCGGAGTGAATCTCAGTCTCGAAAATATTGGGTTGGCCACCGTCTAATTTCTTAGCCATGTAGTTCGTGCCAAAGTCGAGGTCTTCCTGAAACTTGGTCAGGGCCAGCAACGACTCGACCCGGACGGGAGAAGTGCGAACGGTGGCTTTACCCTTCTCTGCGTCTTTACCCTTGGCCGCGTCCATGAAGCCAAACAAGTCATCGTCAATATATTGTACCGGGTCAAGTTGTGTTTTGGCCGCGCCTTTATCTTCGCTGGCTTTGGCAACCGGCGAAATCGTCCAGCCCAATTCTTCGAGTTTATCACGTAACGCACGGCGCACCGCCTGTGAAGATAGGTAAGGTAGTTGGTCGCCGTTATCAAGCGTGACTTTCTTAATCGTCACGATATTGTCAACCTCTTTGTCACCACCGTTCAGGCTGGCGAATGACACTTTGGACAGGTAAGTAATGGTCAGGCTGTTGATTTTCATTGGTTCGGAGTTTTATCAGATTTAGGACTGAGTTCAGGATTGATTTGGTTGAGCGCGGAGATAATAACGAACTGCTTAATCCAGTCGTAGTTATTTTCATTGATACCTTCGAGGAGGTCACGGCTGATGTTCAGCGTAAACCGCGACTGCACCCGCGAAAGCTGATCCATGAAGCCCGCAAACTGATTAGCTTTTCGGAGCGCAATGATGTATTTGCGTCCCTGTCGGGCGTTGGTTTTTCGGTCGTTTTGATTGTAATTCAGAATCCCCTGCCCAACCTGCGAACCCAGATTGAGGGCGCGTCGCTGTAATTCTTCGTTCTGCATAATATTTTGGTTTACAATGAGTTCATATGCGGAAATAAACTTAATGAGTTCGTTGTACCGTTTGTAGCCAATGCTCTTACCAGGTTCGTTGAGTACGTCGAGCAGGTATCCGTAGCAGTCGTTGAAAAAGCCTTCCATGTCGGCCAGAATGCTTTGGCCGTTGAGCACCTTACCCACGAATCTTTCCCGAAACTGACGTTCCATCCGATAGCGGTCCCGGTTTGACTGGAGCGACGGTTTAATGAGTTTTAGACTTAGCCAGACGTTAGGAATAGACACGCCCTGCTGACCTAACTTATGAATTAGCGCGAAGACAAACTTGACGTGGTGCAGATTCTCGAACTGATTGGGCCGCATCGTAGCTGCGAATGACTCGGCCCGCATTGACACTATACCCAGCGTCCGGTCGGCCACGCCAAGCAACTTAAGTAGTTCCCGGTTGTCTACGTTTGGTCGCTCGCCCATTACGTTATTATAGAGCGTGAAGAGCAGGTAAAAAAGATTCTCGTTGCGACCAATAAAGTCGCTGCTCCTTCCCAACGGGTTGTTCTCGTCTGATTGTGGGAAATTGGCTACGTACTCTTGTTTTCGAAGCACATCTAACGGGCGGGTAATTGGGCCGAATTTGTCCTGCAAAATCTCGTGGAGGTTGGTCAGGTTGTCGGAATAGACCAGATAGACATTTAGCGCGTCGCGGAGTTTGCTTGGGTACTGGTAAAAACAGGTAGCCGCCGAGAAACGGCTCAAATACAGGGCTTTCCAGCTAACCTTCGTATCGTTTCCGCTACGGTGAGAACGAAAAGCACCGATACCCGAAAAAAACGGTGATATATTCTGGGCATCGACAAGTCTCTTTACTAATTCGCCCGTGAGGTAGCAGGGGTGCGTCCCTAGTTCGAAATGAGCGTTTTGCGGAGTTTCCAGCCGAGTGAGTTTGGTATAAGGCCCGTTGAAATACACCTTGCTCAACAGTTTCAGGTTACGCTTACCAAACTCAGTTTCAATTTGGGTGGCAAGAACAGGGTTCTGTTTTCTGATTGCGTCAATCTTGATGGTGTCTTCCTCTTTTGGCGTTGTACCCTGCGCGTTGTTGGTCAGCAGTTCGGTCAAGCCGTAGGTGTTCATCTTAGGGAAAGGTGTTGCCGTCAGGTTCCCCATTGGGTCAACATCGAAGAATAGATTACCGGATTCATTTTCCTGTTTGTCGGTGAACGTGTCGTACACCTCGCGGCCCATAGCATAGTACAGAGCTTCGAGCAGGCCAAATAAATCGTGGTGGTTAATCCAGAGTTTGTCAGGCTCTAAGGCGTAGTTGACTCCTTTGATGAGAGAAAACGGCTCTAATCGGGAAAGTTCTTTTCGTTCAACTTTCTGCAAGTACCGGTACACCGCGACGATACCGTTATCGAGAAAGACGTTGTGTGTTTGGGTAAAGGTTATCTTTTGCATACCCTTGTTTCAGTTTTTCTGTGAGCAAATCAACTCTAGTAAAGTGACGCAGTCTGTCACCAAACCAAAATCTATTTTGTTACTCTTTCGTATCTTCGTCCAAAACCGGCCTCATCCATGACTATTCTTCAGCTTCCCGTTCCCGAAACCACTGCTGAACGCTTTCAAACGTTGTCGGCCCAACAGCAAACGCTTGTTTCGCAGTTAGTGGCGGATTGCCTGTCCGAACCCTCCAGTTTGACCGATGTTATGGATTACGTCAGCTTTAAAGCCACCCAGCGTGGCCTTACGCCCGATATCCTACAGCAATTACTGGATGAGGAATGAGATTTGTCATTGATACCAATACCCTCGTTAGTGCTGCGTTATTTGCCAGGTCTACTCCGCGTCAGGCGTTTGATACGGCCCTAAATCGAGGTGAACTCCTAACGTCTGAAAGCTGCTTAGCCGAACTTAATCAGGTATTACATCGACCTAAGTTTGCCCGTTACCTGACCCCCTTCGAAGCGGACTTGTTCATCAATCAATATAGCCTGAAAGCAACAATGGTGTCGGTTAGTAGCGTAGTTAAGGATTGCCGTGACGCTAAGGACAATAAGTTTCTTGAACTGGCCATTGACGGAGTTGCTACCTGTATCATCACGGGTGATCAGGACTTGTTGGTACTGCATCCGTTCCTGACTATCTCCATTGTAACCCCATTTGATTTTCTGAGCTGGGCACCCGCCTAACCTTACTTCACGGGCTGAATTCGTTGATCCGTCCCCGCACGTAATCCCGAAATTCGTCCGGGCCATCGATTATTATCTGTCCAGGCAATCCCAACACAAACCGGCCAATACCTACCCAGCTACGCACTTCCCCCATGTAGGTATATGGAAATGCCTTGTCGGTCGGTGTAAGTCGGATGTCAGGCTGGGTAAGCGGACGATCTTCTATTAATAGCCGGTAGGCCATTGGGCTCAACCGGAGCGAAACGCAAACGGGCGTTCCTGGCCAATCGAAGGGGTCCGTAGGTGCTTCGGCCGGTGGTTTCGTCTGTAAAGTATCCAGCAACATCACGTCTTCGATGCGCTGTGTTTTGAAGGTTTTCACCGTATCAGAGCCAGGTTCGTAGGCCGTAAGCTGGGAGAAATTATCCGAGAACGCATGAGGCTCCACCAACCTATCATCGATGGTATTGCTATTGGCGGAGTAGTAGCGAAGCAACTGCACCTGCTGGCGGTTACGAATGGCTTCGGCCAGAAAGTTCACGACCAGACTCTGGTGCTTATCGACCAGCGTATCGGAAAGGGGAAACAGCGTGGAGTGCTGATAGATCTTCTGTCGGAGTGGAGCCAATAGCGGCAGGGTATCGGGCAGCGTAGCCAGTGCCTGCCGGAGCAATTGGGCTTCTTCTTCCGTGAAGTCAGCCTGTTGCCGACGTTCGTCCTCGTACAGAAAGAAACGAGGGGGACGTTTTCCTTCACTATCGATAATGAATCCGGCCTCGTTCAGCGCATCCATAAACCGCCGGGCGTGGCGCGGGCTACAATCGAGAATCTGAGCTAGCTGGTT
Organism: Spirosoma spitsbergense DSM 19989; assembly: GCF_000374085.1. Taxonomy (GTDB): domain Bacteria; phylum Bacteroidota; class Bacteroidia; order Cytophagales; family Spirosomataceae; genus Spirosoma; species Spirosoma spitsbergense. The sequence continues at coordinate 599 of NZ_KB893405.1, read as the reverse complement.
GAGGGTTTTGCCGGGCCGCTGCTTGAGCAGCCGAATAAGTTTGAGGGTACGGGTAAGGTTTTGTTGAGCAGACATGGTTGGATGGATAAGTGCTCAATAAAGCTAAAATAACCAATTAAAAGTATAATGTCAGGCACTATTTTCGACAATTATTAGCGACTGACTTAGTTTGTCCTTTAACGGTTCAAGATTTTTTTTGCCAAGGTCATATTGTTTCTATTGAATTTGACTTCTCCTTTTGGTAGAAATCGTTCAAAAAAACGTCAACTCGTTTAATATCGTTGAACTACTAGAATGAACGGGTTTATTGAACGCTGATAAGGGCTATTTTAGGCCACCTGGCCATATCTGGCCACCGTTCAGAAAAACCTCCGATTCCTACCGGGACAAGATAATATGTGAATGGGGAGTGAAGCTAAGTTTTTATTCCCTTTCCAACCGACTGTACCGAAACAATCATCCCTCTAAAAAAACGCGCCCAGANTGACTGAGCGCGGCTTTGGTGTTCGATTTAGTGTGCTGGCTAAAGCACCTGATTTTGATGACTGCCAAACTCAATCATATTACTTACTGATGTTACGCATGGTTGATCTATCTGT
>NZ_KB893404.1 GCF_000374085.1 Spirosoma spitsbergense DSM 19989 | reverse complement strand
TACTAAATGGCTCACTATTAGCTATCTGTATGGGTCCAAAGCGTGTTTTCATCTTTTTTTTTACGACGATCAGTCGGTACCTGACTCAGACTCTTTTCCAGGACTTGTCGCCCCAAGTCGAGCCAAATCTCCTCAAATGACTTCTCGTAGTCATAGAAGGTAGGCTTACTTCTGAGGGCTTTGAGTTCGCTATATTTCTGGCGGGCCAAAGCCACATATTCTTCTTCGGTGAAGGGCAGGGAGTGTTCGTCAGGCATGCCCTAAGCTACGACATGGTTGCGACAATTTGAATTGCACCCCCCTGAGGGGAGGAGCTATATCTATGTAATTGGTAATTGGATGAGCCAACCAGTCAGGGTACAAAAGCTTTTTACGGGCCGACATGATCCATTAAACGCGTTAATTCACCCAGCCGATTAATGGGCATTAAAGTAAGAAATATTATGTTACTGGTCGGAACCTGATCCTGGTTTGTACTTTAAATAATACCTGCCACTTGATTCTTTTCATAACTATATGAACACAAGATTATTAATGGTTATCAGTGCTTTTTTTATGGGGAGTGCCGGATTACTCTTATCGTTCTTTCCCCAAGAATTATTAACTTACTGGGGTGTTGCAGGAACCCCGCCTGTATTCTTACAACTATTAGGAGCCCTTTACTTTAGCTTTGCGATGGTCAACTGGACGGCGAAAGCAAACCTAATTGGTGGAATTTATAGTAGGCCAATCTCAACTGGCAACTTCGCTCATTTTCTTATTGGTAGTCTTGCCTTTGATAAATTAGCTTTTATTAGTTCGTTTCATCCAGCACTTGTAGGAGCAGGATTGATCTACTCAATTTTTGCTATTTTATTTGGTTATGTTTTCTTCACACATCCGGGGTGAGTTTTTCAGCATAAATCCCTGTCTATATCTGTTGTGCAAAACTAACTCAAAAATGAAAGTAGGGATTCTTCATTCGCTTTATCTACTATCTCTACCCATTCTTTTGTTGGTTAGCTTGTACACAGGCATACAAGATCGGTTTGCTGATGGTCAGGCGATGGGACGATTGGTCAAAGAATTAGCCAAATGCGGCTATGTTTCAATCCATCCCGAACAGACCGATAACCGGGCACAGCAAGTGCGGTTGACCGACCGGGGCTGTGGGTTTCTTACGTATCTGGCGACAACGCCGGACGATTTGATTTGGAGCGGGTTTTTACGCTTACGTCACACGAGGCCAATTAAGAGTTTGCTAAGAACGGAATGTCATACAGTTCTGAAGCTGCTTCATTCGCGGGGGACAGGAGAATCGTACAGGGCCAACAGTGGAACACGCGGATGGTAGGCCAGGGGGCGGGTTTCGCTGTTTTTCCGCAACACATCAAAGACGCTTTTGTGATGGGGCAGTGTGACCAACAAATCAACTGAATGGCTGTCTAAATAGGCATTGATACCCCGCAGTACGTCCTCGTCCTGGATACTGTAGGTGTCTATCTGAGGGCCGTCAAAAGCCCTGAGTACGTATCGATGACTCAATTCGGAGGCTTTCATGTCTGGTTGCTTGGGGTTTTCGATGGTCAGTATGGTGAGTTGAGCCGCTTTACGACGGACCAGATCTGTCAAAAATACAAATGACTCCGCATCATTGACGGACCGGTAATCCGTTGCCAGCACCACCCGCTCAAGCTGCCGGATGGGTGAGGAAGCTGGCACCACCAGCACATTTGTATTAGCGAACCGGACCACACCCGTGGCGACACTGCCAAAGAATTCAGTACGGCCCAAACCGGTAGCCCCCACCACAACCAGATCGAAATATTCCTGAGCGAGCAGGGTATCAACGGTACTTACCGGGCTGCCCAGCATCGCCACTGTTCGGTAGCTATGGTAGCTTGGTACCGGCTGCTGCGTGATGGTACGCTCAAGTTTCAGTAGCGACTCCTCGGCCAACCGGCGTTGTTCAGCCGGCAAAAAGGCCCCGGTGAATCCCTCGGCCGGTTCGGTTGAGAACGCATGGAGCAAATAGAACTGGGTAGCCGTATCAGCAAAGAGCGCCTGCGTAAAAGCCACTGTATGGTTCGAAGCCGAAGAGAAATCGGTCAGAATCAGAATTTTATACATGATGACCGGGGTTAAATGGCAAAGGCACTTGACCTGGAATGCCGGTACAGTCGAAGGGCATAATCGGTCTTCGATTGGTTCGTTGGGCAAATCCCGCTGCCATCATCATAGAGCGTCAGCAGCGGTACGGCTGGGGTGAAGGTCCGCAATCAGGCAACTTAGTTACTCGTTAAGGTTTCTGCCTGGTCGTTGAAGTTGGGGAACTCCCCAAAGAAATAGACCAGATACGCAGCGAAGCAGGCTATTATGCACCGTTCGGCGTTGGGCAATTGTATTTGAAACGATTTAGGTACAAAAGGCCCAATCGGTTTTATAAACTATAGAGATTGAACTTCACGCTCCTTGTGTAAACCGGCACAGAACGGGTAAAAGTGACAACGGGATTACTAAAGTCAGTATTTTATCATAATTAATTCTGATAACAATGTAGTTGCCTTTTACACATTATCAGCAACTTTTTTTCCTACAAATCTAATCACAGAACCTTTTCCAATATGATACTTTCCTTCGTTTAAAAAAATTTCCTCTTCTTCAACTGTTAATACTTCGTAGTTTTCAAAATCGGCTATTATTTCTGATTTTGAGTACAACATATTAATATCCTTAGGGCCGCCAACTTTTAGATTAAGCCTGTTAAAATTTATATGTGTTTTACTAAAAGCTTCAAAAATGAGAACTCCTCCCGGCTTGAGATAACCAGTTAGTTTTCTATGAAACAGTGATCGCTTTTTATCTGAAAAATGTGCATAAATAAGACCAATAGCATCAAATGTCTCACGTTTATACTTGAGATTCTCTAAATCACCTACAATGTAGTCGAGAGTTACAAAATTCTCTTTAGCAAGTTGTAATGCTTTTGACTTCCCTTCTACGCTTAAATCAAATGAAGTCACTTTCCAACCTAATTTTGCAGCAAATACGCCATTACGTCCTTCTCCATCGGCCGGCATTAATATAAATCCAGGCTCAAATTTTGGAAGCCATTCTTTAAAAAACTCATTAGGGTCTTTGCCATAAGCAAAATCATGACCTTTGTATCTTTCATCCCATTCCTGATTCATATTGCTTCGATTTAATCGTTCACCAATGATCCAAGAATTTCGCGGGCTTTTGTTACTTCGTAGGCTGTTCCGTGGGCAACCAGCATGAATTTGCCGGCTTTAATTTCAGTCTCATATTGTACGATGCTGTTTTTGGGAATGCCTAAGCTATAGAGGGCTGCTCCCAGAGCACTGATCCCTCCAAGTACGATAGCCCCTTCTAAGGCACCGACCAACGCGGCTATTAACGGACCGGCAATAAACACGGGGCCTATACCAGGAATAATGAAGAAAGCAGACCCTAAGAGGAGTCCCCAAATGCTTCCCCAGAAAGCACCTCCGCTTCCCCACTTTCTGACCCGATCTCCGAGGTTATAAAACCCAACAACATTCTCTTCTGTGCGGTAATCCTGCCCAACGATTGAAAGTTTTTTCATATCGTAGCCAGCCTGTTGGAATTTTTTAACAGCGTCCTCAGCCAAGATATGGCTATCGTACAACGCGATGAATGTTTCTTGGTTATCCATAAAAAAAGTATTGAAACTTGTTTATTAACACATCCCAAAGCTATGTTCATTCAGTTTACCGGTTGTAATTGATGCTCATTAGGAGGTAGAGTATGTTTATAGAGTACTGAGATACAAGCGTTCGACTTCCCGCCAGTTAATGTGTCGCCCCCACTGCTCTGTGTATTCCGTCAATCGATGCTGATAGGTATCATGGTAGGCATGTTTCCATAGGTTCAACCCCAGAATGGGCACCCCATGCTGATCGGCTGGTTCACAGTCCATAAGTGGGTTACGGTGGTCAGGCGTGGCTGCGATTAACAAGCGACCATCGCGGGAGACCAACCAGATCCAGCCATTATTCGTGACTCGCTGGGTTGACAGGGCGAAACTTTTCATAAGCTCAGCTAAGCCGCCAAAAGTAGCCTGAATAGCTTCATCAAGTACACCTGTCGGTTTATCATTTATATCCGGACTAAGTGTCTTCCAGAATAAAGATAAATTATAGTGTCCGGCTACATAGGTTTGCAGTTTCAAACTCATTGAAGATGTCCGACCAAGCATACCTGGTAAAGAGCAACCAGCGGGAAGCAAAGCGTTGCGGAGTGCTCCGTTTAAGCCCAGCACGTAGGCGGCATGATACCCGTTGTAAAGTATATCAACATTATCGTAGCCCAGAAAAGGCTCCAGAGCATCCATCGGATAAGGTAGGGAGGGAAGCTCAAACTCTGAGGTTAATGGTAAGACGGACTGGCTCTTCATAGTGGATTACGGACATCAAACTTCCCGTGTGTTTCTCCGGTTCAACGCAAGATTATGCTTTCACCTGTTTTGTGTGTGCTCGAAGCATCCAGGCAATCCGTTCATGCTTTTCCATCAGACTGTTTATATAATCACTGGTGCCAGCGTCTTTATGCGCATAAGCGAAATCATTAATGTTTTCCCGAAGGAATACGATGATGCTCTCGTGATCAGCTAACAGGACTTTCATGAGGCTGATACTGTCATTGTTTCCCGCGTATTGTTCCGTGAGGTGGGTTAATTGTAAAAATTTTGCCAGCGAAGCCGGTGTATAATGGCCCGGGTGACGAATACGCTCAGCGACATCATCAACTATATCAGCGGATTGTTTGTAGAGATCTTCGAAGTACAAGTGCACGGTATGAAAATCCGGTCCTTCCACATTCCAGTGGGCATTGAGTACCTTTGTATATAGTAAAAATTCATCGGCCAATAATTTGGCTAATTGATGAGCTACTTTTTCTCTGTTATTTTCAGAAATGCCGATTGTCTCATTCATAACTGATGGGTTTACGTATGGAGGTTTATACTATAACCGTTATCCAACTCTATGCCAACCCGGCTAAAGACTTAAGAAAGATCCTCAGCATGGCCCTACATGTCAAAAAGCTACTGTTTGGACCCGCCCATACCTGTTAATATGGATTAATTATCTCCAATATGATAGGGTATCTCCAAACCTGTGGAGGTAGTGAATGGAGGTAAAGGTTTTCAAGTTGACACTAGTTCTGAAGGAAGGCTTTTTGTTAATGACCGGGCTTGTCAACGGGAGAAGTTTTGTATCAAGCCATACAAGTCCTGATTAATAGAATGTACAGAGGATAGGAGTTGATTAAGCATCTCGCCCCCGCATGCAGGTCACCGGATTTATACAAACCACCCAGTCCAAAATACAAAGTTTGATCGTCCGGGGAGCTACCTACTAACACGAACTCCTGCCACCGCCGACGCGTGTTATAGCTAATCGAATGCTGGCCACTGTAACTAAACAACTTATCGTTAAGCACATACCAAACGAAGGACGGGTAGACAGCCGATTGCCGATTCTGAAGCCAGATGTCAGTCAGTAAGTTACGTTGGTGGGTTAATTAAATTTTTCGATTCGATGAGAAAGCTGCCCAGCTCCCGAACCCTCCACCAAGAGCACCACCCCCAACACCTGCTAATTTCATTGTGTTGCCGGATGCCAGCAACGTAGTCGCCACTGTAGTTGCAGCCCCGATAACGACCGATAAAAGAGTCAGTCTACGAATACGCACAGCATCGCGTTGGTCGAGGTAATTAGCCAAACGTGTCGCCCGTTCTCCTTCACAATCCAATTCAGCCTCGACACTGGCGATCTGGGCAGAAGCCACCAAAAGTCGGCTTATAATTTTCTGATGCACTGAAATGGTCTCAAGAGGATTACCATCTGTAAGTTGAGCTTCAGTAGTTGTCAATTTTTGTAGCAAAGGCAATAGGCCGAGTGCATTGGCCATTACCAGATCATGATGAGCGTACTGTTTAGTTAAAGCGGTGTCAGTTTGCAGGGTTACCCCCAGGTCAACCTGCGACAGGTGCGTTGTATCGCAGATATACTGGATAGCCAGTTCGCAGTATTTGCTTTTGTCACTCAATGGGCTGTCATTCTGTCTAAGTATTCCGCAGGAGGTGAGAGTCCAGAAAATCCCTGTCAGTACAATTAACTTGACCGAATCTGCAACAAAATTACCCATTGGTTGTATTTATATGTGCTATTTACGAAGACCAGAGAGTTCTACTCACTCTCCTTTAGCAAGCGCTTTAGTATTTCTCACTTACAACTACAGGGAGTGTAGTTGTAAGTTCTCCTTTCAAGCAGTACAATATCGTTACTGCGCAACGTATAAGACGCAGGGCTATCAGGTAGCCGCTGCTAAGCAAATAAAGCCCTTCTACATGGCTTGCGGAAAAGGACTCTGGCATCGTCAGGCTGTTTGCCCGCTTTGAATTGCGTGGAGACCGAAACGATCAATTTTAATCCGTCTGCTTATTTCGTTCGGTTTGTCGTATGTATTTTATTTAGCGGGTTATGACGGAGAAAAAGATGATGCGGGTTAGTATACCAATGGCATCCAATGCACCACACTGTCCGATAAAATCGCTTCCTGTTTACGTCCTGTTTGTGAACCGGTATGGGTCCAGTTCACATCAATAAGCTGCTGAACCGTAAGCCCTGACGACTTTCCCCGTAAAGTTTCCGTCTACCGTTTGCCGGTAGGCTTCGACTACTTCCAGGGCGGGTATGGGCAACCGGCCGGGGCTTTGTCCGTACTTTTCGACACTTTCCAAAAGAATTGAAGGGCTTACTACATTCAAACGAATTCCCTTCGGCAGATCTAAGGCGGCATTGACGACGAAGCCGTTAATGGCCCCATTCACTAAACCTAAGCCTGCGCTGTTTGGCTTCGGCTCTTCGGCCAGACTACCAGAGGTCAACGTAAAAAATCCGTTCGGTCGAACGTGTTCTTTGCCCTGCAAAACAAGGTTAACCTGGCCCATCAGTTTACTTCGTATCCCTTTGTAGAATTCCTCATGGCCCATTCTTTCGAGGGGTCCTGCATGCGCCACACCGGCCACACAAATCAGTCCATCGAAGGGGGAAATAATTTCAAATAACGCCCGGATCGATTCTTCTGAACTGATATTAACTTTCCGCTCACTGCGCGATGAACTTACAGGTACAACATGGTGCCCCACCGTTTGTAATAACTCAGTAACCGCTCTTCCAATGGTGCCGGTGGCGCCAATAACAACAATTTTCATGATCGTCTAATCAATGGGCACAACACCAATTTGTTGCCGGAATATGAGGTTATCCTCCAGGTGCCAGTCTTCGTATACTTTACCCTGTCGTACATGCAGTATATCGAGGGCAACAAAGCGAATTGGACGGCCGGCGGGGGCATGTCCCTTCAAGGAACCCGTATAATACCCGGTATATACCTGACGGCAAATGATTTTATTGTTGGTAATGATCAGATCTTCTACGCTGCAACGGAGTCCGGGGATTACCTTGCGAAAATTGTTGGAGGCAAACAAAATGCCTTTGTAACCCTGCGGCCTTCCTTTGGGTAACGTGTTGTCTTGAAAATCAGCAGAAACAGACGCTTTCAAATACTTCTGCTTACCCGTGTTCCAAAAAGCATAGTATAGCTGTGCAGTGCAAATTAACCTGTTTGCTTCCGGGATGGACAAGTTTCGGTCCACCGTGATTGATTTTGGCACGGGAATGTCTCTATTACGCTGGGCGCTGGCTGGCGCGACCGTACACGAATATAACCCTGCCGTTAAACAGATCAAACCGAGGGGGTGGCAATTCTTGAGAAAGAAGGCGAAACATGAGCCATAAGTCCAATTAGATCGACTTTTCATAGCAGATTTTATAAAAATGAGCCAATTCAGTGGACACGGTATTGGAGGGAAGCCCCGTAACCCGTTACCAGAATCCCCTCCATACCCGATTTTGATTCGATAGTGTACACGCCCATCGGCTGGGTCCGAGTCGCCTTCATAGCGGTACACGTCCACAATATCAAACGCATCCTACCGAAACCGATCCGTCGGGCACACTAACCGATTCACTTCCAACCGAAAATCAACCGTATATCCTTCCTCTCGTAAGGCCTCGATAGCCGTTGACACCGTGTCATATTGAAGCTAACCCCGTTGTGGCAGCATTTTAGTTATTCCTTCTTTGCCACCTGAATATTCATCACCAGTTTAACATCGTCACTCACGACAATGCCCCCGGCTTCGGTCACCCCATCCCAGTTTAGACCGAACTCTTTACGTTTGATACTTCCGGTAAGCTCGAAGCCGGCCTTCGTATTGCCGTAAAAATCCTGCATTTGTCCGCCATACTCTGCTTTCAGCGTGACCAGCTTTGTTACCCCATGCATGGTTAGCTGACCACTTATCATATACATATTTGTGCCTGTTTGGATCATGCCGGTCGATTCGAACGTTAAGGTAGGGAACTGTGCGACATCGAAGAATTCGGCTGATTTCAAGTGTTCATCGCGCTGAGCATTACCCGTATTGATGCTGGCTACATCAGCCGAAAAGGCAATTTTAGCGTCTTCAAAATCATCCCCATTCACTTCAAGTTTCCCTTCATATTGGTTGAACAGCCCAGTTACAGATGAAACCATCAGGTGCTTTACTTTAAACTGCACTTCGGAGTGCATGGGATCGATGAGCCAGACAGTGGTGGCTGTAGTTTTTGTTTCCATGACAAATATTTAATTAAAGAGTGAATTATTTTAGAAAGAACTGTGGTCAGTCACTTAACCTGATTCGTATACGGCTCTTATGTTTAACGAAGATGTAGCAAGTACATAAACTTCGATTGCAAGAGGTAATCATAAACAGACTGCAGGCCTGAAACTGGATAGCATTACCCTTGCAGGAAAAGTAATACAACCGCTCTCATGACGTCGTCAACCGTATGACTGCTTAGAAAGCGAACGCATAAAATCAACCCGAACTGCTCTGGCCACATCGAAGTTCAGATGGCTTTAAAAGTTTACATTTGCAATGGTTTCAAATAATGACTGAGGATACTCTGCAGTTAGTTTGCTGACTTCATCAAGTTGTCGTAATTCATCGGCCGTAAACGTAACATCCAACGATTTCAGATTGTCTTGCAACTGCGATTCCTTAGTGGCACCAATAATAACACTTGTTACAGCGGGCTGGTACCGCAACCAGGCCAGGGCTAACTGAGCCACGCTGGTTTGCTTTGCTTCGGCCATCGGACGAAGTACATCCAGAATTGCAAAAGCCTTGTCTCTATCCCCTGGCATGGCCGTAAAAGGCTGACGGAGCCGACCTTCAATGGCGGCCTGATCGTCCCGATCGTATTTACCACTTAACAAACCTCCCGACAACGGACTGTATATCAGTAAACCCAATTTTTGATCCTGCACGAGCGGTAGTAACTCCCGTTCTACATCCCTGACAGCTAATGAATAGTACGCCTGAAGGGAAGCAAACCGTTCGATGTGCAGGGAGGTTGAGTAAGCTAGTGCTTTCATCAACTGCCAGGACGATATATTACTCACTCCAATGTAGCGTACTTTTCCAGTGACAATCAGACTATTAAGCGTATTTAGTGCCTCTTCCACCTGCTCCCAAGGAAAAACACTATGGATCTGGTATAGGTCAATGTAATCCGTCTTTAACCGGCGGAGGCTGGCGTCAACTTGCCGGAGAATGTGTTTACGGGATAAACCGACATCGTTTGGTCCACTGCCCATGGGAGCTTTCACTTTAGTGGCCAGAACCAGATCGTCCCTATGTAATCCCAAATTACGGATAGCCTGCCCGGTAAATTCCTCCGACAACCCTTCTGAATACACATTAGCCGTATCGATAAAATTAATACCCCCATCAACGGCATGTTTGACCAGTTTATCCGCTGTAGGCTGGCCCAAACTGCCCATTGCTTTAAAGAATCCTTTATTGCCGAATGTCATCGTTCCGAGGCAAATTCCAGATACGTTAAGCCCGGTATTACCCAATGTTTTGTAGTTCATGATATGAGTTGAAAAAGCACTTCCGTTAACCAGGTATGAATGTCAGGTAAGCAGCGCGGTATAGGTCAACAGTGTTCGGTTTGTTGACTGCCCCCGGCACAGGGCACCAAATGTCAGTCACAATTAGCCTAAACAACCCCCTTTTCAGTACGACTCAGATGGGTTATCCAATAAAATAACCTGCTTTGTTCTGTTGTCTGTTAGAATTACGTGCCGGTAAGGCTGTGTGTCCTGATTAGCCGTGAGCGATTTGATTAGTCCCGTCGACTGGCCGTTGTACTTCCCCTGGCTATCCGCTTCAAATCGGTTGAGTTCATAATCAGACACAAACGGAGGGCCAACTGATTTGGAGAGGGCTACCGTATAGGACGCATTAGGTTGCAGGAAGGTGAAGTTCTGCTCGATTAAATCGGTGAGACCGATACTACGCACCGACAGACGTCCATGGGCCTTACCTCCTTTCGTTAGGCCCGTTAATACAATCACCTGGGTGGAAGCCGAATCGCCTAAAGGGCTTAACCCAACTGCATTTTGCGGGTCTGATACGGCCCCGTCGGCATATACCACGGCTTGTGGACTTTGACCGATCTGGACAGGCCGCATGGGCTTCATCGTTTGCAGGTCAATTCCTTGAACCTGATCTCCATACTCCAGCCCGATGTACATGATTTTCCCATCGGCCGAGGGCCAGATACCGTGCGGCAGAGCACCCACCTGTATGGTATCTGTTTGTTTGAAATTTTGCCCGGCGTCAAATACCCTGACTTTATTTTCGCCCCCAACCGTGACCATCATCAGCAGCTTTTGATTCACATTACTAAACGTTACATGATTGGTGATTGGTCCCGTATTAAGCACATGCGTTACCGACATTGTTGCCGTATTAATGACCGTAACCTTACCAACATCTTTATGCGTCATGGCCACCCACTGACCGTCTGAGCTGGTATAGATATTGGGCGAGAAGGGGCTGGTGACCGGTATTCTTTTTATGATGCTATAGGTTGCGGTATTGACAATGGCTACTTCAGGCGTAAAGCTGGAGCACACATACGCCTGCTTGCCGTCGGAGGTAAACGCAACCATACCGGGACCATCAGCGACCGGCACCCGCCTTACCTCGGCCATCTGGGCGACATCAATCACGCTCACGTATGCTTCGCCACGCACCGACACCCAGATTTGCTTGCCGTCTGGCGTGAAGGTTGGCTCGTGGGGTGAGCGGCCTACATAAATGGTTTTCAGTACCTGATTCGTCTCCGTAGAAACTAGCGTTACAGAATTGGACCCGATAGATATGACTGCCAGCATTTTTTTCTGGGGCAGATACCGAAGGCCATGAACCAACATCTGACCTTTATAGAGTGGAGAGAAAACAGTAGGGAAAGGTTTGCCCAGTCTGATTTCTCCCAGAAATCGATTATGCTGAGGGTCAACTACCGAAACCGTATTTGAAATTTGATTGGCAGCATAGACACGATCATGTGAATAAGGACGCTGTCCGGTGGCAAAAAGGGCAGAAAAAACCAGCGCAATCGTAAAAGAACCTGTTGTTTTTTTCATGAGCGTACTAGTTCAAATAGGAAACCATTTGTTCAATTTCAATTTGCTGCGACGTAATAATCTGGCTGGCAAACGAACGGATGCGCCGATCTGTCGTAACGTTAAGTACTGCCCTAGCCATGTCGATAGCGGCCTGGTGATGCGGCTTCATGACGCTTGCAAACGCATGATCCGTATCGCGCAGCCTATCCGGGCCGGGCATCGTTGCCATCATGTGGTTCATGGCGGTATCCATGTCCCGCTGAAAACCAACTGGTGACTTCGAGATATCGGTAGAGCGCTGTTTTAGCCATAATCTCATTTGTTGAACTTCGCTGGCCTGCTCAGTAAGAATACTTTTTGCCAACTGAATCATGCTGAAATCACGACCATGCTGAATTTCATACATGGCCATTGCCATAGCACCCTCATGATGCGGTATCATTTGCTGCAAAAAGCTAATCTCCACTGGTTCATCTTTAGGGACATTGGCCATGTTGGTCATCATTGTGTCCATCATGGCAAGAAAACCATTTTTTGGGGCGTGGTGCATGTGATTGGCCATGGATTGCCCACCTGCCAACTCGATTGTAAGCAAAAAAGCGACGGCAACAACTATCGAACACAAAAACTTCAGACGACTGGATTTCATGATTTCAGCGTAAATAGGTTTGTACGCAACCAGGCTTAACTTTTTCTGTCTGCTTGCCAACGAACCAATACCCAGAGTCACCTCTATACAATGTGGTGCTGAGAGGAAAACCCCTTTACTCATTTAATACTTCTTTAACCATTTTGTCAAGGTGTAAAAATGGGATAACCCTGGGCGAAAGCTTGTAACGCATAGCTATATACGTAAAGTTATTATAGGCTACCCAGACCTTGTGCTGCTGATCTTCCCAGGCAATTAACTTCAACGGTAAGTCGAGTGCAGCAAGCGGATTTTCCACTATGATTGTTCCTCCTCCCTGTGGATTACCGAACAGAATGAATACCAAGGGAAGTATATGCTTCCCCACCCTTTCCAGTTCAGCCTGCTGGTCAATTCGAGCATATACAGTAGCGCCATGTTGAAGCAAAATGGACTCCAGGCGTTCCATCGTCTCCTTAACCGAATGAGGACTCCGACGAATGATAACCCCATCAGGATTGGTGCCTATTAGATTTTCGGACGGTAGCATAGAACAGCAAATGGTATGTGAAAACTGTTTGACAACAGTCTGTTTTGTCCTTTGAGCGAAGCCCATCAAATTCGCTCAGCCATATAAGCCGCTAACTTAACGCTTACTGGGCTGAGTCGATAATGACCGGGCAGCTTTGATAATGAAATCCGCCACTTTTCGCGGTTGTGAGACCATCGGCACATGACTCGCCTTAATCTCAATTGTGGTGGCCTTCATTTTTATGGCAGCCGCTCGTTCCATATCCGGTTTAATCATTCTATCTTCTGTATCAATAATTACCCAGGATGGTTTGGCTTTCCAGGCTGCTTTGGTGACTTTATCGGTAACGGCTCTTTTAGCCCAGGGTCCCTGGGTGGCAAACATCACCTTTGCTTCCGATGCAGGTACATCCTGGGCGAAATCTTCGATAAGGCCTTTCAACGTTAATGTCTGAAAGCCTGAATCATCCAGCTTATATTGAGCATTCCCTGGCGGTGGTGGGGTCGTCTGTGGTACGTCGGATAGTGACTGACCATCATTGGGTGCCAAACCGGATACGTACATCAGGCCGACAACTTTCGGATCATTGCCGGCCTCGGTAAACACCACGCCAGCCCAAGAATGACCAACCAGTAGCACGGGTCCATCCAACATAGCAATGGCTCGTTTTGTAGCTGCTACATCATCCTTTAACGAGGTTAAGGGGTTTTGCACAGCGATAACCTGAAGTCCTTCGTCCTGCAATAAAGGAACCACCTTTGACCAACTCGAACCATCAGCAAAAGCACCATGTACCAGGACAATATTTTTTACCCTGGCAGGGGTAGGTTGGGCCAGTGCAGAATTGGATGCGGAAAGTATTAAAAATGAAGCAGTTAACGCGCTGAGCGCGAATCGATTGAGACGAAACATGATCTGGATAACTTTTGGTGAAAAATTTTGAGATAACATACCCCGTAACCAACGGGCTTAACCGGTCAAGGTATCGGACTTTCTTTACAGAAAAATGAAAACAAACTAACCCTACCAACTAAATACCAATCCCGGAAACAGTTGATACAAGCGGCCTAAAACCACCCTGATCAGTCGAAAAGAACCGTTTCAAGTCAGGCGACAAGTCTTCGCTCGGATTCATAAATAGGCAAGTCGTTGATACTTGCATATCGTTTTGTCATGTATCCCTGTGAATCGAATTCCCACAGTTCATTTCCGTAGGCACGATACCACTGTCCTGCGGCATCGTGCCATTCGTACTCAAACCGCACCGCCATTCGGTTCTCACGAAATCCCCATAATTCTTTTTTTAACTTATAATCAAGTTCTTTTTCCCACTTACGGGTCAAAAATGCCTTAACGTCTTCCCTTCCCTGAATGAACTCAGTGCGGTCACGCCACTCAGTATCGACTGAATAAGCCTGACCAATCCGTTCAGGATCTTTGGTATTCCAAGCATCTTCGGCCATCTGCACTTTCTGCAGGGCGGTTTCGCGCGTGAACGGAGGTAGTGGATATCTCTTTTCCATGTCTTTAATAGATTTATAATAATCGGCCTTAAAGTGCTTTGGTGACATTCATAGGCCGTTTTTCAACTGAATCACCGCGAATAGTTCATCCCGAATAGTACTTTTTTGAAACCCTGGGTAACACTGTTCGACCCAGGTTTGTCATAAAACGCTGAACGAACCAGAGCTAAATAACAAACCTGCTATTGACTTACTCTTATCTAATAGAATGCCAATTTGATTGCAGCTTGAATAAAAGGGCAAAAAACACGCTCACCAGCCCAAAAACACCTATTCAGCCTTGTACCTGATTGATGCTGGTGTTGTATTAGCCTCCAATCCGATGGAACCCCCAATTTGAATATCCAGAGAAATGGAGTTGGCTTTTACCTATAATGAGCCGATGGCCTGACCTCTCCATTGTAAGGTCGGCCTGATCCGATAACTGAATGACTTATCGTTCAGTTGACGACTTTGGCATAAACTGGTTTCGCATAAAATTAATGTATTCCTCATCCGATTTTTGCCTTTTAATGGCTAAAAACGACTTCATCTCATCGCCAATCAGATATCTGAAATTATCTGTCCCATCAGTGGCAGCCTTATAGATAAATAAACCTACCGCTTCCAAAGTACTTAGTTTGTCCTTGTAAGTATCATATAGTTCATCCATTCCGGTGTTGTTGACAATCCAGTTATATTCATTGGGTACAACTCCGGATGGTGTCTGTGCATTGCTAAAAAATTTGGTACTCGCTCCACCGGGTTCGATTAGTTTAACTGTAACATTGATTGACGATAATTCGTACGAAATCGACTCAGTAAAGCTTTCTATGGCAAATTTAGTGGCGTGATAAGGGGACATGAGAGGGAAGGTGATCACCCCCCCCTGTGACCCTACATTAATGATCATTCCCTTTCCAACTTCTCTAAAATGAGGTAATAACTCTCTGATTACATTAATATAGCCAAATACATTCACCTCAAACTCATCCCGTATTTGCTTGCTTGTCATGGCTTCAAAAACGCCAACCAGACCATGAGCGGCATTATTAATCAGGAGGTCTATTTTTCCAAATTTGCTAATGCCTTCATGCAAAGCAGTTCTTATGGATGCTGTGTCCAGCACATCCAGGTGGGTAACTATCACATTGTCAAGTTTTGTCAATTCTGTTTCTTTCTCAGGCGAACGCATCGTAGCAATCACGTTCCAACCCTGTTTGGCGAACTCCCTGGCTATGACCTTGCCGTATCCGGATGAAGTTCCTGTAATAATTACTGTGTTCTTATCCATCTGCTTGGAATATTGATTATGATTTAGTTTCACAATTATCATGAGCTAATAATCCGTCACGATTGTTTTGAATACTGACCTAATAAATCCACAGAAGTATCCCATAGACGATTCGCATTATCGGCATTGAGCGCGTAGGCTGCCACGCCTTCATACGCATCCGGCCTGCTGGTGACGGTGAGAGCTTCATTACAATTTTCGAAGTAATGACCACCAACTCCTTCCAGCAACGGCGACGTTGCCAATAGGACAGACGTGGCAGCCCCCTGTTGGGGTGTCTTTTGTCTCTCAGGTGGAGTGGCTAGTTTACCCCCAATATGCCGCTGAAGATTTGTAGCAATTGCACCAGGGTTCAGCGCATTGGACGTGATACCATCTTTTGCCCAGCGGATCGTTGCGCCGACGGCAAAAAGTATATTGGCTGTTTTAGATTGCCCATAGGCTGACCATGGATCATAGTTGCGAAAAGCGAAGTTTATATCATCGAATACGACAGGAGAAAGGAGGTGTCCGCTGGAACTGACCACCACAATACGTGCAGCGCCAGCGGACGCCAGTGCGTCGTGTAACCCGAGCGATAAGGCAAAGTGGCCTAAGTGGTTGGTTGCAAACTGCATTTCCCAACCTCCCGGCGTTTTCCGTAAGTCTGGAATGGCCATAACACCGGCATTATTAACCAGAATATGGAGCGGACCGATCCAATCAGCGACAAAGGCGTTAATGGAAGCCCGGTCATTTAAATCGAGTTGAGCAACGCGAATGCGTTTGTTACCCGTTGTCGTCATGATTTCACCGGCTACTTTCGCACCTGCTTCTAAGTTTCGCACGGCAATCGTAACTTCTGCGCCTGTTTTAGCCAGCGTCCTTGTTGTTTCAACCCCTATGCCTGATGCTGCTCCGGTCACAACGGCCCGTTTTCCGGTAAGGTCAACTCCCTCAGCTACTTCATCGGCTGTGGTGCGAAATCCAAAGTTTGTTATGATCCTGTCCATATGAGTCTACAGGGTAATTGCATCAAAGGTTAAGTTGACTCAAGAGCGTTTTTAGATAAGCATCGTCACGGGCCGCTTTTTTGCGCTTGCGCTTGAGGCTCATCTTACTCGGTTCCCCTCGCAAGATGCCCAACGCTAATTTGCGAATCGTCGTCAAGTTGCGGGGAGCATGGTCTTTTCGCACTTGACAAGCATCTTCACCGAAAGTCATGTCCAACGGGGCCGCCCGCGCGGTGCCAAT
>NZ_KB893403.1 GCF_000374085.1 Spirosoma spitsbergense DSM 19989 | reverse complement strand
GAGGGACTCAATAATGTGATTCGGTATGTCAAACGGATCAGTTATGGGCTACCAAATTTCGCTCATCTTCGGCTCAGAGTACTAGCCCAAGCCATCTGACCACAAGAATTGTCAGAGTACCAAATGTTTTATGCAGCACAGGGATTTGCCGTAGAAGCAAGATAAGCGATTTGACTGGTAAGCCATACCGTATGTCAACAAAGGCAGGTCAACAGGCTTACTTGCCCTCATCGACTTACGACCACTACAATTACCCCGCCCAATTCTCCCGATCCAAACTGCGGTATTGAATAGCTTCGGCGAGGTGCTCGATTTTGATCTCCTCGCTGGCCGCTAAGTCGGCAATGGTGCGGGACACTTTCAGAATTCGGTCGTAGGCACGGGTAGGTAATTCAGGGATTCGCCGGTTGGATTATAGGTCGAAAGCGGCCTCCATCATCGACTGTTCATCACGACTGATTTTTAACGTTTGGGCAACGCTCCGCCAGGTAGAAACGGCGGCCCGAACCTCCTCAATAATAGCCTGCGCTTTGGGTTCACTAAGCCGAAAAAAAGAAATAACGTCCAGGGCGACACGGAGGTCAAGGGCATTGTCGGTATCCGAGATATTCAGCGAAAGACCCGTGCCGGTGGGTACGGGGTTCAGATCATAAGCGGGCGAAAGTATCCAGCCTGAAGACGTTAGCAGGAAACCGTGGTTTCGTAGGTGGTCGTCGGTATTACGCACGCAGATATTGAACACAATACGTCGCCAGAGTTGGGCCAAATCGGCATCAATAGCCGCCCCGTGCTGCATAATCCACTCGGCAATGTGTAAATAGCTGACGCCTTCATGGTGATTCTGCCCGTCCGAAAAGCCCAGCATCGTCATGGCCGACGCAAAATGAATCCGTTGGTTCCGGGTGTTTCGATCAAACCGGTTGGTCAGAAACGTCCGGTGCCGGCTGCCAAACGTTTCGGCAAAGGCATTGGCTACCGTAATGCCCGCCTGTTGGGCCAGTTTATGAACCAATAGTTCCCAGGCCGCTACATCGTGCGTATCGGTGGCACTCGGAAACTTGGCAATCCATAACTGATGTTGCGGGTCGCGGACGCTGGCTTTGGGTCGGGCACCCCCCAGCGACGACCCCGGAGCCATGAGCAGGTCGAGCCACCGGGCATACTCAGGCGTGGTGGGGTCATTGTTCCGTTCGAGTTGTAAACTCGCCTGCTCCAACTCGCGCAGGGAGGAGCGGCCATTGCCCGGTTATTGTTCAGGAAATCGCCTGTATCATCCGTTTTAAAGCGAATTGCCCCCATGCGGTGTTCGTCGTACACGCCCAGCAGATAATCGCTTTCAAAAAGTGGTTTTTCTTTACGGGCTTCCTGACGAGCAACCAACGCTTCCCGCCGACGCATGAGCAACCGCCCCCAGCGGTCGGGCGATGAATCGAGAAACAGACCAAAATTGGGTTTTTCGTCCCGAATAAATTGGTTGCCACCAAAAAACTGGAGGTCCGGGTCCAGTACCTGCGAAAGTCCGGTTGATAAAAACGCCGGGTCATACGCAAACGAAAACACTTCTTTACCCGGGAGTTGCGTAGCGCTTAACTGCCCCATTTTTAGCGGCTTCTCTACCATCTGCCAGTCGGCATACACCCCTATATCGCATTGACGGGCTGTCATGGAGTGGTGTTGATTTGGCGTTTGGGTGCCCGCTTTTTTACCAGTAAACCGGCATCCTGTAGTTTCTGACCCAGCACATCATCGGCCGCAACGGTGAGCAGATTTTTGGCTAAGCCTAGCACAAACAATACCTGTAGATAGGCTCCCATCGCTACGCTGGCCGCACCTTTTTCAATTTGCCACAGGGTTGACCGGCTGATACCGGCACGTTCGGCTACTTGGGTCGTGCTGAGTTTTCGACGCAATCGAGCTAGTTTAATGTCTTCACCAAACTGCGTAAGAACGTGCTGAGCCGTAGGTAGTAAGCTGATTTGTTTTGAACGCATAGTGTTTGATACTATAAACAAAAGTACGCGTTTTGTCCATAGTATCAAGCAGTAAAGTAGTAAACTAATTCAGTAGAATACAGATTATCCCGCCCAGTTCTCCCGATCCAAACTGCGGTATTGAATGGCTTCGGCGAGGTGTTCGATTTTGATTTCCTCGCTGGCCGCTAAGTCGGCAATGGTGCGGGACACTTTCAGGATACGGTCGTAAGCGCGGGCCGATAAGCCCAGCCGCTCCATCGCCGTCTTGAGCAATGCCCGACCGGCATCGCTGATGGCGCATATTTCCTTCACCATCTGCGAAGGCATCATGGCATTGGAATACACGCCGGGCTGCTCGGCAAAGCGGGCCGTTTGAATCTCCCGCGCTTTGATGACCCGCTCCCGAATTACGTCACTAGGCTCAGAAGGCCGGTTGCCGGTCATCTGGTCGAAGGAAACGGGCGTAACTTCCACGTGCAGGTCGATGCGGTCGAGGAGAGGGCCGCTGATTTTAGCGAGGTACTTCTGCACTACGCCCGAGCCGCAGACGCACTCTTTTTCTGGGTGGTTGTAGTAGCCACAGGGGCAGGGGTTCATGCTGGCGATGAGCATAAAACTGGCTGGAAACTCGACTGCCCACTTGGCCCGCGAAATACTCACTTTCCGGTCTTCGAGCGGCTGGCGCATCACCTCCAGTGCCGACCGTTTAAACTCCGGCAATTCATCCAGAAACAATACCCCGTTGTGCGCCAGGGAAATCTCACCCGGCTGAGGGAAACTACCCCCCCCCACCAGGGCCGCATCAGAAATGGTATGGTGGGGCGACCGGTAGGGCCGGGTGGCAATCAGGTTGGCGCGGGTGCCGAGTTTGCCCGCTACGGAATGTATTTTGGTGGTTTCCAGGGCTTCCTGCAAGGTCAATGGCGGGAGAATACTCGGCAGTCGCTTGGCCAGCATCGTTTTACCCGCTCCCGGCGGACCAATCATGATCACGTTATGCCCCCCGGCAGCCGCTATTTCCAGTGCCCGTTTTATGTTCTCCTGGCCCTGCACGTGCGAAAAATCAGCTTCGTACGCATTTATCTGGGTCATGAACAAATCGCGGGTGTCGCTGGAGAGCGGTTCGATTTCCTTCTTGCCTTCCATATACTCCACTGCTTCCTGCATGGTCTTCACCCCAATCACATCCAACTGATTGACGATGGCTGCTTCCTGCGCATTCTCAGTCGGCAGAATAAAGCCTTTGTACCCCTGTTTCCGGGCTTCGATGGCAATGGGCAATACGCCCTTGATAGGCCGCAACGTACCGTCGAGGGCCAGTTCGCCCATAATCACGTAATCGGACAGGTTGCGGGTGGTGGTAATCTGTTCGGAAGCTTCCAGCACGCAGAGGGCAATGGGCAAATCGTAGGCCGAACCTTCCTTGCGGATGTCGGCCGGGGCCAGGTTGACCACCACTTTCTGGCGGGGCATCCGGTACCCGAAGAATTTGAGTGATGCTTCTACCCGCTGCTCGCTCTCCTTGACGGCACTATCGGGCAGGCCCACCAGATGGAAATGCAGCCCTTGCGCCACAACGACCTCGATGGTTATCAAACTGGCATTCACGCCATACACGGCTCCACCGAAGGTTTTGGCTAACATAATGGGTATTCAGTAATCAGGTACAAAGGATGGGTATCAAAACTACGATATAGCCGGGCAATAAAAAAGGCATCTCAAATCTTCTCGGCGATCCTCAGTTTGGCGCTGCGGGCGCGGGGGTTTCGGGCAATCTCGTCGGGCGTAGCTTCGATGGGTTTGCGCGTTATCGACTGTAGCGGTTTGAGGTCATTGCCGTACAGATCTTTTTCCACTTCACCCTGAAACTTGCCCTTATTAATGAAGTTTTTCACCAGCCGGTCTTCGAGCGAGTGATACGATAGCACGACCAGCCGCCCACCCGGTTTGAGAATCTCCGGCACCTGCTCCAGAAACTCTTCCAGCGCCTGCAATTCTTCATTCACTTCGATACGTAACGCCTGGAAAACCTGGGCAAAAAACTTGTTTTCCTTACCGCGGGGGGCGTAGCGCTGCAATGCATTTTTGAGGTCATTCACCGTATCGATAGCCCGGTTAGAGCGGGCCGATACCAGCGCAGCGGCCACCGTACGGGCATTGGTAATTTCGCCATACATACCCAGAATCCGGTGCAGCTCCGGTTCTGGATACGAGTTGACCACCTGCCGGGCGGTACGGTCGGCCTGCTGGTTCATGCGCATGTCGAGGTCGGCATCGAAGCGGGTCGAGAAGCCTCGTTCGGGCGTGTCGATCTGGTGCGACGAAATACCCAAATCGGCCAGAATACCATCTACCTGCTCCGCTTTGTACAAACGCAGATACCGCTTGATGTTGCGGAAGTTTGAGGCCACAAACGTCAGGCGGGAGTCGCCAATGGCCTGGGCATTGACGCGGGCATCGGAATCCTGATCAAAGCCAAACAAGCGGCCCGGACTGGTAGGTCCCGGCCCATTGTCGCCCGGTTCCAGCTGGCGCAGGATTTCGCGGCTGTGCCCCCCGCCACCAAAGGTAATGTCGACGTAGGTGCCTCCGGGTTGCAGATTCAAGCCGTCGATGCAGGCCTGTAATAAAACGGGTTCGTGGTAATCGCTCATTCAGAAACTAACCTTGTTTTGTGGTCGTTGTTGGGGTTGTTATTCGGACATACTGAGAATACAACCAAAAAAATCATGAAACATGTTCTGCCTGTCGCAGCTTTTGCCTTCTTATGTTCACTCACTGCCTGTTCCGACAAATCGTCAACGCTGACAACGGGTCGGTACCGGGCTGTACTGCAAACTCCCGGCGGAGAACTGCCCTTCGGCCTGGATATTCAGCCCGTAGCGGATAAGGAGAAAACCTATACCGTTTTTGCCGTTAATGGCAGCGAGCGGCTGCCCATGGATACCGCTACTGTTCAGGGCGACTCACTACACATACCAATAGCGCTGTTCGAATCGGAACTGGTTGCAAAGATAGACGGTAATACGCCCGGCGTGGCTACGCTCCGGGGCGTATATCGCCGAAATCGGGTGGGACTAGGCCTACAAACGCTTCCCTTCGAGGCAGAACAAGGCCTTGCATACAGGTTTACGAAAGATGAACCAACGACCACGAACGTAAGCGGAAAATGGGCCACGCAGTTCGAAAGTAAAACGGGTAAGGTCGATTCCATAAATGCGGTCGGCATTTTTGAGCAGAACGGCAACCGCGTAACCGGCACCTTCCTGACGCCCACCGGAGACTATCGCTACCTCGATGGGAATGTGGTGGGCGATAGTCTCTTTCTGTCCTGTTTCGATGGGTCGCACCTGTTTCTGTTTAAGGCCCGGCAGGATGCGGCTACGAAAACCATGACGGGTGGCTTCTGGTCGGGTGTATCGGACTATGAATCCTGGGTAGCCCGATTCGACCCCAAAGCCGAACTCCCCGACCCCGGTAGCCTGACGTATCTGAAACCAGGGGCTAAAACGCTCAACATCTCCCTCCCCGAACCGGATGGCACTCTCGTTTCGCTGACCGACCCGCGTTTTAAGGGCAAGGTGACGATTGTGCAGCTACTCGGTTCCTGGTGCCCCAACTGCATGGACGAAACCAAATTCCTGATTCCCTGGTACCAGAAAAATAAACAGCGTGGGGTTGAAGTACTTGGCCTGGCCTTCGAACGGTCACCGGAGATGGCCGTATCGGGACCCAAGATTGAGCGCATGAAAGAGCGGTTCCAGATCGATTACCCCATTGTACTGGCAGGATCGAACGACAAAGCCGAAGCATCCAAAGCACTGCCCGATCTAAACGCTGTACTGGCGTTCCCAACGACCATTTTTATCGACAAAAAAGGGAAAGTACGGCATATCCATACGGGCTTCTCCGGCCCCGGCACGGGTAAATACTACGACCAATATGTGGAAGAGTTCAACCGGTTGGTGGATAAGCTACTGTCTGAACCGGGATTTATGTGATTTAGCTGATTAACATTGATTTTGTTATCAAGCACTAAATGCGATTAAAGAAATCAGTTCAATCAGTCTAATCACATAAATCCCGGTTAAGATAGTATGCATGCATACCAATTTCAAAAAAAGTAGTAAATTTACATTGGGATATTACAGAGCGACATCGACCATGAAAAAGGAAAAAACAGTTGATTTTCATATAAAGTGGGGCTGGCATGCCATTTCGCGCATGTACAACGCCTATGCCGCCCGCTTCGACATTACGATGGCTATTGGCTACGTACTGCTGAATATCGACCTGGTTGAGGGTACTCCGGCTACCAAAATCGGCCCACTGCTGGGCATGGAACCCCGCTCACTGGTCAGGATGCTGAAAAGCCTCGAAGAGCGTGGACTAATACAACGCGTGGTGGACGGTAACGATAAGCGATTCGTCCGGATCTACCTGACCGAAGAAGGCAAAGCAAAGCGTGAGATGGCCCGGGACGGGGTTATTCAGTTCAACAATATGGTTAGAGAGCGTATTCCGCTAAACAAGTTGGCCGTATTTTTTGAAGTCATGAATGACCTCAATCGGATGGTAGAAGAAGAAAATGCCCGTATAAAAGCCGCCGAACCGGAAGAACTGACGCTGGATTAACGCGAAAACTGCTTCTCATTCCGTGCCCTCACTGCCTCGTTTGATGGGATACCGTTCAGGGTCATTCACCTGAATGACTTGCTGACGGAAAAACAAGCCACTGGACGACTAAAGATTTACTGGATATCGACGAATTAACTAAACTCAAAAACGATAGGGACACCAGTGATACTGACAGGCAGTGACGCTGGTTTTATTCCTGTTCCCGACCAACAAAACACATGGAAGCAACCTTGGAAAAACCACAGACAAGCGTAAAAAACCGCACCATCCGGCGCGTAGCCGTGCTGGGCTCCGGTATTATGGGGTCGCGTATTGCGGCTCACTTCGCCAACATTGGTGTTGACGTCTTACTTCTGGACATCGTGCCTGGTGAACCGAATGAGGCAGAAAAAGCAAAGGGCCTAACGACCGAAAGTCCATTCGTCCGGAATCGGATTGTGAATGACGCCTTCCAGACGATGCTCAAAGCCAGCCCGGCTTCCTTGTACAGCCCCAAATTTGCGGACCGGATCAAGCTGGGTAATTTTGATGACAACCTGAAGGAGATTGCCAACTACGATTGGGTGATCGAGGTGGTGGTGGAGCGCCTGAACATCAAACGCTCGGTGTACGAACGGGTCGAGCAGTTTCGCAAACCCGGTACGCTGATCACCTCCAACACATCAGGCATTCCCATGCACCTGCTGGCAGAAGGACGGAGCGAGGATTTTCGGCGGAATTTCTGTGGTACGCACTTCTTCAACCCACCCCGCTACCTGCGTCTGCTCGAAATCATTCCCGGCCCCGATACCGACCCCGCCGTTGTCGATTTCCTGATGAACTACGGCGATTTATTTCTGGGCAAAACAACGGTACTGTGCAAAGACACGCCCGGTTTTATTGCCAACCGGCTGGGTATTCAGTCATTGATTCAAACCATTCGGGTAGCCGAAGAACTGGGGCTGAGCGTAGAAGCGGTGGATAAACTAACCGGCCCGGTAGTAGGGCGGCCCAAGTCGGGCACGTTCCGGCTATCAGATGTGGTCGGTCTGGATACCACCGTCAACGTGGCGGGGAATCTGGTGAAGATGGAGCACGACGAATCGCGGGCGAGTTTCGAGCTGCCCGCTTCGGTGCAGAAACTGATGGAGAACAAATGGCTCGGCGACAAAACCGGTCAGGGTTATTACAAGAAAACGAAAGACGAAAAGGGACAAACCCAGATTCTGGCTCTCGACCTGAATACCTACGAATACAAGCCATCGGAAAAAGTAAAATTTGGAACTTTGGAAAGTACGAAGGCCATTGATAGCCTGAAAAAACGCTTTCCGGTGTTGATTGATGGTAAAGACAAAGCTGGTGAGTTTTACCGGAAAACCTTTGCCGATGGCTTCCAGTACGCGACGCATCGCATCCCCGAAATCTCGGACGAACTCTACCGCATCGACGCGGCCATTACCGCCGGTTTCGGCTGGCAATTAGGGTTGTTTGAGACCTGGGACGCTATTGGTCTGAAGAAAGGGCTCGGCATGATTGAAGCGCAGGGAAAGAAGCCCGCGCAGTGGGTGTATGATATGATCGATGCCGGGTTCGATAGTTTCTACAAAGTCGAAAACGGGAAACGGCAGTATTACGACATTCCGACCAAAAGTTATAAAGTGGTTCCAGGAGCTGAGGTTTTCACCATTCTGGAAAATCTGAGCAACAACATTGTCTGGAAAAACTCCGGGGCCAGCATCATCGACCTCGGTGATGGTATTCTGAACGTGGAGTTCCGCAGTAAGATGAATACCTTCGGGCAGGAGGTTTCCGAAGCCCTGAACAAGGGTATTTCGCTGGCAGAGAAAGACTTCCGGGGTCTGGTGGTTGGCAATGACTCGACCGATGCTTTTTCGGCGGGCGCTAATCTGGCCACGCTGTTCATGTTCGCCGTGGAGCAGGAGTTTGATGAGGTAAATCTGATGATTGCTCAGTTTCAGAAACTAATCACCCGCCTGCGTTACTCGTCCATTCCGGTGGTTGTTGCCCCGCACACGCTCACGCTGGGCGGTGGTTGTGAAGCCGTGCTGCATGCCGACCGGGTAGTGGCCCACGCCGAAAGTTACATTGGCCTGGTTGAGGTGGGTGTTGGCCTGATTCCGGCCGGTGGTGGCACCAAGGAGATGGCCGCCCGTGCCTCCGACCTCTACCAGTCCGGCGACCCGGAGCTAAACATCCTGCAAAGTGTATACATGAACATTGCGACTGCTAAGGTGTCGACATCGGCCCAGGAAGCCCGAGAAATGAATTACCTCCGGGCTACTGACCAGATTGTTCTGAACCGCAGCCGGTTATTGTCCGAAGCCAAACAGGCAGCTATAGAACTGGCCGATAACGGGTACACACAACCCAAACCCCGCACCGACATTAAGGTACAGGGTAAAACCGGTATTGCCCTGTTCCGGGCGGGCGTTACGGCCATGCACATGGGCCGTTACATTTCGGACCACGACCGTAAAATCGCCGATAAGTTAGCCTACGTTATTTGCGGGGGCGACCTTAGCAGTCCACAAAACGTATCGGAGCAATACCTGCTCGATCTGGAACGGGAAGCCTTCCTCTCACTAACGGGTGAGAAGAAAACGCTGGAACGGATTCAGAGCCTGCTCACGGGTGGCAAACCACTGAGAAATTAACGCCGGGATTTTCTCCTTAAAAAGGGGCGATTGTATCCGGAAGAAGCAACTGCTCCTTCCGGATACAATCGCCCCTTTTTAGCTAAAGAACGATTACAAACGAAGTAAAGGGTGTGATTTTTTTTATCGACATACGAAGTATGCCGCTTAATTATAGATCATAAACATCGACTCAGTACCTCAAATACAACTATCTGTCAATCATAGGATTGAGCATTGTGCAAACGGATAGCTGTACCTATATAACCGAAATAGGTCCTTATATATATCCAAATTCACCCCTACCGCTTAGTATATTTAGAATTTTTCGACAAACTAAATATCAGGGGTTTAACTTAATTTACAGTAGTTACTTAGGTAAACTGACCCCATAAATGATATCTTCAAAAATTACTCTCGTTTCTGACGAAGAGATGATTCGTCAGTATTTTTCCAATCAGCCAGAACAATGTTTCGAGACGCTCTACAAACGATATGTTAACAAAGTTTACCGCCGATGTTTATCGATGGTGAAAGACCCCTCGAAGGCTGAAGATTTTACGCACGATATTTTTCTGAAAGTTTTCAATAAACTGAATGCCTTTCAGGAACGATCTAACTTCTCGACCTGGCTCTACTCCATTGCGTTCAACTACTGTGCCGATCAAATTCGGTTGGCCAAGCGGTTGCCAATGATGCGTATGGAAGATGGCTTAGATTATGCGGCTGCCGATACCAGCGATGAGCAATTGCACGAAGAAGCCATTCAACTGGTCAGCAAAGCAATAGAGAAGCTGTCTGATTCGGAAAAGGCACTGTTGCATTTCAAGTATGAGGATGGTATGAGCATTGCTAAAATTGCCCATATCTGTAGCCTGAAAGAGAGCACCGTTAAGATGCGGCTGAAGCGTAGTCGGGAAAAGATTCACCGTTTGTGCACACAGCAGTCAGTATATAAACGTCGCTAGCGGTATTAAACAAACGTACGTATACGGTTCGCGGCTTACCCGCTGAAGTGGCTAAACTGGTCGAGTGAGGCCGGGTTGCGCAGCGTGTCCCGGCTGGTAGCCAGTGAAGCATCCATACCCGATAAAATCTTTTTTACCGGCGTTTCGAGCTTCTTGCCGCTTATGGTATACGGTATTTCGTCGATGGCGTATATAGCGTCGGGTACATGGCGAGGACTAAACTGACTCTGGAGCGTCCGTTTGATACGTGTCGTTAGCTCGTCCGTAAGAGAAAAACCCGGCTTCAACACCACAAACAACGGCATAAAATACTGGCCGCCAGGTCGCTCTAAACCCACAACCAGACTGTCATTTATTTCGGGCAGGCTTTCTACCGCGCTATAAATTTCGCTGGTACCAATCCGAACACCAGCGCGATTGAGCGTAGCATCTGACCGCCCGTAAATGATAACGCCGTTTCGTTCGGTGATCTGAATATAATCGCCGTGCCGCCATATACCGGGGTAATCGTCGAAGTAACTTTTTCGATAACGGTCATTATTCCGCGGTCCGGCGGTCCGGTCGTTCCAGAAGTAAATGGGCATAGAGGGCATTGGTTCCAGAATAACCATTTCGCCCAACTGTGCCCGAACGGGGTTTCCTTTTTCATCAAACGCTTCGACGTTGCAACCCAGTAATCGGCACTGAATTTCTCCTTCATAAACGGGCAGCAACGGATTTCCCCCCACAAATCCGCTGCAAATATCCGTTCCGCCACTGAACGAGATAAGCCAGACATTTTGCTTGACGGACTCGTATATCCACCGAAATCCTTCGGGCGGAAGGGGTGAACCAGTAGAGCCAATTGTTCGCAGATGGGGTAAACTAACGGTGTCCATCGGTTTTAATCCGGCGCGCAAACAGGCGAGGTAATAAGCGGCTCCACTGCCGAAATGCACAACTTGCGTTTCCTGAGCCAGTTTCCATAACGCATTCATATCAGGATAGCCAGCCGCTCCCTCATACAGCACGAGCGTTGCCCCCACCAGCATCGAGCCAATGGCAAAATTCCACATCATCCAGCCCGTGGTAGAGTACCAGAAATACCGGTCGCCCTGGTGCACGTCCTGATGCAGGGCCAGTACTTTCATGTGTTCGAGCAGGCAACCTCCCACACTGTGCGTAATGGCTTTGGGTTTGCCGGTTGTACCCGATGAATACAGTATCCAGATGGGATGTTCGAAGGGAACCGGCTCAAACGTCAAGCCTTCCGGTGCCGGTGTATACAGGATCTCCTGCCAGGATAAGGCGCTGGCTGGCAATTCGTTACTGTCAACATACTTGACCCATACTACCTGCTGGAGCGTCGGAAGTTGCGCACATAACGATGAAATGGAGTCGACTTTCTCAATTCGTTTACCATTGTAGGTATACCCATCCGCAGCGAACAGTACTTTAGGCTCAATCTGCAGGAAACGATCCACCACACTGGCCGTACCAAAATCGGGCGAGCAACTGGACCAGATAGCCCCAATGGCGTTGGTTGCCAGAAAAGCGATGACGGCTTCCGGGCCATTCGGCAGCACGGCCACTACCCGGTCACCAGCACCCACATGCTGTTGCCGAAGAAAGGCGGCAACGGCTGCTACCTGTTGTTCCAGCATATCCCACGATATACTTTTTGCCGTCGGCTGTTGTTCAGAAGCAAACAAAATGGCGGGGCGCTGGGGTGTTTTATGGCGAAAGATGTGTTCGGCGTAGTTGATTGTAGCCCCCGCAAACCAGGTTGTCCCAATCATATCCTGCTGGCTCGGTCTAAAAATAACCTGGTAGTACGGCGTATGGCTCTGCACATCGAAAAACTGCCAGATGCTCTCCCAAAAGTCCTCCAGATCCGTTACCGACCAATCCCATAAGTCGTCATAGTCCCGAAAGTAAAGTCCTTTCTTGATGAACAGCCAGTTCATGAACCGCTTCATCAACGACTGCTCAATGGATGATCGGGTTGGCGTATAAAGCGGAGTCAGGGCCGGATCGGACATACAGAATAGGGTAAATAGCTGGTCAGAGACAGGTAAAACAGGGAGAAAAAGGCCCCTATAACTATTCACTAACGACTTTTGGCTTCTGCGGATTGTTTCCTGCGTAAAATGCGTTGTGCAGAAACGGGTGTAACCGGGTTGTTATGAAAAGGGCTACCTTTGTGGCCCGTTTTGACTACCGGGAAGCCTAACCGCTGATAGTCAGCCAGATTGATACATATTATTTTTTCGAATTACCTTATTTTTCATGAGTCAGGATTCAGAGAAGAACGACCGCGACCGGAGTACCGGATCAAGCCGTGATGGTGACCCGCAACGGCGGGCGGGCCGTTCTACCGACCGTCGGGATGATGGTCGCAAACAGGGCGATGATCGCCCCCGCTCAGGTGGTCCGCGGTTTAGCCGGGACACCGACCGGCCTACCTTCAGCCGCGATGGCGATAACGATCGGCCCCAGACTGGAGGGTCCCGGACTGGAGGGTCCCGGTCATCAAGCCCCCGTTTCAATAGGGACTCCAATAACGCGGGAGGCCGGTCCGATAAGCCAGCGCGTTTTTCCAGAGATACCGATAACCGGTCGAATTCAGACCGTCCCCGGCGCGATACCCCCCGACAGGACGGCCCCTCGCGATTTAGCCGGGACAGCAATCAGCGATCTGATGACCGTCGCTCCGGTCGCGGTGACAGCGACTCCCGTTCTCCGCGTTTTGAGCGGGGTTCCGGTGATCGCCCGGATTTTAACCGCACCAATCGATTCCAGTCTGACAAACCTCGTTTCGACAGCGACCGGCGTGATAGCCGCGATGGCGAAAATCGTCGGGGTCGGGAAGAAAGCAGCGGCAAAGCTTCCGGGAGTGGCTTCCGGCCTTCCGGTCCTCCCCGCTTTAATCGGGATGACAAGCCCCGTTTTTCAACAGATCGGAACAGGGATGATTCTAATCGTGATGGTAAACCCGCCGGCCCCCCCCGTTTCGGTCGGACTGATGGCCCCCGTGACGCCAATCGATTCGGAGACTCAAACAAGGACGGCGCATCGCGCTTTTCGCGTGGTCAGAGCCGGGGTAACCGGCCCGACAAACCAGCGTTTAAACGAGTGGGCGGATTCAGCCCGGAAGCAGACGAGCGCAACCGCGAACGTTTTAACGACGATACAAGCCGGAGTAATAATCGGGACGAGGATTCTCGTTTTACGGGGCAGCAACGGAAAGAATCGGGTGACCGCCGTACGGGTATGTACACCAAAGCGCCCAATTATAATCTGGAAGAGTCGCGCAATCGGTTTGCCGGACGGGGCCGCACGGATGGTCCACGGGGAGATCGTAAGCAGGATGATGAAAAGCCAAAACGTGTAAGCGTTCGGGATCGTACCGATGGCTCGAATACCACCCGCCTGAATCGCTACATTGCCAATTCGGGGGTTTGCTCACGCCGGGAAGCCGACGAACTAATTACGCGGGGCGATATTTCGGTGAACGGTAAAGTCATAACCGAAATGGGTTTCCAGGTAAAAGAAGGCGATACGGTCAAATACGGCACCAAAACCCTGAACCCTGAGCGTTTTGTATACGTATTGCTAAACAAGCCAAAGGATTATATTACCACCACCGAAGACCCCGATGAACGTAAAACCGTTATGGAACTGGTAGCCGATGCAGGTAACTTCCGGATGTATCCGGTTGGTCGCCTTGACCGAAACACCACGGGGTTATTACTCTTTACAAACGATGGTGAGCTGGCCGATAAACTCACGCATCCATCAAACAACGTCCGTAAAATTTATCAGGTCGAACTGGATAAACCCATCACCACCGAACACTTCGAGGAACTCAAAAAAGGAATCGAACTGGAAGACGGTCCCATCAAACCGGACGCCCTCAGCATTGTAACGCCCGACGCCTACGTGGTGGGTATCGAAATTCACTCCGGCCGCAATCGGATTGTACGCCGGATGTTTGAGCATTTCGGTTACGAAGTCAGTAAGCTTGACCGAACGACCTACGCGGGTCTGACTAAAAAGGAACTGCCGCGCGGCAAATGGCGCTTCCTCGACCCGAAAGAGGTGGTAAAGCTAAAGTACCTTAGTTAATGGTGAAAGAGCGGATGAGCGAAAGAGTGGGTAGCTAACGTAAACAAACTTCTAGCGTTAGCAAATCACTCTTTCGCTCATTTACTCTTTCACTCCTTGACAACTCATGAATCATCTCTTTCCTTATATCGAACGGACACTGATTCACGCCAACGTAACCATCAGCGAGCAGTACGACGCGCTCGATGAAGTGACGCAACTGGGACTGGCCGGTATGACGGTAGCTCCGTTCTGGGTAAAGAAGTTCCGGCGCGAGCTGGGGGAGGCCCATCCGGCTATGCTGGCTACGGTAGTCGGGTTTCCGTTTGGTTACCAGCGTACCGAAGCCAAGCAAACCGAGATAGAGTGGGCCTTGCGGGATGGTGCCAGTGAAATCGAGGTGGTGCTGAACACGTCGGCACTATTTTCATCTTCGTCGGGCTGGGTCAAGATCGAACTGGCTAAACTGGTGTCTATGGTTCACCGTTTCGAGAAGTTCTTTACGGTCATTCTGGAATCGTCGTTGCTGGATGCAGAACAAACTCAATCGGTCATCAAACAAGCTACCGATGCCGGGGTCGATTTCATAAAGAACGCGACGGGTACGCTCCCCCTTCCCTTCTCGCTCGATCAGGCCCTACAGTTCCGCACCCTCGTTCCGCGTTCGGTAGGGGTCAAAATTGTGGCTGACAGAGCCACCGAATCTCAACTGGAAACCCTCGTTGCAGCCGGTATCGAGCGACTTTCCATACGGGGAACGGCTTCATAAAAGCTTCCTGAAAGCGGTCAGATTTTACGGACGAATATGTATTTTTGGGTCGTCCTTAAAACACCACTCAACCATGTTGATACGCTTTCTTTTTCTCCTGCTGTTAATATGCTCGACAGCCATGGCCCAGCCGCCTGTTTATAAAGACTTTGAAGTAGACAGCGTAGCTGAACCACGCGGAGGCATCACTTTTCTGACTACTTTTCTACAAGTCAACCTACGCAAATCAGTACCGGCCGAAGCCCAGGGGCTGGGAGGGCGTGTTATTGTGAACGGTGTCGTGGAACCCAGCGGACGGATTGCGCAGGTAAACGTGATAAAGAGCCTGCGCACCGATCTGGATCGGGAGGCCGTACGGGTATTTTCGCTTTACAACGCGTGGAAACCGGCCCGTAAGGATGGAAAGGCTGTTCGGCAACAAGTTACATTTCCGGTTATGTTTCCGCCCAACAAGCCATTTTTGTACGTAAACGGGGCTAAGGTCACCTATTTCGATGCCGATTCCAGGCCCGTATCGGACAGCACTCAGGCACGGCGCAAACAAGTATCACCACTGGATTCGGCCGGATTTCCATCTAATGATATTATTGTTTATAAAGGCAAAGGAAACGCCTGGAAAGAGGAATACCGGTTACCTCTTATCAGACAGCCAAATATTGGCCGCACGGGCGATGGGCGGCAGACTAACGCCATCGGTTATCAAAACAGCCGCTTCCGCTGGGAAGGTTTATTGATGGTTATCGACAATGACGGCAATCGGGTTCAGGAGGTATATTACCAAAACGAAAAACCAGTTGGCGACGAGTTTCATTACCACATCAATGGGGCTGTGTCGAAAAAAACAGAGCACTTCGATGAGAAAGTACTTAGTACGACCTGGTACGACAATGGCCAGATTCGGCAGGTTATGACCAGTAGCCACCCGCCCGATGGCTCGGCTAAAAGCCCATTTGTTCCCGCACCGGACCAGATAACTGCGTTTTGGGACGGGACAGGGCGCCAGCTTGTGAAAGACGGAAATGGCCGCGCTGTTTATCAAACCAGGGAAAAAATATATACCGAAGGTGGCGCGGGACCTCTTCTCACCGAGCAGGGTAACTATGAAAATGGGTTTAGACAGGGCATCTGGACGGGGCAATATGCCGATGGTTCTTATTTCTACGAAGAACGGTACGAAAAAGGTCTTTTTCAGGAAGGTAAAGCTGTCACTGCAGGAACTGATACGGTTCGCTATACCGTACTGGAACAGCCCGCAACCTTTGTGGGGGGCATAGAGGCCCTTGGCAAGTTTTTAGCTCAGAATCTACGGTATCCTGCTGATGCTCAGCGGGCCAGAGTGCAGGGGCGGGTTTTTATCAGTTTCGTTATTAATACCGATGGCAGCGTTGCAGATGTGATCGTCGTTAAAGGACTTGGTTTCGGCACGGAGGAAGAAGCCATGCGTGTGGTAAAGGCCACTACAGGCCGCTGGAAACCGGGTGTACAGCGTGGCCGACCGGTACGGGTAAAATATAGCCTGCCCATCAATTTTACAGTGGCTAACTAAAGGCTGGAAAGTCAATTGGTATGCCCTGCACTATATCCAATTGCCTCGTATTCGGTTGGGTTTGCTTCTTGAACAGGAGTGAATTTTCCCGGTGAATTTNTATTAGGAATGCTGATAAAATAAGGTGACACAAATTTTGTAGTTTTGCTCGCAGCTTCTATTTCCGCTCATGGCTCACT
>NZ_KB893402.1 GCF_000374085.1 Spirosoma spitsbergense DSM 19989 | reverse complement strand
AATACCGTCGAAGGCTACCACCGTCAGTTGCGTAAAGTGACTAAAACGAAAGGCGCTTTTAGCTCAGACGTAGCCCTGCAAAAGTTGGTCTATTTGACGATCCAAAACCTACACACCAAGTGGGAGACGACAACCTATAACTGGAAGGAGTTGATTAACCAATTCAGTATTATCTTTGACGAACGCATTCAAGCCCATCGCTTCGACTAAACCCCGCTGACACAGTTCAGCGAGCACATCCGACAATAGATTTTCAGAAAAATGGTACTGTGAACTCAACTGACAGTGGGCCGTTTTCCGGAGGGTGGTGTAATGTCGCCGAGCGATATTCACGTACAGACAATCGCATCTTTTTTGAATTTGGAGAGCCTAAGTGCATTCCGTTCGTGAATCCGACCATCCCTTCATACGCAAAAATCGTTTCGTTGACTCCTCAACTCCTTGTTATGGAGTGGGGAAACTATGCATTAAGATTCGAGCGACCTTAGCGATAGGAATTCTCTTTTTACAGTTACCTTTATGTCATGATTTCCCCACGGGCTACGCATACCTACCTTCGACATCGACGCTCCCATCGCGTCTGCTAAGTCAATGCGGCTACGGATTACCTGATTCTACCGTCGTATTCTGCCCGTTTTCGGTTATTTTTGCCCTTGTTTTCACAAGTTCCTATTTGGTAAGGATACAATCAATTCATCCTATACCATACATTATACATCTATTAATGTCTTCAGTATTACGTATTGCCCTGCAGAAGTCCGGTCGACTGAGCGAAGATTCGTACCAGCTTTTCAAAGAGTGTGGTATCCGCTTCGATTACGGAACCGGCAAACTCAAATCCGTATCCTCTAATTTTCCCGCCGAATTCCTGTTTCTGCGCGACGACGATATTCCCGGTTACGTGGAAGATGGTGTGGCCGATCTGGGTATCGTTGGCGAGAACGTTGCGGTAGAAACAGGCCGCCCCGTACAAACGATACATAAACTTGGCTTCTCCAAATGCCGCCTGTCTATTGCCATTCCGCGGGGTAACGAGTGGACGGGAGTCGAAAGCCTGAATGGGAAAAATATTGCCACATCCTACCCAAATCTACTGGGTAATTACCTGGCCGGGCAGGGGGTTCAGGCCAACATTCACGAAATTAGTGGCTCGGTGGAGATTGCTCCCAGCATTGGGCTGGCCGAGGCCGTGTGTGACATCGTTAGCTCGGGTAGCACGCTGATGAGCAATGGATTACAGGAAGTAGAAACGATCTTTCGTTCCGAAGCCATCCTCATTGCTCCTTCAGAACTGGCCCCGGATAAGCAGGTATTGGTAGACAAACTGCTGTTCCGAATCAAATCGGTGCAGGCCGCCAAGAACAATAAATACATTGTGCTCAACGCTCCTAACCATGCCCTGGATAAGATTGTGGCGTTGCTGCCCGGCATGAAAAGCCCCACGGTTACGCCACTGGCAACCGAAGGCTGGAGTTCGGTATACTCGGTATTGAACGAGAATGAGTTTTGGGAAAACATTGAAGCCATCCGGGCCGCTGGTGCGGAAGGTATTCTGGTTATCCCCATTGAAAAAATGATCTATTGACAGTCGATCGTTGATGAGTCAGTCAGTCGGTGAGTGGCTGACGTGATAATAACACAGGCGTCAGCCACTCACCGACTGACTGACTCATCGACTCACTACTATGAATATCATTCCATTTCCTGACCGCGCCGAGTGGCCTGCTTTGCTGGCCCGTCCTGTGCAGTCGACACAGCAAATTGAAGCGGCTGTTGCGCCCATTTTGGCGCAGGTACGCACCGGGGGCGATGCTGCCTTGCTCGAGCTGGCTAAAAAGTTCGATAAAATTGACTTAACCGCCAGCCAATTAGTTGTTGGTGCCGACGAACTGGATGCTGCCGAAGCGCAGCTCAGCCCCGAGCTGAAAGCGGCTATCCGGCAGGCCTACCAGAACATTCGGCTTTTTCACGAACGCCAGAAACAGGCTGTCGAGAAAATTGAAACGATGCCGGGCGTAACCTGCTGGCGCAAAAGCGTCGGTATTGAAAAAGTGGGCCTGTACATTCCCGGTGGTACGGCTCCGCTGTTTAGCACCGTGTTAATGCTGGGTGTTCCGGCGCAACTGGCCGGTTGCCGGGAGGTGGTATTGTGTACGCCCAGTAATAATCCTGCCATCTATTTTGCCGCCCGTCTGGTGGGCGTAACGAGCGTTTTTCGCATTGGGGGTGCCCAGGCCATAGCCGCTATGGCCTACGGAACGGAGTCGGTGTCACAGGTGTACAAACTATTTGGGCCGGGAAACCAGTATGTCACAGCGGCTAAAATGCTGGTGGCCAAAGAAGGGATAGCCATCGATATGCCCGCCGGTCCGAGCGAGGTAGCTGTCTATGCAGATGACTCGGCGATTCCCGCTTTCGTAGCGGCCGATTTGCTCTCGCAGGCGGAACACGGTGCTGATAGTCAGGTATTGCTGGTTTCGACCAGTAAGAAGCTGCTCAACTGCGTCAACCTGACGCTGTCTACTCAACTGGGCCGGTTGCCCCGGTCATCTATGGCGGAAAAAGCACTCGGAAATAGTAAGATGATACTCGTTGATAGTCAGCAGGATGCCATCGATCTGCTGAATGCCTACGCGGCTGAACACCTCATTCTGAGT
Organism: Spirosoma spitsbergense DSM 19989; assembly: GCF_000374085.1. GTDB lineage: Bacteria > Bacteroidota > Bacteroidia > Cytophagales > Spirosomataceae > Spirosoma > Spirosoma spitsbergense. The sequence continues at coordinate 14,307 of NZ_KB893402.1, read as the reverse complement.
GTTGAAAACGCCGAAGCAGTAGCGGACAAAATTATCAATGCCGGGTCTATTTTCCTGGGTAACTACACCCCCGAATCGGCGGGTGATTACGCATCGGGAACCAACCACACGTTGCCGACAAACGGATTTGCCCGATCGTATAGTGGCGTGTCACTCGATAGTTTCGTTAAGAAAATTACGGTGCAACATATCACACCTGAAGGCTTACAGCGGCTTGGACCGGTAGTGGAAGCAATGGCGGAAGCCGAATCACTCGAAGCGCATAAGCGGGCTGTCAGTATACGACTGGCGAGTTTGACCGTAGCAAATCCAGCCTGAGGCTTGTATCGATCATTGTTGTACCTGACAAAGAATGGCTGGAAAGTGCTTATCAGATTCTGCTCACAACTCTTACCTGTAGATTTATGAGGAAGTGGGTGTTCATTTTTGTGGCTTTTCCGGTTTGAGGGGTATAATGTAATTAACCCGCAAACGCCTCAGTGATCAACGTTAATCGTACCTATAACCGAGCAACGGTTTCTCTGATTTCTGAAACAGGGTTATACTATAGAGTTTTAGCTTCTGGTCATCCTACCGGCCGACATTATCCGTTCATGAAACACCTCGACGATCTACTTCTTTTAGGTGACCCCCGCCTGTACCAAACCTGCGAACCCGTGCTGGAATCGGAGTTATTACTGGTGCCGGGCTGGGTGGCCGACCTGCACACGGTGATGGAAGAAATTCGGGCGAAGTACCAGTTTGGCCGGGGTATTGCCGCTCCTCAACTCGGTATCATGAAACGGTTCATTTACCTGAACGTCGATAAGCCAATGGTTATCATCAATCCCGAACTGGTAACGGTGAGCGACGAAACGGACGAACTCTGGGACGATTGCATGAGTTTTCCGAATCTGTTGGTACGTGTTCGCCGACATTGCCACCTAACGCTGACCTACCGGGATGAACACTGGCAGCCGCAGACCTGGACCATTACAGACTGGAACCTGTCCGAACTGATTCAGCACGAATACGACCACCTGAATGGTGTACTCTGCACAATGCGGGCCGTGGATGAGCGAGCGTTCCGTTGGCGGCCAACGCCTGATTAAATTGGGCATTACGAAAAATGTCCGTATTTTTGAGGAAATAATTCCAGAAACCTACATGACACCAGCGAAAGTGTATCAGCGGTTGGGCGGCCAACAATACGTTCCGGTTCAGGAAGGCGTACAAACTGGGGCCGATTTAGCCCATCTGGTTAGTCATGGTTTGCCAAAACAAACCATTAAACGCTTGGCCGACTCATTGGGTGTTGATGAAAAAGAAATCATCAGTCTACTGCCTGTAACACCCCGTAACCTACAACGATATAAGGACACCGATACGCTAAGCGAAACCGTTGCTGACCGGCTCGTAACGCTGGCTTCACTTTTTGAATGGGGAGAGCACGTGCTTGGCAAAGACTATTTTAATGCATGGCTTCACACACCAAGTTTGCCGTTGGGCGACAGGCCAATAGCTTTGCTAACATCGAACACGGGCGCTCAGGCCGTGAAGGATGAACTCACCCGGATCGCTTTTGGCGTACTGGCCTGATGGAAGTATTTCGGGTTTCCAAAAAAATATATCAGCAGGATATTGTCGGTACCGGGGCTTATCTGGCTGGAGGGCGATGGAATACGGCTGGAAATTACATGCTCTACACCGCAGCAAGCCGCTCGCTGGCTATTCTAGAAGTGCTTATTCATATTTCCCGTAGCAAACCGGTCGACGATTATTCGGTTATTGCCCTATACATTCCGGACGAATTATTTATTGGCGTTGTTGATCAGGAAGGATTGACCCTTACCTGGAGAAATCAGTATAATCAGACACAGTCGATGGGAGATTTGTGGCTTAGTAGTCAAAAATCAGTCGCATTAAAAGTGCCATCGGCCATCGTAAAAGCTGAGTACAATTTTTTGATCAATCCAAATCACCCGGCGTTTCAATCTGTTAAACTACTTGATTACGAACCGTTGCAGTTCGATGATCGATTCTTTGCCCGTTAACTGTTTTAGCGATACACTTTTATGTTTCAGTTGAATAACATCCTCCGTTCTCACATTCAGTCTCTGACGCCTTACTCCTCCGCCCGGGATGAATACACTGGCAAGGAAGGCGTATTCCTGGACGCCAATGAAAACCCATTTGGTTCGGCGGACCCTAATGGCGCGGATCAATACAACCGCTATCCCGACCCACATCAGTGGGCTATAAAACAGAAACTGGCTCCGATAAAGGGTGTTCGACCTGAACAGATTTTCCTGGGCAACGGCTCCGACGAACCCATCGACTTGCTCGTTCGGGCTACCTGCAAGCCGGGTTTTGATAATATCTTAATCATGCCACCCACCTACGGTATGTACGAAGTATCGGCGGCCGTGAATGACGTACCCGTTGTTAAAGTGCCCCTTACGACTGATTTTCAGGTGGATACGGATGTTGTACTGGCCGCTATCACTGAAGGTACTAAGCTCATCTGGTTATGTTCACCCAACAATCCGTCGGGGAATCTGCTTCAGGCCAGTGCCATTCAGACGATTCTAGAAGCGGCTACGCATTCGCTGGTCATTGTGGACGAAGCCTATATCGACTTTGCGGACACCCCTTCCTGGACGGGAAAACTGGCTGATTATCCAAATCTGGTCGTGCTGCAAACGTTCTCCAAAGCATGGGGGCTGGCAGGCCTGCGACTGGGTATGTGTTTTGCTTCGGTGGAGTTGATTCAGATTCTCAATAAAATAAAACCACCGTACAACATTTCGGCACCTACCCAGGCACTGGCGCTGGAAGCCCTCAACCACGAAGCGGAGAAGAGCGACATGGTGTGTCAGATTCTGGCCGAACGGCAGTATCTGGCAGAAAACCTGCGGACACTACCCGGCGTTCAGGTTGTTCATCCGTCCGATGCCAATTTTCTGCTCGTTCAGTTTGGAAAGGATGGGGATGATATAGCTTCAGATGCGAAAACTGTTTTTGAGCACCTGATTGAACAGCAGGTCATTGTCCGCGACCGGTCGAAGGTGACTTTGTGTGCTGGCTGTCTGCGTATTTCGGTAGGAACCCGCGCAGAGAATGAGCGTCTGCTAACGGTACTCAGACACATCAACAACGCACCGATAACGACTGACTTACCCCTCGGAACGGGCAAAGAGGCTACAAAGCCCGAGCTGGTTTCCAATGCCTGATTTTCCCAGGCTGTGGCGTTTGATTAGCTAAACCAGCGTACTTTGGCGGGAAGAATCTAAATTTGTCCTATGAGAAAACTGTTTCTGATTGCGTCTCTGGCTGTGCTGGCCTGTTTCGAATTCACGACCACGGCTGTTGCCCAGTATAATAACTGGTCAATTGGTTTCCGCCTTGGTGAACCGTCGGGTATTAACGTGCGAAAATACTTTGGTACCAATCACGCGTTCGACCTGAATATTGGCACCTATGGAGGTCTGTACGGGACGAAGCGCAGTTACCGGGTCGGTGAATATAAAAGCGTGGGACTAACCATTCAGGGCCATTATTTATGGCACAAAGCGCTGACCAAAAGCGAAAGTATTCGGGGCTATTACGGCTTTGGTGGCCAGATTAATAATCGCCGGTATTATCCCCCCCGGCTCAATGGCGATTACGAAAATGCCCTGTCCATTGGTGGATCGGCGGTTGCCGGTCTGGAAGTATTTCCGGTGGGTAAACCGTATTCGTTCTTCCTGGAAACCGGCGGGTATGTCGAGTTATTACAGGCACCGTTTTTTCTCAGTCTGAACTCAGGCCTAGGGTTACGGTATAATTTTTAAAAAGCAGTAGGTGTTGGGAGCGATAGCAACTCCTCGCTCCCAACGCCTATTACTAAAAATATCCATGTTCAAAATATACAGTTCTTCGGCGGGGTCGGGTAAAACCTACACGCTCACGAAAGAATACCTGAAACTGGCTCTGGGGCCGGGCAAGGGTAGGAAGGACGATTATTTTCAGCATATTCTGGCCGTTACGTTCACCAATGCAGCGGCCAACGAGATGAAGAACCGGATTCTGGAAAAGCTGTCCGAACTGGCTAACCGGGAAGAAAGTGCCTTGCTGAACGACCTGCTTCTGGAGCTTTACGACGTAACACCCGGGGATGCCCTGTTTGATGCCCGGAAAGCGGAACTGCAGCGTAAAGCCGAATCCGTTTTTAAGACCATCCTGCACCGCTACGCCGATTTCAGCGTAACCACCATCGACTCGTTCACGCAGCGGGTGGTGATGGCGTTCACTGATGAACTTGGATTGCCGTATTCCTTCGAGGTGGAGCTGGAAACCGACGAGGTGCTCGAACTGGCCATCGACAACCTGATTGAGAAAGCCGGTACTGACGAAATGGGAGAGATTACGACCATTTTGAGTGAATACTACAACCACGTGGCCAGCGAAGGGAAAAGCTGGACGCAGCTGCCCGAACTGCTCAAAGAGTTTGGTCGAAACTTAACCTCCGATCAGTTTTATGAGGCTGTCAATGCTGCCCAAGAACTCTCTCCCCAGGATTTGCGCGCTATCCGGTTGCAGTTGATGGAACATAACCGAAGGATCGAAACAACCATCGTTGACCAGGGGAAGCGGGCCTGGAAACTGATTGCCGATGCTGGTCTGGACGAAACAGACTTTAGTTACGGAGCCAGTGGGGTAGGGGGCTACCTGAAAAGTATTGCGCAAGGGAACGCTGCCAAAGAAGCCGGTACACGGGTCTATAACGCCCTGAACAAAGGGGAATGGTATACGAAAAAAACGCCCCTTCCTGTGCAGTCCCTTATCGATAGCATGACTGATGAACTGGGTAACTGCCTGGACCAGATCGAAGTCATCCGGGGGGAGAGCAGTCGCCAGGTTGTGCTGTTTAACTGCCTGTTACCACACCTCCAGAAATTAGCCCTGCTCAAGCAGATACGGCTGGAATTTGACGACCTGCTTCGTAAGGATGGTCGGGTCCATATCTCGGAATTCAACAAAAAAATTCTGGCTATCGTAGCCTCAGAACCGGTGCCGTTTTTGTATGAGCGGTTGGGAACCAAATATAATCACATCCTGATCGACGAGTTTCAGGATACCTCACGGCTACAATTTGCCAACCTGTTACCCCTCATCGAGAACTCCCTGGGTGGCGCTCATTTTAACCTGGCGGTGGGCGATGGCAAGCAGGCGATTTACCGGTTCCGGGGGGGTGATATGGATCAGATTGTGTCCCTGCACAGGCAGGACCTTGAAACGCTGAAAGGAACGCACAGCCCCGGTTCCTGGACGGCTGACCGCATCGATATGCTGGATGGGCACCTGAAACCGGAGTTGCTGGATACCAACTGGCGAAGTGCAGAACCCATCATCCGGTTTAACAACACGTTCTTCGATTTTACCGCCCGGAAGTTTGAAGCCGACCACCCTAAACTGGCCGATGTGTTCGATGCCCAACAGCAGTTTCATCAGAAGACGCAGCCTAAAACAAATGTGGCAGGGCATGTGCAGATCGACTTCGTAGCCAAAGACGAAGAGGCCGACAAAGATCTGACGGCCCGGATGCTCGAAACAACCATTGCTCATCTGAATAAAGCCATCGCCGATGGCTATCGCTACGGTGATGTAGCCATTTTGTGCCGCAAGAAATCCCACGCCCGCATATTAGCCAATGAACTGAATGCGTTGGGGATTCCGCTGGTGTCGGCCGACTCGCTGTCGCTGGAGTTTTCCGACCCGGTCAAATGGCTCGTTACCCTCATGCGGCTGCTCCAGCGGCCCGACCTTCAACTGCTCCGCTATGAACTGCTATACCTGTTTTACCGGGTGGTGAAAGGTGTTTTCCCGGATGAAGCACTGACCTCAAAACTACGGGCTGTGGCGGAGGGCGATGTGCTGGACACCTACCGTCACCTGACGGAAGCAGGCTATCCGCTTAATCCGTACGAACTGGGTCAACTGAATCCCTATGAGTTGGCCGAGCGGCTGACGGCCCAGTTTGGTTTGTTTAATCAGGCTGAACACAACCCGTTTCTGTTCCGGTTTCTCGATGAAGTACTGACATTCAACCAGAAACGAAGTGGTCATCTGAGTGATTTTCTGGTGTATTGGGATGGTGTTCGGGAAAAGATTTCGGTGGAAGGAAGTGCCCGCAACGCCGTTAATATCCAGACGATTCACAAATCGAAGGGACTGGAGTTTCCGGTGGTCATCATTCCCTTTGCCAACTGGCGTGTAGAACCAATTAACGACAGTACCATCTGGCTCGATCTCAGCGATATTCGTACGGATCTGCTCTCGCACGAAAACAGCACGGGGAAACTGACCCGGCTTTTGTCGGCCCCTGCCAATACAACAAGCAGCCTGCGCAAAGCACCAGCCGCTATATCAGTCCAGTACGAAGAGGAACTGACCCGTACCTTCATCGAAAACATGAACCTGCTGTATGTGGCCTTTACCCGCCCATCTGACCGATTATACATCATTGCCAGGGCATCTGAATTCGAAAAACCAGGGAATCAGAAAGACGTCAGCTACTGGCTGCACGCCTTCCTGCGGGATAGTGAGGTGGCTCGAAACTGCGGTTGCGCCTGGGAGAATGGACGCCTGAGTTACGAGATAAGCCTGTGTGCCGACTCGTTCACGCACCGTAAAATGGACGATACGCCGGATGAAATTATCCTGGACGATATAGTGAGTGGCAGCCGGGGGCAGGACCTGCAACTACGCCGACAGGCCGACCGGATGTTCGACGTAGCGACGTTTGAGCGTACCCGCGAACGGGACCGAAAATTGATGGCAGCGCTGAGTTTAATGAAAGGCCCCGGCTGCATCGACCGGGTGTTGCAGCAACTGGTGAGCGAAGGATTGGTGCGAAAGGTGGAATGGGCTGAGCTAAAACAACGACTGCTGTCCATCGTGCAGCACCCGACGCTGTTGCCCCTGTTCGACCCCGCACTTCGGATTGATACCGACCGTAGTATCCTCAGTCGAAAACGTATACACGGTGCCCCTCATCGCGTGGTGCATTACCCGGAAGGAAACATCGTTTTGGTGCAGTACGAGTCGGTTCCATTAGCCGTTCCAGTGTTTCCACCGATGGCTGATGCATCGGACTCGTTAAAGTATTTCAACAACCTGTACCGGGAAATGGGGTATCATGAAGTGGAGGGGTACCTCGTTTACCTCACCGACGAGCCGGACGTGGTTCGGGTGGTGTAAATCTGGAATGAATAATGAGTAATGAACAATGTAAAATGATTGATAAGTGATGAGCAAAAGAGCGGTAAAGGGGTTAAATGCCGGAAAGTGGAACGTGAGAATTTGCTCATTATTCATTATCCATTTTATATTATCCATTCACCCAAATTTCGCCCAGTCGCCTTATGAACTGAAGACGGGTCGGGAACTGACCTGGCTGGGGATTGGGGCTGCTTCGCTGGGCGCGTCGCAGATCGTACAGAAATCCGTCGACCCGCTTACCCCGTCACAGGTAGCTGTGCTCAATCGGGCTGATATCAATTCATTTGACCGGAACGCAGCCTTTCATTATTCGACTTCGGCCGACAAATTGAGTACCGTAACCCTGTTGGGTAATGGCGGTGTTCTGGGTGTACTGACACTCGCCACCAAACCGATGCGACAGGATATAAAGACGGTAGCGGTTATGTATATCGAAACGGCATTGCTGGTGAATGGCGTGGGCGGCATCGTTAAAGGACTGACGCACCGAACCCGTCCGTTTGTGTATGATGTGGATGCTCCATTAGCAGACAAACTGGAACTTGACGCCCGGCAATCGTTTTTTTCGGGCCATTCTGCCAATGCGTTTGCTACGGCGGTTTTCACGGGGGAAGTGTTCCGGCACTATTTCCCGCAATCAAAACTAAAGCCCTTCGTTTGGGTCGGTTCGCTGGGGCTGGCCACGGCTACGGCGGTGCTGCGCTACGAAGCCGGGAAGCATTACCCTACGGATTTGCTGGCAGGAGCCGCGTTCGGCTCGCTGGTGGGTTGGGGGATACCGAAACTGCACGAAGTGAAAAACAGGACGGAGTTGGGCCGTCGGCTGGATGTACAACCCTGGAGTACCGGGCAGGCCAATGGAATCTACCTGCGACTGGTCGTGTTTTCACGTTAACTTTGGCGGCTGTTCCGTCCGTATTATCTGAGTAATTACCAAGATTACCGATCATATCAAGGCCGTAAATGGCAAAGCTATTTTCTCCATCGAAGTAATTCCACCCATAAGGTGCACCGGTACTGCACTTTTACACAATGGGTAAAGCCGACAACGTTATGAAAATTGCCCGCGAGTTGTTTTAGGGGCAATGCCGCGAAGCGCAAGAAAAAAGTAGCCTGAGCGCTACAATCGAAATTCCCGGCTCAAAAGTCGGGGATTTCGATTGTAGCAACTATTGATGTAATGCTATACGGTGTACATCCAGCCAAACTCATCGGCAATCTTACCAGTACGCAAGTCGCTCAAATAATGCCTGACCCGAACCGCAACCGACTCTTCAGGGGCAAATTCAGGCAGCATATAATCTTTTCCCTCATACCCGATGAGCGAGTAGGGCGATGAGCCAACCGCCGTTCCGGCACCGAAGGCTTCGGTTACCCGACCTGTTTCTATACCATTTATAATTTCTTCGATAGAAACCTTCCGCTCTTCAACCTCCATCCCCCAACTGCGGGCAACTGTTAAGATTGAATCACGGGTAACGCCTTTCAGTATGGAGTCGGACGTGGCAGGAGTTACTAATTTACCGTCAATAACGAACAGAATGTTCATTGTCCCCGACTCTTCTATGTATTTATGTTCGATGGCATCCGTCCAGATGAGCTGGTCGTAGCCCTGTTGTTGCGCCAATAGCGTAGGGTAGAGGGAGCCTCCGTAATTGCCCGCACATTTAGCGTATCCTACCCCTCCCGGAGCTGAGCGGATATACTCGGTTTCTACTTTCAGTTTAGGCGGGTTGGTATAATAGGCACCGACCGGGCAGGTGAAAATACAAAACCGGTATGTCTTGGAGGGAGCCACACCCAGGAATGTATCTGTAGCGAACATATAAGGGCGAATGTACAGGGAACTATCGGGTGTACTGGGCACCCAGTCGGCATCCACGCGCAGCAGCGCATCCAGCCCACCCATAAATACCTCTTCCGGCAACGTAGCCATGCACATACGGCGCGCTGACTCGTTCATCCGCTCAAAGTTAGCCTGCGGGCGAAACAGCAATACCTCACCCGCTTCATTTTTGTAAGCTTTCATGCCTTCAAAAATAGACTGGCCGTAGTGTAGTGACGATAGGGCAGGGCTGAAGGTAAAGTCTTGGAACGGCATAACCATCTGATTCTGCCATTCGCCATCTACGAAATCGGCCACAAACATGTGGTCTGAGAAATGTTTTCCGAAAGGCAGATGATTAAAATCCACCTCCTGAAGGCGGGAGCGTTCCGCTTTCCGCAGTTCAATTTGCAATGCGTCCGTCGTCATAACAGCTTATAATTTAATGAGTCAGCCCGTGGAATAACAGGCTGGGACAAAGCTAAAAAATAAGAATGAGTAAGTTTAGTTGTCTTGACAACTTTTTTTCGAGATTATACTCTTGGCTCCCAGATTACCTCCTCAGCCGTTAGTTCCTGCGCCATCATTCTGCTGAGTACAAACAGGTAGTCGGAAAGCCGGTTAAGGTACTGGATTACCAGTTCATCTACGGGCGCCTGGTTATTCAACGAAATAACCAGGCGCTCGGCCCGTCGACAAACCGTTCGGGCCAGGTGACAGAAGGATACGGATTGATGGCCACCAGGCAACACAAAGGCCTGAAGTTCAGGTAAGGCAGCGTCCATTGTATCCATTGCCTGTTCGAGCAGGAATACATCTTCCGGCTTAATCGCAGGGAGTGCTCTTTTTATCGTTTTTCCGGGGTCGGTGGCTAATTCAGACCCAATCGTAAAGAGCCGGTCCTGAATTTCTTTCAGCAAGTTTCTGCGTCCCGCATTCACCGGCTGGTCGCGTACCAGGCCAACCCAGGCATTCAGTTCATCGACCGTTCCATACGTATCAATGCGTAGATCGGCCTTGCTGACTCTCCTTCCGCCGATGAGTGCCGTTTGCCCTTTATCCCCCGTTTTTGTGTAAATCTTCATCGTGTTTTAAAACCAAAATGCTCAACAATTGGCTAAGCTAACGGATTTCTATCAATCGGGCCGTACCTTTGCGCCCTGATTTAAAAATCAGAAAGTAATTCTTACAAAGTGAAACTGACTCCCCGGCGAGAACAACCCTGCGCTGGTCTCTCGGGGGCACTTATTCGCTTATCGCATTAATGAAAACAGGTACTTTTTTTGTCCGCGTATGGCGCATCATATCAATTCTCGGATTTTTATTATCGCTCTTTAGTAGTTATATCTCCTATCCAGAATCGGTAGCGGTTCGGTTCGATGAAGTGAATCGTCCGACACAAACAATTAGTCGTGAACTGATATTCTATCTGGCAACGGCTATTTTTATCATTAATAATACGCTGCTGAGAGCGGTTGCAAAACTGTTCGTGCGTGTTCCAGTGGATAGCCTCCCTTCGTTCGTTCAGGAACGTTGGGTTGCGCATCGTTCGGAATTAAACGAGATTATTGCTAATTGGTTTAGCGCACTTGCATCCGCCGTGAATACTGTGCTGGCGCTTGGGCTATTTGTACTGTCATCACTCAATCGGGGTGACCGGAGTATGCAGCCATACGATTACGCCTGGTTACTGCCCGTTACGACAGCTATTTTTATTGCTGTCCTGGTTTCTCTACCCATTCGTTTGCTTCAGAAACCCAGTGAAGATGCATAGAACAGACGAATTATTACTGAGTGAGTTTCAGTATAATCTGCCCGACGAACGGATTGCCCGATACCCATTGGCTCAGCGGGATGCCTCAAAACTGCTTATCTATCAGAACGGATTGATTCGTCATGAGCAGTTTCGGAGCCTCTCTGATTTTCTTGATCCAGCCAGTTTTCTGGTATTTAATAATACGAAGGTTATTCCGGCGAGGTTGCATTTTACTAAATCGACCGGAGCCGTAATTGAACTGTTTCTATTGAATCCCTTTCCAAATGACCTGCCTGTGAGCCAGGCAATGGAATCCACTGGTTCGGCCATCTGGCAGGGAATGATTGGTAATCGTAAACGGTGGAAACCCGGAGAGGTGTTGCAGGTGGCATTATCAATGGCCAGGGGGGAGGTTTTACTCTCGGCTACCTGGTATGATTATGACAAATCAGTCGTTCAATTAAGCTGGCAACCGGCCGACCTGACGTTTGCGCAGCTAATTCAGTATGCCGGTGAAATCCCGTTGCCGCCCTATCTCAAACGGGATGCGACCGATGCCGACAAGGAAAGTTACCAGACTGTTTATTCAACCCAGGAGGGCGCTGTAGCTGCGCCTACTGCCGGTTTGCATTTTACCCCTGCCGTATTCGATACACTGGACAAGCGCGGCATAGCGTACGACTATCTAACGTTGCACGTAGGGGCCGGTACGTTTCAACCCATAAAGGCAAGCGATGTTCGGCAGCATGAGATGCACACTGAGCAGGTCGTTTATACACAGACGAACCTGCAAAACCTGCTCAATCACCTGGATAGGCTTATACCAGTGGGAACAACATCCATGCGGGCACTGGAGAGCCTGTATTGGATAGGCGTTAAACTGATATATAAGGAAGCCGATCCGTTTTATTTGAACCAGCATTACGCTTATCAATGTCCGCTGGATAGGCAGCCAGCGGTTAAGGAGTCGATAACGGCTGTTTGGGATTACTTGCTGGCTACTAAAAAAGATTCGCTGGTAGTAAGCACAGGTATTTACATCACGCCCGGTTATCAATTTAAGCTGTGTAAAGGTATTGTTACTAACTTTCATCAACCCGGTTCAACGCTGATTCTGTTGATTGCTGCTTTACTGGGCGATGACTGGAAACGGGTTTACGCAGAAGCTCTGGACCATAATTATCGTTTTCTGAGTTACGGCGACTCATCACTGCTTTTGCCATAAACCACTAATTTTGCAACTTCTAAAGTGAGCTAAATCGGACCGCCGAAGCGGAGTGTAGCCAATCGGATTTACACTCCGCTTCGGCGGCCCGATTTAGCTCCTTCACTACGTATGAATTTTATTGAAGAACTCCGCTGGCGTGGTATGTTGAATGACATGACCCCCGGCACCGAAGAGCAACTACAGAAAGAAATGACAGCAGGCTACATTGGGTTTGACCCAACAGCAGCGTCGCTTCATATAGGTAACCTGGCCACTATCATGTTGCTGGTTCACCTACAGCGGGCAGGTCATAAACCGTTTGCGTTAGTAGGGGGAGCCACCGGAATGATTGGTGATCCATCCGGTAAAGCTGCCGAACGGGAATTTCTGTCTGAAGAAACACTCCGACGCAACCAGGAGGGGATTCGCCAGCAATTAAGCCGGTTTCTCGATTTCAGCCGTGGTGACAACTCCGCCGAAATGGTCAACAACTACGACTGGTTCAAGGAAATCTCATTCCTGGGCTTTCTCCGTGAAGCGGGTAAGCACATTACCGTCAATTATATGATGGCGAAGGATTCAGTAAAAAAGCGGCTTGAAACCGGGATTTCATTCACTGAATTCTCGTACCAATTATTACAGGGCTACGATTTTTACTGGCTTTACAAGAATAAAGGTGTTCGCCTACAAATGGGAGGGTCCGATCAATGGGGAAATATCACGACGGGTACCGAACTAATACGGCGAAAGGAAGCCGGTGAGAGTGCCAGTCAGGAAGACCATCTGGCGTTCGCCCTCACAACCCCCCTCGTTACCAAAGCAGATGGCACCAAGTTTGGTAAATCGGAAACTGGTAACGTCTGGCTCGACCCAACTATGACGTCGCCCTACCAATTTTATCAATTCTGGCTCAATGCGACCGATGTCGATTGTCCCCGCCTGATTCGGGTCTTTACACTACTGCCCCGCGAAGAGATCGAAGAACTGGAGAGTCAGCATGCAGAAGCACCCCACCTGCGTATTTTACAGAAAGCCATTGCCAGAGAAGTGACCACCCGCGTTCATACACAGGCGGGCTACGAGCTAGCCGTTAAGGCATCCGAAGTACTATTTGGCAAAGCAACGTTGGAAACCCTGCGGTCCATTCAGGCCGATGAGTTTGATATTATTTTCGAAGGTGTACCGCAAACGGAGATTTCCCGGGAGGAATTAGCCAATAGTAAAGATATAACGGACCTCCTTTCGGTGGCCAGTAGGGGAGAAGTGTATGCATCTAAGGGAGAAGCTCGTCGGGCAATTACCCAAAATGCAGTCAGCATTAACAAGATAAAAGTGGCTGATCCAGCTTCTTCAGCGGATCTGGAATGGCTTCAGGAGAGGTATGTGCTCGTATCGAAAGGAAAGAAGAACCATCTGCTGAAAAAAGTTTAGTTTTTTTTGTTGTGGTAAGTGGCTGACAACAGGCCACTTACCAAATAATCTTTGGCGGGGTAAAAACTATTTTCCGGTCGGGGCTTGACAAAGGGTGCTGGACTGGCTACCTTTGCACTCCCAAATCGAAAGAAACGGGGCACGATAGATGAGCAACAGCTTGACTATCAACGAGTTGAGAGTAACTCGCTGAGGATCAGTACCAAAAATAAATCTTCAGCTTTACTTGACATTCGAAAAACAAAGCGTACCTTTGCAATCCCAAATCGAATGAAGCGGGGCTGATAACCAAACAACAGTTTGACTGTCAATCACTTAGGTGACAAAATCTGAAAAACAACACTAAAAATAAATTTCAGATTTTACTTGACAAACGGGAAACAAAGCGTACCTTTGCACTCCCAAACACAAAGAGAACAACGAAACAACGGTTTCCTTTTCTCACTTCGTTTCGGCCAATGGGCCAGACGAAAAGTTCTTTGACAAACGGACAGCACAACAAAAAACGCGACTTTGTGATTTCGATCACCGGTTGAACAACATAGTAGCTGGTTTACTAGCTACACAATTATTTACGATGGAGAGTTTGATCCTGGCTCAGGATGAACGCTAGCGGCAGGCCTAATACATGCAAGTCGAACGGAGCAGCAATGCTTAGTGGCAAACGGGTGCGTAACGCGTAAGCAACCTGCCTTCTACTGGGGGATAGCCCGGCGAAAGCTGGGGTAAACCCGCACGGTCCAGAGGAATCACCTGATTATTCTGGTAAACATTTATGGGTAGAAGAGGGGCTTGCGTCTGATTAGCTAGTTGGGGGGGTAACGGCCCACCAAGGCGATGATCAGT
>NZ_KB893401.1 GCF_000374085.1 Spirosoma spitsbergense DSM 19989 | reverse complement strand
GGGGCATCCCCGGCGCACACGGTTCGTAGTCAAAGCAACCATTTGTTTTTGGTGATGCTGGCCTTTGTTAAGTGGGAAGCCTTACGGCTGTCCACATCAAAAAATCATTTTGCTTTAAAGAAATTGCTGACGCTAAATGCAACTAAGTTGGCTTTGCAGGAACTCAACAGCCTCAAAAGTCAATCTACTCTATTGGCCAAGGCTGCGTAACATCAGTTAGTAAGTAGTGGTTTGAATGGTTACCTGGTGGCCGGCTGCTGCCAATAGGAAGGTACGCTACAGGAGTTGACTGATGCGCCCTGATAATCAACGGCGGATAGGCTTTACCGGAATGTGCAGGGATCGCTGTTTACGGTTCGTCCTTCGACCCGGGAATAACCTGGCTCGATTGACTATTCTGATCCTGGTGCTGCAGTGTATATTGATGTACTAAATAGATTTTTGGCAGACTACTCACCAGCAGGGAACCTGTGCTGGAAGCAAGCCCGGCGTCTGTAGCCGATGTACGTGGGTGTTCGTTGGTCATTTAGGTTCCTGATTTATATCGATAAAAATACTGCTAACGTGCAAGGCTCCTGGCTGATTGGCCAGTTTGATTAACGGCCTGCCTGGGGAGTAATTTTCCGCCTACATGAACCCGTACATTACCTAAAATTGATCCGATTGTGATTTCATTTGAAAAGCTAATTTCAGAACCGTAGCGGGTAACCCTTCAGAACAAGCCAGATGTACTAACTGGATGAACCCAGGTTGGTTACTGGCAATCTGATCGTCCCTGATTCGACAGGCCTTTAGGAAAGTATTGGTAAAAATAATTGCGGACTCCTCGACTGGTAGATTGGCCGTTAAAATGAGGCCCCATAGTTTAGCGGCATAGCGATCATAACAAAATTCAAACGCCTGCTGATCCGGAGCTTGCGATTTGGGAATCAATGATAGCATGACGGCAGTTGATGGAACAACAAAATTGGCGGAATCAAGCCATACAGATTATGACAAGCTCGATAGCCACTAATGATAACCATCAGGAATGGGTATGATCATTGTCTGCTCTGATACCGATCAATGTCAGAAATTCAGTGTTTCAGACTTATTTTCATCAATAGCGTGCAAACATGAAATTTCAGTTCGGACGCTTGGGCGCAGGTAACGAATGATTCGGATGGTTATCCCCGTAGGTCTTCACAACAAAACTCCCGTCTACGATAGCCTCCCCGTTGATGCTATTGGTAACGTGTTCAACCACTACCTGATCGGGCGTGAGGGTATTCAACCGGATGGGCAGGTGAAACAGGTAGCCGTTCGCTACCGTATCGGTTGTCAGCTCTCCGAAACTCAGTTTATCCCGGTCTTGCCAAGGACTTTCTTCAGGTTTATGATGCTGATGCCCGCTACGCCTTTATCAGCGGCCCGTCGGGTATAATGCACGGTAGCGAGTAGATAGTAGGTTTCCGTATAGTCCCGTACGGTTGGCCGAAAATTGATTGTTGAATTAGCGCCTTACCCGACTCATCGAACGGGGGTGCTTTTTCGGCAATGACCATACGGACTCGTTGCGCCGAAACAGGCCAAAGCCCAACACGGTGGTAGCGATCAGGCTGCCGATAATTGGGAAGTGATTGACCAACAGATGCCAGTGCGCTCCATTTAAATTCATACCAGTAGTTAGTTAGAGCCAATACAAACCGGTCGTTTTCCGCCGAAATCGCGCGGGTTAGGATGCCCGGAACGTACGCATCAGCGCGTCGGTGTGGGCCAACCGTAGCATTACCGGTTCAGAAAAAGGCAATAAGTAATCAAGCGTGTTGGTTCATCGTTTCTTCCTGTTGCGTACTTCATTCACTGAGTGGCAAAGTTATCCATGTACTGACTCCGCTCTGCTGACCGATATCGGGTATGGATATGATACCCGGCAGGGCCAATCAAGATTGATCTGGGTAAATTGCCTTACCAAAATGACCATGACCAGCGGGCAGTGCCTGATGATGGACGGGAGTATGACCACAATAAATAAGGCCAAATCATAGCCCGGAACAGCCCACGGTCGAATAGGATAACTATCTATTTAACAAATGATTGATCTAAGCCTGGGTATGTTCGTTACGCCGGTTATCGCCCTGACGGCTGTTGTATCGTTATACGTCTTTTTCCTGAAAAAAACCGTCGATAAATCATTCGGGCGGTTTGTTAGCGGGGGTGCCATGCTGGCATTTTTGCTGAATTTTACCTGGGAACTGGGCCACTATTCCCTGTATAAAGACTTCGTTTATGATCGGGAGCACGTCGCATTTCTGGGGCTGGCTTCGCTGGCTGATACCATCATGGCCGGACTACTTTATTTCGGATTCGCGCTCATCTACCAGGACGGGGTTTGGATCCAGCACCTGACGGTTTCCCGGACCATCTGGCTGATTCTGGTGGGTGGTCTCGGAGCTGCCGTGTCGGAAATAGCCCATCTGTCAGCCCACAACTGGGCTTATACGGATCGGATGCCGCTTATTTTTGGCATTGGCCTGACGCCCCTGCTCCAATTTTCGATGCTACCGTTATTGATTTATTGGCTAAGTCTCCAGCTGTCAGGCTATAAAACGGTTCATACAGCCGGTTATCGACCAACCGGTGAGGCATAAACGTAACGGGAGAAGCCCAAAATAGCTGATGAATACCACACGCAACTTATTTCTGGTCAAGCTGCTCCACACGGTGATATGGGCCTTTTTTGTTACGGTTATCGGCTATGTCGTGTATTGCGGTATTGCCGATGACATCAGCCGATATACCTGGCTTGCCGCCGGGCTCGTCATGCTGGAGGGGTTGGTGTTGCTCATTTTTGGCGGGCGTTGTCCGTTGACGATACTGGCCCAAAACTATTCTGATTCGGACCGCGACAACTTCGACATCTTCTTGCCCAACTGGCTGGCGCGTTACAACAAGCTGATTTTTACATCGCTCTATGTGGCGGGGCTGATACTGGTGGGTTATCGACTGCTGCATCGGGGGTAGTACTCAATACGCACGAGGCTGGTAGTACTCAATGTCGCGCAGGATAAAGCGGGCGTAGGGCAGTTCTTCGTCGTCAATGACCCAGGCAGCACTCGCCTGAGTGGGCACGCGCAACCCGTGCCAGTCGTGGTAATCCGACAAACGACACAACCAGGTTTCGAGCTGTGTCTCGTCGCTGTATCGTTGGGCCTGACACCGCACCAGTTCATCTTTTTCGTTGAAACTCATCAGGCAGGAAACGGTCAGACCTTGATCGGTGAGGGTAAGCGTGGCCGAATAATCGTCTACCGGCGACCAGACAGCCTTCCCTCCGGGCAGCAAACTGGTAGGAAACCAGACCGCTTCGGCCAGCCAGCGCAACAACTCACCCTGATCGAAGCTGGGGCCGCTGCCATGCACAATCGGCAGCACGCCCAGCAACCGCACGGTCAGGCTACCCCGCCCCGCCACGTATTGATCCCGCGCACTGAACCAGGTGGTTTGGCCAATCCAGATGTAATTGGGGGTATCGGCCCGAAAATACTCCTCGCCCCTAATAGCGATCCAATCCTTTTTTAAATCCGTTTTGAATTGGCCATCGTGCCAAAGCCGGACCGAACGAAGGTAAGGTTGGCCGGGTTTGAGCACGTGCCGAAAATACCGTTGTACAGGTGCGGGCAGGTCGACTAACTGGGCTGGGTCGTAGGTCTTAGCTGGGCCGGTATCGGCCAGCGAAAATAGTTCTGCCACGTCCCGGCACATTTGGCGGGCCACGAGCCAACGGCCGGCCAGTAACGCGGCAACCGGGAGGGTTAGGACCGAGAGAATCAGACGATTAGTGTTCCGTTTCATATGAATTTCAGTTGGTGCTTCGCGGCAGAATCGCTTTATAAACCTCGATCCAGCCCACACCCACCAGAGCAGCCAGGGTGCAATACCCAAAAGCCGGGGCCGAAATCAACGAAAATCCGAATAGCTGCCGAGCGCCGGGAATGAATAGCGTGGCCAGTAATAAACCGAACGTCAGGCCAAGCATCAGCCAAAGCATCCAGTTTGGTACCCGTATTGTCTGGAAGACCGACTGCGTAAAAGACCGGTTTACCAGTGTCAGGACGATATTACTCAGCACCAGTGTGGTAAAAACCGTGGTCCGGACCGCCGTAATCGAGTCACCCCGCTGCATGGTCACGTAGTACATCCCCAACACGGCCAGCGTGATCCCCAGTCCCTGCGCGAGGCTTCGGTACAACTCCCTGCCCGCCAGAAATGTATCGGTCAGCTGGCGGGGTGGCTGCTTCATCTGTCCCGCTTCGGCGGGTTCGTTCTCAAACGCGATGGAGCAGGTCGGCCCCATGACCAGTTCCAGAAAAATGATATGGATGGGACTGAACAGGTTGGACCATTTCCAGCCTGCCAGCAACGGCACGGCCACCGTCAGAATAATCGGGATATGGATGGAGACGATGTAGGCAACGGCTTTTTTGAGATTCTGGTAAATCCGGCGTCCCTGAGCGATGGCATCGACCATACTGCTCAGATCATCGTTGACCAGCACCAGCGACGCGGCCTGCCGGGCTACTTCCGTGCCGCGCTGTCCCATCGCCACGCCAATGTGGGCCGCTTTCAGGGCCGGGCCGTCATTCACCCCATCGCCGGTCATGGCTACCACGTCCCCATTCCGCTTGAGGGCTTCCACCACCCGCAGCTTGGCTTCGGGAAACATACGCGCAAACACCGCCGTTTGCGCGGCCTGCTGCTGGAGTGTCGATTCATCCAGAGCCATCACCTGCTCACCCGTCATCAGGGTATCGGCACCGGGCAGATCCACTTGACGGGCAATAGCTTGGGCCGTTTCGGGGAAATCGCCGGTAATCATTTTCACCCGGATACCCGCTTCGGTAAACGCCCGAATAACGGCACCCGCATTGGGTTTGGGGGGATTTTCGAGGGCCACCAGTCCCAGAAATGACCAGCTAAAATCATCCTGTTCGGCCGGAAAATCAGCCGATACTTTTGTGCCTTTGGCTACCCCCAGTACCCGATACCCATCTTCCGAGAGTTGTTTGGTGACGCTGCGTATTCGTTCCGCCATGGCTGGTGCCGGTTGGCAAACCGCCAGAATATGCTCAACGGCTCCTTTGCCGGCAATCAGTTCACCCGTGGATGCCTGCCGAACGTGGGTCATCATGGGGGGCGCACCGGCCAGCGGGTACTCATGTACCATCGGATACGCATCTTTACTGGCCGACGGATCAATGTCGGCCCAGGCCGCAACGATGGCTTTTTCCATGGGGTCGAAGGGGTCTGTTTCGCTGGCCCAGCGCGCGTAGGCCAGTACCGATTTGGCCGTTTCGGACAGCCCTCCAGCCAACTCGATGAGCGAATCCGTCGCGTCATCATACAGTTGCCGCAAACTCATCCCGTTCTGCGTGATGGTGCCGGTTTTATCGGTACAAATCACCGTTGCTGAACCCAGACTTTCAACCGTCTGGGGCTGTTTTGTCAGTACACCCAGTTGGCTCAGCCTGACGGCACCCAGGGCCATAAAACTGCTGAAGGCAACCGGTATTTCTTCGGGCAGAATCGACATGGCCAGCGTCAGACCAAACAGCAGGGCCGTAATCCAGTCGCCGGAGCGAGCGAAATTTACCCCCCACACCAGCGCGAAAGCCCCCACGCCAATCCAGGCCATACGCATCACAAACTGGTTGATTTGCCGTTGCAGGGGCGTTTTTTCGGTCTGTATCGTGTCGAGGCTGCGCCCAATTCGTCCGAGTTCAGTTTTGTCGCCAACGGCCGTAACAACTATCCAGGCGCTACCCGACGCCGTATTAGTGCCCGCAAAAACGGTATCGCCAACGGCTTTTGCAGCCGCTACCGACTCGCCGGTCAGGATGGATTCATCGACCGAAAAGTCGTTGGTTTCCTGGGTTGTGCCATCAGCGGGAATACGCCCCCCTTCTTCAATCAGTACCGCATCACCCACCACGATATCTTCGATGGGCAGGCTAACGAGCGCGCCCGCCCGCTGAACCTGGGCTTTGGGCTGGGTCAGGTCGCGCAGCGCACCCAACGCCTGATTGCTCCGAATGGATTGATACACCGAAATGCCCGACACGAGCAGCAGGGCCACGATGAGCGTAATGGCCTCTTCGAGCTGCCCCAGCACAAAGTAGACGGTACAGGCCGCCACCAGCAATAGAAACATCGGCTCGGTTACGACTTCTTTCACCGTCGTTAGCAGGCTCATGCCCGACTTTGTGGATAGTACGTTCCGGCCATGATCCGCCCTCGAACGGTCAACTGCCTGATCGGTTAGTCCCCGAGGGGGTAGATTAGCTGTCTGCACCATAGCATTGAAAAGCGGATTTTGTAGGAATAAAAAGTACGTTCGCCATGCGGTAAGCTACGACCTTATGTAACCGCACCTGCTGACCTTGAATAGCCGAACACCTGATACTTGTCAGGCAGCGAATCTGGTCTTTCAGGATGATTAACTAGCCAGAAACCGGCACAGCCACTTCAGGCTCTGCCAGCGGGATTGGTGTGCGTACTGGGTGCCGGTTTCGCAGACGCCGGATGAGTTTACTGATTTCTATCGTCCAGAACGTACTGCTTGACACGGCCAGGGTTATCCCTAATTCATTGAGCGTTAAGGGTTGCGTGCTAAAAAGGGCATTAAAAAAGGGCAGATAAATAATCAAAAGTTGTAGCCCCATGGATAAAGTAACCGCGCCCAGCATGGGTTTGTTCGATAACAGGCCAATGCTGAATACCGACAATCGGTGGGAGCGAATGGCCAGGGCATTACCCAGTTGACTAAAGCAAAGCACCGTAAACGTCATTGTTTGCCAATGACCAATTCCGGATTGGATAGACCAGGCCTCCATGCCTAGGGTTGTTGCCCCAATCAGTAACCCAACCCAGCCGATAAACCACAGCAGCGGCTGACCGTCCCGCCCATTGGCAAAAATAGACTGCTGAGGGTCAATGGGGGGGCGCTGCATGCTGTTGGGTTCAGACGGTTCGTAGGCCATGGCCAGACCGGGCAACCCATCGGTCAACAGATTGACCCACAAAATGTGAATCGCCAACAGGGGGATGGGTAGCCCCAGAAAGGGCGCTAGAAAAATAGCCCAGATTTCGCCCGCATTGCCGGACATGATGTAGCGGACAAACTTGAGGATGTTGTCGAAGATCCGGCGTCCGTGTTTGACCGCTTTGACAATGGTTGCGAAGTTATCATCCAGCAGAATCATGTGGGCGGCTTCTTTGGCCACCTCCGTGCCACTAATTCCCATGGCGATACCGATGTCGGCGTGTTTCAGGGCCGGTGCGTCATTGACGCCGTCGCCGGTCATGGCCACAAACTGATGGCGGGCCTGCAACGCGCTGATAATGCGCAGCTTCTGTTCGGGATCGACCCGGGCGTACACGCGCACCTTTTCGACGATGGCATCGAAGGCTGCATCGTCCAGTTTAGTCAGCTCCGAACCCGTAATGACCAAATCATCGGCAGTTGAGCGGATGCCCAGTGTTTCAGCGATGGCTTTGGCCGTCAGCTTATGGTCGCCGGTGATCATGACGGGAATAATACCCGCCTGTTTGCATTCGGTTACGGCCTGCCGGGCTTCGTGGCGGGGTGGGTCGATCAGGCCGATGAAGCCCATAAAGGCCATACCCGATTCTATGGTTTCGGGGGTTACGGTGGCAGGCAGTTTGGGGAGCAGCCTGGCCGCATAGCCCAGCGTCCGCAAACCCTGTTCGGCCAGGGCATCGACGCGTTTTCTGAGGTCAGGAATCGTGGCTTTCTGGCTGGCGTCCAGTTGCCCGATCAGCGCCCCTACGGCTCCTTTGGTGATACACAAAATGCCCTGCCCGGTCTGGTGCAGCGTAGTCATGCACTTGCGATCGGAGTCGAACGGCAGTTCGGCAATGCGCGGCAGCCGGGTTTCGAGTTTGGTTCGTTCAAAGTCCCGATCGGCGGCATATCGCGCCAGGGCGACTTCCGTGGAGTCGCCAATCCAGTTGCCATCGTCGTCTTTCGCTGCGTCATTGTTGAGCGCCATAGCCGTTAGCAAACCGTCGCCGTTGGTTAAAACGGACAACCCAAAATCCGGGGATTTATCGACTTTCTCCACCGTCATTTTGTTGAGTGTCAGGGTACCCGTTTTGTCGGTGCAGATGTACGTGACGGAACCCAGCGTTTCAACGGCGGGCAGTTTACGAACAAGGGCATTGTCTTTCACTAACCGCCGGGCACCCAGCGACAGCGCAACCGTAACAACGGCCGGTAGCGCTTCGGGAATGGCGGCAACGGCCAGGGAGATGGAAACCAGCAGCAGCGCCGGTAACGGCTCCCCCCGCAGCCAGCCAACCCCAAAAAAGATAACGCAGAGTACCAGCACCGCCACCGACAGGCGCTTGCCAAAGACGGCCAGTCGTTTCTGCAGGGGGGTAGTGGTCTGGTCCGTTTGAATCAGTCCGGCAATTCGTCCCAACTCGGTGTTCATGCCCGTCGCGACGACGTACCCCTTAGCCCGGCCATTGGTCACGAACGTGCCTTTGTAGCCCATGTTCAACCGATCGCCGAGCGGATAATCCCCCTTGGGAAGCCGTTCTGACTTTTTCTCAACGTTGGCAGACTCGCCCGTCAGCGATGATTCATCGACTTTCAGGGCGTGGGTTTCTATAAAACGGACATCGGCGGGGATGATATTACCGGCCTCCAGCAGCGTTACATCGCCGGGTACCAGTTCTGCAACCGGTTGGGTGCTAACCTGATTATCCCGTAGTACCTGTGCCTGACTGGCTGTCATCTTTTTCAGGGCGTCCATGGCTTTGTCGGCCCGGTACTCCTGGGCAAATCCGATCAGCGCATTCAGCCCGACAATAGCCAGAATAACATAAGCGGAATTTAGCTCACTCACCAGCACCGATATGATGGCGGCCGCGATGAGCACCAGAATCATGACATCGGTAAACTGGTGTATGAGCAGTTGCCAGACCGTTTTCTGTTTGGCCTCCTCAATCTGGTTCCTGCCGTATTTGGCCAGCCGTTGGTGAGCTGTTTTAGCATCCAGCCCGGCAGGTTTGGTATTCAGCGTTTTAGCTACCTCGGTTACTGATGTAGTGTAAAAATCCATACGAAAACCATGAGAAATAGAATGACAATACGCGCCTTGTGTGGTCAGGCTCTGCGGTTGGTACCGACTGAAAATCAGTTGCTCTTAGGCCATACCAGCAGCGGAATAGTGGTCTGAGAAGAATAACCGACGGCGTTGCCTGACGAAAAAAGCCGATAAAAAAAGCCTTCGTTTTGCTTCGTGAACAGGACGATCATTGATGGCTTCGCTGTTTTCACGGCCAGCTGGATATGGGTGATCATCGTTTGGGTCAGATCAAAGGCCTTTACGTGTACTTCAACAGGGTAATCCGAAACCGTTTGGGCAATTGTCCTGATGATAGTCGGATCAATTGTCGGCTCCGACGGCATACTAAAATGCACCATACTGACCCTGGCGGCCAGTGGTCTGGCAAAGTTGACGACCTGCTTTAGTTCCGGTTCCAGTCTGGACAGATCGGATGCGTACAGAATGCTGGTTAGTTTACTCACCCGGTAACTACCCGGCACGGCAATCACGGGAATGCCTGACTGGTTAATGAGATTGGCCGTCGTTGTGCCGAAAAACTTTTCGAGCGTTCCCGCCCCATGCGTACCGACACAGATATAGTCAACGTGGTGATCAGCGGCATAATCCATGATGGCACTGTCGGTAAAGGCTGAATTTTCTACCACACCCGTATACTCAGGGATTTTGAGGCCGGAACTCTGGTAGACGGAAGCAATAAAGTGCTCCAGCGCTACACGGGCTTTCTCCATCTCATTTTTTTCATACTCAGCATACGTTTCCACCCGCCAGGAGGTTGGCCTCATGACAGTAACAACATGCAGTATGACAAGGGCAATTTCGTCCTGAGAAGCTAGTTGACCAGCGAAACGTAAAGCCGCTTTAGAATTGGGGGATAAATCGGTTGTGACAAGAAATTTTTTCATTACAATGAGTGGGTTTATTGATAATTCCTCCCCTGATGATTGGGTCTGTCAGGTCAAAGACCGTCGCAATAATTCCGCATTCAGGACCACGATTACGGTGCTTCCGCATCAGCATAGCAACCAGAGGCATCATGCCTGGATCGGACTGGCCAAACTGCCGGCCGGGAAACGCGCTTACCATTCGGGGCAGAAACAGCCAGCCGCCATACACATTAGCTAATCGACGCCAGCATCACTGGCCTGCGATAGGTAACCTCCAAGCGGTAGAGCCAACCAACTGCTGAAACATCATCGACAGCTAGACGCCGGGTACCGACAGCACCAGACACACCCTGAACCGGCGCAGAAAATCGGCAATCATGGTCCGTATCGGCACATCGCCATGATCGAGTCCTGCCATGTGGGCATGGTTCATCAGGCTATGATCCATTTGGTCGGACAGAACCCTTTGGAGCGGCTTGCCGACATTATAAATCGCGAACCTGATATTCGATAAGCCCCGTTGATGGTTAGCACACGTTCGTTCGTTTCGGTCATAGGGAATGGTACCTGTTTTCGATACCCAACCCCACCGATGCCAGTGTGTCGCAGGTAGCCGTATAATCGACATGGCAAATACCCTGTATTCCCAGGCCCTGCGCTACACTGACAAACATCGGCTGGTCATCAATGTAAAGCACCTGACTGGCTGGTACCTGGGCAATGTCGAGGGCTACCCGAAAAATATCTGCGTCTGGTTTACGGAAGTGGACGAAGGACGATGAGATAAAAAAATCCACGAACGCATTGAGCCGAAACGTTTGAATCCGGTAGGCATTCAGTTCACGGCCTTCGTTACTGACCACGGCTATTTTTAACCCATATCGCTCTTTCAACTGCTGTACCAGCCCGATCATATCGGGGTAGGGTTTCGATTGCGAGAACATGAACGCCCGAAACGTATCCAGCGTAAACGACCGGGGTTCATGAAAGACGACCCGGTCGAGGTATTCTTTCATGGTGAGCTTGCCGACCTCGTAAGTATCAAAGGTCAAATGGTGCCGTTCTTCAAGTTCCGCCCAATCCAGACCGAACGTATCAGCCGCCAGCTTACGCGATTTATGCCCCCAGCCGTTGGTCAGGAGTACCCCGCCAATGTCCAGAAATAAGGTGGTAATTGGTTGCTCAGTTCGCTGGTGATTTTGGTCGCTCATCGTTTAATTATTTACCTGGTAATCTGCGAAATGGGGATTAAAGGGTAGCATTCGCGTTCGATAACTCGTCGACCAACTCGGGTAAATCATCACCACCGTCGTCGTACAGCGTCAGCAGCGGTACTAAGGGCGTATAAGCCTGCGTGCGCGGGTGATGCTGTGCCGGCAGTGTACTGGCTACCCCTTTGAAGTGGGGAATCGTTACCAGCAGATCGACCACGTGCCCCGCCAGATACGCATCGATACCATCTTTGGGACTGAGTGCCTGCAAATGGGCTACTTCGGGTTTGACAGGGGCCAAAAATTGCCTGATATGGATTTCCTGCTCGGGATAGATTATCTTTTTGTCGGGTGTTTCGATGCTCAACAGGGTAAGCAATGCCCCTTTCAGCGTGACAAGTTCCTTTAGTGGGCTAAGCAGCTTGCTGTTCTTCAGGCTGGCAAAATCAATGGCCAGCACAACCTGATAAACGGGTTTGATCCGCGCGGTGGTTGGTACCACCAACACGTTCGCTTTAAGCCGGTGGATGAGGGCAATGGCATTATCCCCAAACAACTCATTGACACTGGCCGTTACGGGGCCGATCACCACAAAGTCATACGGCTCCTCCCTGACCATCTGCTCCACTATATCCAGTGGTTTCCCGGACTTAGTCGTTGAGCGGAAGGTATGCCAGTCATTAGCGGCCTGCAGGCGCAATTCCGTAACAATAGCCTGTAGTTGCCGGGTAGCCTCTGAGCGGTCTGATTCGGCCGTGTGTTTTACGCCATTAAAACTATCCGCGTGGGATGGCAGGACGTTGACCAGATGAAAGTCGGCGAGGGTATCGGAGAAAAACGAACGGGCAAAGGCGAGGGCATTGCGGGAAGCTTCCGAAAAATCGGTCAGCACAAGAATCTTTTTCATACGGTATTGCGTGGTTTAATACAGTTGGGATGTCATTAAACGGCGGCCAGCACCGGAATGGTGGTCAGGCGAACTACTTCCTGTGTGTCCGATTCCAGCAGGGCCGTACGCAGCCAGTTATGGGGTTTGGGGAGCAGCATGATCATATCGGTTTGGTGGGTCAGGGTGTACTCGTTCAACACATCGCTAAGATCATTTCCCGCCAGGAAGTGGACGGTATGCGGCTGATCGGCCAGCAACACAGAAATACCGGCTGCCGCTTTTTGCAGGGTTTCATCAGGCTCATCCTCCATGCAGATCACGTCCAGTTTTACCGCCAGCAGTTGGGCAAACCATTTGGCGCTGGCCAGTGCCAGCGCATCTATCGGGTTTGACAGATCAATGGCCAGCACGATTATTTTCGGTTTTTGATAAGCGGCACCAGGGGGTACCAGCAGCATGGGTACCTTGGTACGAGGGATCATTTTTAGGGCCAGACTCCCCAGTTGGCGGGCTTTCAGGGGATCGTTGCCGGCAACACCCATAACCAGTAAGTCCGCTTGCAGACTGGCTGCTTCCTCAACGATGCAGTCTGAAAGCGAGCCGGGCCGGGCCACCACCGATATATCGACCGGCCAGTTGGTGGCGTCCAGCATTTTGTTGCGTAAAATACTAAGCTGACCCATTGTCTGCTCATACTGCCTGGTGCTCTCTGTGGCCATCAGATCAGGGGGCATTGTTAGGTTTGGGATGGGTTCGTACGCATGGATCAACACGAGTCGGGCGTGTAGCTGCCGGGCCAGTTCAAGGGCGTAGTCCGTAGCCCAGTGGGCATTAGCGGAAAAATCAGTAGCGACTAAAATCGTGTTCATGGTCAGTAAGGGGTTGGTTGTCAGGTAACGTGTACTTAGGGCTATCCGGCGGGTTGCCGGGTTTCTGGCCCGAATTGAATTGGCCAGCGGAGTTTTCGTGGTTACTCAACCACCATCGTATCGGTCAGCAAGGGGTTCCCCGTACTGGCTGCCCAACCGGAATCTTCATGCTCCAGGGACGCCTGCTCCAGATAGGTCAGGTTGTTGAGGGTCGTGTGCGCAATCTGCTCCATGGCTTCCCCGGTAAAAAATCCCTGATGCGCCGTAACCAGCACATTTGGCAGGTGGGTCAGGGTGTTCAGATTGGCATCGGGCATAT
The DNA here is from genome assembly GCF_000374085.1 of Spirosoma spitsbergense DSM 19989. Lineage (GTDB taxonomy): Bacteria > Bacteroidota > Bacteroidia > Cytophagales > Spirosomataceae > Spirosoma > Spirosoma spitsbergense. The sequence continues at coordinate 4,246 of NZ_KB893401.1, read as the reverse complement.
CTTTATTCGACCAGTCGGTAAAGAAGTAGTCGTCTTCCAGTTCATACACATCAGCGCCGAGCGCGCCCAAATGACCGCTTTTGAGCGCCTTTAGTACCGCTGGGGTATCCAGCAGACCGCCCCGGCTGGTGTTGATCAGATAGGCGCCGGGTTTCATTTCCGCCAGCGTGATGTCGGTGATCAGGTGGTACGTTTCGAGGGTCAGCGGACAATGCAGCGATACAACATCGGCTTCAGACAGTACTTCATTCAGGGGCAGATACGCCACCCCGAGCTCTCGCAACACGGCCGAGCGTACCTTGTCATAAGCCAGAACGCGGCAGCCAAAGCCCAGCATGATCCGGGCAAAGGCGGTTCCGATCTTACCCGTACCGATCACGCCTATCCGCTTGCCATAGAGGTCAAACCCCATCAGCCCGTCGAGCGTGAAGTTGTTCTCTTTGGTACGCTGATAGGCCAGGCAGGTCTTCCGGTTCAGCGACATCAATAACGCAACGGCATGCTCAGCCACCGAATGGGGCGAATAGGTTGGCACGCGCATAATACGGATACCCAACTGTTGAGCCGTCTGGACATCTACCTGGTTATAACCCGTGCAGCGCAGCGCCACCAGCCCAATACCAAGCTTTCCCAATGCCTGAAGGGTAGGGCGGGTCAGCTGGTCGTTGACAAATACGCAGATCGCCTGATGACCAGCCGCCAAATGGACCGTTTCGGGCGTTAAGGCCTGGGGTAGAAACGTTAGCTGATGCCGCTGATTGCTATTGGCCGCTTCCAGAAAAGGTTGCTCGTAGGACTGACAGCTAAAAAAGGCGATGTTCATAGTTGCAGGTGTTTATTGCGTTCGGTGTCAGACAACCGCCAGCAGCGGAATGTCGGTCAGACGCGCCACGCGCTGGGTTTCCCCTTCCGACACCAGTTTCCAGAACCAGCTCCTCGTTTGTGGCAGCATCATGATCAGATCGGCTTTGCTGGCGTGCGCAAAGTCCAGCAGCGTGTCGTAAATTTCATCTCCGCCCTCGATGGTCAGGGTATGGGGTTGCTGAACCAGCAGGTGCCGAATGTGTTCAGCGCGGTGCTTCACCTCGTCATCGTTGGGGGTATCGCTGATGCACAGCACATTGATGACACTACCAAATGATCGGGCGAAACCTAAGGCCGTATCCAGCGCAATGGCGTCCGGGGGTGCCGACAGGTCAATGCCCAGCACTACGTTTTTCACCCCGGCATACGTACCGTCAGGGGGAATTAACAGTAACGGAACGGTTGTTTCGGCCACCATCTCCGTGGCAATACTACCCATAAGCTGCGCACTTTGCGGAGCCGTACCCACGGTAGACATAATCAGCAGATCGGCCTGTTTCGCTGTTGTAACCTGACGGATGGCGTTCATCGTATGCCCTTCCTCGGCCACGCACCTGATGGGCACATAGGTGCCAAGCTCTTCCCCCAGCTCATCGGCCAGGCGGTATAACTGGGTTTCGCTACTCTCGCGCCTTGCCGTTACGGATAGCTCAAAGTCGCCCGTTTTGGTCGGATTGTCGGTCCAGACATGAAAGGCGTGTACCAGAATCAGCGTCGCTTTCTGGTCTTTGGCCAGTTGAGCAGCGAAGCTGGCGGCCCGGCGGGCGCCAGCCGAAAAATCGGTAGCCAGAACGATTGTTTTCATGGGCTAAAACGAGTAAGGCCGGATTATGAAAAACCCGGAAGGCCGGGCCGGTGAACAATTTTGTTACGGAATAAAGGTAGGGCACCCGCCATGCGCAGGGGCTGATCCTCATCAAGCGACAACCTGACGTTTATCAATAGCAATGGCTTTGCTGATTCGCCATTGCCCGTCGGTTGAAGGCCTTTACCGCTTACCCGGCAAGCGTTCTATGCTGTTTCGCCGTTATTTTTGAGCCTGCTATTTTCATTTTATAATAAGTCTTTTTTCATTTGCTCAAACTGCTCTTTGTTGATTTTCCCCCGGGCATATTGCTTTTTTGCCAGTTCAATGGGCGTTTCCGTATTCCGACCGTTGCTGGTTTGGCGGTAATTTCTCACGAAGAAAAAAACAACGAGAATGACAAGGATCGGTATAAACCACATCCCCCATCCCATGCCCCAATAGTGTCCGTTCATCATTTCAGTATCGGTTTAGTCTGTTAAAAAATCACAATCCATCTGCTTTAATATGACAATCTGCGGTTGCGTGTAAAGCCATTTGTTTGGAAAATAGTCTATGACAAAGGCGTGTTGCTGATTATCTGTCATTTTTTGGTTTGGCGGCTATTTCTCATAAAGAAATAGACAGCGATAATAACAAGGATCGGTATAAACCACATCCCCCATCCCATGCCCCAATAGTGTCCGTTCATCATTTCAGTATCGATTTAGTCTGTCAAAACATCACAATTTGTCATTGTCTCAAAGGCTTACTTATCAACAGTGTATGCACTTACCCACTACGTGCTTTTCAAAAGCCTAAAACTGTTGCCTTAAAAAATGGTCTTTCACAAAGGCATATTGCTGATTTTGCGTCATTTTATTTGATTGCTTAATCTCGATTTTTACGTGCTTAAAATGGTAATCGGCTTGTAGCAGGTTAAAAAGCTCAGTTTTGGCATCGGTTGGTCCGAAGAGAATGACCTCATTATATTCTTTGATGATCTCCCCTAAGTTTTTATAATAATCAGCTTCTTCGTGCTGCTCTTTGTTATTCGTCAGTTTTTCGCTCCGATGCAAGCTTTGTTCTTTTTGTTCATGGGTAAAGGGCCAGTCAATGGTTGTTCCCATAGGTTCACCGGTGAATGCCATTACGTTGGCACTGAAATGGTCCATCCAAATGCCTACTCGTTTTGGTTCTGTTATGGTATACATAGACTGGGTAATTGCTGAAAATGAACGGGGTTATGGAGTGCCTCATACGGCCATTCCTCCATGAGTTATCGGGCCAGATACCCACCATCAACCGGGTAATACGAGCCCGTAACAAAAGAGGCTTTATCTGAGCAGAGCCAGATGACCAACTCGGCCACTTCTTCCGCTTTGCCTAACCGGCCAATCGGGTGCAATCCAATCAATTGCTGCTTAACATCAGGTGGTAGCTGGCTCAGTAATGGGGTGTCGATGTAGCCGGGACCAACGGCATTGATGCGAATATTTTTTGGCGCGTATTCAATCGCGGCCGTTTGGGTCAGCCCCACCATACCGTGCTTGGCTGTCACGTAGCCGGGCGAACCCGCCGTGCCGACCTGGCCCAAAATGGAAGCCATGTTCACAATCGTACCCGAGCCCTGTTTGAGCATCACGGCCAGTTCATACTTCAAACAGAAGAAAACACTGTTGAGATTTACGTTGATGATCTGTTGCCAGCCGTCGAGACTATAATCGGCGGTCATATTCAGCTCACCACCAATCCCGGCATTGTTGCAGGCCATATCGAGCGAGCCAAAGGCATCGACCGTTTCCTGCACCAGTTGCTGGCACTGCACCGGATCGCTGACGTCGGCCCTGAAAAAACGAGCCTTGGTGCCGGCGGCACTCAACTGGTCGGCGACCTGTTGTCCCTGAACCTGGTCAATATCCGAAACCATCACATTGGCTCCGTGCTGGCCAAAGAGCAGGGCAACGGCCTTACCGATACCCGAAGCAGCCCCGGTTACCAGTGATGTCTTTCCATTTAAGTCATTATTCATAAAAAAAATATAACGTTGAGTAAGATTATCTTTTATACTGATCCACCCTGGATGTCGTCCTGCACACCCTTCACAATCCGTTTCTTTTGTAGTTTTTGCGCAATGGCCGCCACAATGGGGTCGGCAGATGGGCCATATCCATTGGTCAGAACGCCTTTTATGTGGTAGTAGGCCGAGGAAAGAGCATACAGAATGGCTTCATCATCGGGATTAGTGGCTCCCTCAAACCGGTATGTGCCATCAATCAGATAAGCATCCGGGTCATGCCAGAGGGGGTTCATGTTCTGTTGGTTCAGGTCTTCCGTATAGCCCTCGTTCCGAAGCTGGCTGAGCACCTGGGACAATGTATCTGGCGATTCCATGACCGAATATAGTTACTGATGTTACGCATGGTTGATCTATCTGTAGCAACCTCTTTCTAAATTTACTCAAAAACACCACAAAAAGCGCTCATGGAGTTTATATCCCCTATTTTTGACCTCTACTCGGACTATTTGCTGGTCAATCAGAACCAGCCAACAGCCACCCGACTATCGGCACTGGTGGATGGGAAACTCTCCCATGAT
>NZ_KB893400.1 GCF_000374085.1 Spirosoma spitsbergense DSM 19989 | reverse complement strand
ATCATGGGAGAGTTTCCCATCCACCAGTGCCGATAGTCGGGTGGCTGTTGGCTGGTTCTGATTGACCAGCAAATAGTCCGAGTAGAGGTCAAAAATANGGGATATAAACTCCATGAGCGCTTTTTGTGGTGTTTTTGAGTAAATTTAGAAAGAGGTTGCTACAGATAGATCAACCATGCGTAACATCAGTAAGTAAGTAGCAGGCTTACAGCATTTAGTAAAAATGGCTTCGGTACTAGTTACCGAAGCCATTTTTGTATTTTTTCTGCGGAAAATCCCGTCTCAGCAAGTCAATACAATTCCACAATCCATCCCTCATACCTTCGGGCGTTTGTAAAGGGGCACGGTGCTGCACGGTTCACCAAACAGAAGACTCTGCACAACGGGGCGCAGTACCCGCGTGATTTCCACGTAAGCCGCCGTTGGCACGGGTACGTTGGAACAGCCTTTTACTACAACGCGGGCATCGCGATAGCCTTCCCGGTTGATGCGGGAGATAGCATCGAAATATAACTTTTCTTCCAGGTCAGTCAGATTGCCGAACACGATGCTGCTTGCATGAGGCTGCAACTGCAACGTAAGGAGCATATACGCCCAGGTAGGCACAATGGCGTCTTCAGTGCAGGTAATGGCTACATTTTTACCAGCATACTGGCTCCAGTCGTGTTCTTTCAAAAACGCCCGAAAATCCTTTTCCTTTAAAATCAATCCCATAAAAAGATTGTCCTTCAGGTCATAAACAACCCGCTCACCAGGGTGATAATAGTCTTCCAGATCAAGGGTAACCAGTCCACTGCCAGCAACGCGATTCACAATTTCGGTTTCCATAATTTCTATTGCTAATACGCTGTAAACAACCACTGTCGTAAGGCCGTTCAATGCAGGCTATTTACTCATTGAGGTTAACAAAAAACGCACAAATGAGTCGGCTTTTTTTGCTACTTTTGTCCTTATATCTGTCAATAAAACGCCTTAATCAACTGGCTCATGAAATTCATAGTTTCCTCATCTGTACTGCTCAAAAACCTTCAGCATATTAACGGCGTTGTCGCCACAAATCCGATTGTTCCCATTCTCGAAAATTTCCTGTTTCGCATCGACGTTGGCGAGGATTCATCGAGCGGTACGCTTACTGTAACGGCTTCGGATTTACAGACTACCATGACCACCCAGATTCCAGTGGATGCCAGCGAGAGCGGAGCCATTGCAATCCCGGCCAAACTGTTGCTGGATACCCTTCGCAGCCTGCCCGAACAGCCCGTAACGGTTAATATTGACACCGAAACCTTTGGCACTGAAATCCTTACGGATAATGGCCGGTATAAACTATCGGGCGAGAACCCGATTGACTTCCCCAAACTACCGACTGTAACCAAGAGCATGTCGGTTGAAATGACCTCGGATGTACTGCTGAGTGCTATCAACAATACTGTTTTTGCCACCAGCACCGACGACCTGCGCCCTGCCATGACAGGGGTACTGCTGCAACTGACGGACGCTAATGCAACCTTTGTTGCCACGGATGGTCACCGACTTATCCGCTACCGCCGGACCGACCTTGGTGCATCGGGTAGTAACTCCTTTATTATTCCCCGCAAAGCGCTGCAATTGCTAAAGTCATCGCTGCCCGAGAACGAGCCAGTTACGGCAGAGTTCAGTCAGTCGAATGCGTCGTTTACGTTTGGCCCAACGCAGCTAATCTGCCGCCTGATCGATGAGCGTTTCCCCGATTATGAAAATGCGATTCCGACCAACAATCCGAACGTGATGACCATTGGTCGTACTGATCTGCTCAACTCGCTGAAGCGGATTATGATTTACGCTAACCGGACTACGCACCAGATTCGCCTGTCGCTCAAGCCAAACGCGCTAACCATCTCGGCCGAAGACCTGGATTATTCCAACGAAGCCAACGAGAAGCTCCTTTGCGATTATGATGGCGAGGCTATGGAAATTGGTTTCAATGCAAAACTGATGGCTGAAGTGCTGAGTAATCTGAGTGCCAAAATGATTACCCTCGAAATGTCGGCTCCCAACCGGGCAGGTCTGCTGATTCCGGCAGATAAAGAAGAAAACGAAGACATTCTGATGCTGGTTATGCCGGTCATGCTGAATACATACGCTTAATTTTTGAGTAAGTAGGAGTGAGGAGCGAGGAGTGAGGAGCCATCCGGTGTAAGTAAAAAATAATCAAATGGCCCCTCACTCCTCGCTCCTCACTCTTCGCTCCTTCCTATGAAATCCCGTCAGGCTCCGGCTCTTGTCTTTATTTTCATCACCCTGTTGATTGATGTTACGGGACTGGGTATTATCATCCCGGTTTTCCCGAAACTAATCGAACAGCTTATTCACGGCAACCTAAGTCAGGCGGCTAGTTGGGGGGGCTGGCTGATCTTTTCCTATGCCATTATGCAGTTCATCTTTTCTCCCGTACTGGGCGGATTGAGCGACCGCTACGGGCGCAGACCTGTGTTGCTTTTTTCGTTGTTTGGCTTCGGACTTGATTACATCCTGACTGGCTTTGCACCAACTATTGAATGGCTGTTCATTGGGCGCATATTAGCGGGCATTACGGGCGCGAGTTTCACAACCGCTTCTGCCTACATTGCCGATGTCAGTCCCCCCGAAAAACGAGCGCAGAATTTTGGGCTGGTTGGTGCCGCTTTTGGTGTAGGCTTCATTCTTGGTCCCGCCGTTGGGGGCTTTCTTGGCTCCTACGGCCCACGTGTGCCTTTCTTCGTAGCAGCAGGCTTAACGATGGTTAATTTCCTGTACGGCTTTTTCGTCCTGCCCGAATCGCTCGCTCCTGAAAACCGTCGTCCGTTCGACTGGCGACGAGCCAACCCGATTGGTTCGCTGATGCGATTGGGTAAGTACCCAATTATCCTTGGCTTAGTGGCCTCCCTGGTGCTGGTCTACATTGCCGGGTTTGCCGTGCAGGGAACATGGACGTTCTACACCATGGAGAAATTCAAGTGGGATGAGAAGACCGTTGGCTTGTCGCTGGCCGCTATTGGTGTATCATTTGCCATAGTACAGGGTGGACTGAGCCGGGTTATCATTCCGAAACTAGGGCAGGAACGGTCAGTGTACGTTGGTCTGCTATTTAGCGCTATCGGGCTTTCCCTATTTGGTTTTGCCAGCCAAAGCTGGATGATGTTTGCTTTTATGGCTGTTTATGCCATGGGGGGCATTGCCCAGCCATCTATTCAGGGCATTATATCGAATCAGGTTCCGCCCAATGAACAGGGAGAGTTGCAGGGTGCTTTGACCAGTCTGACCAGTACAACATCTATTTTTGGTCCGCTCATCATGACCAATCTCTTTTCGTACTTCACCGCTGTCAAAACCCCTCTTTATTTACCCGGTGCGCCTTATTTCCTGGGTTCTCTTTTGGTACTGATTAGTGCCCTTCTGGCCCGGCGCGGGCTGAAACGAAATGGTATTCGCAGAGTAGAATCGGTACCGACAACGGACATCCCGGTTTAAAGTGAAAAGGCGACGTTGAAGCGTAGCTTCATTTCATCTTCCGTTTTTATTCCCATCAGTGATGGCCGTTCGATCTTGTAATCGGTCATGCTAACGGGAAACTCTCCTGTCAGCGTCATTTTATTACCCGCATCCTTGCGGGTAGCCTGTACCGTAACGGGTTTGGCCACTCCATGAAAGGTCAATGTTCCTTTAGCCATCAGCATACCCGTTGAACCCGCTTCAATGTCAGAACTGACGAATGTCACGTTGGGATATTTTATCCCTTCCAGCACTTCTATGGCGTGCGAATCCCGGTTATTATTGTCACTATCGAACGAGGCTACTTTTATCGCAATAGCCACACTTTCGGGCTGCTTCGTATCGTCGTTGTAGATAACGGCCCCGTTCACATCATGACTCACGCCTTCCCACTTGTGCAATGGATGTTTGGCCGCATAAGTAACGGTCGACAGCCCTTTATCGGCCAGCAGTTTACGTTTTCCCATCGGTGCCGGACTAAAAGCAACGAAAATACACGCTACCAGCAGGCAGCAACAGTGAACAACGTACTTCATAGTTTTAGAATGCTAAGGCGATGATGGAAGCGGCATAGGCTCCAAAGGTGGTATAAGCAACAGCCCGGTGGTAGGGTTTCAGGTTGTAATGTTCATCAATCAGTCCAGCCAGCACATTGGTGGCGACCATACCCGTCAGGTGAACAATAGCCAGATATTTGTGCAGTTTGATGGAGGTGAATCCTCTTTTCGCTCCTACCACCGGAGGAGGGGCCGTTAGTGACAGCGCCAGTGTGGTGCCATAGGCAATGTTGATAAACGTGGCCGACCGTTCATGCCATCGTTTGGTATCTACGTAGTCCTGACCTTGTGCGTTGTATAACTTAGCACCTAGTAATCCCTGAGCGACAAAGCCCGCCAGTGTAACAAATCCGCCAATCTGGTGCGCTACGAGCATCGTACGCCTAACGTTTAATTCATGAATACGGCCCTCTGGTGTCAGTGGGGCAATCTTCATCGTTCGTAATAATCCTTTTGGCCCCCAGAATGCCCGTTGGGTAAAAAGCATCTTGTGCGGCAACAAAGGCTGTGCGTCGGTGGAGTCGGTCAGGCTTGCCAGCAGGTCGGTCGCTTCGTCAGCGCCTGCTGCTACTGGGGTAATGGTCGTGTCCCGACGTACAGTAGTGGAATCCTGCGCGTGCAACGAATCCATTGCAAAAACCAGCCACAATATCAGACATATGCATTTCATGGAAAGACAGTAAAGAGTGGGCACGTTCAACCAACACCAGATTTTATGCCGTAATCGTGAGTTTGTTCCCATCCGTACTCGGGGTTGTTTTATACAGTTTCATAGCACTGGTAGCCGGCCCCTGTTTCACGGTGCCATCGGTGGCAAATAGGGAACCATGCGCACTACAGCCAAAATCATCGGAAGCCAGTTGATAGGCAACAAGATCGTTATTCTGGTGCGTACAAAGGCGTTGAATCGTTACAAACTTGTTCCCTTTCGTGTTGGCAACCAGTACGTCTCCCACTTTCACAAAAGAACCTGCTGTTTTAAGCTTACTATAATTGGCGTCTGTTAAGTCAAGCGTGAAATTGACCGCTCCCTTGGCCGTTTCTGCATTACCTGTCAGTCCAGTCGATGTGGTTGGCGTGGTTGGGGTAGTAGGTGTGGTAGCAGGTGTAGGGTCGCTGCTTTTGGAACAGGCGGTCAGGCCGGTACCCATGCAGTAAAAGGCCATCAATGCGGCACTGCTCATACCCAGGCTACGCAGAAATTCTCCGCGCTTCATTTGGTCAGTTGTTAAATTGCTTTCCATTTGGTTGTTCGTTTTCATATAGATACAATAATTAGTTGCCCGGGCGGTGAGTTGATTTTTAAAGTTTATACCGCAGGGAGAAGAAAGTACCTGTGCTCAATAGATTAAGTTTCAGGTAGCCAATCCGCTTGAGCGGAACCTTCATAAACGGTTCCACTTGCCACGACAATCGGCGACTGATGGCCCGCTCATACCCGGCAGAGAGGTTTAGTTCGCTGAATCCATAGCTCCCACTCGTTCCGCTCCATCCCCAGTTGTATGGGTAAATGTGCGGACTTGTGGGGTCGGCATACTGGTACGTATAATCCTCCTGATTCATGATATAGGATGTTACGCCACCGCTCACAAACCACCGGCTGGGAGCCTGACCATTCAGTCGGGAACGCAGGGCTACGTCGTACCGTATGTTTACGGGAATATCAATCATACTACAGCGACCGTCGACCCCTTCAGGCTTCACAGCCCATTTGAGGGCGTAGTCGGGCAATGCATAATCGGTGGTAGCGGCTTTATACACTTTCGTGCTCTTAATTACTCCTGCCTGAATACTCCAGCGCGATGCCACTTTATATTCGAGAAATAACCCTACGTTGGTACCTGGTCGGGTGAAGTTCGTCAATCCAATCCCGCTCAAATCGGGTGATACGGCAAACCGAACACTTAGCCCCCGAATGGTTGCCGGTTGAGAAGCAATTTTTCTGGCGGTGGTGTCGGGATGTATCTCAACAGGGCGACTAATAACGGGTAACGGCTTTGCCCATTTCATCGGTCGACTAGCCAGTTCTGCTACGTCTGACAATACGATGGCGGTCGACTCATTTACAGCTACAGGAAATTCATTTTCACTTCCCGTTGAACCATTTGCGGGCATGTCTACCAGTGCATTCGTGCCGCGCTGTTTATCGGATACCAGCCTGTCCTTTGACCAATGCATACTGTTGGGAGTAGTAGTTAACTCATTATCAGCCGTATTTTTTCGAAGTTTTTCATCCAATGAGCTACCAGCTGTCAGGTTCTTCCTGCGAAAAACACGGCTGGTACTTGTTGGTGCCTTAGCGACTGTGTAGGGCAACTTATCCAGCGGTGAGCGAGCTACTTTTTTCTTTTTTGCTGTAGATACCGATTCGGAGTAGTCCATTTTTTCTTTCCCGCTGCGTTTTACAGCCCTTATCCTGTCAGGCATAACCCGCGTTTTAGTTGGTCGCACTGGTACGGTGTTGGGACGGCTCTCTAGCGTACTCCAGTCAGGCATTATAAGCTCCAGGCCAGTTTCTTGCCTGGAACTTGTAACAGCCTGTTCCGGCATACGCATTGATTTTACATTGGCAACTTCTCCATTATCAGGCCGTTTAGATGCAAGTGGCCCTCCTCCCCAGTCCATTACTGCCTTTACGGTATCGGGGTTACTTTGTACTGACAATACGGAAACGGGCCCGGCAAATTTGTCGGATTGATAAACAACCCAACCAATAAGCAGTAATAACAATACAAGGGGTAGGCCCCAGCGCAGGATATTCTTCACCAGTGAGACTCCACTGGTGGGCACAATGTGGTCGTTTGCATCAAGGCGGGCTTTCATATCCTGCCAGGCCGCCGAATCGAACGGCATTTTGAACTCTTCAGCCGACTTTCTGAAGAGGCCATCCAATTGGTCATCGGTTAGCTCTGACATACTCATCGTTGTTTAAGTGTTTTAATAACTGGCGCAGGTTTTCGCGTGCCCGCGCCAGATTCGATTTCGACGCACCAACTGAAATTCCCAGTTGCCCGGCAATTTCTTCGTGCGTAAATCCATCCATAACATACAGGTTAAAAACCAGCCGATAGGCAGGCGATAATCGTTGAATCAATTCCATTAAATCATCGTGAGCCAACTGACTAAGCGCATCCGGCGTTTGAGAAACGACGGTTTGTTCGAATGGCTCAATCGTTTCATGCTGATGGCGTACTTCCTGCCGATAGTGGTCAATAGCCGTGTTGATCAGAATACGCCGGAGCCATCCTTTGAAGGGCTGCAGCGGGTCATACTGGTCCAGGCGGGTAAATACCTTCAGGAAACCATCATTTAGCACCTCCATTGCGCTCTCGCGGGTAGGGGCATAGCGTAGGCAAACACTCATAGCATACCCATAAAATTGCCGGTAGAGCAATTCCTGACTTTGCCGGTGGTTGCGCAGACAACCCGCCAGAACGTCGGATAGTGCCGGTATGTTGGGAGTGTTGGACAAAGTGCTTCGTTTATACGTAAACGAAATAGTTCATAGCATCAACTGTGTTTTTAAGATGAGAAAAGGAACAGTTGAACCGGTTCATTCATCAATACGGCAGGCCCTGAAAAAGGGTTGCGTACTGTCGGGAAATAATCAATCTTCCTTGTCAGACCTACGGTCAGCCCGGATTTCGGGGAGTGTGTCCGGGTCAATCAGTCCCAGCGAAGCCGCATGTTCAGCAGCGGCAACCGTGTCTGACACCAGCAGCATGGGTACATTATATGCTTCGGTGGTTCGGATAAGTTCACGTACCGATTCATCGCGCCGGTCTTCTGATACGTCCCGAATGTACACCGCCCGAATCCGGCCGGGGTTTTCGCGTACCACCTGCGCATAAATTTCAGGGTCCTGCTGGCCACTATCGCCAATGAGTACGAATGCCAGGTTTGGGTTTACATCCAGCACCTTGCGAATCATCGCTAATTTGTGCGTATGATGCCCTTCGGATGCAAAAAGCTTGGTGCTCAAACTAAAATCACGCAGCAGAATGGGCCCTTTGGGAATTCCCTGAATCCGGAAGAAATCAACCAGCAGGTCGTACAGATTCCAGGGGCTGCTGGATACAAAATAAATGGGGTTGAACAACGTCGTGACGGGACCACTCTGCAAGGCTCGATAAAAAGCAGCTATGCCGGCAAAGGGCAATCGGGTATAGGCATTACCCAGAAAAGTAAGTTTTGCCGTCTGAAGCAGGTTTGTCGCATCCGTTACCAGCACCGTATCGTCAATATCAGAAATAACCCCAAACTGACTAAATGTGGGCGAAACCATCAGATAACCGTCTTTCACGATAGACTTGCCACCGGCTCCGTTTGGGAAGGCAGGCTGTACCATTCCATCCACCGAATAGCGAACCGGAAACCATACCCGGCTAGGGGGTAAATCATTTGGCGGATTGATAGTCAGGTCAAAATACCCTTCTTTATCCGTTACGGTCGTATGCGTTTGACCGAAGGCGTCTATTCGTACTGTTGCATTCGGTACCGCATCACTGTCAAAACGCTGATAGGTAGCCAGCATATTATGCCAGAACGTATCCCGGTCGCTGGGCGTCGTTAACCATTTCTGGCGCAAAACCCGGCCTTTTAACCAGACGGCTTCCGGACTGCCGAAGCCTCGGTAGTAAATAATTTTGTACGGTTCATCCGCATCGAGTCGTCCGGAAAGCCGTGTTTTCAGCCGGTCGAACTGCGTTTCGATATCGGTAGCCGTATTAGTCAGTAATTCTTTCCACGATGCCATTAGTAGACATAGGATTGTTTGGAATAAGCTTTCAGCAGGAAGAGCACCGCACTTTTTCGGCCTTCCCGCCTTTAGTGGTAACTTGCAGACGAAAGTAGAATTTAAAGACCATGAATAAACAAATTGTTTATACCGAGCAGGCTCCAGCTCCCATTGGGCCTTACAGTCAGGCCGTAAAAGTTACTGATGCGTCCCCCGCGGGCATGTTATTCGTTTCCGGGCAGATTGCCGCTGAGTTAGCCCCAAAAGGTGATATTAAGGCTGAAACACTGAAAGTAATGGAGAACATCGGCGCCATTCTAAAGGCAGCCGACATGGAGTACAGCCACATCGTAAAGTCCAGCATTTTCGTGAAGGACATGACTGATTTTGGAGCTATCAACGAGGTGTACGGACAGTTTTTCGACAACCAGCCGCCCGCCCGCGAAACGGTTGAGGTAGCCCGCCTTCCCAAAGATGTTAATGTTGAAATTTCAGTAATAGCTATACAATGAGTGAAAGAATGAAAGGGCGAAAGAGCGAAAGTTGCTAACGCAAACGATGGACGCGCCAGCAACTTTCACTCTTTCGTTCTTTCGCTCTTTCACTCTTTCACTCTCTCTCATGTCAACTCCCGTTCGCGTTCGTTTCGCACCCAGCCCTACCGGTCCCCTGCACATTGGTGGCGTGCGAACTGCGCTGTATAATTATTTATTTGCCCGAAAAATGGGCGGCCAAATGCTCCTTCGGATTGAGGATACCGACCAGAATCGGTTTGTACCTGGTGCCGAAGAGTATATCCTCGAAGCCCTTCGCTGGGTAGGTATCGAAATTGACGAAGGCCAGGGAACAGGGGGCCCCCACGCTCCCTACCGGCAGTCGGAACGGCGGGATATTTACCAGAAAGAAGCCCGGCGACTAGTTGATGAAGGCAAGGCCTACTACGCGTTTGATACGGCCGAAGAACTGGATGCCATGCGGAAACGACTCGAAGAAGCCAATGCACCAGCCGCCCAGTACAATGCCATTACCCGGATGCAAATGCGAAATTCACTAACCATGAAGGCCGACGATGTACGCGCCCGCATGGAGGCTGGTGAGCCTTATGTAATTCGACTGAAAACGCCCCGCAAGGAAGAAGTCCGATTGAACGACCTGATTCGAGGCTGGGTCAACGTCCATTCCTCCGCCATCGACGACAAGGTTCTGCTGAAATCCGATGGTTTGCCTACTTACCATCTGGCCAATATTGTAGACGATCATTTGATGGGTATTACGCACGTTATTCGGGGAGAGGAATGGCTGCCATCGGCACCACTCCACGTGCTGTTATATCGGTATCTGGGCTGGGAGTCTACCATGCCGCAGTTCGCTCACCTGCCCCTGCTGCTGAAACCCGAAGGAAACGGAAAACTCAGTAAGCGTGATGCTGACCTGGGCGGATTCCCAATTTTCCCCCTGCAATGGACAGACCCCGTTACCGGACAGGTAGCCCGTGGCTTCCGGGAAGATGGTTACCTACCCGAAGCGACGATTAATTTTCTGGCGTTGCTGGGCTGGAACCCCGGTACGGAACAGGAACTGTTTACGATGGATGAACTAATCGCCAGTTTCGAACTGACGCAGGTACATAAAGCCGGTGCCCGTTTCGATATTCAGAAGGCGCAGTGGTTTAATCATCAGTACATTCGTCAGCAACCCGATACCGCCCTGGCGCCTGCTGTTCAACAACAGGCCGAAGCCGCCGGCTTCTCCTGCTCACCCGAAAAAGCCGAAAAAATTGCGGCTCTGCTGAAAGGTCGCGTCAATTTCGCTCAGGAGATTTTCGCGGAAGCCGATACCATTTTCAACGCACCAACGAGTTATGATGAAGCCATTGCCACGGCCAAATGGAATGACGACGCAGTGAAAGCCGTAACTGCTTTCCGGGATGCGCTGATTCCGTTCGATGGAGAATTTGTGGCCGAAACGATCAAACACACGCTTTCCGATGCCATGACGCAGGCAGGTATCAAGCAGGGCAAAATCATGCAGGCCATGCGCCTGGCCTTAACCGGTTCCGGTGCTGGCCCCGACCTGATGCTGACGATGGAAATCATCGGTCAGGACGAAACGGTCAAACGGCTGGAGAAGGCATTGGATAATCTGAAAGTGCTGAAGAGCTAATTTTTAAACCTAAAAGGTCTTTTGTACCTTTTAGGTTTATACGTCAAACACAAAATACAATGGCCAAGAAAAAAGCGAACCCCGACGAAAACGACAAGCCCCGTGTTCACAAAGAACTGGAAGGGTTTGATATTCAGATCAACTCGTTCGGTGAGATCACCACTAGTTTCGACATCGACAAAATCAATCAGTTTCTGAACAAAACGGTTGATGATAAAAAGCTCCGTCACCGTACCGACCTGAATCTGAAAGGCACCCCGGAGCCTCAGGACGAGGCCGGGGAAGCCGAAGTAGACGATGATGACCTCATCGACGATAAGGATTTGCTGGATGATGATGATAAGTAGGTTTTGGTGGTATCCTAATCCGTAAAAAGGCCCGACTGGGAAACTTTCGCACCGTTTGTCAGAAAACTACTGGACGAAATGCACACGATTCCGTAGTTTTCACTCGTAAAAAAACAGACGATAAACGCTTAACGACTACTCCTATGTACTCACACGAAATCGACTACAAAATCATTGGCGAAGACATCCAGGTTGTTGAAATCGAACTGGACCCCAACGAAACCGTCATTGCCGAAGCGGGCTCCATGCTGTTCATGGAAGATGGCATCACGTTTGAAACCAAAATGGGTGATGGCTCGCAACCCGATCAGGGCTTTTTGGGCAAACTGCTTCAGGCCGGTTCACGGATGGTTATGGGCGAATCGTTATTTATGACGCACTTCACCAACCGGGGCGTTGGTAAGCGGAAAGTGGCTTTCGCAGCTCCGTATCCCGGCACCATTATGCCCGTTAACCTGGCCAATATCTACGGCAATACACTCATCGTCCAGAAAGACGCGTTCCTTTGTGCAGCCCTTGGCACTAAACTGAGTATTCAGTTCAATCAGCGGCTGGGAGCCGGTTTTTTTGGCGGAGAAGGCTTCATTCTGGAGAAAGTACAGGGTGACGGTATGGCATTTATTCATTCTGGTGGCGTAGTCATTGAGCGGACATTAAATAACGAGACGCTACGGGTCGACACGGGTTGTGTGGTTGGGTTTGAGCCCAGCATCAACTTCGACATTCAGCGGGCGGGTGGCCTGCGCAGCATGGTATTCGGGGGTGAAGGTCTGTTCCTGGCTACCCTTCGCGGTTCCGGCAAAGTATGGATTCAGTCGATGCCAATTTCAAAACTGGTACAGCGTTTAGCCCCTAACAGTGCCCAGAGCCATAAAGAAGGTGGTTCCGTACTTGGGCAACTAGGTAACCTGTTTGAAGGGTAAACCTGTCATAGATTACCAGCCGGATTTTTTCCATCTTTGTTGACGAAACCCTGGTCGATTTTCTGTTCTTCATAACGAAAAATTGACCAGGGTTTCGCTTTTATCATTCCCGCCCTCCGATTCATTTGCCGACCACGCAAACCCCTGCCTATTCTGTAGAAGGCTACGTTGACATTTGACAACGTTCTGCCAGGACATCATCAGGGAGTCAGGAAAGGCCGAATAGCCGTAATGACTTCATCAGGGTGGGTAATCAGATTGAAATGATCACCTGATACGGTGCTCACGCGATTGTCCGGGTAACGAATAATCGTATCTTTCTTTGAGTGAATGATCACCTCAGGCTGAACGTCAATCTGTTCACCCAGCGGATTCAGAATAATCCGTAATTGATTGATGACGTAGGTAGGCGGACTATCAATTAAGTTTTGGAATACTTCGCCAAAGATTTGGGCGGAGGGTTTATTTCGGTAGACTAGTCCTAGCAAGAGCCGTTTATTGAACTGGTTCAAGTACCAGCCCTTCCGAACCAGCCAATGAATGATCGCTGAATTTTTGACTGGTAGTACCACCTTTGCCGGGTCGGTCCAGGAGGCAATCTGTATAATTGAGCAGCCGGTCAGGTGTTTGATGGCGTAGGCAATCCAGCCCCCCATAGAATGCCCGATCACCCAGTCTGCCGACGTTATGTGGTGCTTGTCGACCAGCATCCGGGCGTACCCGATGGCGGTGAGCGAGGGCATAGGCTGACTACCCAACAAATCCGAATTCTCAACAAACACGTGTTCGCCCGGTAGTTGAGGAGCTATCTGGCTGAAGATACGTTGCGTTTCGCCAAAACCGGGAATAAAAATCAGGCGCATAGGGGGCTTTTTCAGGCGTTAGACTTACCAGATGTATTGTCAGCGTAAAAACTTTTTCATCGCCTGCCAGTAGCCCACGGGCATGATCCGTTCCAGCCACGCAATCGCCCTTGCATCGGTGCCTACCATAACGCGGGCGCGTCCCTGCTCGATACCTTTTACGATAATTTCGCCGGCTTGTTCTGGCGGCAGTCGCAGCATTTTTTCCTGAAGTGCCTGCTTCTGACGAATTATTTCCAGACTGGTTCCCGAAGGCACCCGGGCATTCCGGGCAATGGCCGTAGCCACCCCACCCGGATGCACGACAGTCACCCCAATGGGTGTGTTTTCCAGTTCGTGGCGCAGCGCGTTGGCAAATCCCCGAACGGCAAACTTACTGGCCGAATACGCACTTTGTTCAGGGGGCGAAACGATACCGAATATGCTGGAGAGATAAACGAGACGAGCTTCATCGCGCTGGTGCAGATACGGCAGGAACGCCCGCGTCATGCGCACCACCGCCAGAAAATTAACGTCCATGACCCAATCGAAATCAACTTCACTCACTTGCCCGAAGGTACCCCCAACGGCTACCCCAGCGTTGTTGACCAACAAATCAAGGCAACCGTGGTCCGATATAACCTGAGCCGGCAGCGTATTCACCCCCTCGCGACTCGTCACATCGAGCGGATAGCTGGTGACCCGCCTGCCCAGTGCCTGGACCTGTTGGTGCGTTTGCTCCAGTGTCCGCGGATTGATGTCCACCAGGGCCAGGTGGCAGCCGCGCCGGGCCAGAGACAGGGCAATAGCCTGCCCTATGCCGCTACCCGCCCCGGTAATCAGAGCTACTTTGCTGGTCAGATTCATGGGAGTGCGCCTTTAGGACCGAAGTGTAAGACGCCATCGGCCAGGCGGCCAAAGCGGATGGTGAGCATGTCCTGTAGATAATTCTGGAACACGCGCCACGGCCGACGGGAACCCTGCTTAGGCAGCAGTTTCTGAGCACGCTGCACGTAGCCAGACGAAAAACTAAGCAGCGGTTCGGGCTGCACATCGTCCTGCGGGCGCGGCACAACAATTGAGTAACCGTGGTGGTCCATGTAGCGGAGCAACCGACACACGTAGCCCGCCGTCAGGTCTGTTTTCAACGTCCACGACGCATTGGTATAGCCGAAGGCGAGTGCGAAGTTCGGCACGTTACCCAGCATCATTCCCTTATAGGCCATTAGTTGGTTCGGTTGGTAGACCTGCCCGTCGACGGTTAGCGACATTCCCCCGAACAGTTTCACTTTCAGTCCAGTTGCCAGGACTACCACATCGGCCGGAAGTTCCTGCCCGGATTTAAGCCGCAGGCCCGTGGCAGTGAAACGGTCAATTTCATCGGTAACTACGGAGGCTAGCCCCTGATTAATTGCCTGGAACAAATCACCGTCCGGCACTACACAAAGCCGCTGATCCCAAGGATTATAGCGCGGGCTAAAATGCGTGTTGACATCATAGTCCGGGCCAAGCTGCTGGGCGGCCATTTTAACAAAACGGCGTTTCATATGCCGGGGAAAACGCCGGGTAAGCTTGTACGCGGCCATACCCAGCAGAAGGTTTTTCCAACGGGTAAATCCGTAAGCCAAACGCTCGGGCAGGTAACGCCGAAGAAAGAGTGCAATCGCATCCTGACCGGGCAGGGCAACCACATACGTAGGGGACCGCTGCAACATGGTTACGTGCGCTGCCGACTGCGCCATGGCGGGCACCAGTGTCACAGCCGTTGCTCCACTGCCAACGACCACTACCCGCTTGTCGGTGTAGTTCAACTCCTGTGGCCAGAACTGCGGCAAAACAACCGTTCCCCGAAAGTCGGCTTCAGCGGTAAACTCCGGTCGGTAGGCTTCCTCATAGCTATAATAGCCACTGCACATATACAGAAACCGGGTTCGAAGAATGCGGGGCGCACCTGTTGGCACATGCACAGCTTCAACGCGCCAACAGGCCTCCTGGCTCGACCAGCTGGCTCCTATCACTTTATAGCCGAAATGAATGTGGTCAACGATGCTACCTTCCCGGGCGGTTTCCTCGATGTACTGCCGGATAGATGAACCATCGGCAATGGCTTTGGGGTTTCGCCAGGGTTTGAATCCGTACCCTAGTGTATGCATATCCGAATCGGAGCGAACACCCGGATAGCGGAAAAGGTCCCAGGTGCCGCCAATGGCTTCCCGGGCTTCCAGGATAGCGTATCGCTTGTTTGGGCACTGTTCCTGTAGCCAGTGGGCGGTGCCTATCCCGGACAGGCCAGCACCTACAATCAGTACATCGAGTGGGTTTTCCGGCTGCGGGAATTGGGCAGTAGCCATAAAAGAGCGAACATCAGAACAAACAGGTGATCAGAAATCTGGTCAACATTAGTTTGACAATTTACCCTATCCAATTTGATTTGACACGGTGAATTGTAAAAAATTTAGCTATACCTTCCAGGAAAAGGAGAAGCATGTGAAATGGTGGTGATTACTGATTCCGGTAGCTTAATAAACATACCGTTAGGGAAGAAATAACAGTATAGGAAGAAGACCATCAAGAAAATTTGGCAATTGAAGAAATTTCTATCAGCTTATCTTTGTTGAATCATGATGGGAAACAAAACACCGCGACAACCCGGCAACGCTTAACACACGATAAACGAATGGAAGTTATTTGCACCAACGACAATTTCCCGGCTCCCGTACTGGCCTTTTATGCGGAGTTTGGCATACAGACGCCCAAACGGGATAAGATGTACACCGTACGACAGGTAAAGCGCCACACAACCGGCGAAACCGGAATCTTACTGAACGAAATAAAGAACCCGGATGTGCCAGTAAAGCATCCGGTAATGGGCGAAGTCTGGTTTGAACCAACCTTCAACGTCAACCGCTTTGCTACCCTGATGGGACAACCCGTGCGGCAGGAAGAAATGGAAGACGTAAATGCGTAAGTGGCCTCGATTACAGAACGCAATAGCCTGGTACCAAACAGCCAGACGTTTACGTTCTTACATAGCCAGGAGGGCCGCATCCAGCAACCATCAACTAATCTAAACCGGACGTGGCCGTCCATCCTACCCTGCACCCGTGATCAGGCTTTTTCTTGTACTTCTTACTGGTCTTGTGCTTAGTGCCTGTGGCAGTAGCCCGTCGGAGAATTACATACCCAAACCGAAAGGTTTTCCCCGAATCGATTTACCGGTGGCCGATTATACCCTACTCGAACCTACGCATCCTTATCAGTTTGAGTATAATAAAGTTGCCCGAATTTTACCGGATACCTTCGCCCGGTCGGAACCCGACTGGATTTTCATTAACTATCCAACCTTTCACGCCAGCGTACAGTTGACCTACAAGCCCGTTCGGAACGACGTGAACCGGTTGAGAGCGATGCTGGAGGACTCGTATAAACTGGCGGCCCGGCATAACATCAAAGCCTACGCCATCGAAGAGAAGAAAATCCGGTTAAAATCGGGACTGGAAGCCAGCTTGATTGATTTATCGGGCGAAGTACCGAGCCAGGTACAGTTTATCACGACGGACTCGACAACGCACTTTTTGCGTGGCGCTCTGTACTTCAACACGGCTACTGAAAACGATTCGCTGCAACCCGTTATTCAATACATTCGCAAAGACATTCTACACTTACTCAACACGTTGACCTGGAGAAAATAACCCTGAATTCATGAAAGCGATACTTACCCTTTTTGCCTGCCTGTCGTTGTCCGTCGGAGTGGCCCAAACCAAAAAACCGGCGGCTAAAACCGACAAACCAGCCGTAACCAAGTCGCCTGGCCAACTCGTGTATGAACAAAACTGCCTTACCTGTCACCAGGCGAGCGGTTCGGGCGTTCCCAACCTAAACCCGCCTTTGCGCGGTACCGACTGGGTTTTAGGTGATAAAAGTCGGCTCATTAATGTGGTATTGAAGGGATTGCAGGGACAGGAAATTGAAGGCGACATGTACGACAATGCCATGCCCGCCCACGCCTTCCTGAATGACACCCAGATTGCCGATGTACTGACCTATATCCGAAGCAATTTTGGTAATAAAGCCGATGCGATTACAGCGGAGGAAGTAAAAGCCCTTCGGGAAAAGTAGGCAATGCCGTTTCTTTTCCAACCATCACGCCCTGATTGGGGTCATGGTTGGAAAAGAAACGGCATGCGTCACATAGTTATACTGGCTTTCTGGCTTACCATCGGGGCTGGCTGCCACAAGGAAGTTGACCCGGATTGTGTAGAAAAACCCAGTGATGGTCGTTTGTGTACGTTAATATACCAGCCCGTATGTGGTTGTAACGGAAAAACGTACGGAAACGCCTGTTTCGCTGAGGGTTACGGGATCAGAGTTGTAAAGCAAGGAGAATGCGGCAAGTAACTACGTCTGAATCACCCCTACCGAATACGCCTTTGTGATGGGGGCGTGGTTGGCAGCAACAATACCTTCTGACAGGATTTGGCGGGTCTGGAGCGGATCAATAATAGCATCGACCCAAAGCCGGGCGGCCGCGTAATAAGGAGAAAGCTGTGCGTTGTACTGATCGGTAATTTTATCCAGTTGCGCCTGTTCTTCCTCCGGAGTCATGGGTTTCCCCTTTGCTTTTTGGGATGCTACCTGAATCTGGAGTAACGTTTTGGCGGCAGAAGCCCCGCTCATTACCGCCATTTGTGCCGTTGGCCAGGCCAGCATCAGGCGAGGGTCGTAGGCCTTGCCGCACATGGCGTAATTACCCGCTCCGTACGAATTGCCGATAACGACCGTGAACTTAGGCACCACAGAATTGGCCATGGCACTCACCATTTTGGCCCCGTCTTTAATAATTCCGCCCTGCTCGGCCCGACTACCCACCATGAAGCCTGACACATCCTGCAAAAACACCAGCGGAATCCGCTTCTGGTTACAATTCATGATGAAGCGGGCGGCTTTATCGGCCGCATCACCGTAGATAACCCCGCCCATCTGCATCTCGGTTGGCTGGCCCGTTCGCCCTTTTGCTTTTACCACTTTACGCTGATTAGCCACAATGCCAACGGCCCAGCCGTCAATTCGGGCGTAGCCGCACAGAAGCGTCTGACCATAGTCGGGCTTATACGCATCGAACTCAGAGTTGTCCACCAGCCTATCCACAATTTCCTGCATATCGTAGGGTTTCACGCGGTCGGCAGGCAGAATCTGGAAAATATCGTGCGGGTTCTTAGTGGGTAAGGCTGGCTCAACCCGGTCGAAACCCGCTTTTTCGTGATGACCTAACTTATCAAAAATGCGTTTGATAGCGTCCAGACAGCTTTTATCGTCGGGGTATTTATTATCGACTACGCCCGAAATATCCGTGTGGGTCGTGGCTCCGCCAAGGGTTTCTGAGTCGACATCTTCGCCAATAGACGCTTTTACCAGGTAAGGACCAGCCAGAAAAATAGACCCCGTGCCCTCTACTATCAGGCTCTCGTCCGACATAATGGGCAGGTAAGCCCCACCGGCTACGCAACTGCCCATAATAGCCGCCACCTGCAAAATGCCCATTGCCGAAAGGTGCGCATTATTCCGAAACGTACGTCCGAAATGTTCTTTATCGGCAAAAACTTCATCCTGCAAGGGGAGGTAAACACCCGCACTATCCACCAAGTAAATAATGGGCAGGTGGTTTTCCATGGCTATTTCCTGCGCCCGGAGGTTCTTTTTGGCCGTAATTGGAAACCAGGCACCGGCTTTCACCGTCGCATCATTTGCCACGATTACGCATTGCCGTCCCGATACGTAACCAATGCCCACAACAACACCACCGGATGGGCATCCACCATGTTCGGCGTACATGCCTTCGCCGGTAAACAAGCCTATTTCAACAAACGGCTTCTCGGAGTCTGTTAGGTAGTCAATTCGCTCGCGGGCCGTTAGTTTACCCTTTTCGTGCTGGGCATCAATTTTTCTTTGGCCTCCGCCCAGTTGTGTTTTTGTCGTGCGCTGAGCAAGTTCATCGAGCAGGGTTTGCATAAGGTCTTTTACGTAATGATACGGTCAACGGCAATGGCTACTTCACCGAGTCAGGCGCCATGACTTTGGACGGTGCGGCTAAAAACAGCGTATCCGTTTCGCCCGGCAACTTATTATTCTTCCGACCGAACAGGGAGAAATGCACGTACCGCTTCGGGTTTTCACGCAGATCGCGCAGCAGTCGCTCCATGCTCATAGTGGTGGCGTTCACGTTCCGGTATAGGGCCTCGTCGGAAGCTAACTTACCTAACGACCCCCGGCCATTGTTTATGTCACTCAGCATCCGCTGCAAATTACCCACTGTTTTATTCACCGTGAGCAACGTCTGTTTCATCTGCAGCCCCTGGAGTGAGTCGGCAAACGTATCCATTTTACTCAAAATTGGATTAAGCTGCTTTTCTGTTTCCGCCAGTGAATTTGCCAGATTATTTACACTAGCCAGCGTAGCCCGCAAGCCAGCCCGGTTTTCGGAAACAGTCAGGTCGAGGGTCTTCATACCCGCATCGGCACTGCGGAGTGTCTGTTTTAATACGGCCCCTGTCTGGTCGAACTGGGCCACAACCCGGTTCAATTGGTAGGTAAGCGAGTCTACGTTATTCAGTACCGGGAGTGTTTTTTCCCGGATCAGCGAGGTTAGTCCCGTTTCTTTCGTACCGACCAGCATACCACCCTCTTCCAGGTCCGGCTGGCCTGCTTTGATATTCAGCAAAATCTCTTTACCGCCCAACAGTCCGTTGTCAGCCAGAATCGCTTCTGTCCCTTTTGTTACCCGTATATTTTTATTGAGGTCCAGTGTAACCAGTAACTTGTTGTTCTGGTCCTGTAGGATTTCGATGGTCTTTACCCGGCCAACCGATAAACCATTGATTCGAACCGGGTTAGAAGCGGTCAATCCATCAATATTGTCGTAAATAACCTGATACGTATGATTGGAGGAAAAGAAATCCGAACCTTTTAAAAAGCGAAACCCAAAATAGAGCATCATCAGCGAGCCAACAGCCAATAAGCCTACTTTTACTTCCTGAGAAACTTTCATGCGTGTGTGAAGGTAAGCCACCTGCGAGGCAACACCATTCCGTTTGTTTGTCGGTATAACCAACTTTCGGGATTGTTTGTCTCAAAAATCGGCGATTTTCGTATGAGTGGTTGCCCTGAAGGTAAGAGAACAGCACTAAAGAAGCACCCTGGTTATATGGGTTTATCCCCCGGCTTCGATTTCCTCTTTATAGCGGTCAAATGCTTTGTAGATAGCCTCCGCAATTTCTTCCTGCCCATCTCCTGACCGGAGGAAATTTTCTTCGGCAGGGTTGGTTAAATAACCACTCTCAATTAAAACACTGGGCATCGTTGCCTTCCAGAGTACAATAAAACCAGCCTGTTTTACACCGTTGCTCCTCCGCTCTGCATTACGCCGGAAGCTTTGCTCTATTTTTTGGGCAAAGTTGATACTGCTACCCATAAAAGCGTGCTGGTAATTGGCCAGCATAATGGTGGCCAACGGCGAATTGGGGTCAAAGCCTTTATAGGTTTGCTGGTAATTTTTTTCCTGAAGGATTACCGCATTCTCACGCCGGGCAACATCCAGATTACGCTCCGTTCGATGCAATCCTAACGTGTATGTTTCGGTGCCATGCACCTGACTGCTTGACGGACTTGCATTGCAGTGAATAGAAATAAACAGGTCGGCCCGGTTCCGGTTGGCAATGGCTCCCCGCTCGTATAAATCAACGAAATGGTCAGTAGAGCGGGTGTAGATTACCCTAATATCCGGGTGATTACGCTTTATTTTCCGGCCCAGTTGCAGGATAAGCTCAAGATTGATGTTTTTCTCTTTAACGTACCGTCCATGCGTGCCTGGGTCTTTTCCGCCATGACCCGCATCGAGTACCACCGTCCTAAGTTGATTAGGTATACTTGGGGACTGATTCGTTTCCTGGGATTCGGCCCGGCGAACCGTGTCCTGAGTCAGACCATCGACCAGAGAAACAGGTGTTTTCAGGGCGAGTAAAGGCATCACTGCCAACACCAGAGTTTTCATTATTCCGGGAGTTGGATAACGCATTCGTTTAATAATTTTTAACAGCGGAAAACGTTTCAAAGCGGTAGTAGAATAGCGGTTCGTGGATACCTTTGTAAGTCATAGACTTAACGATATATTGGCAAATATAATTTTTTTAATAAACTCAAAAAAAGGCTACTTTATTTTGTGGCACTTATTGGCACGAACAGGTAAAAGGAGTGCAACGTTTTGCATTGCCTTACTCTTCATCGCGTTGGGTGCATCAGGGCAGAGTAAACCATCATCTACTACCACTACACCAAAACCAACCCGAACACCGCAGGAAAGCGAGCTGGAGCGCGAACTCAACCGGCCTAATTCCGTCCCCGGTCGGCTGGGGCCCACCCCATCCAATAAAAACACCGTACCATCTAATACTATACCTCCTAACGATGTAATTGTTCGTCCACCCAACGTAGTCGTTCGCCCGCCCAATGCCGATTCCCTCCTGATACAGAAGGTAATTACCACGGGTGATTCCATACGCCTGACAGAACAGAGACAGGTAATAAAGGTTACAGCACTGACACCTAAACGTGTACGGCCACTTCTGGTGCGTATTCCGCCGGTGTCTATCAACTTAGTTAAGTCTATATCCATTATTCCCGTCAATATCGACTCGATACGTATTGTCTCCAATACGTCCAGCCAACGCGAATCAGTAAAGGAGATTCAGATCAGTCGTCTACTGCCGAAACGGGTAAGCACGCCACTTCCCAAACCCGTTTCCTTATCCCCCGGTCTGGTCAAACCAGTAACGGTTCTTCCCTATACACCGGTAGTACGGGTTGCGATAAAAGACTCGGCCCAAACGGTTCCGTCTCAAAAACAGGTCGCGACAAAACCTACGCCGATTCCTGTTACCCCATCGGTAGTGCAGGCCAAGCCCTTACCCGTTAATCCATCGAAGGGTGGTATTCCTCCGGCTACGGTCCCCGCTCAGGAGGTTCCTTATTCACCGCCTACAACACCAATCAGCCCTACCCGACCCACAACGACACTGGCTACCGACAAAAAAGTTGCGGCCATTCCATCGAAGCCGGTGCTGGTAAAACCTAAAGCCGGTAAGTTAGGTATCGTTTCGCCGAATATTGTCCGCCCGCAAAACCTTACCGCTACGGTTGCCACTATCGACTCCGTACAGATCGATTCGGTGAAAACAACTGATGATTTCAAAACAACTGTCAATTATCAGGCCAAAGACTCTACCATCTACGCGGCTGATGGACAGACGGTTGAGTTATTCGGCGAGGCCAGTGTCGACTACGGCGATATTTCGCTCAAAGCCGACTATATCCGCATGAATTACCTTACCAATGAGGTATACGCGAAAGGGCGTTATGATTCAACCATACAAAAGTTAATCGGTCGGCCAATTTTTTCGGATGGCGACGGGAAGTACGACGCGAAAGAGATTCGGTATAATTTCAAATCCCGAAAGGGAAGGATTCAGGGCGTTATTACGCAGCAGGGCGAAGGAAATATCCGGGGGCAAACGGTTAAGAAGGACGACGAAGATAATCTGTACATCGGCAAAGCGATATACACAACCTGTAATCTGGCGACTCCCCACTTCCACATCAACGCCAGTAAACTGAAGGTCATTCATGGCAAACAGGTAGTAGCTGGTCCGTTCAACCTGGTTATCAATCAGATTCCATTACCTATTGGGTTACCCTTCGGCTTTTTTCCGTTTCCGAAGCAAAAGGAAATCGGGGTATCCGGCATTATTGTTCCGCAATATGGGGAAGAACCAAATGGGCGGGGATTTTACCTGCGTGATGGAGGCTATTACTGGGCCGTTAACGAAAACCTGGGCCTGCAATTTAAAGGGCAGATTTACTCACGCGGAAGCTGGGGACTAGGCCTGTCATCCGCCTACAACAAGCGGTACCGGTATAGCGGAGGGGTCAACCTGCAGTTCAATCGAAACCGCTCCGGCGACCGGGTCGATACGACGCAGAAGGCACGTAATGACTTTTCCTTTACCTGGTCGCACTCGCCGGTTCCCCGTGGCCGGGGGAGTTTTTCAGCCAATGTGAACGTCAGCAGCAATAGCTATAACCAGTTTAACTCCTATAGTACCCAGTCCTACATTTCCAACGTGGCTGGTTCCTCCGTGCAGTACAGCCGTAGCTTTGGGCAGTACGTTCGGGCGGGGGCCAATGTGCGGGTCAACCAGCAGTTTGGTCAGGTAAACCAGCAAACGGGGGTTCGGGAAAATGGCAAAACCGATGTGTCGACTGATTTCAACTTTGGTCTCAACCAGATCTCCCCTTTTGCGCTCAAAGGCGGTTCGGGCCGCTGGTACGAAAGCTTCCGGGTCGGGCTTGACGTGAGCGGATCTTTTGCCGTGAATAATACCATCCGGCGGCAGATCGACACGACCGGGCTTGGCTTTCCGGTCGTTACCAATTTAACGACGATCAGCAGTCTTCAGCGCATTCAGGACAGTATTACCCGATCCACTAATTTACGGCTGGGCATCGTTCAGGCCGACCCGAACCTGATTGCATTCAGCCTGGAAAATGCCAGTCAAATCTTTGCGAACCGCGTGGTACAGGCCCGCTACAGCATTCCCATTTCGCTGCCCAACATCAAGTTACTACGGTACATAAACGTTACACCGGGCTTCTCGCTCCAGGGCAATATATACGGCAAGAAGCTACGCCCCGACCTGGAGTATAACGCCACCCACAACGATGTAAAGATTGACACCGTTCGGGGTTTCTTCCCATCCTACAACTTCTCGGTCAATGCCAGTATGAACACCCGATTCTACGGCACTTATTTCATCCGCAGCAAGCGGATTGAAGCCATTCGGCACACCGTTGCCCCGTCTATTTCGTTTAGCTACGTACCAGATTTTACCAATCCCTCATTCGGACAGTTTTTTGTGCTGGATGCAAAAGGACCACTGACCAATTTACCCCTCTACCGCCGGACTATTTCCGTATTCCGGGGGGTGGATGGCAGCGGGGGCAGTAGCGGTGCATCTAGTACGCAGTCAGCATTTATCTCGTTCGGGATAGTCAATCAACTGGAAATGAAAGTTCGAACCCGAAGTGATTCGGCGGGGCAGGAGTTTAAAAAGATTCCAATTTTCGACAACCTGAGCCTTAACGGAAGTTATAACCTGCTGGCTCCCGACTACAAGTTATCGCCCATTGCCGTCAGTGCCAACACGCAGATTTTCAAAAACATCAGTTTTAACTTTTCTTCCACCTTCGACCCCTACGCGTACCGGGGCTACGGTGGTCAGGCACAGTACTACTTCCCCACCACGTCCAGTATCTTAACGCCCCTATCTTATTCTCCTTCCATTCAGGCGCTGAATGCGGAAGTGCCCTATGTCAATCAGCAGTTCATTCGAGTGCCTAATCTGTATGCGTTTCAGGCCGGGCAGGGATTACTTCGCCTGACGAACTTACAGGCTTACCTAAGCGCGCGGTTTGCCCCCAAGCAGGGGAAAAAGCCCAAAACCAGCCCAAACGCGTCCGACGCTACGATGAAGGCCATCAACAATAACCCGGAATTATACGTTGACTTTAATGTGCCCTGGTCCATGAATGTCAGCTATACGTTTGGTCTGACGAAGTTGACGCCCCAACAATCGCAGGTAATACAGGCGTTGACCCTAACCGGCGACCTAAGCCTGACACCCAAGTGGAAAGTAACCATCAATACCGGGTATGATTTTGTGTTCAAAAGCCCGACGCTAACGACAATCGGAATAAACCGCGACCTGCACTGCTGGGAAATGGCGTTTAACTGGACACCTTATTCGGGAAACAATTTCCGATCCGGCAACTACTCCTTCGATTTGCGTGCCCGGTCCTCTATTCTGCAGGAACTTAAGCTGAGTCGGCGCCGGAGTTTCTACGATAACGGTGGTTTTTATGGACGGTAGCTGGCAACCCAGGATTGGTATCGTGACCAAAAGCAATCCAATAGTCTTAAAAGTAGCATTTTGCCCTTACTACCGCTTTTGTAATGACCCATCTTTAAACGAACACTCATGACCAACTACGAAAAAAAACGCCTGGATGAACTGGAAGCAAAGGCCGATTATTTACTGGCCCGGCAAGATCAGCAGGACGTGCAAATGAACCAGATGATTACCCGATTGGTGTACCTGGAAACCCGCCTGCATCGGCTGATGCAGGAACTCGATATCGCCCCGGAGCTTATCGAATCCTTACAAACGATTAAAAACGATGCCAGGGCGATAAACATAGCCCAACTTCCTTTTCAACAGTTGAACTGAAGAAAACCAGCGCCGGAAGGCATAGGATAAGGCGTTCTTTCGTTATAGTCCGTATGAAATCTTCTCTTGTGCGAACGCTTACTGTCATTGCTGCCCTAGTGGTTGTCAATGTACTGTCGGCGTTCGTTTTTTTTCGGCTCGACCTCACGCAGGAAAAGCGCTTTACACTTTCCGACGCCACGCAACACCTGCTGACCAACTTGCCCGATGATGTACACATTGACGTTTACCTAACGGGTGATTTACCCCCCGGATTCAAGCGACTCGAAAATGCAGTTCGCGAAACCCTGGACGGGTTTCAGGCCCAGCGTGGACTCGCCGAAGCAAATCAAAAAATCACGTATCGATTCCTCGACCCGGACGACGTTACCAATACCGATGAAAAGAACAAACTGATTGATAAACTCCAGCAAAAAGGTTTGTTGCCTACCAACCTCTACGCGAGCGAGGGCGGCAAACGGACGGAGAAACTGGTTTTTCCGGGTGCTATTGTTTCCTACAAAGGCCGGGAAACGCCGGTTCAACTACTAAAGGGAAACAAAACCGCTACAGCAGAGGAACAGTTGAACCAATCCTACGAAGGCGTTGAATTTCAGCTGGCTTCGGCTATCCAAAAGCTTACCCAGACCAAAGAAGACCGCAAACGGGTTGGCTTATTATATAGTCATACGAAAGTGCCCCCTTCCCGTTTTTCTGACCTGCTGGCTTCCGTGCAACAGCAATACGATTTGTTCTTTATCGATATAGCCAAGCCCGGTCCTGTTATGGGTCTTGATCTGGTCATCGTTCCCAAGCCTGACAGTGCTTTTTCGGAAGAAGAAATCTTCAAACTGGACCAGTTTGTCGTCAACGGCGGGCGGGCACTGTTTTTTGTCGATGGGCAGCGGGTCGATAGTGTCAATAACGAAGGCACGTATGCTCAGCCCCTGAGCCTGAACCTCGATAATTTATTTTTCCGCTGGGGCGTGCGCATCAACCGCGATATTGTAAAGGATTATTATTGTGCGGCCATTCCGCTCAACGTGGGTAATCTGGGCGATAAACCCAATATTCAACTGGTGCCCTGGCGGTTCTACCCATTGCTCAACAACTTTGGGTCATCGGGAAACCCCATTGTTCGCAATCTCGATGCCGTGCTGGGGAAGTTTGTCAGTACGCTGGATACTGTGCGGTCTATAGGTGGCGATGGTCAGCTAATTCAGAAAACACCGCTGCTGCTAACCTCACCCTATACTAAAATCCTGAAAACACCCGCCCTTATTTCGTACAATGAGGCCCGTCAGCAACCGGACCCCAGCACGTATACGGATGGGACGCACATCATTGGGTGTTTGCTCGAGGGAAAATTCCAATCGCTGTTTGCCAATCGAATTCTCCCCGGCGACCCGCGTGCCAATGGGTTCAGGGCTGAGGGCACGGCATCCCGAATCCTCATTTGTTCGGACGGCGATTTAATTATCAATGATGTCGATTACAAGCGTAATATGCCCTACCCGCTTGGCTTTGACCGATACACACGGAATACGTACGCCAACAAGGATTTTGCCCTGAATGCGATTGACTACCTAATTGACCCGAACGGCGTTATTACCGCCCGTTCCCGTTCCGTTACCCTACGTCCGCTGGATAAAATTCGGGTTGATGACAATCGTACCGGCTGGCAGTTGCTCAACCTGTTAGGCCCGCTGGCACTGGTCGGCCTTATTGGCTTCGTCTGGCAAGTTGTTCGTCGGAGTCAATACGGGCGCTAACCTGTTATTCCACGGCAAACTTTACCAGCCACTGCGCTACGGTAGCACCACTCAGATTAAAGATAAGGTTTGGAAACAGGCCCAGGCCCAGCGCCATGGCACCCAAAGGAATCAATAAGATTTTTTCACGAAACGTAAGGTCGTTTAACACGGTAGTCGCTTCATGACGGGACCAGTAGGGTCCAAAAAACATCCGCTGGAGGGTCCACAAAAAGTAGGCTGCCGCCAGCAGGATACCAGTCGTAGCCAGGGCAGTAAGCCAGCCGGGCAGCCAGGCCGACTGGAAACCACCCATGAGGGTAAACAATTCGCCCACGAATCCCGAAAAACCCGGTAGCCCCAGTGAGGCAAAAAAAGCAATGGCCGTCAGGACAGTGTATTGGGGCATGGGTTGCATCAGGCCCCGGTAGGAGTCAATACGCCGGTCGTGAGTGCGGTCATACAGGACACCGGCAATGAGAAAAAGCATGGCGGACAATACGCCATGACTAACCATCTGATAAATAGCCCCGTTAACCCCTTCGGCCGTTAGGGAAGCCACGCCCAGCAGCACAAACCCCATGTGCGACACTGACGAATAGGCAATCATCTTCTTTATGTCGGACTGAGCCAGCGCATTCAACCCGCCGTACACAATGGACAATACCCCTAAGCCCGCCAGTATTTTGGCGTACTCGGCGGCTCCATCGGGAAAGAAATCCCAGACAATTCGCAGAAAACCGTAGCCGCCAATCTTGAGTAACACGCCCGCCAGCACGACCGAAACCGGCGTTGACGCTTCCACGTGGGCATCGGGCAACCAGGTATGCACCGGTACGATAGGAAGCTTGAT
Source organism: Spirosoma spitsbergense DSM 19989 (assembly GCF_000374085.1). Lineage (GTDB taxonomy): Bacteria > Bacteroidota > Bacteroidia > Cytophagales > Spirosomataceae > Spirosoma > Spirosoma spitsbergense. The sequence goes on along the minus strand of NZ_KB893400.1, from coordinate 82,853 downwards.
GGCAAAGCCGATGAATATCACCCAAAAAGCCAGCAAGCGGGCAGGAAGGCCCAGAATAATCGGTTCGGCGGCAGGATTCAGGAAGGCCCCGGGCAGGTAGTTGCCACCATCGGCCAGATAGCGCATATCGAACGTATGGACGATTTGTCCCGGATTCAACTGCCCGTTTTGAAGGTACGTCTGTACACTACGGATGACATCGGCCGTTGCTTCCGCCGGGTTATTGATTAGACCAGCCAGCACCGCCGTACTGACGGGATCCATAACGGACAGGTACAGGCTGATCATAACCAGTAGAATCAGCAATGAGCCGAGCAATGTGTACAGGAAAAATTTAATAGATGCATACTCCCGGCGTGCCCCCCCCCACAGCCCGATGAGAAAGTACATGGGCAGGAGCATGAACTCGAAAAACAGAAAAAACAGGAAGAAATCGAGTGCGACAAAACAGCCCATGATGGTTCCCGTCAGCAGCAGATACAGGGCATAATACGCTTTGAGCCGATGCGTCAGTTGCCAGGACGCAACCACACCGACCAGCATAACCACGGCCGACAAAACAACCAGTGGCATGCTTATTCCATCAATCCCAACCAGATAATCGATGGACGCAACACCCAATCCCCCAAGGGGTAATGTTATCCAGTTGACCTGCTCTACGAGCTGATACCCGGCAAGGGTTGTATCAAATGACACATACGTGACGGCCGCCAGAGCAACATCTGCCAGTGTAATCAGTAAAGCAATCCATCGAAACGTTGCCCCTTGATTATCGGGCAGCAACGCGACAACCAGCGAACCAAGTAACGGAAGAAAAATAAGTAGCGAAAGAATCATAGTTATTACGGGCAACGCCAGTTTATTGGGCTACCGGTATCCTCATAAAATCCACCAAAGTACGACTAACAACCCGACCACTGCCGCTGTAATATAAGACTGAATCCGACCGTTTTGTACGGAGCGTGTCAGCCTTCCCAATCGCCCTACTAACCAGGCAATTCGGTTGACAAACCCATCAAGTCCCAGTTTATCGACGACGCGGATAATATGGGCTAAAACAACTACGGATACGCCAAACCCATCGACCAGCCCATCAACCACCCGATGGTCTGTCCGGTTAAGCAGGGATGCCAGCCTGATCGTTGGTTTGATAACCAGGTACTGGTAGAAGAAATCGAGAAAACCGTATCGGAGTGACAGCTGGACAACACTGGAGTCGGGACGGGGGTCCTGCATCTGGAATCCAAGCCATCCTCCCACTAATACCAGACCAATAGAAAGAGGAGCCATCCACCAGAAAGTTATTTCCTCCATTAGTGGAAAAACCCGAAAGAACCAGCTCCCATGCGCAGAGAGTGGGTTTATGGAAAACCAGAATCCTACCGAAAAAATCGCCAGTAAAACCACCGGGCCTCGCATGAGCCAGTCGGGTTCGTGCGCCTGCGATGCCGGAATAAGTTCGTTCCGGTATTGACCAAAGAAAATGAGCCGCCATTGACGGGCCATGTACAGTGCAGTGAGTGCCGATGACAGCAGAAGTGACACCGGAACGATATACGTCAGGAAGTTATCATGTTCGCCCGCCCAGCTAAAGGCACCATTCAGTATGGTTTCTTTCGATAGAAAACCAGAAAAGAAGGGTAGCCCAACCAGCGCGGCCGCACAAGCGGTATAAGCCAGAAAGGTAGTCGGCAGAGAACGGCGCAATCCCCCCATCAACCGCATGTCCTGCGTATGCACGGCATGGATTACCGCGCCCGCACTCAGAAATAATCCCGCTTTAAAACATGCATGAGTGAGCAGATGGAACATGGCTCCCTGCACATGGCCGGTCCCCATTGCCGCCACCATCAGGCCCAGTTGCGAAACGGTAGAGAAAGCCAGTACTTTTTTAATATCCGTCTGAAACAGGGCTGAAAAACCTCCCCAAACGGTGGTTATCGTACCAACTAAGGCTATCACCATCAGGGCATCGGGCGAGAGCAGCGGGTGAATCCGGGCGAGAAGAAAAATACCGGCCGCAACCATTGTAGCCGCATGCAGAAGGGCCGAAACAGGGGTCGGTCCTTCCATGGCATCGGGCAGCCAGGTTAGCAACGGAAACTGCGCCGATTTGCCCACACAGCCCATAAACAGACACAACCCCAACGCGGTCGGGATAACAACGGTACCCCCCTTTGCGGTCAGTAGTACGAGGTCAAGCGTACCGTAGTAGTAGTAGGTCAGGAAAATACCAATCAGGAACCCAATATCACCAACCCGATTCATCAGAAATGCTTTCTGAGCGGCTTTGGATGCCGCAGGTCGTTCGGTATAGAAACCAATGAGCAGGTACGATGCCAGCCCCACCAACTCCCAAAAAGCGTACATGACCAGCAGGTTTCCCGCCAGCACAATGCCCAGCATGGCACCAATAAACAATTGCAGATAGGCAAAATACCGGCTCAGCTTCGGCTCATCGTGCAGGTAGGATATAGAATAAATCTGTACTAACAACGCCACAAAGTGAACTACCACCAGCATTAGAACTGCTAAAGCATCGACGCTAAAACGGATTGGGAACGATATTCCCGACAGCGTAGCCCAGTTTGCCTGAATGGAAACTCCCTGCTCAGGAAGTTTTAAGGCCAGCAGGACGGATAGGGCAAGCCCGGTTGTCGTCAGCAGGATGGCCAGTACGCCCGACACCCGACGGCTTGCCAATACCAAAACCAGAAAGCCCGCAAAAGGCAACCCTAACAGGGCAGCAGTAAGCAGGTGAAGTAGTTGGAAGGTATCAACGGGCATTCGTATTCGGGCAGAATTGGCCGCAAATATCCCGATTATCTGTCGGGGAAGCAAATAGCCGTGTATTTCGGTTCAACTAGCTTCACACGTATCGGCCACACCATTTATCAGATAAATTGGCGTATGGTTACGATCAGCGGTTCAATTCGGTCAGTTCATCCAGTTGGGCCGTTCGGAAATGGCGGTAAACCTGGATGAGAATAGCCAGGGCAACGGCCGATTCGGCAGCCGCCACAATGATAACAAACAACGCCAACATCTGCCCCTGTATTCGGTCGGGATCGTATTGACTGAAAGCGACGAGATTGATATTCACCGCATTGAGCATGAGTTCAATGCCCATCAGGACCACGATGGCATGCCGTTTGAGCACCACGACAGTCAGGCCGATGCAGAATAAAGCGGCTCCTACCAGCAAAAAAAGAAAACTGTCAACGGGTTGCATGTCGGGTCGGTTTAGCGAGTGGAGAGGCCAGGTAAGTAGCTCCTACAAGCGCAGCGAGCAGCAGAATTGCAACCGTTTCAAAGGGAACGACGTATTCGGTCATCAGTTGCATACCGATTGTATTAACGGCACTTTTCCATCCAACGGGTTGGCTCAACAGTCTGAAATTTGCCCGAACCAACACGATAAACAGAGCCGCAAACAAACTGCCGGCTACCAGTGTACCCACAATCCAGGAAGAACCGACTCCCCTGCGATTTGAGGAGGGAATACGATTCGGTTGCTGATTACTCATGTCGATGGGTGAATCCGGCTTGTGAGTGAGCATCACCCCGAAAATCACCAGCACCAGCACGCCCCCCACATAGATCATTATCTGGGCAATAGCTAGGAAATCAGCACTGGCCAGCACAAATAACCCTGCAGTACCCAGTAGGGCCAGCAACAGAAAAAAAGCCGCGTAGAGTACATTGCGGGTAACCAGAACCGCAAACGCGCCGATGAGAGTCAGCGCTGCAAACGCATAGAAAGCAAGCTGGAGCATTTATTCATCTGTTTCGGGGCTACTTTGATTAGCCGCATCAGGTTTTGCTTTTGGCTTCATGGTGGGCCGAAAAGCGGGCTTTAACTTCGGTATTGCCACCTCTTCGGCGGGTACTGGCGCGTCTGTTTTTAGCTCTTCAACTTTCGGAAACGACGGTTTCATTGTCGGTTTGAAAGCCGGTTTTGGTTTGGGCGATTCGGTAGCAGGAGGAGCAACGGATTCTTTCGCAGCCGGTTTCATTGTGGGGCGAAAACCAGCCGGCTTACCCGCTGGTTTTGGTGCTTCCGGTTCAGGCTCCCCTTCCACTTTTTCTTCTTTTTTGGCAACCGGCGGTTTCATGGTTGGCCGGAAAGCGGGCTTTGACGCTACTGGCTTTTCAGCGGCAACCGGCACATCCCTGATTGCTTCATCCCTCATAGCTTCATCCGTAGGGAGACTTTCCGTTACCGGAGTTGGCTCAAAAGCAGGGTGTTTTGCCAACTCCAGTCCTCCCTGGGCAATTCGCTCCATCTCGGTGGGGGTGGCATCCGTAATCGAATTTTCGACAGTCGATTCTTCCGAATTCTCTTTATCGGGTACTGGCTCGGCGGATACTATTGTCTTAGGCTTCGCCGTTGGCCGGAACGCAGGTCGTTTTGGTGCTTCCTTCGTGGAGCCAGTTGTTGCGTCTGTAGTCGTAACAGACGTTGTTTTAGCCGCAGTCTGGGCCGCTTTCGCAGCATCTTTTTCCAACAAAAACTGCTCGTACAATGCCCGTTTCTCGTCGGCCTGTTCTTTACTGAGGTTCGAGAATTCGTAGGTTAGTTTCCCCAGTTCAAACTCACTGTAGTCGAATTTTTTGTCCATCGTCAGGCACTCGGTTGGGCAAACTACGGTGCATAAACCACAATAGCAGCACTTGGCCATGTCGATATCAAACGTAGCCGCATATAACCGAATCGGCGACCCGTCCGATGCGCGACCAATCTCCTCGGTCGCTTTGATGGCATCGATAGTAATACAGTCGACGGGGCAAACTTTAGCGCATTTGTCACACACGATACAATCGTCAATCTCATTGCGGAGCCGATAGCGTCCGTTGTCCGGGATGGGTAATTGTTCGTAGGGGTATTGGAGTGTAACCAGGCCATCCTGCAAATCGAAGTACTTGTCGCTGGCAATACCTTCGGGGGTACGCCGTTTAGTGGCGTTCCGCAAGTGCCTAAACGTGAGACTCAACCCTTTGATTGACGTTAAAATGCCGGTCTTTACGTCCTTAAAGTATGACATGGTAGAGAATAAATAAGCGTATGCCCTGGGTCGCTCATCCGTTAAATTTCGGGAAAGCGTACTGGCTCGGCTTCGTTCATGAGCGCGTATACAGCCTCAATGACATCATCAACATTCGGCTTGGAAAAATAGTCCCCATCGGAGCCGTAGGGTGGCCGGTGTGCCTTGGCCGACAGCGTGCGCGGAGCAGAATCCAGGTAACGATACACATCCTGTCCCTCAATTACCTGTTGCATCATATAGGCCGACGCGCCACCCGGAACATCTTCATCGGCGAACAGCACCCGATTTGTTTTCCTGACGGATTCGGCAATCAGATGATGCACATCGAACGGAAGAAGCGTCTGCACGTCAATAACCTCGACACTGATATTCATTTGCTCCAGCTGGCTGGCCGCTTCCATAACAATCCGACACATAGAGCCGTAAGTAACAATCGTAAAGTCGGTACCCGAACGAAGTGTTTCCGGCACGCCCAGCGGCACACAAAACTCGCTTAAGTTGTTCGGTAAAATCTCTTTAAGACGATACCCATTGAGCGATTCAATCAGCAGTGCCGGGTCATCTCCTTTGATGAGTGTGTTATAAAAACCGACGGCCTGAGTCATGTTGCGCGGCACCAGAATGTGTAATCCCCGCAGGCTGCCCAGCATAGCAGCCATTGGTGAGCCGGAATGCCAGATTCCTTCCAGTCGATGACCACGGGTTCGGACAATGAGCGGAGCCTTTTGTCCACCTTTGGTGCGATAAAGCAACGTAGCTAAATCGTCGGTGAGCGTGGCTAATGCATAATAGATGTAGTCAAAGTACTGAATTTCGACAATAGGGCGCAGACCCCGCATGGCCATCCCTATTCCTTGTCCAATAATAGTGGTTTCGCGAATACCCGTGTCCGTAATACGAATTTCTCCGAACTTCTCCTGCAAACCGGCGAAGCCCTGATTTACGTCGCCAATAAGACCAACGTCCTCGCCCAAAGCCACTACACGGGGATCGCGGGTGAACAGATTGTCGAAATACCGTTGTAGTATCTGATACCCATCAAGTGCCGGACTGTCGTCGGCAAATTGTGCGGGAACACCTTTTATGCGCATTGGCGAGTCCGGCGACTCACTGTACAGATGTGAATTATATCGCTCTCTGTTATCGGCATTTGTACGCTCCAGCCAGTCTGTTAATCGTTGCTTCCCGGTACCGGAATCGGTTCGGAGCAGCCGAAGTGCTTTCCGCACGGCCGAAACGGTATCCCGCCGAATTGGGGAGAATTCTTTTCGTAACTCTTCCCGAATAGCCATTAATTCGGCCGATTTTGGATTATGACGGGCAACCTGCTGAAGTAGCTCAAGAGCGCTGTCAAAATCCGCTTTCATGGATTCCTGAAACGCTTTCCAGGCTTCAAGCCGGGCCTGCTTGGCCGCCCGCTTCGCTTCCTCCTCAATGGTTTCCAGCTCTTCGGCAGTGGCATATCCATTCTCCAGAATCCATTGCCGAAATACCCGATTACAGTCGTGTTCTGCTTCCCAGGCCAGCCGGTCTTTTGATTTATACCGCTCATGCGAACCCGATGATGAGTGACCCTGCGGCTGCGTAAGCTCCTGCACATGAACCAGAACAGGTACCTGCTCCTCGCGGCATATGTGCGCAGCCTGTTGATACGTTTCCAGCAGGCCAACATAATCCCACCCTTTTACCGTAAAAATTTCCAGCCCTTTTCCACGGATACCTTTGCTGGAATCATCCCGCTGAAAACCAGCCAACGCTTTCGATATACTCCCTTTAACGGTCTGATATTCAGTAGGCACAGAAATTCCATAGCCATCGTCCCAAACGGAGGTCAGCAAGGGAACCTGTAATACGGCAGCGGCATTCATTGTCTCCCAGAACATACCCTGAGAAGTGGAGGCATCGCCAATATTGGCAAACACAACTTCGTTGCCTTTCCGGGAAAAATTGGTCAGGGCTGCTAAATCGGGATTATGACGAAACAGTTTAGATGCATAAGCCAGTCCCACCGACCGGGGAATCTGCCCCGCTGTGGGCGAAATATCACAAACGGAGTTATAGAGTTCAGTCTGATTACGCCAGAGCCCCTGTTCATCAAGCCAGCGGGTGGCAAAGTGCCCGTTCATGGAACGGCCAGCCGTGCTGGGCTCGGCTTCAACATCCGTATGCGCATAGAGCTGCGCGAAAAATTCCCGCCAGGTCAGTTCACCTAAAGCAGCGACAAAAGTCTGGTCGCGGTAATAACCTGAGCGATAATCACCCTTGTCGAAGAACCGTGCGGCTGCCATTTGAGCCAGTTCCTTACCGTCACCAAATATGCCAAATTTAGCCCGGCCTCCCATCACATCGCGCCTACCCAGCAGACTTACCTGTCGGCTTTCACAAGCCATTCGGTAATCTAACAGGATTTTTTCACGACTTAAAATATCAGTCGAGCGGAGTTGTTCGTTTGCTATCAAAACAGGGATACGGATTGAAATCGTCTAACTATCAATTTGTCAATGAAGCCGCTGGCAACCCGTGTGTCGATTACCAAGCGAAAGTAAAGTAAGATAAAACAAGTCAGCTTTCAAAAAAACGATTTTATCTGTTTCTTTGTTAGTGAAACAGCCAACAGTATGCATTCTGGCAGAATGTTTGCACAGGCTAGCGGTACAAGACTTAGTATTTTAATAACCAAATCATAATTCCGTTTAGTATAATGAAAAAGACTTTTTCACTTTTCGTAGCTCTGTTTGTGTTTGTCGCAGTTGGCTACGCCCAGAAGGGAGTTCTGAAATTCGCGCAGGAAACGCACGATTTTGGCAAAGTTGAACAGGGTAAGCCGGTAACGTATGTATTTGAATTTAAGAATACGGGTTCCGACCCAGTCGTTATCAATGATGCACAGGCTTCCTGTGGCTGTACCAAGCCAAGCTGGACGCGTGAACCGGTCATGCCGGGAAAAACGGGCACTGTATCAGCTACATTTAATGCAGCGGCTGCTGGTCCTTTCAACAAATCAGTAACGGTAACGAGCAATGCCGAGGCAGGCCAAACGGTTCTGTATCTAAAAGGAGAAGTTGTTACGCAGAAAGAAGCCTCTACGGCAGCAACGCCGGAAGCAGTAGCGCCTAAAGACAAGAAGAAGAGCACGAAAACTTCACGATAATCTACTGAAGGGTTATACAGTGTGGTCAAGAAAGGCATCTGGTTGTTTACCGGATGCCTTTTTTTGTTATCCTTCTTCCAGGCCGATTGACCAATCCGGCACCCGTTCTTCCAAATACCATTTTTTACCCCTTGCTATTCAGCTATATTTGGTTAATTCTATAACCAGCATACATTCACTCCTCCCGGAAAGTACGAGCTGACGAACAATAGGTTATAGCCTTTTACTCATTATTTTCACCTAAGGCTGTCTGATTTCGACGGCTTATACACGCAATACAATGTTTTTTATCATTCTTGGTATTCTGGTATTAGTTGCCGGTTTTGCAATCAATACCCCCGCCCTGGCTATCGCGCATTTTTCCAGACCCGTTAAAGTAGTCGGTATTATTATGATTGTGCTGGGCGCACTTACCTCTGGTATCCGGCAAATTGACGCCGGACAGGTGGGGGTTGTTTCCCTTTTTGGTAACGTGAGTGAACGTGCGTTGAATGCAGGGCTGAACTTCGTCAACCCACTGGCTGAAGTGTCGGAGTTTGACGTAAAAACGCAGAACTACACCATGTCGGCCGCACGCGATGAAGGTCAGAAACAGGGTGACGATGCCATTCGGGTACTCACTGCCGACGGACTGGAAGTGGTTATCGACCTTACCGTACTTTACCGGCTCATTCCGGCAGATGCGCCAAAGATTTATCGGCAGATTGGTGTAGACTACATGGACAAAATAGTCCGGCCCATTACGCGTACCCGTATTCGGGACAATGCCGTTTACTACGACGCGGTTGCGTTATACTCGACCCGGCGTGATGAATTTCAGACCCGTATCTATAAAACGATTGAAGCTGACTTTAAGCAGCGTGGATTGATGCTGGAGCAATTATTAATTCGGAATATCGACCTGCCCACATCCGTAAAAAAAACCATTGAATCAAAAATCAATGCTGAGCAGGATGCCCAAAAGATGCAGTTCGTATTGCAGAAAGAGCGGCAGGAAGCCGAACGGAAACGGGTTGAAGCCCAGGGTATTGCCGATTACCAGAAAATATTGTCGACAGGCCTGAGCGATAAGCAGTTGCAGTATGAGCAAATCAAAGCACAGAAGGAACTGGCAGCGTCGCCAAATGCTAAAATTGTCATCATGAATGGACGTGGAAGTGTTCCCCTGATTCTAAACGATAAATAATTCAATTGTACGCCTGACTAAAGCCGTTTATTAGCGTCCTGACGGGACACTGGTAAACGGCTTTGGTCATTCTGTCGATAGAAATTTATAATACAGGTAAAATATTAAAAAACAATCTCCTTATATAAATAAAGACTTAGAGCAGATTTTTACCAGAAAAACCCTTTTTTCAGAAACAAACGGCTACACATTCAGTTTTTATAATACAAATAAAACACAAATTGTCGTTATGAAAATTGCAGTAGAAAAGGGACAGGATAAAGCGTTGCTACCCGACGGTCGGCAACAGGTAACGATTACGGATATTGAGGAGGGGTCGAGTGAATATAAGGGTATCCCTTTCTTTGCCGTCCGGTTTGAGAATGACGAAGGGTATGTATCACACCGGTTTTACCAGTCGCCTGCCGGTATGCCAGCGATTATCAGCCTGTTTGACCGGGTAGGTATTCATGCCGAAGCCAATAAGGAGCTGGACACCAAACAGCTTATTGGAAAAGAACTGACCATAGAAGTAGGTGAACGGTCATATACCGACCCTGAAACTAGTAATGAGCGAACACTGAAGCAGGCGGTCGATTTTCTGGCCAGTTAGCCGCATCCAATGCGTTCTGCCTGTTTGACAGATGATTGCCCGACGACTAAAACAACCTCCCAAATCACGTAATCAATAGACTACGTGATTCGGGAGGTTGTCTATAAATAAACTGAAATTTATAGGAGGGTAATGTTATGATTTGGGAACGGTTAAAGCGGTCAACCATGCCTTGCAGGCATCCGGCCACGTATTAAGCGAACCAAACGTTGCGGTACGCATGCCAAACCCATGCCCCCCGGCAGGGTACAAATGCATTTCGGCAGGAACCGAATTTTTCAGACAAGCCAGATAAAAACTGATACTGTTTTCAACCGGAACAGCTTTGTCATTTTCCGCATGAACCAGAAAAGTAGGTGGTGTCCGATTCGTTACCTGTAATTCATTAGAATAGTAAGCAATCATTTCGGGCGACGTAGTCAACTTACCCAGCAAACTATTCCGGGAGCCGACATGCGCTTTTTCGCCAAATGTTATGACTGGATAGAGCAAAATAGCGAAGTCGGGCTTTGCCATTTCGCTGGTTTTGGCATCGAGGTGATAATGCGTTGCCAGTGTTGACGCCAAATGCCCCCCCGCCGAGAAACCCATCACGCCAATTTTAGCCGGATCAATACCATATTTACCCGCGTTCTGCCGAATAAGTGTCATTCCCTGAATGGCATCCATCAAAGGTACCTCCTGCTGATTAGTCATGATCTCCGGATTTGGCAGTCGGTATTTCAACACGAAAGCAGCTACGCCCATTTCATTGAACCATTGGGCTATGTCGGAGCCTTCATGGCTAGCCGCCAGAATGCCATATCCCCCACCAGGGCAAATCATAACGGCCGCACCGGTCATCTTCGCCTTCGCCGGTAGATACGCTGTTATAGTGGGCACGGATACGTTGCTGATCCGTAGAATACCATTGGCATCCGTTTCAGACTTTTCTGTAATTCTGGCCCCGGAAATTGCGTTAGGAACAGCGTTATAGGGCCACAGGTTAATTACTTCCTGAGAAAAGGTAATGTCGGGCAAAGTAGTTATAAGAAAAATAGCGAATAGGAAAGATCGCATAGAGAACGGTCGCTTAATGATAGAAACAGTATAAAATGGAAAAAGCCGACTAGCCAGTCGGCTCTACTCATATTTCTACTTCGGCATCCGTCTCTGCTGATTGATCACTGGAATTTCCGTGTAATATATCGATCAATTCCTTAACGCGGTACACCGTTGTATTGTAGCGATTCCCGAGAATAATAATCACATATTCGTCTTTGGGGCTAAACCAGAACATGGTATTGTATCCTTTCCACCAACCGGAGTGATAAATATATTCGGGTTGGTTGGTTTCGTTCAGCATCATCCGAAACCCGTACCCATAATTCTTAGCACTTTTTCGCTCAAAGCTGCGGGGAACAAAGGCTTCGGCCAGCATCTTTTTCGGTAGCAGGCAATCCCCATTCAAGGCACGATACCAGCGGAATAAATCACCGGTAGTAGAATAAATTCCCTTATCACCAACTACATCATCGTAATAATCTTTAGGAATGCGCCGGTTCCACTGATAGCCAGCCGTCCGGTGATGATTGATTGAGTCATTTTTAGTAGTAGCCACGAAAGTCTGGTGCATTCCCAGTGGCTCAAAAATATTCCTGTGAATGAATGATTCATAGCTTTGGCCACTCACTTTTTCAATGATTGAAGCCAAAACCATGTAGTTCGTATTGCTGTAACTGAAGCCCCGACCGGGAATGTTATATTTTTGGGGTGTTGGTTTTACCGTTGCAAACCAGTGCATAATCGTTGCATTGGACGGGTAAGGTTTTTCTCTCTTGTAAAAATTAACCTTCATGCTGTCATCAAACGCGTACTGGTAATTTGGCAGACCACTACGGTGACTCAGCAGCTCACGAACGGTGATGCCATGATAGGGAAAATCGGGGTAGAATTTTTGAATAGTATCCTCAAAACTCAGCTTTCCTGCCTGGATAAGTTTCAGGGTACCAACGGCTGTAAACGTTTTGGAGAGGGAAGCTAACTGAAATTTCGAATCATCAACCAGGGTATCGCGCTGGCTTCGTTCGAAATGACCCAACCCAAAACAGTGTTTGTACAGCACTATTCCTTTTTGGGCAACCAGTACGTTTCCATTAAGTCCACTCCTTACTTTTTGCCGAAATATTTCTTCAATCTGCCGGGCTTTATCATCTGCATGTATCTGTTGCCTGATTTTCTCCTGCTCAGTTCGAGTAAGGGCCTGATCGTCAGCGCACGTGCGCATACTCTGGGTCGACTGGTTCAATTTTTTCTGAGCGTCCTGGCCACATGCCCCCCCCACTCCTACTAAAACTACCATTATAAACCAATTACATATTTTCCCTTTCTGCACCATTCTCACGCCTTTTACTTATATGATTATTATATCAACCCGATTTCGGCAAAAATAGTATTTACAAAAAAATACCTGTCGATTTTCTGCAAAAATCACGTTAAAGTTTTTTAATGGCCACCCCACAAAACAGGGATGGAGCATTAATTAAAAATACTTATTGGGTGAATGTACAGCTGGGCGCTTTCTGTTAATCATACCCGTTTTTCGCAGGCTAATATACCCACCCACACTATTAGGCAATAATCCACCCGAGTCTATAGCAAGAGAACCATTCAATACCGTCCCACCAAACAGATTTATGGGTAGTGATGCAGTCAGGAGGCCAGAAAACTGGCCGGGAATATGGAGATAAAGAACCGCATATGTCCCTGCATTACGACTAAATGACAAACGGGATGTGATATCCACTTTATTGAACACTAATGCACTTAAGCCAAGATGGAATGCACTGACGCGGTTGTTTGCTATACCATAACGAGGTGGTAACGATGGATTTACCTCTTGTTGCGGTGTGAGAAACGGCGTACCGATAGTTCGCCCAAAATAAGTCCAGCCATCGAGATATTGGCTATTGTTAAAATAATCATCACGGCCTCGTCTCTGGGGATCCTCAAGAATAAATACATCACCCCCCTGGCTACCGGTGAAAAGATATTCTATTGTAATCTGGCGTAGAAAAAATGCTGATCTGTCGGGTTGATAATTGTTTCTTATACGTAGGCCATTCAATCCATCGTTCAAGTTCGTGCCGTAAAACAGCGAACCATCATCATAAACGAATTGCCGATAGGCGAATAAATTCCACTGGTTTAAATTAACCTCAGCCGCTACATCAATCGACCCGAGATGGTTACCAATACGATTTTCCTCAAAGCGGCTGATTGTCTGAATAGTCTGGTCATCAGGAAAAGGGTTCTGCGTTCCCAGTACAACGGCTGGAAAATATTTAATGCTGGATGGTAGTTGCCCATTGGCAGCTACTGTGGGATCCAGGTAGTCGGAACGTCCAGCCCACATAACCTGATGATTAGCCCCTCCGTATAGCTTTACGCGCCATGACGGTTTACCCAGCCTTCCATAAACGGATGATTGATGCAGGTAGGAACCTTTTACCAACCGATCAGCATTTTCGAACCAGCCGTGCGAAAAAGTACCCATAATGGATACAATGCCTTTTGTGAAAGGTACGGGCGTGAAAGCAGGTAAGGCAACCTGAATTTTGGGAAATGGCAACGCATTTCCAGACCAGATATAGGAGCCGCTTGTAAGAAGCGTGTCGACAAGGCCTATGATCTCTTTTCGACGGCCTGCATAGATTTCAAAGGCACCAAAACGCCCTTTTACGTAAGCTTCAGGAATAATAAACTGATTTGTTGCTCCTACATTCGTGACAACGTTGAGACCATAACCCCAGTCAACGATGGCTTTGTGGCCAGTACTATCCGTTGCTTTATAATCGGAATATAATCTGGCATTCAATCGTAGAGCGGGGTTCTCCACCGGAACAATCCCGTACTGATTGGCCCGTAGCCAGAAAGGTGTCTGGCCTGAGGAAAATAAGGCACCGGTTTCTATACTGTACTGATGTATATGCTGGGCGTAGACCGATGTACAACTGGAAAAGATAAGTACGCCATAGCAAGCCCATGCAAAAAAAGCCCTCATATAATAAGCCGGTTATACGAATGGAGCGGCAGCAGCAATTACTTACCACGCCCCTGGGCCATTACCCTCAGCGTTTGGGCGATGATCCACATATCAAATAAAAAGGACCGGCGTTTAGGATAAAGCAGGTCATAGCGTAGTCGTTGTACCATTTCTTCGATGCTGGCTGCGTAACCGTACTTAATTTGGCCAATGGAGGTTATACCCGGCTTTACTTTCAATAAAGAACGGTACTCGGGTGCAATCTCCACGATCTGATCAATAAAATGCTGTCGCTCCGGTCTGGGACCTACTACCGACATATCGCCGATCAGTACATTATAGAATTGCGGGATTTCGTCCAGGCGGGTTTGACGCATGAAGCGCCCCCAGGGTGTAATGCGACTATCGAGTAATCCACCGGATAAGAGGGGCCCTGATTTTTCAGCATCCACATACATACTCCGAAACTTGTATATCCTGAATGGTTTACCTTCGCGTCCGATACGTTCCTGCGCATAGAGAATAGGGCCGACAGAGGTAGCCCGTGTCACTATGGCTATAACAATAAATAGAGGCATTCCTAACCCAAGGGCTGCCACCGAGAACAAAATATCAAAAGAACGCTTGAGAATATCGATCTGTAAATCAGCCATCATTTGCGATGACAAATTCAATACGGGCAGGAAATCGTGGTATTCTACAGATGTGCCACGTGCCAGGAAACCCCTGAAATCGACCAGAATTTTCACCTGATAATCAGCCATTTCGGCATTGTCAACGGCATATTTCAACCGTTGATTGTCCATATAGGGCATACAACAGTAAACGCAATCGATCCGGTTATTTCCAATGTATTCCAGAAGAGACTCATATCCTCCCTGCAGCAAGCCAGCGTTCTCGGTAGTCGATTCATCAAAATAGCCACAGAAGTGAAAGCCCATTTCAGGATGGGCATCATAAAAAGCCCGAATGGTATTAGCCAGCTTACCGTAGCCGACAATAATATAGCGTCGGTTATTATATCCCCGGGCCCGATAGGCTTTGAGAAAAACGACTCCCCCAATTCGAAAAACGATACCAACTGAAAGGAATAGCGCGTACGTTATAAACAGATGCTCCCTCGAGTAATAATACCCCTGAATAATGACCCAGTATAACGCTATAATAGCAATATGGATAAATACCAGCAAAAATAACTGCTTGATCAGGTGCCCGGATTTGAACAGCTGGCGGGGATATATATATGGTTTTAGAATTAATACCTCAACTAACCATATTATATTGAAAAGCCACCAAAACGACGCGTAAGGGGCTTCAGAAACCGGCTCAAGTGCCTGAAACTTGAGCCAGTAAGCACCAACGAAGGCCGCATTCAGGCTCAGGAAATCAATGATTACATGGAGCGGAAAGAACAGTATAGAATAACGATGCCTCATACCTCTCAACTTTTTCTCAGCAAGAATTTGGCAAGAAGCCTACTAAGTTATAGTCTGCTAAATTACTAGTTAAATTCTACGGTTTCACACGAATATTATCTAACGGTTCACCGAACCAAGGCGCAAATTAAACACAAATGCGTTCTTAAAAAAATACAATATATTGGGATATTCTTTCACTAAACTAATTAGACACACGCGAATACCATGTTTTCTTTACGCTGATAAACGTACCGACGCCATTTTGATAGAGCGTACCAGCATCCGCAGCCATGCTTGCGGTAAATTGCAGTCCCCCTAAAATAGACAGGGGAGCAACCAAATTTACGTACGCTGAAAACTGACTTCGAATCGATTGATACGGATTATCGTACGTACCCAGATTACGGCTGAACGAAAGTTTAGTTTGATAGGTCACCGGGCCGGATAAGGTACGCCAGCGTATGGGTAAACTCCCTGCCAATCCGGCATGGAACACGTACACCCGGTTATTTGCCGTAAAAGTGCCGTATGGATATTGGTCCTGAGGCCCAGGAGCAGGGGCGATAAAAGGCGTTCCGATGGTATGTTTTCGGTAAGCCCAGCCATCCCGGTACTGCTGATGATTGAAATAATCGTCTTTACCCCGCCGATTGGGATCATCATATACAAATACGTCCCCCCCCTGGCTGGTTGTATTCAAAAACTCAAACAAAATATCACGGACAACTGCCTTCGGGTTATTTCGTCGCAGTCGCACGCCGTTCAATCCGTCGGCAATATTCAGCAAATAAAACAGCGACCCGTCCTCATAAAGATTTTGCCTATACAGGTATAGTACATGACGCACCAAATCAACTTCCACGGCCATATCGATGGAACCCAGGTGATTCCCCACCCGATTGGTCAAATCAAAAAATGAGTACTGCTGCGTATCAGTCCGACCGTAGTTGAGCGTAGTCAATACATAAAAATAGTTTATCAACCCATTGGGCAGCTTACCGCCAACGGGTATTGTCCCCGGAATACCCGTCGGATCAGCCGCCTGCCCTCCCCAAACGGCCTGATGGTTCAGTCCGCCATATAAACGAACCACATCCCGTTGCCTTCCCAATCGCAGGTAAAGCGATTTCTGATGAAGCATGGTATTCTTAATGTAGCCATTCGCATCCAGATAGCCGTGGGCAAATGTACCCTGAACAGCCACCCATCCTTTTGTAAAACCAATGGGCGTGAAGTCCGGAATGGAAATTTGTATTTTAGGAATTGGCATCGCATTGCCCGACCAGGCATATGAACCCGTTGACAGCGTGGAATCAGCCAATCCAAACAGTTCCCGCCGACGCCCGATGTACGCTTCAAAAATTCCCCGACGCACTTTTACGTATGCTTCCGGCAACAGCACACTTTTTTCGTACGGTAGCAGGCTTTGGGTTGTGTTGGCCACAACAGTCAATCCATAGCCAACATCAAACTTCGCGTCCCGCCAGTGTCCGGTACTATGCCTACTGGTATCATAGTCGCTATACAGGCCAAGGCGCAGGGTTGATGTAGGGGAGCGATTTGGGACAATTCCGTACTGATTGGCCCGTAGCCAGAATGGTGTTTCGGTAGAGGAAGAAAAGTAACTGCCTGCTTCGGCGCTATATTGGGTAGGCTTACGGATTGGTTGAGCCAGTAAACAGGGAGGGATAATGACAAAAAAAAACAATACGACTAAAAAACCTGACCTTGAGCAAGTACGCATTGACTGTCGGGTATAACGTGAATGAACGCGGTGACAATAATGATGCCGACCGTCAATTTTCCTATGGATGTCTTTACTTTCCAGATAACACCTGGAAAAACAACCCGCAATTACGTAAAAAAGACCCGTTCATCGCTCGGGTCTTTTTCATTATGTTCGTGAACGGCACTCAATTACTTCTTCACAATTCGGCTAACAGCCCGCTGTTGATTGACTTCAATGACAGGAATATATACCCCGTCAGATAGAGAAGTGGGTTTCCATTCCATAGTATGCTGACCGGCCGATTGGTTTTCATCCCGTAACAACTGCCCTACTACCTTACCCTGCGCGTCGGTAACCCACAGGTTCACTTTTCCTTCGGCAGGTAGATAGTAGTTGATGGTGGTTGATTGTTCAAACGGATTGGGAAACGCGGCAAGTTGCAGCGAAGGCTCCCCATTCACCTGAACGGCCTTTATCTGCGCCAGGAATGTACTGCCCTGCTGCGCTTCAAAACCGGGTAGCATCGTTACAGACTGGCCTGCTCTGTACTCAACGCTGGCGGTCTTTCCAACTCTACCGGTAGCTACAATCGTTTCAACAGCCTGCTCCAGGCGTTGATCTGCGTTTTCATAGCTAAGCTGAATACGTAATGTCCGTTGCGGTTGCTGCGCCAGGCAAGTCAATGTGAGGCAGCATCCCATAAATAGGAATAAAAGTCGCATGTTATCTACGGGCTTTTGGTTGAAGTTTATTGACTCGCTGCTCCAGTTCTGCGCTTTTCTTTTTGAGGGACTCGTTCTGCTTCTTCAGTTCAATTACGTAGAGCGTGAGTTCTTCTACTTTTTCCAGCAGTTTGGCCTGCATCTGCCCAACGTCTACGCCTTCTTTTACTACCTCTTCGGCCGAGGGTACACCGGGCAGGTGCTTTTTCTGATTGATATACGACTCAACCTCTCCCAAACTCCGCAGTTTATACCCCTGGTCAAAGACCTTATCCGACCAGGCAGCCGTATTTTTAACCGCTACTTTTACTTTCTCTGTCAATATTCCGTCAGCTACATATAATTGATACCCAGCGGGTGTTTTAGCGACATTACCGATGAGTACACCCCCTGCATTCGTGTTTTTCAGGTTTTCACCTTCTGCCTGCCAAAAACCTTCATCAGCACCAACCCGACCTGCTCCACTGGCATTACCTAACACCACATCCCCGTTAGCGTCTACGGTAAGATATTTGGTGGCAGTTATCGTTACAGGACTGGTGCTTTTTAGATTGGTTAAACGTAAGCCAGATGTGTTGGCAGCATTGCTCACTACTTCCAATTTGTTTGCAGGAGCGGATGTGCCAATGCCTACGTTCGCAGCATTGCCTAGTACCAACGCATTGGAGATAGCAACTCGGGATGATGCGCCAATAGCTACGGCGTTAGTTAAACTATTAGCCCCTGTAGGTACACCTGCACCAAATCCTATAAAGACATTGTTAATTCCCGTATAGTTGTCGAAGCCAGAATACTGACCAATAAAGGTATTCTGAATGCCTGTGGTGTTATTGAGTGCTGCTCCGTCTCCAATAGCCGTATTACCGAATCCCGTTGTTGTACCACTTCCTGAACTATTACCCATGAACAGATTGTACTTACCACTCGTATTATTAAATCCAGCCTGTTGTCCTAGGAAAAGATTTCCTATACCGGTTGTATTATTTGCTCCAGCTACCGAACCAATAAACACATTGTATGCTCCAGATTGATTATTTTGGCCAGCCTGATACCCCATAAAGGTATTACCTGCCCCAGTGTTACTTGTCCCTGTATTTGCGCCAACGAACGTGTTCTGAACCCCGTTAGCTCCTGAAGAGCCAGATAGTGATCCCAAATAGGTGTTACCCACTCCTGTAGTATTAGCACTTCCGGCATCTGCTCCCACGAATGTGTTATTGCTTCCCTGTGAGTTGGCGTAGCCAGCCCCACTACCAAAGAAGGCATTGTAGTTTCCCTGCGTATTGAAGTAACCAGCATTGAAGCCTGAAAATGTATTGTTGTATCCTGCACCGTTTGTGTATCCCGCACGCGAGCCAATAAAAGTATTATTGTTACCAGTAGTATTGCTAAACCCAGAGCTATACCCTAAAAATGAGTTATTTTCCCCAGAACTGTTGTTGCTGCCCGCCGAAGCACCTACAAAAGCATTCTGTGTCCCGGACATATTCTGAATACCAGTACCGCGCCCGATAAATAAATTACTAGCACCACTCATATTCAAATTACCAGCTCCAACACCTACAAGCGTATTATCGGACCCAGGCGTTGCCGATGAGGGAGTAGTTGCTACGTAATTAGTTTGAGAAAAACCTGTCAGGCCTAACGAGCAACAGCCAATTGTTAGTAAAAACTTTTTCACATCTGATCTAGTTAAAATTTTTCCGTTCATATCCGTGATAATCCCCACAAAGGTTATTTTCTTACAAGACAAACCACAAGTATTTATCCTGCAAGTCCTTCTTCGCATCCAGTATGTGTATTAAAATACGTGCAATTTTTGTGCCGTGATATATCTTCGCTAAATTATTTTTGCTTGTAATAGCCTACAAATGTATACTTTTTAAAGAAGCAGTCAAATGGTTGATCTAGCATGAGATATCCACTTTCAAGATCGCTTAAGAGCTAAACACCAGATTGTCACGAAAGCAACCCACCGATTTATACCCGTTTCACTTCACATTCAAACTTCTGACTACATGAAATGGATAATTTCCACTACACTGACAATCAGCTTATTGTTCTTTACTCTTTCTTCGACAAAAATTGAACACTGCCTCTATGCAGATTACCAACAACCAGCAATAGGTTCCCCAATCGTTGCACCAATCAGTTCAAACTGGATAGCTACAGACGGGGTGGGACGTTCATTACCCACGCATTCCCAAGTTGGCAACTATAAAACGAACAAGTACGTTGGCATTTTCTATTTTCTGTTGCATGGACAGTACAATGATAAAGCAATATATAACATTTCAGCCATAACGAAAGCAAATCCAAGTAATCCAAAGTTTGGACCAGAAGCAACTTGGCACTGGTGGGGGGAGCCGGAAGTTGGCTATTTTAAGGCAGACGATCCCTGGGTTATCAGGCGTAATCTACAATTATTAACGTTGGCAGGAGTCGACATTCTTTTTTTTGATACAACAAATGCAGATCCTTATTTGTCTGTGGTAAACAAACTTTGTGAAATATCCATTGATATGAGGAAGAATGGCATGCCTACTCCATACATATGTTTTGTTACCTACACGAGAAGTGCCCAAACAGTTACCAATATTTATCAACAACTCTATTCGCAGAATCGATATTCGGAACTGTGGTTCCGCTGGCAAGGCAAACCGCTGATATTAGGCAAGGTTGAAGAAATGACCGATCCAATTATTCGGAATTTCTTCGCATGGCGATACAGTTGGGCATGGACAAACACTCGTAACGAACCACACCACTGGCAATGGCTTGATCGAACACCACAAAATTACGGTTGGGATAAAGACCCGGCCGTTGCTGAAGAAATACCTGTAGCAGTGGCTAGTCATCCCTTTGATAACAATATAGGTAAAAGCTTTCGACAGGGACGAGCCGGTATTATCAACCGACAAGGTACAACGCCCCAGACACAACAGGGTTTGTATTTCGATGAACAATGGAAACGAGCTTTAGATGTAAATCCTGCTGTGGTGTTTGTTACGGGATGGAATGAATGGGTTGGCCAACGCTTTGTCAATAAACCAGAAGCTGGCACCAAAACGAAAGCACCTAATTTTATGGGGAAACCCTTGAATCCTGGACAGACCTTCTTCGTAGATTTGTACAATTCCGAATATAATCGGGATATTGACCCCATGAAGGGTGGATATACGGATAATTATTATTATCAGCTTATTGCTAACATTCGTCATTTCAAAGGGATACCTCCTCCCGATAAAGCTAGCCCACCCCAAGCTATTACTATTGACGGAAAATTTGATGAATGGACAGCAGTAAGGCCCAACTTCGTAGATCCAGCAGGAGATGTATTGCATCGTAACTGGCTAAGGGCTGACAATAAAGTGAAATACGTAAATAATACCGGGCGTAATGACATTAGGTTCTGTCGGGTGGCACACGATAGTAAAAACGTTTACTTCTACGCCAAAACCGTTCGTAACCTTACCCGCTCAACGGATAAGAACTGGATGCTGCTGTTCATTGACGCTGATCAGTCAGCTAAAACTGGCTGGGCAGGTTACGATTTCCTTATTGACAAAGTCATAAAGAACAATAAATCTACGCTCAGTAGATGGAGTGGAAAAACATGGGTTCCCGTTACAACAGTTTCTTTTCGCTATACTGATAGCGAACTTGAGCTTAGCATACCTGTTACCATGATTCGCCAGACCAAAAACAGAGTCAGAATAGACTTCCATTGGGCTGACAACATTCTAAAAATGAATGATATAACAGAATTTTTCCAGAACGGAGACAGCGCACCAGACCGACGTTTCAACTATAGATATAACAGTGAGTAAAATTTACAGGGAGGAAATTATTATCTTGACCCCGTCTTTGTTACTTACGAAAAAATCATTAGATAGTTAGCTTGTATAAGTTTATTGTACCTTGAGCAACGGTAAAGCTATTTAAGTCAGTTTTCAGCCATTTATTATAATGATAAACGTTAAAGATTACGGAGCTTTTGGCGACGGAGGTCATGATGACACAGCAGCGATCCAAAACGCAATCAATTTTGCCAAAAGTCAAAGTTATCCAACGGGTGGTGGAACTTACCAAATCAGCGTTTTCTTCCCGGCTGGATTCTATTATATCACAGCTCCCATTAATATCACGAATGCTGTGGGTATCTGGCTTATGGGTGACGGGGGAAAGTATATAAGCACCAGCATTATAGGCGTTACTGGTCGTTCTATATTTGATTTTAGTGGTTCGTCAGTTTCAGGATGTGAAAATTTCACCTTTCTGTCAAATTCTGGCAATGGTGCTGGCCGTTCAACAATTGGAGTTCAATTTGCTCTAACCTCTAATGGAGGACTCAACTGTGGTATACGAAATTGCTATTTTCAACTACAGGATTTCCCAACCGCTAATGGTGGCTACGGTACTATCGGCATTTTAGGGGTTCGATCAGAGGAGTTTTACATTCATGAATGCCTTATCCGTGCCAACGTGCCTGTAATTTTAAGTAATACTACCCAACTTAATCTTTCGGGCACCGGCGCAACTTTCACTGCGTCGAGCACTTATCAAACTCTGTCAGCAGGAACCGGTTCAATGGGCGTCTTAAGTCTACAAGCACTATCGCTACAGAATTATGAAAAGAGACAACCAGCTTTGATATTGAACGGGACAAATAGTCTCAGTTTCCAAGGATATTTAAGTCGACTTACTGGCACTACGGGTTCAAATGAAACAGCTATTCTGTGTAATCAATACACTACGAATATGCGTATTCATGCTACAATTGAGTCGTTCTCTCAGGTTATTAGAGCGACGAATGGAGGATTTGAAGGTAATGAGATAACAGTAGTTTCCTCTAGTGTAACTACTCCAACCGCTCCCCTCGTTGATGTGACAGGATGTACGATTCGAGGACTCAAGCTGCGTATTTCTCTCCCTATATCGGCTGAGCGTGATAACCGTTATGTGGTGTATTATGCACCTGATGCTAATGCAAACCAGCCATCGGCTGGCTCAATTATAGATAGCGAAATTACCTGCTACGATATTTCTTCTAACCAGTATATCATTTCGCCCAACCTACTTAAAAATTCAGCTAATGTAGTTTTCAATACGTCAATTCCCTTTGAAAAAAAGGGAGGAAGGAGTCGACAATTATCCAATAGTAAAGTCGGTGCAGGAACGGTTGGATCACCAACATCAGCAGCTGCATTTAGGTTTTTGCAAGCAGACAATCCTGCTTCTACCAACGGACGTGGAGGATATTATCGTGTCTGGCTGGACGGAGTCATTCAAGCCGGGAGCTATGGTTCGGCGTATGGAGCAGTACTTTCTTTTCAGGCACAAATTATTGTCAATCAGAACTATTTAGGTATTCTAGATTTACCTTCTGCCACAGTCATTATATTAGATAAAAGTGTCACAAATCCATCTTTCATTGACATTAACGGCGTCATAGTTGACATCAATTTCAATAATCGAATTGGCACCGTAACTGTTACGCCAAGAATGTCAGGGAGCTCAACTGGGGAACCTGTAAATTATGAAGGGTATGCCGAAGTACAAAGTGATTTTTTGGTTTACGACGTTATTCCACTCTAGAACTGTTTAACCAAAAATTAGGGTGCATACTTATGCGACACTTCAAGGAGACAGGAAGCCGTTCTTCATTGCGTCCTATCTTGTAACCGACATACTTCGCCAACGTTCTTACAAGTTGAGCTGGTATCAACGTCTTATATCCATTTCGAATAAGGTATTTCCATTCCTGAATAATATACTTAAAACCTTCGGACTCAGCTCTTGAAAATTCACCTAAGATTGCTCTTTGCTCGTGGTGGAACACCCCAATGTCAAAATAACGTTTAAACTCTTCTACAACTGTATAATCGTGTGAGTGAAATACCTTTGATTCTGCGCAGTAAGCTACTGCTTTCCCCTGTAGTATGAAACGGGCAGCTACTGACACGTCTTCCCCTAAAATTGTGTCAGAAGGGAAGCCGCCCACTGATTCCAGATCAGTCTTATGGTAAGCAGCAAAGGAGTTTGAACAAGAACAGGTCTTTATACCCATTTTGGGGATAAGAGCTTTCGTCTTTATCATACTACAATCAGGGTAATTTGTTAGACGGGCAAAACGGCCAAGAATACCTGTTTCAACATATGGTATCTGTCTTCCGTAGGCCATAGCAATATTACCCTGGCTATTCAGCATCTTCACTAACCTCTCTAAAGTATCGGAAGAGGCTGGTAATGCATCTTGAGTCATAAATATGATTATGTCATGTTTCGCTAAACGGGAGCCTAAGTTCCGACTGGCACCATGATTAAAAGAAGCCTTCTCTATTTGCACTAGTCGTACATCCCACTGAGAAGCTATAGCTTGCGTATCATCTTTTGATTCTGAGTCTATTATTATTAGTTCGTGCTGGATAGTCTGCTGATGCAGACTATCCAGTAAAGCAGGTAATACTGGAGCAGCATTATAAGTGGGAATGACAACGGATACCATTAAAACTTCACTTTTATGTTCTGACAACAAATGAACTTTACAAATTCACTTCAACAGACGCTTAACTACACTTGACAAAAGAAAAAACCGGTTAATAAAGCGCTTCGTAAACCCATATCCATCATCACCCGTGGGTGATGCGTTGCTTCCATGTCTCACATACTGAATTAATGGTTTGCGGTAGAAAAACGCGTTGCCTTTAACTTCGACAAGTAAGCCAATCCACCAATCATGCATATGAATGTAGTTTGGGAAGGGAAGAACGTATAATAAAACCTCACGTCGAAATGCCATACAGCAACCCATATAAGAATTCCTATACAGATTTCTCAAAAAACCCTGTCGACTGCGCCTAAAATTAAAGAATGATGCGTGCAAAACAGTTCCAAAGTTGTCAACAACTTCACAATCAGACAAAACCAAATCATAACTTTTTAACAGCGAACTCAAGATAAGTACTTTATCAGGAAGCCATATATCGTCTTGGTCGGCCAGAAAAACATAGTCACCAGACGTATGTTTGAGCGCATTCTCGTAATTTCCCACCGGACCCTGTCGGTATTCGTTAACCACTATTCTAATTCGCGGATCTCCAAACGAATTTATCACTTGTAATGTGTTATCAGTCGATCCATCATCTGATACAATAATTTCGTCATCTACGCCTATTTGTTCTAAAATTGATTGTAATTGGCGTCGAATAAAAAACTCTCCATTATAAGAAGCTACACACACGCTAATGCTTGCCATATGACGAAATACATTTATAACCCTGATGTCTTTAGTGCTTTTGTATTTAGCCTTATTTTAATCTTACGGGTTAGGAAAAAACTGATTCCGATGTATGTAGGTACAACGAAGAAAAACAAATCAAAGGATTGCGTAACTGCAAGGTTTACGTCACCAAGTATCGCTCCGGCGAGGTGTAAAAAGCTAGCCATGTAAACAAAGTAGAAAGCACTGGATCGATTCAGTGAAAAGAAATAGGTCCTCATAGACGCATATATATAACCTACTAGCATACTGAAGGGAAAAGAGGCCCAATAGTAGAAGTAAATACGGCCTTCAATATAGAAAGGAGCGTTAGGGCCTACTGTTATTGAAGAGTTATTACCGGGCATACGTAAATTATCAACCATAATATTGCCGATAGCCTCTTTGTACGGCTGTAGGCGGAGAAAGCCAAGAATAGGATTTGTTACAACAGAAATGTAATCCAAAGACGAATACTTTTCAAAATACGCAATATTAACAGGTTGATAATAGTACAGAAGAGAATCTGCACTATAAAGAAAACGTTTTATGAAGCCTAAAAACGCCCCGCCTAAATCACCGTTTTCTTTGGTGAGTACAGTGAAAGCGATACCCAAGGAGGCAAAGATGGCTACGGGCAAGTAACGCTGAAACTTTTTCAATACTAGTTTTTCACTTGCAAAAGCGGGGTGATATAAAACCAATCCCGAAGAAATAGCAATTTTGATCAATGCTGATTTTGAGCCATCCAGAGATGAAAAAAACGCAACAACCATTAATAAAAATAGGTACGATTTGTTTTTCTTTGTAAGGTAAAGATATACAAGACTAACACCGACAAATGTCCCGGCACTCCAGTTTATCTTTCTAAATATTCCAAATCCTTGCTGGAAGTTAGCAATTTTAGATTCAGTAGGCGTGTCAGACAATAGGGCAAACCCTTTACTATAGCCAATAATAATATTTGAAAATATGTACAGGACTAAAAGCGTATAAGTGGTCCAACGTAACAATGATACATCGTAGAAATCAAATTTCTGCTCGGAGGGTACCGGTACGCTATCACGGAAACTAAAGTTACGATAGGCTACTACAAAACCGAACCAAAGAAAAAGTTGACACCCAAAAAAATGGACGATATCTTCCGTATTTGGAATCACTTCTATAGCCAGAAAGCTGGCAAATGAAGTAGCAAAGACCCAGCTAAAAAGCGGGTCAATAATAGAATATAAAAATTTATAGTAAAGTAAAAAATACAGAGCGAATAGTACAGCTATCCAGCCCAAAATAACGGGCAATACATCAAAATCTATTGTCATGCCTCTCTTCTTTTACAGCCCAAATTTCATTTTACTGCAAAACGTCATTAACCAAATAATCTTTTCAAAATAGTACTTACTTTTGAAAGATTATACTGACGGAGCTTAAAACCAATCATACGCCGAAGCCAAAAGTAGCTCATTACCCACTTACGCTCTGCCCCTCTGAAAAGGTTACTATGGACTTGCTGCATTTCTGCGTATCCCTGGCGAAACTGGTTTTCACTTATCCCATCCCCTCCAAAGCTACAAACAGTTACATCCATAACTTTGTGCGGAACGTTATTTAATGCTAACCTTAGATTAAATTCATAATCTGATGCTATCCTCATAGTTTCTGTATACGAAAAATTGGTAAAAATGTTTTTTTCGTAAAACATACCTTGGTGATGTACCTGATGGCGCATCAGGTAAGGTGATCCTAACAGAGGAACAAGAACTTTTTTTTGTTTTACGCAGTCAACACTACCTACGATAACTTTAGTATTGCTGTTTTGTACGTTTATTATTTCTGAAACTTTCAGTAATGTGTCAGAGTTATACAACTTATCATCAGCACCAATAAAATAAAGCCATTTCCCGATAGACAACTCAACACCTACGTTCAAACCCGCATAAAGACCAATATCAGGCCTTACGCTGACTACTTTTTTAACTATGCCATTGCTCTTATTTATAATTTCCAGAGTATTATCATTACTACCTCCGTCTACTATAATTAATTCATAATCTAAAAAAGTTTGTTCAGCAATGCTTTGCAAACAATTGTTCAAGGTTTTTCCACCATTGAGTACCGTAATTATAATTGATATTTGTGGTTGATGCATTGTAGATAACAGAAGCAGAGATTAATGATTCGTTTTCATAAAGATTGGGCAAGTGTTGGTAGTGCAATCATAAATTTTGAATGCGTCCAATCTCAAAAAATAGCACTATGCGACTTTCTATTTATATATTCGTTATTTCAGAGATAATAGAAAAAAACAGCAAACTAAACACGATGTCCATAGGCCAGATATCTAATTTTCTTTTGCATATAGTAAACACTTAAAAATGCGGACAGAAACATATTCTTCCATTTGCCCTTAACGTGGTATGTCCTTACTCGATTTGTTTCTTCTAAAGAACGTGAAAGGTTGCTACTAGCACCGCCGGTAGCGCAATAGGCTATTGTTATCGGAACGTATAAAGTTGCGGCCTTTTGCATATAAAGTCGCAAATGAAGGTCGTACTCAGACACGATTTTCAACGTAGTGTTGTAACGAAAATTAATGAACAAGGAAGTGTTATAAAATGCACTTTGGTGATGAATCGTGTTTTGCAGTATGGTTCTTGGTCCTAGAAATGACCGCATTTCATGCCCATTGTCAAACATTACTTTGCCAAATACTATATCAAACTTGTTATTCAAATTTTTTTGAATTTTTTTTACAATGTCTGGTTTCAGTGTATCATCACCTCCCAAAAAGTAGATCCATTTGCCGTTGGCTCGATCTATGCCTTTGTTCATTGCGTCGTATATACCTTTATCTGGCTCACTACACCAACCGGCTAGTTGATTTTCATACTTCTTTATAAGTTCAATTGAGCCATCCGTACTACCACCATCTATAATCCAGTATTCTGTTAGTTCTCTGTCTTGGTTCAAAACGCTTTGAATAGTTCTTTCTAGTGTTGTTGCAGCGTTAAAAACTACTGTGATTATAGATACAAGTGGCCGATTCATAATTATAGCGAATAATGCTGGCAGTGTACCATTGGTATTTATAACAAGTAACCAATGTAACTTTATCATTAAGTTAATAATCTTCCAGATTTTCCTTCAGACAGATTACCCAAATTTACGCACTTACATACTTATGTAATACTTTTGTAATGAAAGAACGCCAAATTGAGCATTTGAGTAGAAGAGTTGACTCACTAAAAGTTAGTTGCTTTTTCATTAGTAAGGCAATTTAAATATTCAATTCATTTAGAACGGTTGTCTCCTCTCACAAGTTCTTTGAAAGAGATAATTTAATAAATAAATACTACAAAGAATTTCCTGATATCTATCTGTGACTTTTACATACAAGAATGGGATGTATGGTAATTTTGGCAAAATCCAAGTTGGATGAAGTATCCCCACCCAAACGTCAGACCTTCTACAGAATGTCTCAGCAAGTTCGGTGTTATTGAAGGCATTTCATGTGCAAGTCGGCATCCTTCATGTGTCTCAATGTTTCGGCTGGAGCAATTTTGATAGTAAAATGATCCCTAAACTTAACCTAAACACTAAGAATATTAGGATCGTAGAGTTTTCGATAAATACTTGAAAAATATAAACAAGTAAAAAACCTTTTACAATTTAAGGTATCATCAAAACTATGAGTAAAGATCGTTCGGAAACTTGGTATACAGTTCCATTCAAACAATCCGTGCCTCAAATAACAGTAATCATAGCAACATATAATGTTGAAAAATATTTGGACGAATGCCTATTAAGTGTGTTAAATCAAAGTTATAAAGACTTTGAAGTTATAATCATTGATGGTGGTTCAACCGATGATACGGTAAATATTATTAAGCAATACAAAGAGAAAATTTCTTATTGGATAAGTGAGCCAGATCAAGGAATATATGATGCCTGGAATAAAGGATTAAATAAGGCCAAAGGAAATTGGATTTCCTTTGTTGGAGCAGATGATCAACTTCATCCTGATGCTTTTTTAATGTATACAGAGCATATAAATCAACACCTCAGAAAGGAGGAGTTAGAATTTGTATCTTCCCGTATAAATATAGTCAATGAAGACTTATCGCCAATATGTACAGTTGGAGAACCTTGGACATGGGAAGGTTTTCAGCGTGAAATGATAACTTGGCATGTTGGTACTTTTCATTCGAAACGATTGTTCGACAAATACGGGATGTTTGACAAGAATTACAAAGTATCTGGAGATTACGAATTACTTCTTCGGCCAAAAGACAAACTAATAACTTCCTTCGTCGATCAGATAACGGCAAAAATGCGTTCAGGCGGTATTAGTAGTGTCAACCTTATAGAAGCTAGTGCTGAAACTTATGACGCTAAAGTAAAAAACGGGATACTATCAAAAAACAGAGGTAAAATATTAAAGTTTATCGACAAATTTCGTCTGCTTGTCAGGAATGTCACAGGATGGAAGAAATTCTAGAACTAAACCACTTTGTTTTTGATACTGTTACATTGAAAATAGCCAGATTATAGATTTTCCGTAAATCACTATTAGACTCAAAAGAAAAATTCAATGTCTATCTTCTTAAATGTGATGGCAAAATACTGATCATAACACCGGTGCGTTTTTGAATTCCTAAACTATCTAAGTGATAAGTAGTATCAAAAAAATACCTATCACTCAGTACAAAAGTTTGAGCATTCCCCAAAATTGGACATTTTAGTTGTGCATTGTATTGAGAAGACAATTTAGATATAACTTCGATGTTTTTCATATAAGCTGATTTTGAAAAACTAGGATAAGTAAAAAACACGATAGCACCTTTCTTATTAGCACTAACTATAAAATCATTGATTTTCGAAATCTCTGAAGAATAATCTTTATTTGTAAATACCGTATTATCACCTATTTTTTCTGAACCAGGTTTGCCGAAATGAGATGTCAAATCTCCTTCCTTGCTGAAACCATACCTATTATAAATAGGATCAGACTTTTCACCACTTATTAAACGATAAAACAACGCACTGATGCATCGCTGAACAGATTGGATATACAAACGTATCAGATCACCGTTTGATGGACTTAACGAGAAGAAATCAAGAGCTTCAGGATTTACATCTATCAATTGAGCTGCCAGTTTAAAGTTTGTTTCTGAAAGAAAATATTCAATTGACAGTACTACTACATCACCTTTTTTCAAACCAAATAACGCTTCATTCAAAGGGAAAGACAAACCTAACCCAGCATGCAACCCCATATTTATCACTGCTCTTCCCGTTGAACTTGCCATTTTTTCACTGTTGATTCCAAGAGCAAGGTTAGACCCTCCAACAAAAACCAGTCGATTATTATGAATTTCCTCTAACCGACTTTCTTTGTCAATTGAAGCAGCTACGTATACTTGGTTATCGCGTACTGTGGGGGCGACAAACAGTATCATTAGGTAGGTAGACAAAAAACATAATCCTACCACTGTGATTCCAACCTTCATTATTTTAAAGCCTTTCATATCAAAACTGAAAATAAATAAATTGCTCTTGTACGTTAAATACACCGAATAAAAGAATTATCATAACCAGAATATAGTACAAACTGACGCGATACAACAAAGGCCAAC
Source organism: Spirosoma spitsbergense DSM 19989 (assembly GCF_000374085.1). GTDB lineage: Bacteria > Bacteroidota > Bacteroidia > Cytophagales > Spirosomataceae > Spirosoma > Spirosoma spitsbergense. The sequence goes on along the minus strand of NZ_KB893400.1, from coordinate 52,089 downwards.
TTTTGACTACGCCATTAATTGAAGTAGACCTTTGTACAGTCTCTACAAAAAATAAGACTATCAAAGCAAATAAACTGACAGTGTAATCATATAATGTTGACCCTAAATAGGACGGTTTTAAATACTGAAAACTGCCCGCAAAATTTGTAAACAAATGAGTCAATATGTAATACCCATCACTCAAATTTTTAGCCCTAAAAAAAATCCAGGCGACACATATTAAAGAGAATGTAATTGTAATACTCATCATTCTGTTTATACCAGAAAATTCATTCAAACCAAGTTTGTACTTGATTGAATTCCTCAGTGTTTTACTCATTATTTCCAGAATGATATATAATCCATTCAAAGTACCCCAAATAATGTACGTCCAGTTAGCTCCATGCCACAAACCACTAATAAAAAAAGTAACCAGCAAGTTAAAGTACAAGCGAGAGGTACCAACCCTATTACCGCCTAGCGGGATATATAAGTAATCACGAAACCAAGTAGAAAGAGATATATGCCACCGCTTCCAGAATTCGCTTGGAGAGGTAGAAAAATAAGGGCTTTCAAAATTTTTCATTAGGCGAAATCCGAGAGTATGCGCACTCCCAATAGCAATGTCTGAATAGCCTGAAAAGTCACAATAAATTTGAAATGCGAATAATATAGTAGCTACAATAAGCGGCATACCCTTAAAATTAGTAGGAGTATCATACACATTGTTAACTATAACAGCCAAACGATCTGCAATGACTACTTTTTTGAACATTCCCCAAGCCATCAACTTTAAACCTTTGGCAACATTATCAGCTTTGTATGAGTGCTTTTCATAGAATTGATGTAGTACATTCTGCGGGCGTTCTATAGGACCAGCTACGAGTTGGGGGTAGAACATAACATATAGTGCATATATACCGAAATGACGTTCTGCTTTTTGTTTGTTTCGGTACACTTCTATAGTGTAACTCATTGCTTGAAATGTGTGAAATGACAATCCTATGGGTAGGAGGATTGTTAAGAAAGGTAAATTACTAGTCAGACCAATGTTGCCAAGCAAGGTATCAAAAGAAATATTCAAAAAATTATAATATTTAAATATAAATAAAACACTTAAGTTGGCTACTATACTGGTAACCAAGTATAACTTACGAGTTTTACCGGATGATTTTTCGATGTAAAGACCTGAGAAATAATCTACTATAATTGTAAAGCCAAGAATTATAATATAAACTGGCACAAAGGCCATGTAAAAATAACAACTGCCAATTAACAACAGTAGCCAGCGATAACGGTAAGGAATTAAGTAATAAGTTGTTGTGATAACAATAAAAAAAAAGACAAAGTGTAGAGAGTTGAAAAGCATAATTCAGCAATGTATTATAGTATGTACCATACCTTTTGTTACTCCTACTTCTTTTTCGAACCGTTTTTGGCAGAATTTTAATCAAACCATCCTTATCAACTGTTGGGTTCAATAAGTGAACTATGAAGACTCGTTCCAAAAACTTCTGTGAAATAGTTTAACAAAGGCGTTTTTAGTTGGGTATTTGGCAAAGAAAAATTTGATGTCACATCATTATTGCGAAGCTGCTTAGAAAATGTCGTACAAATCAAACTTTTACGATGAGTTGACGAACTCATTAGAGTTATTTTGATTATCTGCAAAGCACCTGTTTTTATGAACTCTAATCGGTCATCTATTGCTCGTTCTCTTCCACTGACAACCTGGTCTTAACTGGCGAAAGTTCTAAAGTTGTGAACGCTTATTTCACTATATTTTTTTTCCAGTCGTAGGAGGTTGCTTCACTACCACCCACCCAATTCGCCAAATCGGTTACGGCAGATCGCAACATCGACCATTCTCGTGTCGGCGGCTTGAAGTCCGGCAACCGCCGACCACCTATGCATGAATGAGTTTTTCCTTTGAAGGCAATTTGAAAAGCATTGAAATTGATTTGGCTCTCCTACTTTTTATAAAAAAGTTCAGAAATTCCGGACAATAGAAGTACATTGACGATGATTTTTATTTTATTCCAAATCACTTGTTGAGCTGGCTGAATCATAGTCGCTATCCCGAAACTAAGTATTCATTTAAATAGGCAGAATTTGGTGAAAACCATCTTTTTATGAGGTCAGTTAGCTGTCTAAATGAGCCAGTTATAAACATTCAGCGTTTCTGCAACTGTACGATGCCAAGAAAAATTTTCCAGTCGTATTTTCCCCCGTTTTATTAAGACTTGCCGCAATTCAGTGTCCATTACGATACGTTCTATAGCAACTGATATTGAATCTCTATCCAGTGGATTTATATACAAGGCAGCTTCGCCAGCCACCTCGGGTAGAGAACTCGTGTTACTTAATACACAGGGACATTCACAAGCGAAAGCTTCCAAAATTGGAATACCAAAGCCTTCATATAATGAAGGAAAAACGAACGCAAGTGCTTTTTTATATAATTCATGCAAAATTGAATCGTTAATCATTGCATGAGACACTAAGTTATTTAATAACAAAGAGGCTATCAACTGTTTTTCATCCTTTGTGAAACTTTCTCCTCCTGCACAAACTAGCCTTATGCCATTACGAATAAGAGTTTGCGCGACGGCGCAGAGAAAGAACTTAAAGTTTTTATAACCAGATCGATTCCCAACGTATAACAAATAAGGTCTTATATTTTCATTATTCCCATCGCTTACATACGGACAAATATCAGTATTATTACTAAATGAGCTTGCTAAATGTATCACCGTAACTTTTTCCGGAGTTACATCTAGATACTCGATCATATCATTTTTGGTACTTTCCGAAATGGCAATTAAATGAGTTGCACATTTTGCAATTTTCTTTTTTTGACCAATGATTGATTTATCACCAGATAATTCAGCAAACTTGTGTGACAAGCGCTCATAAGTCATATCATAAAACGTAGTAATAAAAGGTTTTAAGCTAATTGAAGATTCTAAAAATTCATCAAAGTAAGTAGCATGGAATATATCATAATTATTGAGTTTAGCGTCTAATAAATTATATATCTTGTTCGTCTCTGTCAATAGTCGATGTCTTTTAGTGAATGGATAAATAAAAGAAGAAATATCATATTCTTTCAAGTGAACGTTGTTAGACCACAACAGAGAGAGGTGTGCGGTATCAATTTCTGTCTTGTTTATACCTTTTATCAGCTCACAATAGTATCTTGATATTCCTCCATACTTTTGAAGAGTAAATGCTTGGTGATCATAAAAGACTTTCACAATTATAAAGTTTCTGTTAAACCATTTCTAATATTAATAACAGGCATACCAGCGATTTCCTTTCTTGCTTCGCTTCTTTTAGCAAATGTAAGTAGTCCCTGGTTATTTCTAGCTTCCCTGAAATTTGCATCTATGAATCCTTCTTCTGGAGAAATAGCTATCAAATCATCACACAAATCATTCTGTATAAAGTAGGCATTATTACCAGCTTTGTTACAACCAATAAATTTATATCCCTTTTCTTTTCCCAAATCACAAAGAGCTCCAAGAGAAGCGCCGAAATAAAGTCCTGAATAGTGAGAGCTTATTCTTTCAAAGTCCTGCTTATATGGAATAGTGATTGGACGTTCTGGACCAAAAAGACTGTTGTACTCAACAATTACTATGGCTGGATTAGACACTGTCATTGCCTTCCATACCCAGTAGTCATTACCATCAATATCTATACTAAGAATTCCTATTTTACCACTAAACCCATTTTCTTCTAGTATTTCATTAATATTTTCTGCTGTAATGAAAGACTTTACCGCGGTTAAATTGTAGCGCCAATAAATAGCATCATTTTTAATATAATCAATATTAAACTTTGAACCATCAATAACTAATCCATGCCAGTTATTATTCATTAATAGAAATCGAGTATTAGATTCTTCATAAGTTTCAACACCAAACTCAACAAATTTATCTACATTGATTGATAATTTACTCACCAAAAATTGAATAATACCGTCATCTCCAAATTGTGAAAAGACTTTAAATTCTGCATCTTCGATGGATAAGGCTTGTCTACTAGTCTTAGCAAGTAGTGTGCCTATCAAAAAACGGATTTCTAAATTATCCTGTTTTGATCTCTTTATTTCCTGAACTAAGTTTTTTATTTTTTTCACAATTGACATACATTATCTTTTAGGTTTTTTTAAGTTATTTGTAACTTCTTTATTCTTTATCAATTTCATTAACAAATTAATAAAGAATAAAGAAGTTTGATGTATTTTTCTATTTCTTTGTTAATGTAAGCATTTTAAAAAAATCAATACTTGAACTTCTCTAAGAAATAAGTAATGTTTGTTTATACATTTATTTTTATTCAAAAATATAACTTTTAATAATTCCCAATAATCTCATAAATTTGTTAGAAAACCATGATGGCATCTGATAAAATTCAGAGAACGCATATTTTGTAGCTTCCTCATTCAATTCAATCTTAGTTGGAAATATTATTTTTTCAACTAAGATTGGAAAAGTTTTTAAGTTAGCCATATCAGTTGCTATCACCGTATGAGTAGCCGTGTTATCAAAACCGATATTAGAAATCAAGTTTTGATTTGGTGTGATACATAATCCTCCATTCACCCATACTGCAAATACCCATTGAAAGTCCCATGTATTCAGACGGCCCACAAAAACATCCTCGAAAGTTCTTTCCCAGAATCTCCTAGAACCAGCAGTTAAAACTCTTTTTTTGAATTCATTTGATTTAATGTAATTGGGATATTCAGCTATATTCACATCATACTTAGACCAAGCCCGGCGCCATGTTGCCCACCCCCAAATATGTGGAATACTAGTGAAGAAATAAGAACTTGTTCCCCACTTATTCTGCTTGTATAAATTGCAACCACCGATATGCATTACTCTGTCATCATGAGTATACTTATCTAAGAGCACACGACAAAAATCAAAGAATGTAATATCAGGCAGACAGTCATCTTCCAAAATGATCCCTTCTTCAACTTGTAAAAAAAACCAGTCAATTGCCTGACTGACAGCTAGTTTACAACCTAAATTTCTGTCCCTAATTAATTTAGCTACGTTACATGGCCAGTCAATCTCATCCAGTAGAGCTAGACATAGTTCAACATTCTTAATGTCATCAGCCACCCCATCACGTGGTCCATCAATAGCAACAAACAATTGAGCGGGCTTAATCTGTCGTAAGCGCTCTAACACATGTCGGGCATGTTGTGGCCTATTAAATAATATAAATAAGACAGGCACGTCAAATGCCTGACCATTTTCTAAATTAGCTATCTCATTCATTAGATAGAAATTCCTTAGCAATGAAATATCCATTCCAAGTAGCATAACTTGTAAAAAGATAGTCATTATCCAGCATTTTTTTGTACACAGGATTCTCCATAGGGTTACTTATATTAAAGCTGTGCATCTCTATTACTATCAACTTTGGCCTGTACTTTCTTAGATCTATAGAATTCAACACATTATAATCATGACCTTCCACATCAATTGACAGTAAGTCAATTGACGTTTGAGCAGGTAGTAGTTCTTGAAGTATAGAATTCAATGTTTTTGTTTTTAGCGTAGTTTTAATTTTGACCCGTTGTGTATCTTTATGTTTGTTATAAAAATCAGCATCTATCGTACTGATTTCATCCATATCAAATTCATAAAAAGTTACGTTTTTCGCTTCATCAGACACCGCAGCACAAACGGCAATATCATTAGGTCTTATTTTCTTATGCATACTTACCATTTTTGAATTGGCATCAATCGTTATTCCGTGCCAACCTTGTTGGTATAGTTTAAATGTATTAGAATGCTGAATAGGTTCATTACTGCCGACTTCTACATAGAATCCATTTTCAATAGTTTGAAGTATATTCTTTATAATAATATCCTCGCCCGTTTGTGAATATGCTAGATATGAGTCTTTACTAACTATTCTACGAACAAATTCTAACAAGCCAAATTGTATGGCATAACTAAAATTAAATTGTTTGAACAAACATTTTATCGTTTTCATTATGATAAAGTAGTCATTTTGACCAGTCAACTTATTTTGACAGTCATAGGGCGTTGAAATGTAATGAAATTTAAAAACGACCTCGATTGTAAGTTAAATATAGATCGAGCTGGTTCAAAGAATATATTCATAGCATAAGCTTGGATTCCGTAAGATACTAGCGTTGCAATAGAAGCTCCCAATGCACCAATTTTGGGTATCAACCAAAAATTGAGTGCGACATTTATAAACGCACCAATTATTGTCTTGATCAGAACAAATCGCTGTAGATTTTTAATTATCATTAAATTGTTAGTTCCAACCCCTGTGAACACGAATACACCTGCCCATATGTGTACACTTAAGATCGGGCCTGCATCAATGAATTCTTTACCGAAGAGTAATTTAATAAGCTGACTTGAAAAACAGCTAACGAAAATAGCCAATCCTACGCTTACGTATGTTAATACGTTTAATAATTCTTGGTATTGGATGTAAAATTTTTCCCTGTTTATTATCCAAGATTCAGCAATTTTAGGATAAAATGATGTATTTATAGCAATAGCTATAAAGTACCAAGCTTCTGACAACCTCAAGGCAGCCCCATAAAGACCCAATTCGTGATTTGTTGACAGCGATTCGATCATGAATTGATCCACTTTCATATAAACAAATACAAAAAACTCAGTAATCATTATGGGCCAGGAAATTTTCACTAATTGAACTATCGATTGCCAATTAATTGCCTGACGAAGATTCTCTATTATTTTCGACGAATATCTTTGATAAACAATAACCATCAATCCATATATAATGGTCAGTTCTACTAAATTTATTAATGCCAGAGATAAAATCCCTTTATGGTTGAGTAAAGCATAAATGCGAAAAAGAGAAGCTACAACAAATGCAATCAACTTTACAACAACAGATAATTTAGCTTTTGTCTGTGATTGAAAGTAAGTATCTATAATATCTGAACTTTGCAATACAAGTGCGAATCCAGTCACATTTATCAAGTAAAACAATTCTGGATTATCGCGATTTAAGGCATAATTAAGGCAGCAGCTTACACCATACATCAACGAGCCAGCTATTAATTTTATGAATAATCCTAATTGTACCAATTTTTGCTGCTGCAATGGATTATCAACTGTTGCTACGAATTCGACCATTAGCGTATTAGTCAAACCGAAACCAGCTACAGAGACAAAAATAGTTGGGAAAAGTATTGCATAATTGAGAATACCAAATTCTGATGGTCCCAAGTAACGGGCAATCCATAGGCTGACAATGATACCAATAGCCATACGAAAGATTTTATCAAAAAATATCCAGCCAATATTTGCAATTATCTTCCGCATTTGAATTAAATCTGTTGAGTAAGCCGATTTTCTACCATTAATTTGGCCACATCATGCATTTTTCGATTTGCCTGCCATCCTAATTGAAGTTGTGCTTTGGCTGGATTGGCATATCCCTCGGCTATGTCGGTTGGCCGGAAGAAAGAAGAATCTATGCGAACGAACTTTTCCCAATCAAGCCCGACGGTTTTGAAAACCATATCAATGAATTCACGGAGCTTGTGTGTCTGTCCCGTGGCAATAACGTAATCGTCAGGCTTCTCCTGTTGTAGTATTCTCCACATAGCTACTACATAATCAGGTGCCCAACCCCAGTCGCGGGCAATGTCGATATTACCCAATGTCAGCGTTTCTTTACTTCCTTCGGCAATACGGCAAGCGGCAGATACAATCTTCTGTGTAACAAACCGCTCTGGCCGCAGGGGTGATTCATGATTAAACAGGATACCCGTACTAGCATGTAACTGATAGGCTTCGCGGTAATTAGCTACCTGCCAGAAAGCCGCAGCTTTGGCGACACCATATGGACTGCGTGGTCTGAAAGGCGTCATTTCGTCAGCAGCCAGCCTTCCTGTGTCACCAAAGCATTCACTTGAACCAGCATTGTAAAACTTTATAGGCAGGTTACTGAATCGAATCGCTTCCAGCAAATTTAGTGTACCCATGCTGATACTCTCCAGCGTTTCGACGGGTTGTTCAAACGACAACCCAACAGAACTTTGCCCGGCCAGATTATAGAGTTCGTCCGGTTTTACTTTCAGCAGGGTTTGCAGCACACTCCTGAAATCATTGATACTAACCGATACTACCTTTACATCCTGCTGGATACCTAAGCGAGTCAGGTTACGAAAATTGGCCATTTGCGCATCCCTCGAGCCACCATACACCTCATATCCCTTACTGAGGAGAAGTTGAGCTAAATAGGCTCCGTCCTGACCGGAGACACCACAGATAAGAGCCTTTTTCATGCTGTATGTCCCGGTTTTGCGAAAACAAATTTTCTGATAAAGAAAATTATTATTCCAATGATGGCTCCTACCAATATAAAACCCGCTATAGTAATCATTCGTTTGGGACCACTTTTCTTCAGAGGAATTCGGGCAGGCTCCAGCGTTTTGAAAATGGGAGAATCTTCAGCGACCTTGACCTTTGCCAATTCAAGTTGCTTGCTCAGTTCATTGAATAGAGTCTGAGTCAGGATAAAATCAGCCTGCAACCGTTGTTCTTCAATCTTGGCAGTGCTAAGATTCAGGTACCGGTTCTTATCCCGGTACACAGATAGAGCGTATTCGGCCTTTTGATACCGTTCTTTGGCCTCTTCGGTCTGTTTAGTCAGAAAGTCAACCTGGTTCCTTGATTTTTCAGTCCGATAACCGCTGATATAATTGGTTAGGTAATCCAATGACAGGCGGGCGACTGTAGCAGCAACTACCGGATCAGGTAGCGTGGTGGTTACAGTAATAACGCCCGTTTTTTTGTCGTAAGCCACAGCGACAGCACCATGAACCGTTTTTACCAAATCTTCCTGCTTTTTGGTGATTTGTAATGCTTTGCTGCGGTTTTTGGGGTCAGGGAGAGACGCTTTCTTTTCTTCATTGGCTGAACCACTCAGCAGACTTCCCGGCCAGGATTGCCTACCCTGCTCTTCCAGAAAGGTTTGTAAAGTTGTTTCTTTTTCCAGCAGCTGAGAATAAACAGGTTGCCTGAGTAACTGGAGGGCGAACGGAACACTTTGCAAAACATCGGGATAAATATCGGGCCGGATAGCATCTGTACTGGTCATACTTCCAATATCAATTCCTGCTAAACCCGCTAATGAACTCAACCCACCCAGACCTGCTCCTTTGGATTGAATTTCGGGCATGACGGTAATTTCTACCGTATATTGATTAGGCTTTGAAAACGCGTATATAGCCCCGATTACCAGAAAAACAGTTCCCCAAACCAGTACTGTCCAACGGCTATCTTTCAGAAACTGCACGATGTCACTCAGCCGAATTTCGATTTCGTCGGGGTCAATGTCACTCTTTATCGTTTCCGTAACTGACATAATAAACGAGCAGGGTAGCCTTTAACGAAGTAGAATATTAACGAGAGCAATAGATACCGTTGTCAGTAACGATAAAATTCCAATACGTTCCGCAGCACTTATTCGGTTGTTATCCAATGGCTTAAATGGAACTATCAGCGTTGAACCCGGTTCGACGCGAGGACGAGATGTTAAAAACAGAAACTTATGTGTCCGATCTTTGCGCCCATTTGGATATACTATGTAGGCCTTATTCTTTCGGGCATTATCTGTAAATCCACCCGCTTCGCTGATGTAATCATCAAAGGTATAATCCGCTTTGTAACTAACATTTGATGGGTTTAAGACCCCTCCCTCTATGGCAATAATATCCGGGCGTTGAGGAATGTACAGGGTATCTTTGTCATGTAGCAACAGGTTTTCTTCAATGCCTGCATTCGTAAGAATTTCACTCAGATCGTTACCAATCAATATACCGTTCCGCCTGAATTGAGCGCCCAGCATATAGGCCTGCGGCTTTATCCCACCCGCCCGTTTGATCAGATCGCTTATCCGTTCCTCCCGGCTGAATATAGCGTAATTCCCTGGCTGCACAACTTCGCCATACACGTATACCTGCTGTTGCGACTCGTAATTGACGGAAGTCCGGACGTATACAATATCAAATGGCTGTAGTGAAAACCCTTTGGCTGAGCTGGCATCCAGTGAGGAAATTTGCAGATCCCGGTCAATGGCAAAGCGATATATTTCTACCCGCGTCGTATTGATGCCGCCAGAGTCCTGCCGAATACGCCGGGCTACTTCAATCAGGTTTGGTTTGGCTCCTTCCCGAAAACCACCCGCCTGAGCTACCAGATCCGCTACACTCATATTCGTAATAAACGGAATGGTATCAGGCTGGTTGACTGCTCCTTCAATCGTTACATAGTACTTCTCCCGAAGGTCCCGGATGGATAAAACAGTCAGGCTGTCCTGCCGCATCAGCGGAATATCAGCGATCTCTCCCCGCATTAGTTTGCCCAGGTCGAATGACAGGTTTTCCCGATCCATGTCCGGGCGTTCACGCGTGATGGATGCCCGGTTTGTGAAGGCATCTTTGCGCAGTCCCTCCGCCCGCGTAACCAGTTGCTTTACGGTTTCCAAACCAGGCTCGAGCGAGTAATCGCCAGGGCGCATAACGGCACCGGCTATCTGAATCCGGTTTTCATACCGTTCCAGAATCTTCCCTACTTCATACCTGTCGCCCCGCTGTGGCACAAAATTCGCGATCTGCTCCTCGGTTATGGTAACGATTTGCCTTTCCCGGCTGGTGTTGCGCCGAAGGGTGATACTGGCCCGATAGGCATCGTCGGCAAAGCCACCCGCAAAACCTAATACTGTTTTCAGCGTTTCTCCCGGTAGTACCTCAAATATGGCCGGGCGACGTACCTGTCCGGTCATCTCAACGTGCGTTACGTAATCGGCTACCTGGATAACATCCTGATCCTGCAACCGAATGTTGTCGCGCTGATCGGCACGGAGAATGAAATCGTACAGGTCAATGGTACGAACAACCCGGTTACCCCGTATTACATTGATTTTTCGGAACGAACCCGTTTCCGGGTTGGGCCCACCGGCCAGATAGAGGGCATTGAAAGCCGATCCCAGAGAGGAAATAGTATACGTACCCGGACGGACAACTTCTCCGACCAGCGTAATCCGAATACTGCGAATATTTGTCAGACTGGCACTGGCGGTAGTATTACCCCCACTTGTACTCAATCCCTGATATCCCCCCTGTCGCAACCGGGAAATGATCCGTTGTTCGGCCTGATCGAATGTCAGGCCACTCACAAAAACAGGGGCTAAGTCAGGGAGTTTCACCGTACCGTCGGGGCTTACCTTCAGTTGGAATTCACCCGTTGAGGCACCGGAAATTTCGATCCTGATTTCATCATCGGGTCCTACTATATAGTTGCGGGGAGTGGCAATACGAAGATTAGGTTCAAACGAAAGGTTTGCGTTTTCAAACAACGAGGCCCCAAACACGCGTAATCTGCGACTTGTATCTTTCGCTGCGATATTGGGTAGTGAGTCAACCCGGCGGGAGAGATCGGAAGGCAATGTTCTTCCGGTTGTATTGTCTGTTGCTGTCTGGCCGGAAGGGCGGGTAGTTTTTGTACGAATGGTGGCTATTCGTTTTCGCATCTTGGCAATGTCGTCGAGTGTGTATCCCTGCGACATGGCTGCCTGCTCAATCTGCATTTCATTCAAGCCACTTGCTTCGGCCCGGCGGTAAAAATTCTGGACATCTTCATCGCTCAGCTGATCGACCCGTGACCGGGGTGCCTGAGCAGATGCCTGATACGACCCTGTCAGTATCAATAGCAGGAGAACAACGGGATAGGATCGAAAAGAGCGGATAAAACGTGACAATTTGTCCTTAATACACATGAACACTGGCAATTGGGCCAAAAATTGAACTGCAAAAGTAATAGATTCTTTTTAAAACTTCGTTCCCGTTTAGTAAGCGAGTACCCATCCGCTCAGGACCTGCGTTGTAGTACCGGGGTAATGCACTAAATTTGTAAGCAAAAAACAGGTAGATAGCCGGTGTTAAACGGCTAATGACTTTAGAAATATGATTAATCTAATAGCTAAACTTTTCGGCACTAAATCACAGAGGGATCTGAAGGACCTGCTTCCCTATGTTGAAAAAGTAAACACCGAATTTGCCCAGTTAAAAGACCTCTCGAACGATGCATTGCGTCAAATCTCAGCCGACCTGAAAGCCCACATTGCTACTGAATTAGCTGATATCGATAATCAGCTGAGCGAACTGAGCGAACAGGCCAGTGATCCCGATGGAGACGTTAATGAAAAAGAGCGACTTTTCAATAAAATTGATAAGCTCGAAGCGGACCGAAATATTGAACTGGAACGCGTTCTGCTTGATATTCTGCCACGTGCCTTTGCCGTCGTGAAGGAAACGGCCCGACGCTTTACTGAAAATCAGCAGCTAACCGTAACCGCTACGGATTTTGACCGGGAGATTGCCAGCCGCAAGAAAAATGTGGTCATTGATGGCGAACAAGCCCATTGGGCTAATCAATGGGATGCAGCCGGATCACCCATAAAATGGGATATGGTGCATTATGATGTGCAGATTATTGGCGGTGTTGTGCTCCACGAAGGAAAGATTGCCGAGATGGCTACTGGCGAAGGAAAAACCCTCGTAGCCACCTTCCCGGCTTTTCTGAATGGCCTGGCTGGCCGGGGTGTGCATATTGTAACGGTCAATGATTACCTGGCCAAGCGCGACTCCGAATGGATGGCCCCGCTGTTTGAATTTCATGGGATGCGGGTTGACTGCATTGACAAGCACCAGCCCAATTCAGAGCAGCGTAAACTGGCGTACCTAGCCGACATTACGTACGGCACCAATAATGAATTTGGTTTCGACTACCTGCGTGATAACATGGCCCGCGAACCGGCCGAACTGGTGCAGCGTAAACACCACTACGCCATGGTGGATGAAGTCGACTCCGTTCTGATCGATGATGCCCGGACTCCGTTAATTATCAGTGGTCCGGTGCCCCGTGGCGATGAACAGGAGTATATTGAGCTGAAGCCCCGGGTATCGCGTTTGGTGGAAGTCCAGCGCAAACTAGTATATGATTTCCTGAACGATGCCAAACGAAAGGTGGCCGCTGGCGATGAAAAAGAAGGAGGATTATCGCTTTTTCGGGCTCATCGGGGTTTACCCAAGCACAAACCGCTGATTAAATACCTGAGTGAAACCGGAAATAAAGCCCTGCTCCAGCGGACAGAGTCGATTTATCTGGCCGAAAACCAGAAGTTGATGCCGGAAGCCGATGCACCCCTGTATTTCACGATTGACGAGCGACACAACAGTATTGACCTGACAGAGAAGGGAATCGATTACATAACGGGTTCCGGCGAAGATCCTAACTTCTTCATTCTGCCTGACCTGTCCATTGACCTCAACGCAATCGATAAAGACCCGGAGATTTCTGAACAGGATAAAATAATTAATAAAGAAGGGGTTATTCGGGACTATGCGGTCAAAACCCAGCGGATCAATACAGTCAACCAGTTATTGAAAGCGTACTGCCTGTTCGAGAAGGATACCGAATACGTCATTATGGACGGCAAGGTAAAGATCGTCGATGAGCAGACGGGCCGGATCATGGAAGGCCGTCGGTGGTCGGATGGGTTGCACCAGGCCGTTGAGGCAAAAGAAAATGTAAAAGTTGAAGATGCCACCCAGACATACGCTACGGTTACCCTCCAGAATTATTTCCGGATGTACCACAAGCGGGCGGGTATGACCGGTACGGCCGAAACGGAAGCCTCCGAGTTCTGGCAGATTTATAAGATGGATGTGGTCGTTATTCCAACCAACCGACCCATCAGCCGCGCGGATGAAGAAGATAAAGTATATCGTTCGGTTCGCGAAAAATACAACGCCGTAGCGGATGAGATTACCAGCCTGGTCGAAAAAGGCCGTCCCGTACTGGTGGGCACAACGTCGGTAGAAAACTCCGAGTTGTTGAGCCGTATGCTGACGATGCGTAAAATCCAGCACCAGGTTCTGAACGCCAAGTACCATCAGCGGGAAGCCGAGATTGTGGCCTCAGCCGGTTTTCCGGGCACGGTTACCATTGCCACGAACATGGCCGGACGGGGTACTGACATTAAGTTAACCCCCGAATCGAAAGGAGCCGGTGGTCTGGCCATTATCGGCACCGAGCGGCACGAATCCCGCCGGGTCGACCGGCAGTTGCGGGGCCGTTCGGGTCGTCAGGGCGATCCGGGTACTACGCAGTTCTTTGTATCGCTCGAAGACAGTCTGATGCGTTTGTTTGGCTCGGAGCGGATTGCCAAAGTAATGGACCGCATGGGGCTTGAAGAAGGCGAGGTCATTCAGCACTCCATGATTACCAAGTCGATTGAGCGGGCGCAGAAAAAAGTGGAAGAAAATAACTTTGGCATTCGGAAACGGCTGCTCGAGTACGATGATGTGATGAACTACCAGCGTGAGGCAATTTACAAGCGCCGTCGAAACGCCCTGTTTGGTGACCGTCTGCCGCTTGACATTGCCAACACCATGTATGATGTAGTGGAGGAAGCCGTAAATAACGCCGAGGGGAACTATGAGGAAGTAAAACTTCAGCTTCTAACAACGCTCGGCCTGTCGGCATCATTGCCGACAGAGGAGTTCAATCGACTGAAGCGACCCGAGCAGACGCAGCGGTTATATGAAGAAGCAGAAGTCAATTACCAGGCGAAAAACCACGCCATTGCCGATAAAGCCCTGCCCATTTTAACGCAGGTACTGAATGAGCAGGGGCACCAGATTAAAAATATCGTGGTACCCTTCTCCGATGGTCTCCACGAGTTAACCGTTGTAACGGATCTACAGAAAGCGGTCAATTCAGGAGCGCGGGACATCGTTACAGAGATGGAGAAGGCAGTCACACTATCGGTAATCGATCAGGAGTGGAAAGAACACCTCCGCGAAATGGACGATCTGAAGCAGTCGGTACAGAACGCCGTTTTTGAACAGAAAGACCCCTTGCTGGTGTATAAGTTTGAATCGGTGGAACTGTTCAAACGCTTCCTGATTAAAGTTAACTTCGATACCATCAGCTTCCTGACCAAAGCCGACATTCCCGCTCAGGAGTCTGCGCCCGAAATTCGGCAGGCTCCGGTACAGCGACGGCCACAGCCTCAACCGAAGTTGCATACGAACGTAGAAGACTTTGATGATGACCACCTGGCTACCGGTCCTGAAGAGTACGCCCGTCGTATGGCTGAAAACGATGCTATGGGAGCCGGATCACCGCCCATGCCCGTTCAGCGACAGGCTCCGGTCCGCGTAGCTAAACTAGACCGGAATGCCCGTGTCACTGTTCAGTACCCCGATGGCTCGGTAAAACGGGATGTAAAGTATAAAACCGTTGAAAATGACATAGTTAGCGGCAAGGCTATGCTAATTGAATAGCCTATTAACCATATTGATTTCCAGCCCTCCGTTTCGTATCTTAGCGATAGAAACGGGGGGCTAATTTTTTAGATGTATGATAGCGGAAAAACCGGAAACCATCAAAAAAACATTTCTCACGCCGGAAGAGTATCTGGCGAATGAACGGGTTGCGTTTGAGAAAAGTGAATATTATCAGGGAGAAATCATACCTATGGCAGGCGCATCAAAAGAGCATAACCGAATTAAAGAGAACGTAGCGGGTGAGATTTATATAGCCCTTCGTGGAAGCAACTGCCAGTCGTTTTCGTCGGATATGCGCGTTCATCTGCCCGAAACCACTATGTATGCCTATCCCGATATTGTTATTGTATGCGGGGAACCCACTTTTATGGCCGATGAATTTGATAACCTGCTTAATCCAGTCACCCTGATTGAAGTGTTATCGGATGGAACGGAAGATTATGACCGGGGCCGAAAATTCCAGCGTTACCGCAGAATCCCGACGTTTGAGGAGTATGTATTGATTAACTCCCAGGCAATCGACATTGAGGTTTGGCGCAAAAGTGAACAAGGCTTATGGATGCTGGCAGAACAGCTTGCCAGCCCGACAGAAACGCTGACGATTAGTACGATTAATCTGGCCATTTCGTTACTAAGCGTGTATGATCGAACCATAGGGTTGTTGGCTTAATGCGTTTTTTTATTTTCTTCTTTTCACTTTTTGCGGGCCTGCTATTTCTCTCTTTTCAGCAACCAGGCACCTCCATTCGACTCCGGTCTGAGTCCCTGCCCTTCACACCCAAAGAGTTTTACATGGCTGCGGTGTCGGATCAGCGGCAAGACCCGGGGCCAATAGCCCGGTTAGCACTGGTGCTCAATCAATCCCCTCAACCCGTTGACCTGGAAGGAGGAGTGGCCAATAGCTTTCGCTACTTTATCAATCAGGGCCTGAAACAAAACCGGCAGTTGCGGCCGGTTGCTATGCGCATTAACAAATGCCAGGTTCGGGAAACGGCCAGTGGAAACCGTATAACTGGTCAATTTACACTGGTCGTATCATTTGTGCTGCTCGGCAAAAATCATGTCGGCGATGAAATCAGCAGTCCATTGACCGAATATCAGGGTAGTGCTAGTTACACCCGTCCGCTGGGGCAAACGGCCGTGGTTGAGCAAGTCATTCGTCAGTCCTTAGTGGCTTCACTGCGCAATTTAAACGAGTACATGAACCGGGAAAGCGGGAAGAACGAGAAATTAGCGAAGAGCCTGACGGTTACATTTACGGATGACAACCGAATCACGAACGACGATACCGTTCATTATAACCCGGCTCGTAAACTTACCTGGACCGATTTTAAGGCCGAACCGCGCCGGGGCAGCCACTACGCGGCTGAAGTATTTACCAGCTTTGCCTACGAAGGAAAAAGCAGCGTACAAAATGGCGTTATTCAGTTGAACCTGACGGCAAAAGCTTATATGCTCAAGACCTCCTCCTGGGGAAGGCCCGATGCCCGTAATGCCTACGCCCTGAATCACGAACAACGCCATTTCGACATCGTCAAAATTATTGTTGAGCGATTTAAGCGAAAGATTCACCCCGATAGCCTTACGCTGGACGATTATAATAGTATCACTCAGTACCAGTTCATCGAGTCGTTCCGGGAAATGAACCGGATGCAAAGACAGTACGATGATGAGACAACCCATAGCATCAATCAGGCCGCTCAGGAACGATGGAATCAAAAGATTGATGAAGAACTGCGTAGCTTTGGGGTTATCAAATGACGCATGAGTCATTTTGGGCTCACCGTTGCAGCACTGGCGGCTGTATCTCTATGAAAAAAGTTCGCGTATTGCATATTAGTACCGCACACCAGCCTCAGGACCCCCGAGTGGTATTCAAGCAATGCCAGACGCTGACCGAGCATTACGACGTTTTTTGTGCCATTCCCCACGGCAATCCGGCCATTACGCCAGCCATTCACTTTATTAGCTTGCCCTACTTCCGGCGGGTAATCTGGCGAACCTTGCTCACCTGCCCGTTCATTTTACTCCGGTGCCTGTGGTTGCGCCCGAACGTGGTGCATGTATATGTACCCGAATTTTTGCCTTTCGCTTATGTATTCCGCCTTTTCGGCGCACAGATCATTTACGAGGTGCAGGAAAATCTACACAAAAAAATGCACCTCAAAACGCTCAATAATGGATTTTTACTGACCAAAGCCTTTCGCCTGTTTGATCAGCTTGCCCGACGGCATTTCTATCTTATCTTCACCGAACACAGCTACCTAACCGCTTATCCTCGGCTGGTCAAGCCCTTTGCCGTAATTTATAATTATCCATTACTGGACTTTATAGAAGCATTTCGGAAGCCTTACCGGCCCAATGCGGATCAACCCTCATTTTTCTACATAGGCTGGCTGAGTTTCGAGCGGGCCTTCGATACCCTTGTTGGCGCACTGGCACAACTCAACGCTTTTTATCCGGTGTTCACGATGCACTTGTTTGGTCGGCGGCTGTTTACAGAGGCTGATTTAACGCAACTTCCCGGTTTTAAAGCCATCCGGGAAAATCTCTATTTTTATGACTACACAGACCAGCGAATCGCTTTCACTCACGCAAACGGCGCAACAGCCGGGTTAGCCCTGCTCAAACCCGTTGGTGATTATGCAGATTCATACCCGACTAAGTTATTTGAATACATGGCACTCGGTTTGCCTGTTATTACATCGAACTTTCCACTTTATCAGGCAGTTGTCGAACAACATAATTGCGGGTTCTGCGTGTCGCCCGATGAACCGGCTCAGGTGCTGGAAAAACTTATTTATTTAATAGAGCATGTTGATGAAGCACGCTCTATGGGACAACGGGGCCGACAGGCAGTCGAGCAATTTTATAACTGGACCAGCGAGGCCGACAAGTTGATTAATTTCTACGAACAGATCCTTAGTGGAGCCTAATGAGAAGTCATATTAGTACTAAAACAAGAAACATCTACTTGTTTATAGTATTGTTCTAATGTGGAATACCACGTTTTCCCGGAAGGATTTAACTTTAACCCTTTAATCGAGCTATTTATGTGTTAGCTCTACTATCAGCGACTGATGTACATACATGCAGTAAGCCATTACCTACCAACGGAGGTAGTTGGCAATGAACATTTTACCCAGCTTAATGGCCTGTCCAGTGACTGGATTGTTGAACGTACCGGAATTGTGGAGCGCCGTAAAGCCGCTCCTGGTGAGAACACAAATACGATGACCGTTGAGGTGACGAAACGGCTCATAGAAAAAACAGACCTCTCGTCGGTTGATTTGATTGTTGGGGCCACCTATACGCCTTACGATACAATTGTTTCCCTGGCGCACGAAGCGCAGCATTTCTTAGGTATTGCCGATATTCCGGTTGTTTCCATATCAACTGCCTGTTCGTCGTTACTGAATGCGATTGAGGTGGTAGAAGGCTATTTTGCGCTCAATAAAGCCACTCGGGCATTAGTTATTGTATCGGAGCACAACACGCTTTATTACAATGAACAGGACACGATCTCAGGACATTTGTGGGGAGACGGCGCAGCTGCAATGCTCATTACAAAGGAGCGGCAAAGTGAAGGCGATTTTACGATAAAAGCGCTGCTTACGGGTGGAGCCGCTCACACCGCCAAAGCAACAACGGCGGTGATGATGAAACCGGCCGATGGGGGTGTTACGATGCCGCACGGCCGCGATGTGTTTATCAACGCCTGTCAGTATATGCCCAAAGCAAGCCTGCAGGTGCTCGAAAAATGCAATCTAACGCTTGCGGATGTAGATTACATTTTGCCTCACCAGGCCAATCTGAGGATTTCACGCAATGTGATGAATACGCTTGGGCTACCGGAAGAAAAACTCATTTCCAATATTCAGCGATACGGAAACACGGGCTGTGCCGGTTGTGGCATCGCTCTGTCAGAACAGTGGGATACGTTTAAGAAAGGTGAGCGCATCGTTATCACCGTGTTTGGGGGCGGATATTCCTTTGGCGCCATGCTGGTAGAAGTGTAAAAAAAAATGAGTCCGTCATAAGGGCTGGCACCAGCCACTTATGACGGACTCATTTACAACGTACCCATTTTTATTGGGCATCACCCCGCCAAACGTTATTCTTACTGTTTACGTCCGGCAGCTTCTGGTCGGGATCAATAACCACCGTTTTCAGGGGCGAAGTGGAGTTGTACCGGAATGTCCAGGAGCCACCTCGTTGCCAAATTTCAACCGGCAGGTTTACACGCCCTTTTCTACCATTGGTTTCCGTTACTTCAACCGTAACGGGCATGGCCATTTTATCGAGGTTTTCGATGGAAATAAGCGAACCTTTGTCCGCTGCTCCATCTACGTATTTTACTCCTCCGATACCCTGATCCAGTTTCCAGGTTTCGTAGAAATAACCCCGCCAGAACCAGCCCAAATCCTCCCCTGCTCCATCTTCAATGCTTCGGAAAAAATCATAGGGAGTTGGGTGTTTGAAAGCCCAGCGATCTACATAGCTTTTGAAGGCAAAGTCGAAGCGCTCAGGACCAAGAATTACTTCCCGCAGGAGCTTAAGGCCCATACCGGGTTTGTAGTAAGCCAGAATTCCTAAAGCCCGGGGTGGCTGCACATCCGGAATGGTCATAATTGGTTCTTCCGGCGAGAACAGAGCCGGGGCAATTTCCTGCATCGTTCCCCTATTCCGTTCGTACTCACCGTTGTTGAAGTTAGCCGTCGACAAGGTGTTTATAAATGTATTGAAGCCCTCATCCATCCAGGGGAATTTCCGCTCGTTGTTCCCCACAATCATGGGGAACCAGTTGTGGCCAAATTCATGGTCAGTTACGCCCCAAAGTGCATCTTTCTTGTCTTTATGGTCGCAGAAGATAATACCGGGGTACTCCATGCCCCCCACAATACCAGCCACATTGGTTGCCACCGGATAACTGTATTCATACAGGTATTTTGAATAGAACTCAATAGCTCCTTTCACGTATTCCGTCGAGCGATTCCAGGAATCGTTTGTAGCACTTTCGGCCGGATACACCGATTGGGCAAGCGCATGTTTACCACTGGGTAAGTTCATTCTGGCGGCATCCCACACAAAGCCTCTGGATGAAGCCCAGGCTACATCGCGCGTATTCTGGCAACGGAATTTCCAGGTTAGGGTACCCGATTTTTTCGGACGTGTTCCGGCATTGGTCACTTCATCTTTACCCCGTATAATAATAGTCTTATCGCTGTTTTTAGCCTGCTCCAGGCGTTTTATCTGGTCAGCGGTTAACACATCTGCGGGATTCAGCAACTCACCCGATCCCACGACAATATGATTCCAGGGAACCGTAACACTGTATTCGTAATCTCCATAATCCAGGTAAAACTCACCTGCCCCCAGGTAAGGCAACACATTCCAGCCTTCAATGTCGTCGTAAACACACATACGTGGGTACCACTGGGCAATTTCGTAGATGATACCATCTCTACGCTGGAGTTGCCCCATCCGGTCGGAGCCATATTCCGGAATCTTAAATGAGTAGGCTACTTTAATCTTTACTACGTCGCCATTGGGCTTTACGGGTTCGGTCAGGCGCACCTGCATCCGGGTATCCGTAACTTCGTAGGGAATTGGGTTAAACTTGCCTTTGTCCTGTTCAACCTGTACACTGGTAATGGTCAACCCGCCTGCAAAGCCCAGATTGCCAAACCGGCCACCCGCAACGGGCGTTGTTTTTGCCGCTCTCGATGTATCGCTGAAAGCATTCTGGTCCAGTTGAAGCCACAGATAAGGCAATACTTCCGGCGAATTGTTTTTGTAAGTAATAGTCACTTCGCCCGTAATCGTATTCTGCTGATCGTCGAGGGTCACGCTAATCTGGTAATCAGAGCGATTTTGCCAGTACCGGGGACCAGGTGCGCCACTACCCGTTCGATAATCGTTGCCGGGCTGCATGTTAAACAAGGGATGAAATAAGGCAAGAGGGTCATACTTCGATCCGGGCGATGGTGGTACTGGTAAATTTTGAGCAAATAAGGGTAGGCTTGCTATCCATAAGCCGACCCAGAAAATGTTTCTTTTCATGAAATTCAGATCCGTAACTTTTTGGTTTTTGTACAAATAACGCGATAAAGCGGTGAGTGCGTTTAAAGGGGGCAATGTTTCTGAACGCAGTTCATTCAGAAACTAGTTGGCCTGCGATTTTCTCCAGCCGACTTCCCACTCCGTAATCAATCTGTTGTTTCCACAAACGGGGTAGGTTCCTGGTTCACACTGACATAGATAAATTAATACCGTGATGTGCCAGAAGAAACAGAAACAACCCAATCCAGAGAATATCAACAAAGTGCCAATACAAGCTGATCAGCTTAAGTTTTAAGCGATTCGGGGGGTTCACACTGTACACAAAGGAGTCGACATAAGGTCGGCGACGCAGGGCTTCGGCGAGCACAATGCCCAGAAAAATAACACCAATCAGTATATGAAGCAGGTGAATACCCGATATGATATAAACAAATGCGCCCGACGGGTTATCTTCCAGTTTTACACCGGCCAGAATCATCTGGCGCCACCCCCAGCTTTGTAATATCATGAAAAGAATACCCAGGCCAAGCGTAGTCGCTAAATTAGTCCGATAATTTTCAAAGCGTTCGTGCCGGAATGCGAGCGTTGCATTTCTGAGTGTCAAACTGCTCAGCATAATAACAACCGTGCTGATTAAGAACACAAAAGGCAGTTCTGCGTCTATCCAGCCCGATCCGGTGCGCCGAACAACATACGTGACCAGCAACATGGTAAAGAGCATCAGACTGCTGGCAATGCCCAGCCACACCATGAAGTGGAACGGCTCCCGCCGTTTGGTCATGAAGTTGCTCATAAATACGCTTTCGATCCAGGTTTTATAGTATACCTTTCCAAACGCGGTAGTCGACAAATTGGTTTGGGACAATGACAGGGGCGTTGAAAATTCCGTATACCGTTGAGCCAGAACCACTCATGCTGGCATAAATAGCTCCCGCATCGTAGAGTTGCTGCTTAATTTGTAGAAGAATCGGGTATTTGGGGAAAAGGCTGTCTTCAAAATCATTCTGTATGTTTCCCCGCCACGCATCCATGGGCATTTGTAATTGTTCGAACAACGATACATCGGGCACGCGAGGGTGAACGCCGGCATAGGCTTCGGCAGTGGAGATGGCCAGATTTGGATAAACTAGGAGTATGTAATAACCCGTTAGATCGACCTGAATGGGTGAAAACACATCGCCTTTCTCCAGACAGTATAGGGGACGGTTCTGAATAAAAAAAGCGCAGTCGCTACCCAGTTGTCGGGCGTAGTCTTCCAGTGATTTGTTATCCAGGGCTAATCCGAATTGTTCGTTTACCAGTTTCAACATGAATGCGGCATCGGCCGACCCTCCGCCCAACCCAGCCCCAATAGGTACAACTTTATGCAAATGAAGCTGTACAGGCGGCAGCTCAAAATCAGCTTTTAAAAGTTCATAGGCCCGTACGCACAGGTTACGCTGGCTGCTTCCAGGAATGGATAAACCACTGCTGCTAAAGCGGAACTCATGAGATGGAATGACTTCCAGTATGTCGCCCCAGGCAACCGGGTAAAAGCAGGATTGTAGATTATGAAAGCCATCAGCCCGCTTTTCAATGATGCGCAGACCAATGTTTATTTTGCAGGAAGGGAAAGCGAGCACAACGGATAAATGAAAAAGTAAGAATGATTGAAAGTAGAAAAAAATGGGTACAAATCATTCATCATGCTTACTTTATCGACACCACTTTGAATTCCGTCCGACGGTTACGCTGGTGTTCGGCTTCCGTGCAGATAACGCCATCGGTGCAGTTATTGACCAGTTGTGACTCACCCATGCCAAGAGTCGCCATGCGCCGACGGCTGATTCCTTTCGACACCAGATAATCGGCAACCGATTTGGCTCTTTGCGAGGATAAGACTCTGTTGTGTTCTGCATCACCCCGGCTATCGGTATGAGACCGTATTTCAATCACCAGCGATGGGTATTTACGCATGGTTGCTACTACTTTGTCCAGTTCGCGGGAAGCATCAGACCGCAGACTGGACTGGTCAAGGTCATAATAGATATTGTCAATGGTCACCACATCCCCCACGCTAAGCATCCGCAAGTCTGCCGACAGTTCTTTTGGGGACGTTTTTTTAGCAATCCGCTTAATTTTATTGGTATTCGTACCAAACGCGTCTTTGGACGCTATCAGCGTGTAATCGCAGCCTTCTATTATATCGAATGCATACCGACCATCTGCTTTTGTGACATATTCCTGGTGCGTTTTATTGCATTCATTCCGGAGTCGGACAATTACGCCTGCAATAGGATGCTGATCGAGACCACCCACCACTACGCCCCCCACACGGGAATGAACCAGCGCCGTCGGCACGCTCGTTTCGGCAATCGTATCAACAACGACGGTAGGCTTTATGAGCCCTATTTCAAGCCGACTAGGCTGATTGTCTGTAACGGAACGCGTGGTAAAACCAACAGTACTATTGATGTACCCGTCTCTGCTAGCCTGAAAGGTAAAGGCATTATCTCCTTCAAGACAAATGTTTACAAATCCGTTCTGATCACTAGTCAGCGTTTGGTCCGGGCTACCATCACCCCGCGCTTTGATCAGCACACTAACACTATCTAAAGGTTGTTCGGTATTTGTATCATAGATACGAATAGCCAGGTTTCGGCATTCGTAGAGTGAACTCTCCCGCACAAACCGGTATATATCATCACTGCCATCGCGCCGGTTGCTGCTAAAGTACCCCCTCCGCTGACTGGCATCGGTAATAAGACCAAAATCATCCTGTGGCGAGTTGATGGGAGCATCGAGGTGTTCAACTGATTGCACCGTTACTCCATCCGTCATCCGGGCAAAAAATATATCCAGCCCCCCCAGTCCTTTATGACCATCTCCCGAAAAGTACAGATTACCGGCATCATCCACGAAGGGGAACAGTTCATTTCCCTTCGTATTGATCGTACTGCCCAAATTAACCGGGCGACTCCACTGCCCATCCTGAAAACGGCTGACGTATAGATCCGTACCGCCAAACCCACCGGGCATATCCGACGCAAAGTACAACAGATTGTCTGTATGGTTTAAGGTAGGATGCCCAACTGAGTACTCATCACTGTTGAAGGGTAATTCGACAATATTCGACCACTCTCCGTTTTCCTGAACAGCCGTGTAGAGTTTGAGTTTGTTTACCCCTTCTGTACTCTGACTGGCCTTCCCGTTGTTATAGTTATTACGGGTAAAAATGACCTGCGAACCATCGTGCGAAAACGTAGCCGGGCCTTCGTGGTATTTTGTATTAAGCGTTTTGTTGAATCGCTGTGATACATTAATGGGGGTGGCACTGTAACCCAGTCCCTGAGAAATATTGACACCTTCCGTAAAATTTGGTGCCGTTGGTGAGTCATTAGCCGTTGGTCGGCTATAACTATCCTTCCCGAGGGGAAGGGCATCCGTTTTGCTTTTTTCGTTTGATGGTTTGCTGGTACTGCCATCGGCATTGATAATACTGGCGACTTTCAGGTTATTCCGGTTTGGTATGTAAAAAAGGTCCAGGTAACCTGAGCCACCACCACCACCCGATGTTTCAATGGATGAGCCGCCCTTTTTTCCGGCTACGTACACCAGTCCATCCTGATAATATGCCGGACTAAACTCCTCAGCCGACGTATTTAAGGCCAGGTATTCCAGTCGATATCTGGTGGATTCTTTTTGGCCACCCGGTTTGGCAGTGCTAACGGGAGGTGTCAATGGCTCACGAGCAGGCTGTTTGGCTTTCAGTTGTAGATACTGTTCATACTGTTTTTCCGCTTCCTCGAATTTGCCATTACCCGCCAGAGTTTTCGCAAATTGTAACGCCTGTTGCGGATTTTTGTCGGGGCTGTTAGCAATAACTTCCCGGTAGTATCGCTCGGCTTTCACCCCATCGCCAACCTGCTGATAAGCGTAGGCAATCCGGCTTTGAGCCGTTGCTTTTTGAGCAGGCGTCAATGAAGTTCCTTCTTCACTGAGGATTTGAGAATACGCTTCTATTGCCCGGCCATAGGCTTTATAATTTAGTAAACGGTCGGCCTGTCGCAACAGAGAGTCCGTTTGCGCCCAGCCAGTAAATCCGCTCAACCAGAGCAGCACCCACAAAATTGACGTTATACAATTTTTCCCCATTAGTGTGTCTTTCTTGCCCGACACGGCCAACTGTTTCCCCCTTATTCGGCAAACGAATTTGACCTGTAATCATTGCTAAATTTTCATCGCGCCAGCGTCAGGAACCGAACAAATTCCCGCCCGTCGCTCAGCCTTACCTGATAATAGTATGTTCCATCGGGCAGGTTTTGACCAGTACCAGACGTTCTGATGCCCTGATTTGCGGTCCCGTCCCACTCATTCTTATAGTCCTCGTTCTGATAAACCAGCGTACCCCAGCGATTATAAATGCCTATCTGTACTCGTATACCACCCGGTACATACTGAATAACAAAAAGGTCATTTATCCCATCGCCATTCGGCGAAAATCCTTCCGGAATAAAAACAGTCTCTTTTTCTTCCGTTCGTAAAGACTGTAGGGTTATACTGGTGGGTTCATCATTATCAGCAGGATTACCATTCTGGTCAGGATCGGCATTTGTTCCACTGGTCGAATGATCCTGGCATATTCTTCCGGTTATATCCATCGCCCGAACAATAGCTTTATTACTGAATGTCAGCGTACTGGCCTGACTCACATCCAGCCGAACCGTAATCCAGGCCTGAGCCTGACCTCCAACTGGCAGATTACCTCCGTCAATCAGGGTTGTATCGGTTCCGCGTCCGGTATAAGTTCCGTTAATCTTTAGACTGTTATCTGACCGAATAGTTACTGTTTTGATTAATGCTCCTACCCCCAAAAAGACTGCAGTCAAATCATCACCTATTTTTATGTTGGTTAGTTGATGCGTACCCATATTGACCGCAGTTAGCTGGTAGGTAAGGTCAACAAAATGATTAGTACCCTCAACTACCCATGTAGGCTCTGCAATATTCATGCTCAACCCAACAATTTCCGGAGATGGTGCCATAATAATCTGTTGTGCCGAAGCAGCGGTACAGGGGCCGCTTCCATCGGGGTCAGGAACGGATAGCGTAAAAGTAATTGTCCTCCGCTGTCGGTCTGCTTCCGATAGCTGGTAATGAGCCTGTAGCCCACTATTCGTGAATACTCCTCCCCCATCACTTTGCCAGGCAGGTTGGCCACCGAACCCATTTAGTTGTGCTGTCAACTCAACGTCGCCTTTTGACCAGTCGAAGGAATCGAGCCGTATGGCAATTGTAGCCGGGTTACTCAGGCAGGGAGGAATGGCGTTCGGACAAGGCGTGATGGTTACGTTTATGGGAGCGGGTTGGGTATAACACCCGTCCCGATTCCGACCGAATACATAATACGTGCCAGCCAGAACAGCCCCTGGCGACTCAACAACAGTACTGTTTAACGAAGGCTCTGTCCGGAATGCGTAATAACGGGGACCACTGCTTTCAGGAATCGCTTTGGATAGATCAGCTGTTTGAAAGGGGCAACCGTTGGTTATTGTTGTTAATAAGTCGGGCTGAGATTCTGCTTTCCGAACCGAAACGGTTATCTGTTCGGACTGGTCACTCTGGCAGGAACCTATCTGGCAGACAGCCCGATAAGTTGTTGTTTGGTCGGGCCTTACGGTACGTATGGCTCCTTTACCGCCGTCCGTCCACAAAACGCTGCCAACGCAACCCGAAGCGGTAAGTTGCACCGTATGCCCTGCACATATTTCGCCTTTATCAGCCGCAATATCAGGCGTTGCCGGGACAGCGACCTGTATCGATGCGGCTACTGATGGATTGCTAATACAACTGTTCTGTTCACAAGTAGCCTGAAACGTAGTGGTTTGCCGGAGTTTGCCCTGCCAGATGGGGCCATTGATCTTATCGTTTCCAGTAGGATTTAGCCAGTGAAGAGTCCCGGCACAGTTCGACGCGGTTAGCGTAACGTTTTCATCCGGGCAAACAAGTCTCGAAGAAGGTGTTACCAGGGGGGCGGCTGGTGTATTGACAGTCACTTTCCAGACTTCGGCAAAGCAACTGATGCATCCCTGCTGGGCACGGCAAATAGCCGTATATTTTGTTGTCTGCTGCGGGCTTACCGTTATTACATTTCCGGTATCTCCATTAGACCACACCACCGTACCAGTACAACCCGATGCAGTTAACGTTACCCGTTCATTGCGGCAAATAGACCCGGCCGACCCCGTAATTATGGGCGGTTCGGGATGTTGGCACGTATCGGAAACGGGGTAAAAACCGGCAACGACGTTTGTGAACGTCATGAACCACACCGCCATCACCCATCCAAACAGACCAATAAATTTGCCTTGTAGTTGTTTCCTCATCAATACAGGTTGCTTATGGCGCAATAGGTCGAATTCCATGCCAAGGAGCCTATACAGGAAATAACATTTACTTATTGGCTCATTTATTAGCTTATTTCTCGCGTTTAGAAGATAATCAACGAATTTGGACTTTTCCCTTGAAAGCATCGCTGTTCATCACAAACCATGCCAACAATAGTATGTGACCATCAACAGGCGACCGTTGGTCCTGTCTTTTCTGCACCCAACTTCAGCACCCAGGTGAATGCGCTATTTCCCAAAGCTATCTGCCTGAATAGCAAATAGTTGCCCTATTGAATCGGGTAACTCTAACGGGTCATGTGTAACGAAGAGGATGGTTTTATGCGTAAAACTGTCCAGTAAATTACGGGCTAACTGAACATGGGCAGCGTCGATTGCCTGAAAGGGTTCATCCAATAGTAAGACAGGGGGATTTTTGAGGATGGCCCGGATAAACAGAATCAATCGCTGCTCACCGGCCGATAACGTACCAAAAGATCGTTCTGCAAATTGAGCCAACCCAAAGTAATTCAGCAAGTTCAGTAAGTCGCTTTCCGTTTCTGCCGTTATGCGGTTCGGGGGGGTGAGCGTATCCGTCAGGCCAGTAAGTGCTACCTGCCGAACCGACAAGGACTGGGGAAAATAAAGGTGCAATTCGGGCGAAATAAAGCCTATTCTGCGTTTAACATCCCAAATACTTTCACCCGATTTACCACGCCGATGATCAAATACGCTGACATCATTGGCGTAAGCCTGAGGATGGTCACCATAAAGCAAACTCAGCAATACCGATTTCCCTGCCCCGTTAGGTCCTATTAACGCCCATTGCTCGCCTGCCTGAACGACCCAGTTCAGCGCCTTGATAATAACCGTTTCCCCGTACTGTACGGTTACATTTCGAAGGTGAAATGCTTCCAGAAAGTCGACTGGTTGCGGGGGTGTTTGCAACAGGGGCAACACTGTTCGGGCCTCAACGACAGCCTCTGCCTGATACTGTTCCTTAGCTCCAGCCCACTTGATACGGCCTTTTTCCAGTACCGCAACATGGGTTATAAAAGATGGAACATCATCAGGTTCTCTGACCAGTATAAGTGTAAGTCCCTGATTGGTCAATTCGCCAAGCCAGGCCGTTAGCTCAGCCCTGAAAGTAGCATCCAGACCAACGAAGGGATTGTCCAGTAACAGAACGGAAGGATGGCGTAAAAGTGCTTTTCCAATACGAGCTTTGCGGGTCTGACCATTCGATAATTTAAGGAATGAACGATTCAGCAATGGCGTTAGTCCCAATCGCTCAATCAGAGACTCTGTTTCGGGGCTGTCCGTCAATTGTAGAAAATCGCGCAGGGTCGGAATCGATTTATACCCGGCATCGCTACCCTCGGGGTTATCGGCCATAGTAGCCTGATACCGTTGCTGGTAGAAATACCCACTATAGGAAAACTGACTCGATTCTTCTTTAAAAGAAACAAATTCGGTAGCCGCCCGTCGATATAGGGTATCAGGGCCGGTTGGAAAATGACCAGCCAGGGCCTTCAGGAATGTAGTCTTTCCACTCCCTGTAGCCCCCACTACCATCCAGCATTCGCCCTTATTCAATTGAAATGTGATATCCTCCAGTATTATATGACCGCTTCTACGGACGGTCAGCGTATTCATTGCTATAAGTGGTGTCTGTTCTACCATAAAAACGGGGCGATAACCCACAAAGTTATCGCCCCGTTTTACTAACCTTATACGATTCGTTTAATTTTTAGGGGGATTTGTTGTGTCGTTTTTCATTGTCCCCGAGTTCGATTTTCTACTCTTCACCTTACGGCTTCCATTTCCGGTTGTACCGTTGTTTACCCGATCTGTGGTATTCATAGGATTCACCGTTTCAGAAGGGGTAGTAGACCCATTGGTCATTGACCCCGTTCCTGTGCCATACGTTGAGTTGGTTGTTGTACCTGTAGTACCCGTGTTTCTCATCGGATCATTAACGCCGGTATTGTTCATTGTACCGGCTCCGGTACCAGTAGGGGTGTTTCCAGTGCCATTAACCACTGGTGGCTGGTTCTGATATGTGTTCGTATTTGTTGGTACGGTTGCTTTATTAACACCTGTTGTCGGTTGAGTAACCCCCGTATTCATACCCGTACCCGCTCCCGTCTGTCCGTTTGAGTATGTTCCTGTTGTTCCCGTTGAGCCTGTATTCGTAGTCGTATTCGTCGTTTGTGCATTTGCACTCAGGGCTATGCCAGCTACCAGCATACAGCCCATAATCATTACTTTTTTCATCGTTGAGTTTTTGTTTTGATTGTTTAATCTACCTAATAACTCAACTAAGTAAAGAATGTTTATTTTTTCATAAAAAAACGGACTGGTAACGCCAGGCTACCAATCCGCTCTATGTTGATTATTATTAACTACAGATTACCTTTCTTCATCTCTTTGACTGCAAAATCAGCGGCTCTGGCTGTTAAGGCCATATACGTAAGCGACGGATTCACACAGGAGGCCGAAGTCATACAGGCTCCATCTGTGTTGAAAACGTTCTTAACACTATGAAGCTGATTATGCGCATTCAATACCGATGTTTTGGGATCTTTTCCCATGCGGGCGGTGCCCATTTCATGGATACCTATACCCGGATGTTTCGACTCATCATTATAAGCTGTCACGTTCTTTAACCCGGCGGCTTCGAGCATCTCAGCAGCATCATTCATCATGTCGACACGCATTTTGCGCTCGTTTTCACCGTAGGCAGCATCGAACACGATTAATGGCAAGCCCCACTTATCTTTTTGGTCGGGCGAGAGCGTCATCCGGTTGTCCGGGTTGGCAAGCATTTCGCCAAATCCACCCAAACTCATCGTCCAGGGCCCAGGAGTAGTCAGGCTTTCTTTGAAATCGGCTCCGAAACCTTCCTGCCCGTTACCCCGGTTCCAGCCTCCGCGAGCGGCACCGCCCTGATAGCCAAAGCCACGCACGTAATCGCGCTTGTCACCCGCCCAGTTACGGTAGCGAGGTACGTACACACCATTAGCCCGACGACCATAATAGTACTGATCTTCCATACCATCAAAGGTACCAGCAGCACCAACGGCCAGGTGGTGATCCATAATATTACGACCCAGTTGATCCGATTCATTACCCATTCCATTCGGGAACCGGTGCGATTTGGAGTTCATTAAAATAGACGTGCTGGCGAAAGAAGAGGCATTCAGGAAGATAATACGCGCGTAGTATTCCCGAACTTCTTTGGTATTCTGGTCAATGACCCGAACACCGGTAGCCTTACCTTTCTTCTCATCGAACAGTACTTCCGACACGATAGAGTCCGGGCGCAGTGTTAAACGCCCCGTTTTGACAGCCGCTGGCAGCGTGGCTGCCTGGGTGCTGAAATAACCACCGTAGGGACAGCCTCGCATACACTGATTCCTGAACTGGCAAGCGGCCCTACCCAGATCGTAATGCAGTTGTTTGGGTTGAGTCAGGTGAGCCGTACGACCCATCGTGACAGTACGGGCGGGGAATGCTTTTTCGATCCGTTTTTTTGCTTCCTTCTCCAAACAGTTCATCTGCATGGCGGGCTGGTAATTGCCATCGGGCAACACATCCAGCCCATCTTTACTGCCCGAAATACCGGCAAAGGTTTCAACGTACGTATACCAGGGAGCAAGGTCTTCATAGCGAATGGGCCAGTCGACACCAATGCCTTCTTTGGCATTCGCCATAAAATCTTCCTTGTTCCAGCGATAGCTTTGGCGCCCCCACATCAATGAGCGTCCACCTACGTGGTATCCGCGAATCCAGTCAACTTTTCGTTTTTCCAGATACGGGTTTTCTTTATCGTTCTCGAAGAAGTGTCGCCACTCTTCGTTGGCAGTATATCCAGTGCGCATATTGGCCCAATATTCTTCGGCCGCCATCGTGGTAACTCGGCCCCGGTGAGGAAACTCCCAGGGATTATTGGTAGCTGTCGGGTATCCTTCAATGTGTTTCACATCGCGTCCCCGCTCCAACATTAGCACTTTCAAGCCTTTTTGGGTAAGTTCCTTTGCGGCCCAGCCACCCGAAATACCCGACCCAACGACGATGGCATCGTAGGTCATATCTTTTTTTGCGTCTATAGTAAGATTCATATTTCTTTAAGGAGTGCGGAATGAGAAGTGAGGAGTTAGAATGCAGAAGATTTCTTATCGGCGGAGCATTCTAACTCCTCACTTCTCACTCCTGATACTAAATTTAAATGGCCCACGCTTTTTGGCCGGGTTTCAGCGGAACACATCCATCATAACGCCCCGGAACAGCAACATATTCGAGTGCCTGCGTGGCTCCGATTTCGGACGTAAAATAGCCTGTCAGCGTCAAGTCTTTCAGCATAGAGAAGAAAGGCGTATACCGCTTTTTGGCATCGGGCATCTGTAGATCAGCCTGGGCGTTTTCTACTTTAGCCACCGCTTTAGCCGTTGTCATCTGTGATCGCAACTGCTTATCGTCGGCTTCGAGCTTCTTCATAATTTCAATGCGCTGTGCCGGATCAAGCTCCACAAATGCCTTCCCGTATGTATCCTGACTAAGCTTATTCGTCTGAATGAGTCCATTCAGGAAACGTTGCTGATCATCTTCTTTGTAGCAATCTTTCAGGATAATATCAATCACTTCGTTCACCTTGGCAGCTTTAGCACCAGGCGTATTCGTTGTGGGAATGATCGTATCGGCTAGTTCGGCAACCGTAACATCCTGATCGGCCGTAAAGAAAAGTGGTTTGCCTGTTAAGGCTCGCTGGGCAGCGGAGTTTTCGAGTCTGTCGGCTAGCGCGGCCGACATCACACCTGGCAATGTCATGCCTGCTCCGGCTATTGTGGCCACCCGCATTAGGGCATCTCTTCTATTCATATGCGTAGAGCGGATTATGCTTTTATGTAAAACGATATAAAGAATTACAAATGTATAAAATCAATGAATGGATTGTGTAATTAAAGGATACAGTTTTAACACTGACTGTACATCAGTAGAATAAAGGCACAAGAAGCCGAAAAAATAGGATGCGTGCAGATATAGCAGCGTACGTTGCTGGTTTTTGAGCTTATGCTGTCGACACTATAAATGCCATTAGCAGTGGTCAATCTGCCATCCCACTATTTGGACCATAGAAAGGCATGTTGTATTATGATCCTATCCTATTGTATGAATATTCAATCGTAACAGTATAAGCCGTAGTGAAACAGGAAGATAACCATATAGATAACTCATCCCGGTAGTATCAGGAAAATGACAGGTCCGCCCAGGCTACCTTAACAAATAGGCAACCTGCAACGGATCTCCGTTGCAGGTTACAAACGATGCCAGACACCATCTAAGGGTGGCGCAGCTTCCTGTACTCTATTCCTTGTGCCAAACAGTAGAAATAATCAAATTATAATCTTTTTTTAATATAACACAGTGATTAACCATGACTCAATGCACTGACAATTGATGCCGACTGGACAAGGTTGGATGTGTCACCAGCAACTGAATAATCTCCTGCCAGTGGCGGAATACAAACCAATGCAGGTACATACCGGGTTTGCCTATTTCACGGAAGTCGTCAATCAAGCCCTTCTCCACTGCGGGATTGGCCGTCTTGAGTAAAAATTTCAGGCATGAATAAATAGAATCCAGTTCAGACCTGTTGAATTCTTTTCCCCATTGCCGGGAACTAACTCCGGGCAAAACACACTCAGATGCGGCAAGCGTCTTTACATACTCTTTTAACAGCTCCGTTTGGCGGAAGACAGGATTAATCATTGTGTTTATAGTTGTTGTAATTATTGTAAATCAAGAATTGCTAAAATCTTGCCAACCTGTAAAAATTTCCAATGCATTTGAAAAAAAATTTAAGTGTCAAGAATGTAAGGCTTCTGTTGTCCTTTAACCATCTAATCAACCCGGTCTTGAAATAGTAGCCCAACGGAGCTGTCGCCTAAGCGGGCAGTAAACTGTCTGGAATTAAATCTAGGATAAAAGCCAGTTTTGGTAAAGATTGTACTGTATTTGTAATAAAATATGTGGATAAAATAAAATATAACCGCCTGCTCGTCTAACTGGAGATCAAGTAAGCACACTGGTTGATTTCACTACGCAATACGAGAATACGAGATCATTACCAAAAGGTCACTATTTTACTGAAATTTATTTTTTCGCTTTCTAAAAAGTATCTAATTTCCTCAATACGTTAACTTAACCAAATAGTGGTTACGGATTGAAACAACCTGCCACCAGATTTGCCATTAGTTCACAAAAAACCCCGCTTACGGCCTGTAAACGGGGTTTTAGTAGTCCCGACGGGAATCGAACCCATATCAAGCGTTTAGGAAACGCTTATTCTATCCGTTGAACTACGGGACCAGAAATTGGTATACTTAACCCAAACCGATAATACGTGTTTAGGTACTATTTTGGTCCAGCGTTCCGATTTTGCCAGTCGGACTGTGGGACCAAAAGTTGTCCCTTCTCACTACATTGAGAGAGAAGGGACAACAACGTCACAAAATTGCCAAAAATCCGCTAACTCGCCAAACCATCGCCGTACTCCGCCGACTCGGAGAGGGGAACATGACTCCAGTTTGGATAAATCTGGTAATGCCTCTCTTTCACCAGGTCATAGAGCAACTCCCGAAGTTCACCGACATTCTCACCCGTTTCGGCAGAGATGAAGGCCACGTAGTCGGCTTTTTGGGCAAGATACGTCTTCTTCAGGTAGGCCAGTGCCGTCTGTTTTCGAACAGCTACCGGAATAATGATATCTTCCTGCGTATCAATAAATTCATCATCTTCACCCAACTGAAGCTGATCGGCCCACTCATCTTTTGGAACAAATCGATCCATCTTATTGAATACCAGCACCATCGGTTTATCGGCGGCCTTAATGTCGGCTAGTGTCGAGTTGACAACTTCAATCTGCTCCTCAAAATTAGGGTGCGATACATCCACCACGTGAACCAGAATATCAGCTTCCCGCACTTCGTCGAGGGTTGATTTAAATGATTCGATCAACATCGTCGGCAACTTGCGAATGAACCCAACGGTATCTGTCAGAAGGAAGGGAATATTACCCAACGTTACTTTTCGCACCGTTGAATCGACCGTCGCGAAAAGTTTGTTCTCGGCAAAAACGTCGGTTTTGGCCATGGTGCGCATCAGTGTCGATTTACCCACGTTGGTATATCCCACAAGGGCAACGCGTACCAGCCGATCCCGCTCTTTCCGGCGCGTCTGGCTTTGTTTATCGATTTTGGCGAGTTTTTCCTTCAGAAACGAGATTCGGTCTTTTACAATCCGCCGGTCGGTTTCGAGTTCTTTCTCACCCGGTCCGCGCATACCTACCCCCCCTTTCTGGCTGGTCAAGTGACTCCACATCCGGGTCAGCCGGGGGTACATATACTGGTATTGCGCTAACTCGACCTGTACCCGCGATTGAGCCGTTTGCGCCCGCATCGAAAATATATTCAGGATGAGCAGGCTTCGGTCCAGCACTTTTACATCCTTAAAGCTGTCTTCCAGGTTCCGCACCTGCGCAGGCGTCAGATCATCATCGAAAATGACAGAATCAACGGGGTTATCAAGAATGAACGTCTGGATTTCCTCCAGTTTGCCTTTGCCCACAAACGTACGGGTATCAGGCCGGTCCATTTTCTGTGTAAACGCTTGAATAGTCTTCACACCCGATGTCTCGGCCAGAAATGCCAGTTCGGCCAGATATTCCTTCGTCTGGTCGGCGGTTTGTTTCTGCGTAATCAAGGCAACGAGTACGGCGGTTTCGGGTGGTTTAGTGGTATCGATCATAAATAGATTCAGGGATAAGTGGGTGTTGGGTGTGTATTTGTCGAAAATACTAACCAACACCCCATGAGATAAATAACGGGGGGCTGTGGGTAAAAGTTTCGGTATAAGAAGCGTGGCTTCAGTCTGCTTCGCTCACACCTGAACGGTTTTCCAGCGCCCCCGCCGAAATACAAAAATAGACAGGACGGCCATCAGAATTTCACTCGTTGCTACCGACCAGAATACGCCGGATGGTCCCCAGTGGAGAACGTGCGCCAGGGTGTAGGCAAGAGGTATTTCTACCAGCCAGAAGCATACAATATTAATGAGCGTTGGTGTTCGGGTGTCGCCCGCTCCGTTGAGCGATTGACTAAGTACCATGCCGTAGGCCATGAACAGATAGCCCAGACAAAATATTCGTAAGCCCTGCACTGCCACGTCGACCACCCGAGGATTGCTATCGAATAAACCAACAATCTGCGTAGCTCCCAGAAAAAAACCAATGCCAACGGCCGCCAGAAAAATCATGTTGCAGAAAGCTGCCCGCCATGCCGATGTTTCGGCCCGGTCGGGAAAACCAGCTCCCAAATTCTGACCCACCAGCGTTGCGGCAGCGTTGGCCATTCCCCAGGACGGTAAAATGGTAAACACGATAATCCGGATAGCAATCGTGTATCCAGCTACCACATCACTACCAAACGTAGCCAGCAGTCGGGTTAGAAAAATCCAACTGGCAGAACCAACCAAAAACTGACTGGCACCCCCAACGGCCAAACCAAGCAGATTCCGGATAATACTGGCATCGGGTGCCATATCTGTCTGTAACAACTGAATCGCTCCTTTTCGGCGAGACAGGGCAATCAGTTGGTAGATAACACCAATCGTCCGACCCGTTGTTGTGGCTACCGCCGATCCCAGCACGCCCATTTCGGGGAATGGTCCTAAGCCAAAAATGAACACCGGGCAAAGCAGGATATTAACCCCGTTGGCCAGCCACAACGAGCGCATAGCCATAGAGGCATCTCCTGCACCACGCAGACAGCCGCTAAGCGTATACAGTAGTATGATGGCAGGTGAACTAATGAAAATCATTCGGGTAAACCCTGTCCCGTTGGCAATCAGCTGCTCATTGCCTCCCATGAGCCGTAGAATAGTACCGGCAAATAAAAATCCTGGTACGCCCATTACAACGGCCAGAATAACCGAAACAAGAATTACCTGCCCTACTGCCCGGCCAGCCCCCCTACTATTCTGCTCGCCTATGCGCCGGGCTACGAGCGCAGTAGCCGCCGTACTTAACCCGATGGCAATGGAATAGACCAGGGTTAATACAGACTCCGTAAGTCCAACCGTAGCGATGGCTTCGGTATTGATTTTTGCTACAAAAAAGACGTCGACAACGGCGAACAATGACTCCATGACCATTTCCAGAATCATTGGAACGGATAATAGAAAAATTGCCCTGTTAATACTGCCTGAAGTGAAATTAGATTCTGAACCGCGCAAAGCGGCCAGGAACAACCGAATAAATCTGGTCATTTAGCCATATAGATGTGCCGCAACCGATGGTTACTGGCTCGTGTGTATGAAAGGAGAAAAAGTATTGTGCCAGACAAACTAGAGGTTTGTTGACACTTGAGAGAAAACGTAAAACCCTGGGAGGGTTTTTAAGCGAAGAACTTCATGGGCATTTTGGAACCGCCAGCGCGCATTCGTTTAGCGCACAAATTTACTGGTTAACTTCGTACAAATCCACTTTTTTTTGAGCAACCGGTTCATAAAAAACGGTACATTGGTCCTGTAATCAGTGCTGTTGGCCCAAAAACAGTGTTTTTTGTGGTAAACTATCCATTAGGTAGGCAGTTTAGAAAACATGCATATGTCCACTTTCTTCATAAGCGACCTGGCGGATTTTCTGCAAAAGGAACTGTCAGTTGGAAAATTTCCCGAAACGGAGCAAGGCGGTATTTACTATCCATCAAAACGACCAATAAAACGGGTTGGGTTAGCCCTGGAGCCGTTTTTCCGGTTGTATGACTGGGTAGATGAAACGCAGATTGACGCCCTCTGGTTACATCGTCCCTGGAAAATTGACTTGTCCCGTTTACCCCCCGATTTAGGTATTCTGTCCCATCATCTACCCTTCGACGAAACACTAACAATGGGCTATAATAGCCGTTTGGCCAGTCAGTTAGGGGCTATGGGCAATCTACAGCCCATTGGTTATAAGAAGTCGGCCGATGATTCTGGCAAAACCCTGCCTCCACGACCTATTGGCATGCTCATCGACATCAATCCCCAGGAATTTGATCTTTTACTTGACAGGATTAAAACAATTTTTGGTGGGTACGACCGCGCCGAAGCGGGGTATGGCTCTGGCGGATGGCAGCCGGATAGTTACCGCGTGGCAGTGGTAGGGGCCATGACTGATGCGCTTGTTCGGGAGGCCGATGAGAAAGGTCACATCTTTATTTAACAGGGGCCTATCGTAAGGCGGGTCAGCAGGCGGTTGACGACACGGGTATGGCTGTTATTGCTGCCGGGCATCGCCGAAGTGAAGAATGGGGCATGCGTATGCTGGCTGATATAATCGGGGAACACTTACCGGTTGAGTGTGTTGTACATGAGTCAGTAGTAGCGGTTAGGTGATAAAATCGGTTTACTCCCTAGTCCGGGGATCATCAGCAATACGGGTATTGTCATAGAAGGTATCCATTAGAGCCATATCCTCATCGGTAATCGTGAAGTTCAATACATCAAAATTTTCCTGTATCCGTTCACGCTTTACTGATTTTGGAATAGTGACTACTCCATGTTGCAACGACCATCGGATCAGAAGCTGATACGTCGATTTACCGTATTTACGGGCTAAAGCGACCAACTTCGGATCTTCGGCTTTTTGCCCCCGTACTACAGGAGCATACCCCTCTGGCTGAATGTTTTTCTGACGACAATAATCCAACACCTCAGGAAGATAGCAGTAAGGACTAAATTCGATCTGATTAACAGCGGGTTTAATAATTGCTTCGGTCAATAACTCATCCAGCTGGTCCAGGTAGTGGTTTGATACACCAATGGCGCGGGCGCGGCCATCCATATAGATCTTTTCAAGTGCTCGCCAGGTTTCGTGCCGATGTTCTTTAATGGGCCAGTGAATTAAGTACAAATCCACCACATCCAGGCGCAGGCGTTCCAGACTTCGGTTAAACGCCCGCAGGGTTCGGGTGTAGCCCTGATCATCGTTCCAGACTTTAGTTGTAATAAAAACGTCACTTCGGGAGAGGCCGCTTTCCCGAATAGCATCGCCCACTTCGCGCTCGTTGCCATAAGCAGAAGCAGTATCTATCAATCGACAACCTGATTCAAGTGCCCATTCTACGGCCTGCTGTACCTCGTTGGTCTGTTTTGGGGCATAAACACCAATACCAAGCAGGGGCATTTGGACACCGTTATTAAGCGTAGTAAAGGGTAATTCCATTCGCCAAACATATTTATAGTTGTTAATCCAGAAACGAGGCAGGATGTTTTCAAATGCTTACATTTTAGTTAGTGTCCTTAATTAATCATCGCGTTGTATGTTTACGGATAATTATCCTTACTATACCCGCCCCGGCTTATGTGGAAACGTTTCCCAATCCTAAGTCTCGTTATTTTACCCATAGCTGCCGGCTGGACCCAATCAACTCCCTCAACTAAACCGATTCATTACTCCCTCGAAATCGGTGGGTTAGCTACTTCATCCCCGCAAAACCCTTTTTGGCTACGGGTCAATCAGTATAATACCATTCCGTTGCAGGGTTCTTTCGGAACAATACGGGCGGGAATACAGCGCGATTATCAGACTCGGTCCGATTCGACGCCAAAACGAAAATCGCGTTTCGACTGGGGCTTTGGGTTATATACTGTTGCCAACGTTGGCCCAACGTCTACTCCCAACAATCCGGCCGTGTTGGTACCCGATGCCTACGTAAAAATTCGTTTTGGTATCCTGGAACTATACGGCGGTAACCGGCGTGAGGTAGCTGGGCTGGGCGACACCCTGCTGACGTCTGGTTTTGTTGCCTGGTCGGGTAATGCCATGCCATTCCCAAAAATAGCGTTACAAACACCCAATTATGTACCAATTGGCTTTACCAAAAAGTTGCTGTCTTTTCGGGTAGGGTACGCGCATGGTTGGTTTGCCAACTCTTATATACAGGGGAGCTATCTTCACCAGAAGTACCTGTATGGCCGGGTTGGAAAGCCCAACTGGCGCTTTCGTTTTTACGCTGGCCTAAACCATCAGGTACAATGGGGTGGACGAGCCGATTATCTGATTGGCCGAACAGATTTGGCGGTAGACGGCAGTTTACCTACCTCTTTTCAGGACTATTTATCCCTGCTAACCGGTCGCTATCCGGATGCTTTGGAAAACGACCGGTTTACAACTTTTGACGGTACTAATCGCGTTGGAAATCACGTAGGCAACTATGACATCGCGATGGAGTGGTTAGGAAAGCGGCATAACTGGCTACTCTACCACCAGCATATATATGAGGATGCTTCGGGGCTGGCTTTGAAAAACATACCGGATGGATTGACAGGTCTACGTTTTCAGAACCACTCCCCCATTAAATCCCGCTTCCGGTTTGACCGGGTTGTACTCGAATGGCTAAGCACCACCAATCAAAGTGGCCCAACCTTTGACCAAACAGCCCGGTATCAGGGAAATGACAATTATTTCAATAACAGCCAGTATACACAGGGGTGGTCATACCGGGGGCGAACGATTGGTACGCCGTTCATCATGCCACGTTCTGATCTGGCTCCGGCTGTAGGGAATGATTTTGGTGCGAATGGTTTCTTTCCCAATAATCGGGTAGTGGCCTGGTACTTGGGTACCCTCAGCGCCTTTCGACGCGGCCCTACGTTGACTACCCGTTTGTCGTATAGCCGCAATTTTGGTTCGTATAAACAACCTTACCCGGAGGTAATCCATCAGTTATCCACCCTTTTAACCGCTCAGTGGCCGCTTAACAAATGGGCGGGAACCTGGTTAACAACTACGGTAGCCCTTGACCGGGGCGAACTGATGCCTGACAACGTTGGTGGCTATATCAGCGTAAAGAAAAAATGGTAAATTGTTAGTCTTGCGCCACGATTCACCGTAAATTGTTATTTTTAATGTATTAAATCCAGTGAACATAGCTAAACGTATAAAGAACGTAACTATGTTTTGATCTATCCGGAAACGTTTACTATGGTCGTTTTTTACAGAAAAAGTCTTCGTGCCATTATCAGCGTGCTGGTGATCAGCCTACTATTGATAATGAATGCCTGCGACGACCGGCTGGCCCCAAACCCTGATTTATTACTCGAAGCCCCGGTTTATGCGCTGAACGATGCCAATCAGTTGATGCGTGTAACCTCAGGCACGCTGCATGAGCCGATAACACCGATACGCATAGTCGGCACAAACGTAGAGGTCGGAGAGCGGATCATGTCTATTGATTTCCGGCCTGCTACGGGACAGCTTTACGGAGTGAGTAACAAAAGTCGCCTGTTTATAATCAACCCCAATACGGCCGAAGCGCGTCCGTTAACGACCAACCCTTTCACACCCAGCCTTACTGGTAGTATTGTGGGCATTGATTTCAACCCAGCCTTCGACCGCATTCGGCTGATTAGCACCGATGGACAGGATTTCTGGCTAAACCCGGAGACGGGTTTAGTCGCGGCTAAGAACAGCATCAGTAGTAACTTGATGGGCATTATGGTTTCCGAACTGGCTTATACTAACAACCGGGCGGGCGCACTGACAACAGTACTGTATAATATCGACCCAGCTACGGACCGGCTCTATATACAAACGCAATCAGGTAAAAGCAAACTTACCGACGTTGGTGCTCTGGGACTGGATATTGCCGGCGCGGCTGGGTTTGATATTAC
The DNA here is from genome assembly GCF_000374085.1 of Spirosoma spitsbergense DSM 19989. Taxonomy (GTDB): domain Bacteria; phylum Bacteroidota; class Bacteroidia; order Cytophagales; family Spirosomataceae; genus Spirosoma; species Spirosoma spitsbergense. Next base: position 10,566 of record NZ_KB893400.1, on the reverse strand, counting down.
ACCCGATGGCCATGGCCTGGTAGCCGTAACATTTAACGGTGCTTCTGAGCTTCAGCAAGTTAACCTCGCAACAGGCCGATTACATAAGTTAGGTAACCTGCCGGGCACCATCATTGGGCTGGCGGTTCCTACAGAGCCAGTTGCCTACGCCATTGACAGTAATAATAGTCTGCTTGTTTTCAACCCATTGAACCCACTGCCCGTGGCGAAGACGGTTACGGGCTTACAGGAAGGCGAAGAGATCAATGGTCTCGATTTCCGTCCCTCAACGGGGCAGTTATATGCCCTGGGAAGTTCAAACAGGTTATATATGCTGAATACTGCCAGTGGTATAGCTTCTGCAGTTAGCAAAGCCCCATTTGGCAATCAACTGTCAGAGCCTATTGCTGATTTCCGGTTCACGCCTATATCAGACCGTATCTGGCTTAAAATGGCTACCGGGCAAACATTCCTGTTAAATCCTGTTGACGGTATGGTTGACAAGGTGGAACAAGCGCCGAATCAATACCTGCCAAACCTAACGCGACCCGCTTATACCCTACTCCGAACCAATGACTCGACCCGGATTCGTGCAATCAACCCAGTAAACAGATCGGCATCTTCGGAAATTCTATTGCCGGGTAATCCTACTATTCGTGGTTTTACTACTGGTTTGGGTTTGTGAGTTAAAGGCGCAGTTACGTTTTTCGCTATTGAAAAAGCCTGCTTCGTTGCGCAACGAAGCAGGCTTTTTGGCTAAAATACAGAAGACTGTCGGCCTGGGCAGACACTTATACGGTTTCAAGTTCCTGATCCATCCGTCGTGAACGCGAGCGATCCGCTGGAGTTATTCGTAGCAGGATTCGTTTTTTTATCCGCATCCAGCGTTCGTATAATTTTGATTCTTTCAGAAAATTCCACTTCTCCTCTTTCGTTTGCTGCTTATGTTCTTCGGGATCATAAAGCATACCGGTACATAGGCAGTGCTTACGCTCTGTACGAGTCAGAATATCGAAGTTCGCGCAGGTCTGGCAACCTTTCCAGAAGGACTCATCGCCCGGCAACTCGCTGAGTGTAACCGGCTGGTAGCCTAAATCAGAATTGATTTTCATAACCGCCAGACTCGTGGTGATACCAATAATCCTGGCGGTGGGAAACATCTTCCGGGACAACTCGAATGCTTTCGCTTTGATATGCGTCGCAATACCACTCTTGCGGTAATCAGGATGCACAATTAGTCCTGAGTTTGCTACGAATTTACCGTGGTCCCACGTTTCAACGTAGCAGAAGCCAACCCATTCGCCGGTAATGGCCGTTGCAATAATAGCTTTGCCTTCAACCATCTTTTCCATTACATAAATGGGCGAACGTTTGGCAATGCCGGTTCCTCTGGCTTTGGCGCTCTCTTCCATTTCATGGCAGATGGTTTCGGCCAGCCGAAGGTGGTTTTCATTGGCGACCTGAATAATGTATTGGTCGTTAATTATTTCTGGGGTGATCATTGTCGTTTATTCGGGCGGTTGTGAAGCCGCAAAAACGGAGACAGCGTAATCCGAGCTGATTTGTTGTGAGAAGATAAAACGAGAAAAAAGGCGGAAATAGTTTACCACATAGGCAAACAAAGAGATGTAGTCCTTTCGGACCTAAACCGAAATGGCGTAGTATGGAAGAAAGTCGGTAAGTAAACGAGCTTTGCCATTGGTTTTGCGCTAAACGCGGACAATTTTAGAGAGTTTATCCGGCTTGTGCAATAGAATAACGGTTTTTTTTAGGGATATGTTCGTAATCGCTCAAAACATATTTCTTAATTACCGGGTACTACATACTTTTCCGCGACAGACTATAAACGACAAAAAGTGTGCCTGTGGTTTTTTCTTCCTCCTATAATCCACTCACGCTAACCCAAAGCCGCCCTTTGCGGTATGGAGTGTTCTTCTATCTGTACGTCATGCAGGGGATTCCATCCGGTTTTTATCTGACAGCGTTAGCCAATTATTTTACAGCCGACGGTGTTGGGCCAGATGTGGTTGGTTCATTTATAGCCCTCTTCGGTTTACCCTGGACTTTTCAATTTATCTGGGGGCCGGTAATTAACCACTTTCAAGGCTCACCCATGGGAAGACGAAAGCCCTGGGTGGTAGTATGGGTAGGACAATTTTAGGTTTTGGTGAGTAGCTTGCATCATCGTCCTTTGACTTTAATCTACCATGCTACAGCTACGCAAGCTCCTTTACCGCGTTCTCGAGATGTCTGCCGGTAAACGCCGGGGCATCAGTCTGGTTTTCAATCTGATACTCATTACGATTATTACCCTGAATGCCATTGCTATTGTGCTCCACACCGTGCCGGAATACAATAAGCAATACGCCCAGCTTTTTATCGATTTTGAGCTTTTTTCCGTCCTCTTTTTCTCCATCGAATACCTATTGCGGGTATGGGTTTGTGTGGAGAATGAAAAATACCATCACCCCATTTTAGGAAGACTGCGTTATATCATTTCGGCCTCGGCCATTATTGACTTCCTGGCTATTTTCCCCTTTTATTTTTCGTTGTTCGCTACCGATCTGGGTGTGGTTCGCATTTTACGGCTCTTTCGTATTTTCCGATTATTCCGTATATCCCGTTATTCCCAGGCGTTTCGAATGATTCAACGTGTAGTAGAAGAAAAAAAGGAGGAACTTGTGCTGAGTCTCTCCTTCGTAGTATTTATGCTCATTATCCTTTCCAGCGTAATGTACTTCGTTGAACACCCAGCCCAGCCCGATAAATTCACCAGTATTCCGGCCACCATGTGGTGGGGGGTTAGCGCCATGACCACCGTTGGCTACGGCGACATTCTTCCTATTACACCCCTTGGCAAGCTACTAGGAGGCATTTCGGCCATCGTCGGCATCGGTCTGTTTGCCTTACCAACGGGTATTCTGGTATCTGGTTTTACCGAGCAGGTTCGCAGTCGTAAAGAACCCATAAGGCGCGTGTGTCCACACTGCGGAAAAGAGATTTAGGGAAACAAATGATCGTTCCCACAGGCTTTCTTCACCTTGGTCACTCCATCAAATCCGTTTGAAATTCGCCCCTTCCGTGCTAACTTGCGGTATGGAAAATTTCGTGGTTTCGGCCCGCAAGTACCGCCCAGCTACCTTCGATACGGTGGTGGGGCAGGAACACATTACAACGACGCTGAAAAACGCAATCAAGACCAATCATTTAGCGTCGGCGTTTCTGTTCTGCGGGCCACGCGGGGTAGGCAAAACCACCTGTGCCCGTATCCTGGCCAAAACCATCAACTGCCAAAATCTCAGTGCTGAAGGCGAAGCCTGCGATACCTGCGAGTCGTGCGTGAGCTTTAATCAGAATGCCTCCTTTAATATTCATGAACTGGATGCCGCTTCCAACAACTCGGTCGAGGACATCCGAAACCTGATTGATCAGGTACGCTACCCACCCCAGTCGGGTAAGTACAAAATTTATATTATCGACGAGGTACACATGCTTTCGTCGGCGGCTTTCAATGCATTCCTAAAGACACTGGAAGAACCCCCCTCCTACGCCATTTTCATTCTGGCAACGACGGAGAAGCACAAGATTCTGCCAACCATTTTGTCGCGGTGCCAGATTTTCGATTTTAACCGGATTCAGCCGGGGCACATTGCCAGTCACCTGGCAACGATTTCTGAGAAAGAGGGCATTACTGCCGAGCCCGAAGCCCTCGACCTCATTGCTCAGAAAGCCGACGGTGGCCTGCGCGATGCCCTGTCCATGTTCGACCTGAACGTGACCTTTGCTGCCGATCGCATCATTCGCTACAAAGAAGTGCTGGATAACCTGCATATTCTGGATTACGACTATTACTTCAAGCTGACCGATTTACTACTGGCTGGCAGTCTGCCTCAAAGCCTATTAACGATCGATGAAATTCTGCGTAAGGGCTTCGATGGGCATCAGTTTGTGGTTGGCTTTTGTCGGCACTTTCGCGATTTGCTGGTCTGCAAGGATGCCGCTACCGTGCAGTTGCTTCAGGTAACCGAAAACGTCCGTCGGCAATACCTCGATCAGTCGGCGCGGGCACCGATGTCGTTTTTGCTGTCGGCCCTAAGTTTGGGTGGTCAGTGCGATATGAACTACAAGCAGGCCAAAGACCAGCGGTTGCACACGGAACTGTGGCTGATGAAACTGGCCAACCTGCGGAACCTACTCAACTGGGAAACGCTGCCCGAACTCCCGCTGAATGGGTTTAACAGTAAAGAACCTGGGTCTGTCGAATTGGTCAGCCCCGAAAAAAAAAACGCCAGTCCGAACCCCAGCTCTCCCCAGTCTAATCCTGGACCCCAACTAACCGAAAACCACCCAATCACCAGTGAACCAGTTAATGGATATGTAGCCAATACGCCTGTGCCGGTAGAAACCCCCGCAGAAGCGTTGCCGGTAACTGAAAATAGCTATTCAGATGCGGCCAGTGTAAAAGACATAATGGCTTCGTCGGGTGTCATTACAACGCAGGAACCAGCCACCAAGCCAAAGATAACCCCGTTGCAACGCCCTGCAACCAGTAAACTGCGTTCAACTGTGCCGCTGACGGCGGGGGCGGTAAAGCCCACGGCTCAGGCAGATGATACCCCGGCGACTGTTACCCCGGCGCGCCCTGACAAACCATTCGATTTAGAGAAATTGCAGGATGTATGGGTATCGTTTGCCAAAATCAGGCAACGGCAGAATGATTCAGCTACGGAACAACTGGTATTGAACCGGGAGCTGGTGCTGGAGGGAGCCATTATCCGTATCAACCTCGACAATACCTTACAGGTAGGTTACCTGACCGAATTAAAGCCCGAATTGCTGGGCTATTTACGGAACGAACTACAGAACAGCCAGATTCAACTAGAGCACACCGTAACCCAGCAGGAAGTGAAGAAAATGATCTATAGTTCGCAGGACAAGTACAACTTCCTGGCCGAGAAAAACCCCGCCCTGCACGAACTAAGGAAGGTGCTGAACCTAGACGTGGACTATTGAGCAACCGTCAACTCCTTTTTTACTTTTTCATAAAAGGCCGGTACTTTCTGTCGCGGGTCTCCCATACCGAGTGTTTCAATGAGCAGGTACCATTGAACGAACAGTTTTTCCGTCACTCAGTGTTTACAAACTCGCCAATATATCCTGAAACTGGGCAAACGTGACGACGGGAACGGGTGGGAACAGATCGGGAATCTCCAAAAGACCTAAAATATGTTTGTCATCCGTAACTAAATAGTCGGCATTGGCCCCGATGGCACAATCGACAAATTTGTTATCATCTGGATCCTGGGTCACCAGTTGATATTTACAAGATGGCTCGAATCGCTCGTGATTATGGGAAGCCAGCAGTGAACTTATTACATAATTAGATACATCCTGACTAAACTTTTGACAGATTATCTCGTCATATTCTGACAGAATCTCATTGCTAAAAACCCATGTGAAAGTATTGTCAATGAATGCGTTATAAAGCCATTTCTTCGACCCGTTTCTGGGTATTGCGTTTAGAAGACCATTCGTATCAACAACTATCTTCATTTGGGACTGGAACGAAGTGTTTGTGCGTAGTTCGTTCTATTCTCATTAATGCCTGCGCTGTCCTTCTCAATGTCCTGAGCCAACTCATGCCGATCATTCAAGATACGCTCGGCTTCCTCCTCTGCTTTTTGAGCAAAGTGCTTCGTCAGTACACGACGCACATCTATTAGTTCGGATTCAGGCAGGTCTCGCTCGAATAACTGAAGTAGTAACGACTGCGCATTACTCAACCGACGGGGTGATGGCGACAAGTTCATATCTAATAAAATTTTGCGTACTGTTTACGTAAAGATAAGCAAAATCCTTCCTCTCCGTAAGGGCTGATAAGCCTTCTATCATTCGCATTGAACCTGGATGTGGACTATTAAACGACCGTCAACGCCTTTTTTACTTTTTCATAAAAAACCGGTACTTTCTGTCGCGGGTTTCCTTTACCGAGTGTTTCAATAGGCAGGTAGCCCCGGTAACCAGATTCGCGTACAATCTTTACGATTTTGCCCAAATCGGTTTCCACTTCTCTGCCGTCAACGAACATATTTTCCTTGATTTGCCAGGTGGCCGCATACGGGGCCACGCGGGCAATCTGCTCATAGGGGTCTCCTATTCGGAAGCTGCCAATATCCAGATTGACTGCCAGCCACTCGGAGTTGACCCGTTGCAGAATGTCCAGGATATGGTCGGCTGTTTGGATAAAATCAGCGTGGTTTTGCAGCACAATCATCACACCCTGTTTAGCGGCATAGTCCGTACACTCCCGAATAGCTTCGACTACCCATCCCGTAACCTCTTGCCGGTTGTAGCCCACCGGCAGTTCCTTACCAGTACCCGAAAAAATCCGGATAACGGGTGCCCCCAGTTTGGCGGCCAGGTCCGTCCACTTCGTCACTAATGCCACTTCCGCTTTTCGGCGGGCTGGGTCGGGCAATGTAAAATCATTGCGGACGCCCGTTCCGCTGATGTCGAGACCTAACCGAAACGCTTTTCGCTTAATCTGGTACACGTAACTATCATCCGGCACAACCGGGTAGTTAGGAAAATAGTAACCCGTTGGGTCAACGGCATCGAATCCAATTTCGGAGCAAAATTTAATTACCTCTTCCAGTGTCATTTGCCCACTCATCAGGGGCTCATTGAATGAATAAAGGTTGCAACTAAGGCGGAGATGATCCAACTTTCCTGATGTGCCAATCCTGCCCCCAAACGGCCCTGTACCCATACCGGCTACCAGCGGCAGGCTGACAGCAACCGTTTTAAAAAAAGTCCGACGGTCAGACGGTGTTTTGTGCATGGTATCCATCATTTAAGCTGACAAAGCAAATCGGGTACTCCAGCTAACCATCAACAGGTGGTGATGGTTAGCTGGAGTACCCGTTAGTTGGCACTCTGTGCCTATCCGTCAATAACTATCATTCTGCTTTAAGTAGCCCGGCAGGTTTGAAGCCCCATCAATGGCCGTTTGCGGAATCGGGAAAAGCCGCTTTTTCACGTCAGCGTTGGTTTTTTCGGTCCAGATGCCTTCGTATTTGCCGTAGCGGATCATATCTGTCCGGCGCTGCGACTCCCAGTAAAACTCGAACCCACGCTCACGAAGCAATAAGTCGAGGTTCATCGTCGTCAGGGCGGGCGGGGCAGGCATCCGGGCCGTGCGGGCGGCACGAACCGTATTTACATCAGCCAGCGCACTGGCGGCATCGCTACTTTTCCGAAGTTTGGCTTCAGCCCGCATCAGATACATATCGGCCAGCCGCAGAATGACAATGTCGGCATCGCCCAGGTTACGACCGCTGGTCGATTTCTTGCTGAATTCGTACTTCTCCACCCGGTAGCCGGTGCTGTAATTGCTACCCGCCACCGTAAAATCAACCTGCTCCGTGAAATTAACGGCCAGCGTAGGCTTGTTGCGGTTTACGTTGAAGAGTTTACCGACCTTAAAGTTACCATTGGCACATTTCACAAACGCACCATTCACCCGAAGCAAACCATATTGCTGTCCGCGCAAAATACCCCGATCAATGTTGAAGTCATTGGCCGATACGCATGAATCAGCCGGGTTTGTATAGATGGATATATTTTGCTTATAAAAACGAGGGTCGACCGATGGATCTTTGGTGCCGTAGGCGGCAACCCACGACCGATAAAAATCCGACGTGATGGCTGGGCCGTCAGTACCGTTGGCCGCCGGGTAAGCGGGTAGCGGAAACTGGTCGCCGGAGAGCGAGAAATAGGAAAGCCGGTTGTGGCCGTTTAGTTCAGCCCGCTGGTCGATGGCAAAAACCAGTTCTTTATTATCGTGGTTATCCGAGTTAAAAAGGGAGAAGTATTCCGGGGCCAACTGATACTGCCCGGAGTTTATTACTTTCTCCGTGTACTCAACCACCTTATCCATGTCTTCCGGCTTAAACGTAAACTGCGTAGCATAGCGGTCTCGGTAGACGGCGGCATTTAGATACAGGCGGGCCAGCAAACCATACACGGCATTTTTCGTGAGCCGACCGGGGCCAACTGTGTTGCTAAGGTTCGGCTCAACGGCCAGCAACTCCGTCTTTACATACTCCAATGCGTCATTCCCCCGCAAAATGGTAGAGGTAGCGTTTACGTCTTCTTTCACAAATACCAGCCCGAACATATCCAGCAACAGCATATTGTAGAAGGCCCGCATTCCCCGCGCTTCGGCAATGTACGTTTTGGTAACGCTATCGTTGAGCGTGGGCAGCGTATTCAGGGCCGTAATACTTCTCGAAATGCCCTGTAGTGCCAGCAACCAGGCGTTCCGCACGTTTGGGTCGGTGCTGGTAGTGGTGTGCTGATGCAATGAAAGGTAAATACCGTTGTCGCCCCAATCGGTGCCACCCCGGTAGGGCAGAATGGCCTCATCCGTCGAGATTTCCTGGAGAGCAAAATAGATGGTGTGCGAATACAAATCCGGAAGCCGGGCATACACGGGGGCCATGATACCGTCGGCCGCCTGCCGGTCCGACAAACCCGCCACCGACGCTTCATCCAACACCTTCTCGGTTAGATTGGTACAACTACCGAGGAATAAAACGCCAGCCAGAGCCAGTATAGAAAGGATTTTCTTTTTCATTAAAATGTCAGATTTAGTCCCAGCACAAACGTCCGGGCTTTGGGGTAGCTGAGATAATCGATGCCGTACGACGAGATACCATTTACGGTGCGGTCGATATTTACTTCGGGGTCATAGCCGTCGTACTTTGTAATCACGAACAGGTTTTGCCCCGTTGCCGACAGGCGGATGCCCGAAATTCCACGCTTGATACCAATCGTTTTTGGATTCAGGCTGTAGCCCAGCGACGCGTTGTTTAGCCGAAAGAAGGCTCCGTCTTTCAGATAACGCGTCGATACGGGAGCCGAGTTATTGATGGATTCCTGCGAATACTGAATGGCTTCGGCAGTCGTGTTGATACCCTTGGAAAGCCGGAGCTTGTAGAAGTTAGCATTGGCCGTGTTGTCGTAAATCTTGTTGCCTGATACGCCATTGAAGTTCAGGGCCAGATCGAACCCTTTCCAGGATACATTGCTGTTGATGTTGAATTGCTTCGTAGGCAGAGCACTGCCGGCCGCAATCCGGTCGTTGTCGGTGATAATTCCGTCGCCGTCTACATCGCGGAAGGTGCTGATGCCTTTCTCATCGAAGCCCGTAAATTCTTTCAGGAAGAACGTACCGATGGGTTGCCCGTTGATGTACCCATTGATGGTAGCCGTTGACAGACCGGAACCCGATGCGGAACCCGACGGAATAACCGAGTAGGGTGAATTTTCGACGATGTTATTGATGAACGTCATATTACCGCCGATGTCGAACCGGAAACCGCTCAGACTGGCGTAGCGATAGTTCAGGGCCAGTTCGAGGCCTTTGTTCGTAATGCTCATATTCGGCACGTTGGTCCAGAACGTGCTGGCAGGCTGAACGGGGTCGGCCGGGATTACTTCCAGCAAAATATTGTTCGATATCTTGTTGAAGTAATCGACCGAGCCGGATAGTGCCCCTTTGAACAGCGCGAAATCAACACCAACGTTTGTCTGATTCGATACTTCCCACTGAATACCAGGATTGGCCAGTCGCGTGTAGGACGTACCCGCTGGGTAAGCCGTCGTGTTATCGAGCGGGTAACTCGTGGTGGCTCCCACCTGCGACGTGAATAGGGCCTGCGTAATTTTCGACGGAATTTCCTGATTACCGGTCCGGCCGTAACCTGCCCGTAGTTTCAGGTCGGTGAAGGGGCCATTTTTCAGGAAGGCCTCTTCCGACAACCGCCAGCCGAGCGAGAATGACGGGAAAGTACCGTATTTGTTGTTAGCCCCGAACTTACTTGAGCCATCGGCCCGGACAGTGGCAGTAGCTAAGTACTTGTCTTTGTATTGGTAGTTGACCCGGCCAAAAAATGATTGCAGTTCGTTTTCTAGCGCAAAGCCAGTAGGTTTATTATTGGCCAGCGTCAGGTCCTGACCCAAACCGGGATTATAAATCGGTTCGATGGGCGAAATCGGGAATTTGTTGATGCTCCAGTCGCGGCCCTGAATGAAGAACTTCTGGTACGAATGGCCCACCAACGCCGTAAAACCGTGGTCGGCCCGGTTCCAGGTGTAAGTCAGGTAGTTCTCCACCAGCGTGTTCCGATTGGTCGAATAAATGCTTTCAAGGCGACCGTCCTGCTGTGGCACCGCACTCGCCAGCGACTGTAAATCCTGCGTGGCACTGGAGTAATCGACACCCAGGTTAAACTTGTACACCTAAGTACAGGACAAAAGTGGTACAAGGTGGCCAACAGGTTGGCCTTTAAGGATTCTATCGCGCAGTTCATCTAAACCGTGACGGAATAAACTAAACAACGCTTGGCATCGGCCTGTCAAGTTGCGGGTTGGTATTTTATGACCCGCTTTGATGAGCCACTCGCCCGTTTCAAGGGCCCAAATCAGACTCATTGACAAGATAAACAACAGCCGACGAAGGCGATGATGCTTGGTTAGGCCACACCCTTCTAAATCAAAGCCTCTGGATTTGAAGGCACCAAA
>NZ_KB893399.1 GCF_000374085.1 Spirosoma spitsbergense DSM 19989 | reverse complement strand
CAACACCAGGGCGTTAGGCGTCTCGGCATCGGTGAACACATTGGCCAGCGAGAGGGTGTAGGCAATACCTACCGTGGCCGACTGGGGCGAGACCGGATTAGCCACCGTTGGCGGGGTGTTGGCCGTTGAGGAACTACAGGCCGCCAGCCAGTTGTAGGCAAAGCTACTGGAAGCTCCACTCTGCACCGCCTGAAGCGTAATGACCGAATTATCGGTGTACAGGTTCAGCGTGTAGGGACCCGGATTGGTCGTCGGCAGCAGCTCATTGACCACCGAGAAGCTGACCGGACTGCCGTTCAGCCCGGCGTACCGGGGGTTGAAGGTGACCCGGCGCTGACCGGCCGAAATGGTCTCACAGCTGACCGTCGTCACGCCCGTAATGCTGAAGGTCGCCGTGGGGGGCGGAGTGCCGGCCGGACTGACCGTGATGGTAAAGCTGGTACTGGCGGAGAGTGAACCCGGATCGGTGGCCGTGACGGTCACACTCGATACCCCACTCATCGACGGCGTACCCGAAATAACCCGGCTGTTGGCATCGAAGCTCAGCCCGTTGGCGGGGTTGATGCTGGCGGTGTAGGTCAGGCTGTTGGGCGTCTCGGCATCGGTGAAGGCATTGACCGTGTAGCTGAAGGCTACGCCCACGGTGGCCGTCTGGTTGGCGTTGGCCGTTGCGACGGGCGCTGTGTTGGCCTGGGTCACCGTCACGCTCACCGTACCGCTGATGGTCTGGCTGGTGGGGGCGGTGGCATCGCTGGCTACGACCGTAAAGGTCTGCACCCCGGCTGGTATGCCCGACACCGACGCGGTGTTACCCGAGGGGGTAATTGTGCCCGGTCCGGTGAAGGTGTAGCTGTACGGAGTGGTACCACCCGAAACCGTCGCCGACAGGGTCGTCGTACCCGAAGTCAGAATCATGTTCGGACTGGCCGTGACCGTCAAACTCAGCATGCTGGTACATGAACCCGGTACGGGCTGGAAACCCGGTGTGCCAGCCTCATTGTCCGTACCCGTACTAAGATAAGGCGAATAAGTTATAGATCCCGCGAACAACGTGGCTGCCTGGGCATCTACATTGGTGGTGCCGTACCAGTTACAGGTCGCGTTGACCGTGGCAGCCTCCTGGTTGTCGATGGCCTTGTTGCTGTTGTTGCTCAGGCTGTTGTTGTGAATTTCAATGCCCACATCCCCGCCAAAACCATATCCATCATCGGCAATACGAACGCCCACCCCGTTATTGTTCAGGAAGTTGTTGATGACCATAATGGAGGTGTTGGCACCCGCAAATTTAAGGGCGGTGGTGCCGGGCTCAGTGATGGTGTTCTGCGAGAAGGTACCCCCGTTGATGGCCACGCAGTATACCATTGAGTTGTCGGCGTTATTGTCGTGGATGTAGTTCTTCGAGAAGACCAGATTCTGGTGGGTGTTGCTGGCCGTAGCGCCAAAAACGACCGCCGAGTTGGTAGTATGATTCTTGAACTCGTTATCCTCAATGGTGAGCCCATTGGTGGCCAGATCGGTGTAAATGCCGCTGCCTCCCGCTGCACCCGCCCGGTTATTGCCATCGAAGAGGTTGTGCCTGATGGCGGCATTCGCTGTCGGCTCAACCACACCCACCACATTATCGGTGAAGATATTATTAAGGATCTGCACCCCGGTTTGTTGACTATTGAAGGCCACACCCGCGCCGTACGTGCCCTGGCCACCGATGAACTTAAATCCGTCGACGACCACGTTGGGTGCCGAAACCAGCAGACCGGTTCGGACTCCTCCCCCGTCAATAATCGACTCGGCAGCACGGGAACCGAAGCCAGAAACACCGGCATTTGCCCCCTGGATGGTGAGCGATTTTGTCGCCGTTACGGCTTCGGCATACGTATAGGCCCCCGCCCGGATGATGTGGCCGCTGAGGGTAGCCGGATCATCGATGGCGGCCTGAATAGTGCAGTACGTGGAACCGGTATTGATGTTGGTCACGCTCTGCGGACAGGCCACCGGCAGCACCGTGATGGTGAAGCTGGTGCTGGCCGACAGGTTGCCCGGATCGGTGGCCGTGACGGTCACACTCGATACCCCGGTCGTGGAAGGCGTACCCGAGATGACCCGGCTGGCCGGATTGAAGCTCAGCCCGTTGGCGGGGTTGATGCTGGCGGTGTAGGTCAGGCTGTTGGGCGTCTCGGCATCGGTGAAGGCGTTGACCGTGTAGGAGAAGGCTACGCCCACGGTGGCCGTCTGGTTATTGTTGGCCGTCGCTACCGGTGGGGTGTTGCTCACACATGAACCCGGCACGGGCTGGAAACCCGGTGTGCCAGCCTCGTTGTCCGTACCATTATTCAGATACGGTGAGTAGGTAACCGCTCCTGAAAACAGGGTAGATGCCTGCCCATCGACGTTGGCCGTACCATACCAGTTGCAGGTAGCATTGAGTGTACCAGTGCCAAGGTTGTTAATGGCAAAGCCAGTGATTCCGGTAAGGCTGTTATTATTAACCAGAACTGTCTTTCCACTTACGTCTCCTCCCGAAAGAACAATTCCATTGTTTGAACCACTTACAGCGTTATTAATTATCGTCAGTGGGCCAGTTAAGGTAGATACATTAAACCGAATTCCTCCGCGACTAGCCGCATTTCCCGTGTTCGCATTGCTGATGACATTCTGTGACACCGTAACATTGCCCGACAGACCTGCTACCTGAATTGCCTGTTGAGCCGTGTTGGTAATGGTGTTACTGCTGATGTTGCTGTTGATGGTAGCATCTGTATTGATGCCTGCAATCCCTGTACCATCAATCACGTTTTGTGTAATCTGAGCGGTAAGGTTTCCTGTATTTCCTGACAAAAACATGGCATTGCCGGTCATTGACAGAAAGCGGCTGTCGTTAACCGTAATCGTGGCCGAGTTAGAAGCGGTTCCGGTAATAACAGACAGTTGCCCGGAACCCGCTCTAACAATATTTTTACTAAAAGTCAGGTTTGTATTAGTCGGGAGCGAACCACCGTTGAAATTAAGTGGACTAGAAACCGCACTAAAACTAAAGCCGCTGACAACCAGGGTATTACCGGCACCTGCGTCTACATTAATTCCTCCTGTAATGATGGCCTCGGCCGTCCGCACACCTGTGTTGGGAGAGATCGTACTGTTGGGCCCGTTGATCGTCAGGGACTTGGCAATTGAGACAGTCTCATCGTACGTACCTGCAGCCGCCGTTAGGATATCCCCGGCATTAGCCGCATCAACAGCCGACTGAATGGTGGAGAAGTACGTATTCTGCGTGACGTTATGAACCGGGAAGTAGTACAGGATCCGTCCTACGTTGGCATCATCATTCTTGTCGAAAAGCTGCCCATCCAGCGTCATCCGCTCTGCGCTGGTCAGTGCACTTGGTAGCTTCGCACCTGAACCCACATCGAACTTGTTGTTGGTCGCATTCAGGTCAGGGGTCCAGTAATTCATCGTGGTCGATGGCGCACCCGATACGGTATAGTCCCCAAAGGGAGAAGCAAACCCCGAGCTTGGGCCTGTGCTGTTATCCAGCCGCAGGAATGTAGCGATACCCGCGTTGAACGTATTTTCGTTACCCGCCGTGCCCAATACGTAGGCCCCGATGCTGGGGCTTGCCCCATCCTGACGGTGGTTGAAGAAGGCAATGCCCGTGCCACCCGCAGCCCCCGAGCCATTGAAGACGTTGCCTGTCAGTGTGGCTCCCACAAGTACCGGAGGGACAGAAGCGCTGGGTGTCGTGGCCAGTAACTTGGTGTTGAAGGAGATGCTGCGGTAATCGGTCGAATTGGCCAGGGGTGTGAAGGTGTTGCCCGAGAGGGTAACCGTGTTGAAGTTCTCCACGCTCATGGCCCAGCGATAGTTGGTAAAGCTATTATTGGAGATGTTGACCGTCGTACCGGCCGTGTTGTTCTGGATACGCATCAGCGCACCGGTTCCCAACTGCCCGGTTGCGGGTTGCACCGTTGCCCCGGTCAGGGTGTTGTTGGCGATGGTAATCAGACCAGCCCCCGGATTAGGTTCGGCGAATTGAATACCGCCCCCCAAGCTGCTGTTATTCTGAATAGTAACCGGTCCCTGATTTGAGAATCGGACATTCACATCATGATTGATGGCCGTAAACGTGTTGCCATCGGCGGGGCTGTTGCCCCCAATGGTGCCTCCGGAAAGATCCATCTGCACGGCAGCCCGGAAGGAGGTGTTGATACCACCTGCGCTAACGTTCACCGTATTTCCTTTTACGACTACACCGGCAAAGCCATCGCCGTCCTGGGCATACCCTTGAATGCCCGAAATGTTCGGATTTATAGCAATAGCATTTCGGCGCCCGTAAGATCCTGCCGGAGTACCCGTTGGTGTGATCGTATTGCCAATGATTTGCAGGTTCGTACGGTTATCTCCGGTCGTGTGAATGGCTGAGTGTGTTTTACTCAGATCGACGGTAAAGCCTAAGTTCTGGATTGTTACATCAGAAGCTGCTACCGTAAACAGTGAAGCTAAGGCCGAGCCTGGTACTGTTCCTGTAAAAGTTACGTTGCTACTGGCACCGGCACCCTGAATGGTGAGCGCTTTGCTGACGGTTACCAGTTCGTCGAACGTTCCCACGCTAACCGATAGGGAGTTGCCAGCCGTAGCGGCATCCACAGCGGATTGAATAGTACAGAATATACCGCCTGTCGTCAGGTTTTTTACCAGTTCAGGTTTACCCGCTCCTGGCCCTGCATTCCTGGTGTCGGTGGTGTTACCCGAAAAGTTGTTGCCCGATACGGTATTGCCACAGGCTACCGGTGCATTGCCACGTCCGAAGTAACCGGGTGACTGGCCAGCCGCCTGATCACCGTCGCCTGAATTATTCATCACGTAATTGGCGTTGAGATGGCCTCCTCCCTGCTGCTGAACCCCGATGTTATTGTTGTTGAGGGTGTTGCCCGTAACGGTGTGGTTGGTTCCTTCGATCACAATACCGAAGCCTTCGCTCTCGGTTGGGGCCGATACCTGATTCAGGTGCTGATAGCCACTCACGGTGTTATTTCGAATAACAACGCCTGTCGGGACATCCGGGTACCCTTCGCTGTTATTGACCAGTACACCCCGGCGATATACCGAAATGCCCGCATGATCGCGGTTGTTCATACCAGCCGTTGCTGTCAACGAAACGGTGTTATTTTCAACGACAATGCTTCCGTCGCCCGAGGTAAGACCGGTGCCGTTGGGGTTTTTGATTTCGATGCCAAAACGCCCGTTGTTATCCAGGATGTTGTTCGCAATCAGGGTTGGCCCGGCTCCCGCTTTCAGTCCTATAACGCCGATACCATTATCCGCGTTGTTAAGGACCGTGTTGCCTGTGATTGTTACGCCCGAAGCCGTACCATCCTGTAGCTCGATACCACAGCAATTGTTGTTAGTAACAATATTATTGCTGATGACAATGTTCTGCTTGAAGCCATTCCAGATCACAATCCCTCTGGCTCCGCCCGTATGTCCCGAGAAGGTCGAATTAGTGATGGTTACGCCCTGTACCGGGCCATTGGCATAAAAGCCAGCCCCGCCAACGTTACTCAGCGATTGGACATTGTCGATCAGCAGGTTGCTGTTCCCCAGCGCGCCATAAATACCGGCGTTCGAGTTGGGACTCGCTCCCGTAAAATTCTGAACCGTCAGGTTTTTGATAGTTACGTTCGTAACCCCGCTGTTGATCGCAATACCGCTGCCCGTACCTGATAGTCCGGTACCGTCGATAATCGTATTGGTTTTACTGGCCCCGGTCAAACTCAGTGGTTTGTCGATCGTAACGCGCTCATTGAACGTGTATTCCGCCAATTCGATGATATCATTTGCATTGGCGGCATTGATGGCAGACTGAATGGTGTTGAAATACGTATTCTGCGTCAGGTTATGTACGGGGTTGAAATAGGTAATTAGCCCCAGCTGCGCATCATCCGGCTTGTGAAAGAGCTTGGTTTCCAGCGTTGCCCGTTCTGCGGCCGTTAGTGCGCTGGCTAGTTTCAGGCCGTTACCGGCATCGAATTTATTATTTACCGCGTTAAGGTTTGTTGCCCAGGGAGCCACCGGAGTTGCATTCGGATTGGCCGTTCCGGTTGAATTATCCAGATAAATGAATGTGCCCAGTCCACTGGTAAAGTTATTCTCATTACCCGGCGTGCCCAGGGTAAACGTGCCGAAAACCGGACTGTCGTTGTCCTGATTGTAGAACGCTAATCCTGTACCACCCGTTGTTCCTGATCCATTGAAGGTATTTCTGGTCAGCGTTAGCGAAACCATAGGGGTGAAAAAGCCGCTCGACGAACTGCCTTCTTTCGTATTCTCGACAATATGGCGATAGGTGGTTGAGTTGGTGGCTGGCGTAAACGTGTTATTGTCGACGGTTACGGCCTGATAGTTTTCCAGGCTGATCCCCAGATTGTGGCCTGTGAACGTGTTATTGGCCACCGTCGTCGGGATGGAATTGGTGTTGTTCTTCAGTCGCAGGGAAGAGGTGAATGCACTGCCGAACGTACCATCGAAGGTGTTGCCTGTAACCATCAGGCTAGCGGCTCCGGCATTAAACTCAGCCAGTTCGAGACCAAAACCATTGAAGTTATTATTGGTGACCGAAACGGCTCCGTTTAAGGCGAACCGCACCAGAATGTCGGCACTGGTAGCCTGGATCGTATTGCCCGTAAAGGAACCACCTCCTTCATCGGTGGCCACACCTGCCCGGAAGCCCGCATCATCGGATGCATCAGCCGGAGTCCCGTTATTGTTATAGGAAACGGTGTTGCCCTGAATCAAAAGCCCTGATGAATTGGAACTGTTAAATCGGTAATTGGTTGGCCCACCATAGTTGATGCTGATGGCATTTCGGTTGCCAAAGCTACTGGTAATAGTCCCGGACCGGTATGGATTAATCGTATTACTGACCACCGCCAGATTACTGATGTTGGCAGCACTAGCCAGAACGGCACTATTTAACTTCGTCAGGTCTACTTCAAAATCGAGATTTTCGATACGAACGTTTGCCGAAGTGATATCAAAAATGGTAGGGTGGCCATTGGCCAGCGCCGGGGTTCCGGTGAAATTGAGGATAGGCTTGGTTGCACCGACACCAATGATGGTGAGCGACTTCGCAATCGATACCTGTTCATTATAGGTACCCGATGCTACCTGAATGGTATGGCCGCTTAGGGTTGCCGGGGCATCGACTGCTGCCTGAATGGTGCAGAAGGTAGCTCCGGTATTTGCATTGGTTACCGTCTGCGCGCAGGGGGTAGCACCAATCGGGGTCAGTGAAAAATCGTCGATAGCGAGCGCATCATCTGAGCCTGTTGCATCTAAATCATTAAGTCGAATCCAGAAAGTAGCTCCCGGTGCTATAGATAAACCAGATATGGTACTTGTTTTTACCGTACGATTGGCAGCGATATTTCCATCTAGTGGGCCACCAACAGATCCCGTTATGACGGGGGCCACAAAATCGAGCGCATCGACATCCGTATAGGTGCCGGCCGAGAGGCTGGTTGCGGTTGTGCTGTACTGAAAATCCAACCGGTCCTCCCGGTTAAGAGCACCTAGGCGCCACTGTTCGCCCGTGTACGTTATGCTCAGTGACGTAATCGTAGTGCTGGTATTATTAACAAAAGAGGCCCCAATTGTTGGTACTAAATTACTACTTCGCAGACCCCCAAACGCCCGGTCAGTAGTAGACGTGGCTCCGGTCCCAAAACTGTAGGTATCGCCTGTACTACTGCTGTTAGTAGCTGTATAAGTTGTATTCGCATTAGTACCTGTTTCGACAAAAGCAAAGCCGGTTGGCACTGTACTTGACGTGCCATTGATCGCCAGTGTGTTGAAGTCCTGTGAATAAGGGGCGTTAATGGTTGTGAGCGAGACTTGTGCCCAAACGGATGGGGCTATCGCATTCATGAAAAGAAAACCGACGACTACCAGCCACCTGCTGTAGAAAAAGTGTTTCATAAAAGTGGAATTATTAAGTTAAAAAAATGGGCAACAAACAAACTAAATGGAGAAGACGGGTGGAAAAGAAAATGAGACACAGGATGACTACTACCAGTAGCCTGCTGATACGATTAAAGAATAGTTATGATGCAAGAGGGATTCTGTACATCGTTGTAATGGGCAGACTAGTGTGTGCTAATCAGACCGACGCATACGCGGTTTCTGGGCTACCGGGTGTCATTATGCGTAAAGAGAGAGGAAACGGTAACAATCTGTTGTTGGAAGGAGAAGTACTGCATAATAATGTGGTAGTTAAATTAACGAAATGAAGTATTAGTACACTTTTTAAAGATATGGGTGACATAAGGAGTGACGAAGTAAGAGACTTTCATTTATTAATTGCATTTTTTTGTGTCTATTTATGCGTGATTTAAGAATCAATTTATCTAACGGTAGTAAATGATGAATAGGTTGTAATAAAAAGAGAAAGCTCCAACCAGTATTGGTTAGAGCTTTCTGGAAAAATACGATGATTTAGGGGCGATCTTTACCGCGCAAAGGACATATTCGTCCCAATAAAAACCTTCTTGCCGGACTAAACCGGCAGGTCTGTCAACAGCTGCTGAAACCAGCGCCCCGATGCTTTTACGATGCGCTGCTGCGTTCGGAAATTGACGTATACCAAACCGAAACGGGGGCGGTATCCCTCGGCCCACTCGAAGTTGTCGAGAAAAGTCCAGGCAAAGTAACCGGCAACGGGTATTCCTTCCTGTTTGGCTCTCAGTACATTGCTCAGGTAATTCTGGTGATAGTCTATCCGGGCGATATCCTGTACCCGGCCGTGTTCTACCGTATCGAAAAAAGCCGCTCCACTTTCGGTGATGTATATTTTTTTGATCCCATCGTACTGCCCGAACTGTTTAATAATCCGGTACATACTTTCGGGGTACACCTCCCAGCCCATCTCTGTAATGGTCTGCACATTCCGCCGGAGGGGCGACACGTCTTTGGCCCAGATGTACGGCATGAAATACGATTGCTCCACCACTGCCCGGAAGTAATGCTGCAACCCGACGAAGTCGAAATCGAAAGCCAGTCGTTCCATATCGCCGGGCCTGGCTACTTTTTTGGCGATACCGGCCAGAAATGGTAGTTCACGGGTGGGGTAGCCCAGGCCCAGAGCGGGTTCAATGAAGAGCCGGTTCAGCAGGGCATCCACGCGCATGGCAGCGGCCCGGTCGCCGGGGGTAAACGGATCAATGGGGGAGCAGGAAAAGGTTGTGCCCACCTGTGCATCCGGTACGTTTTGCCGCACCACGCGCCCGCCTTCGGCCTGTGCCAGTGCCGTATGGTGGATAACGGGCAGCAGGTTCCGTAAACTCCGGCGACCGGGGGCGTGCTGCCCCGTAAAATAGCCTAATACAGACGATGCCAGCGGCTCGTTCAGAATAATCCAGTGCTTTACCTTGTGGCCAAACGCTTTGGTGCAAACGTCCACAAAATCGGCAAACCAGTCCACAATCTTCCGGTTGGGCCAGCCGCCTTTATTTTCCAGCGCCTGCGGTAGATCCCAGTGGTACAGCGTAATCCAGGGGGTGATGCCCAGTGCCAGGCAATGGTCGATCAATCGATCATAAAAAGCGATTCCGGCTTCATTGATATAGCCATGGTGTTTTGGCCCGACGCCATCGGGCAGTATCCGTGACCAGGATAGGGAGAACCGAAACGCATCGAAACCCAATTCTTTATGAAGCAGCAGGTCTGATTCGTAGCGGTCGTAAAATTCGCAGGCTACATCCGCCGTTTCACCGGTCTTTATTTTTCCTTTCTGTTTACTGAACGTGTCCCAGATGCAGGGCGTACGCCCGTCTCGGTCAACGGCTCCTTCAATCTGATAGGCAGCGGTGGCAGTGCCCCACACAAAATTGGGGCCAAAAGTATGGCGATCAAAAGCGGGTGATTCAGACGGATTTGTCAACTCGGTACGTAAGGATATAATCGGCAAAAGTACCGCCTTGCCAGAAATAGAGCGGCTCCGACACGATAATTTAACATACCGGACCGGAGCCTGCTCCTACTTGCCTTCCCTCAATTTATCCCCGTCGATTGCTACCGCCGTATGGAACGGGCTGGTTGCGGCTGTTCCGGCTGTTAGGCTGGCCTGGCTGCTGGGCGGCAAATAACCGATCCCGCTGGGAGGATGTCAGGATGGCCAGAACATCTTGGCGTTTGCGCAGCTGAAGCTGACGGTAGCCATCGGGTGTCAGCCGGGAGGTAGCCATCAAGTGATCATAGTTATTTTCGATCTTGCGGATCTGCTTCTCCTGACGGCGGGATAAACCAACCAGCGCATCCAGCCGGTCGATTTTCAGTTCATCCTGATATTGGTCGTTGGTATAACGGGGAGCCTGAGTCTGAACCGGCCGGGCGTGATTATCGACAGGTTTTGAATAAACGCCCTGTGCAAAGGTTACGCCGGTAGCGAATGAGAACAGAGTGAGGGCGGTGATGATGGTCTTTTTCATGGTCAGTAATTGTTTTTAAGGTTTACTGATTGTTAGAAGCCAGCCAGCCTTCCGCGTTTAATCTACCGGTGGGGGAACCTGGATGAGTGCCCTTTTTTGCGGGTCAGGACTGGCTAAATCAGGGTTGAATGACGTCTGTTTTTTTCGGTTGCTGCCGGGCCATGCGCTGCGCCAGAACACTGGCTACGATCAATTGCAACGCGTGGTAAACCATGATGGGTAGCAAAACAACCCCGCCTAAACTGCCCGGAAACAAGACCGTAGCCATAACCGTACCCTGAATCAATGATTTTTTAGAGCCACAGAACAGGGCCGTAATACGATCCTCCCGGTTGAAATGCAACCATCGGCTACTGATATTGATTAGCCCGAAAACCAGAAAAAATAGCCCCAGCATGAAGGCTGCCAGCCACAGCATATCACCCGCCGAAATGGCTTCGAACGAATGATGGGCGAACGATTCGCAAAAGGCGGTGTACACAATGAGCAGAATGACTACCTGATCGAAATAACGCAGGTACGGCTTAAGCCAGCCAGCCAGCCACCTGAGGGGGTGGTTCAGTAAAAGACCCAGCACCACCGGCAGGATAACCTGAATGGTTAGCTTGCCTACAACGTTCCCTACGTCGAAATGCCCCTGCGTAGTAGCCAGTAAAAAACTCATCCACAGGGGCGTAATAAATACGCCAATCAGGCTGGAGATACTGGCATTGAAGATAGCCGCCGGTATGTTGCCCCCCGCAATGGATACCATCACCACCGCCGACGAAACCGTGGAAGGCAAGGCGGCCACGTAGAAAATACCCAGCCAGAGCAGCGCCGTGTCGGGGGTGAGCAGTAGGGAGCGAAGGGGCAGTATGATGGCGGGAAAGAGAATGAACGTGGTGAGGTGAATGAGCAGGTGAAGCCGGTAGTTTCGAAGCCCCTCGCGTAGCTGACCAATGTTCAGTTTCAGGCCGTAGAAGAAAAAAATCAGCGCAACCCCGTACGTAGCCAGCGACGACAGGGAGAATGGCCCCTGCTGAATGCCGGGCTGGGGCCAGAGTTTAGCCAGGCCAATCATACTCAACAGGGCAATAATGAACCAGTCGAGACCAGCACGGGTAAGCAGGGAACGGAACGATGGGTTGGGCATAAAACGGGCAGGGTTACGAATACACGCTATCGATCAGACAAACCTAAGCAGGGAACGCTTCATGACCATAAATATCGTTATATATGCAGAAGCTGAGACGGGATGGCGGTCTTGTACTGTCACAGACTACGCTGGTTATGGTAGTGGTTTCCTGCTTTTTTGGTAACAAACTTTTTCTGCAACGTCCTGATTCGCATGGCCGACACGATGACTATTGCTCTGGCGCAACTGGCGCCCGTCTGGTTGAATAAGAAAGCTACCCTCCATAAAATGGAAGAGGCCATCCGCGAGGCTGCCAACCAAAAAGCGAACCTTATTTGCTTCGGCGAAACCCTGCTGCCGGGCTACCCGTTCTGGCTGGACCTGACCGATGGCGCCCGCTTCAACGCTCCGGTGCAGAAAAGTATTTTTGCCCACTACCTGCGCGAAGCCGTTTCTATCGAAGCGGGTGATCTGGACACCCTCTGCCGGTTGGCAAAAGAATTTCGGGTGGCTGTCTACGCCGGTTGTGCCGAACGCGCTGCCGACCGGGGTGGCCATAGTATTTATTGCAGTTTGGTTTATATCGATGAGGAAGGCATGGTGAAATCAGTTCACCGGAAATTGATGCCTACCTACGAAGAACGGCTGGTGTGGAGCATTGGCGATGGCCACGGGTTACAGGTTCATCCGCTTGGAGCCTTCACGGTGGGCGGACTGAACTGCTGGGAGAACTGGATGCCTCTGGCCCGAACGGCCCTCTACGCGCAGGGTGAGAATCTCCACGTGGCCGTATGGCCCGGCAACCTTCGTAACACCGTTGACCTGACGAGACATATTGCCCAGGAAAACCGAATGTACGTCGCGTCTGTATCGGGGTTGATGAGGAAATCGGATATTTCGACCGACGTGCCCCACCATGAATTGATCCGGCAGGCGGCTCCCGCTTTTCTGAGCAATGGCGGCTCCTGCCTGGCAGCACCCGACGGAAGTTGGGTAATCGAGCCGGTGGTAGACCGCGAGACGGTCGTTACCGCTACCATCGACCTGAACAACGTGCGGAAAGAGCGCCAGAACTTTGATCCCTCCGGCCACTACGCCCGCCCAGACGTGTTTGAACTGACTGTCAATCCGCAACGGCAAAAACTGGTCCGCTTCAAGGATCGCTAGATGGGCAATCAATGCCTGTTTAGCGACCCGGTAGGGGATGGAGCATACTGAAAACGCTTTCAGGGACGCTGTTTAACCTTTTTGCTGGAATACGCTCACGTCCGTCCCACTCCTTATTCCACAGAGACAGGTTTGGTTACTCATTTAATTGAATAACCATTCAACCATTCGGGTAAGCGGGTAATTACCCGTTATTCTTTGCCTGAACAGGGTCAATCCGCAAATTTTTAACCTTTTTTTAACGTAGTTAAATCGCTGGGAATCTCTTTGACGTAGTTAGTGCAAACCGTCTATTTCGGTGGTTTTACTACTTCTTTCACTCAACCCAATAATGCGTATGTTTTACGGAAAAAGTACCCGTTTTATTACAGGTCTGCTGGCGGTCAGTTTCCTGATTATGTTAGATGCCTGTCAGGATAAGCAGCAACTGGAGCCAACCGCACAGAATGGCCGTGCCGGTGCCCGATTGGCATCGAACTACATGTTCTATGTACTGACCGATAACAATCAGTTGGTAAAGTTGAACACGCAGAATCCCTCGACCAGCCTGGGGACCGTTGCCATAACGGGCCTGATGCCCAACGAACGACTGATTGGCATCGATTTCCGCCCGGCAACGGGACAGCTCTACGCTGTTAGTAACGGAAGTCGCATATATAGCATCAACGTAATGAGCGGATTGGCTACCGCCCTTGGAACAACCCCGTTCACGCCCGCTATCATGGGTAGCGACGTAGGTTTTGACTTCAACCCAACTGTTGACCGGATTCGTCTGGTAACCAATACCGGTCAGGATTTGCGCTTGAATCCTGAAACGGGTGCCGTTGTATCTATCGATGGCTCCATCAATGGTGTAGCAGGTGCGTCTATTTCGGGTGTTGCTTATACGAACAGCCGTTCGGGTGTTACCACCACTACCCTGTATGATCTGGATCCGGTTACGGATAAACTGTACCGCCAGAATCCGCCCAACAATGGTACGCTGGAAGAAGTTGGCCCACTGGGCGTCGATATTTCCGGTCTGACTAATTTCGACATTGCGCCCGATGGTAGTGCCATCGCAACGATGATTAGCGGAGGTGTACAGGCATTGTACGAAATCGACCTGACCACAGGTCGGGCTACGATGCTGGGTGGTTTGCCCGGTTCGATGAGTATTGTTGGTTTGGCTATCCCTTCGGAAGCTGTTGCTTACGTTGTTGATGGAGCCAATACACTGTATTACATCAACCCAATGACGGGTGTTACCACGACAACCAAACCCTTAACGGGGCTGCAATCGGGCGAAACCTTATTTGGTATTGACATGCGTCCGGCCACGGGTCAGTTATTTGCTATGGGGTCTACCGGTCGTGTTTACGCCATCAATATGGGTAACGGTGCTGCCACAGCCATAGGTGATCCAATTTCGCCCGCTTTAGAAGGTAGTGACGTTGGTTTCGATTTCAACCCGACCGTTGACCGGATTCGTATCGTGACTAACACGGGTCAGGATCTACGTTATAACCCGCTCACCAATGGGGTAACCATTGATGGCAGACTGAATCCGGGTAACCCGGTCGTAACGGGTGCTGCATATACAAACAGCTTTGCTGGTGCTACTACCACGACGTTGTACGATATCGATACCCGCACCAGTGGCATGCTGTTCCGCCAGAACCCACCAAATGATGGCACGCTGGTTCCGGTTGGACCACTGAATGTAGCCATCGAAGGAGGGAACGGATTTGATATCGGCGGTATGTCGGGCGTTGGTTACGCTATGATGCGGGCCGACAAAGTAGACCGTCTGTACACGATTAACCTGATGACCGGTCTGGCTACCGAAGTAGCTCCACTGGCTGGCAACCCATCCTCTATTCGTGGATTCACGGTTGGTTTAGGTTTCTAAAACTGATTTAAGGTAAAGGTAAACGGCCCGCCCTGTTCAGAACAGGGCGGGCCGTTTACCTTTACCCACCCTGACCGGGTGGAGTACGGCTTTATTTCTTCTGGTTGGAAAGAAACGTGAGCAGGGAGGCAAACTCTTCGTAAGACAGGGCATTTACCAGACCCGTTGGCATCATAGAGGTATCCATTTCCTTCCGCGACAAAATATCGGATGCTTTCACGGTGTAGACCTGCCCGGTCACGTCGCGCATAACCAATTTGCTGGCCGTTTCTTCCGTCACAAAACCGGTATAGCTTTTATTCCCTTTCGCCGTAATCATGACTGTAGAAAAACCCTGCGAGATAGAAGCATTGGGTTTCAGGATGGATTCGGCAATCTGTTCCCGGTTCATGATCGAGCCGATTTGCCCCATGAATGGCCCTTTCATGGTTTCGCTGCGGCTCAGGCTGTGGCAGGCAATGCACCCCTGCTGGGCAAACAGGGCTTTCCCAATCTGGGCATCTCCCTTTATTTTGTCCATCGCCAGCATGACATCTTCAATGGATGCTTCGCCCACCTGCCCCTTTTTATTCCTGATTTTTTCCAGGTCTACTTTTGGCTCTTCTTTCGCAACCATCACCGAGTCCTTACCAAATTCGGCGATTTCCATCCGGTGCCTACTATTCAAATCGGTAAATAATTTCTTATCCGATGAGTTCGTCCATTCACCCACCAGAAAGTCCCGGATTCCGGGCGACGATTCCCACGCAATGGCTTTGTAGTACGGTCCGTGCGTATCGGGACGGGTACTCCACCACCACGAACCGTCGTAATCCGCTTCTTTTTTATACAGTCGCGACAGCGTCACGAGGAGTTGGTTTTTCAAGGCTGTATCGTCCGTTTTCTTATAAGCAGCCATCAATCCATTCACGGATTTGGGGTCGTGCATGTAGCGCAACGCCCAGAGTGCCAGCGTGCTGTTGGGTGTTCCGATGGCCTGCACACAGGCATCCACTGCGTTTAGCGCGACCAGTGCCCGCACGGCCAGGTGCGCCGGAATAATAGCGGAATTAGGCGTGGCGTGCGGCCCCTCGGTGCCGAATGCAGGCGCCACAAACGAAGCGGGTACCTTCACCTGCAACAAAGCCGGGATAGCCTCCGAACGACCCAGGCGGCCAAGGCCGATGATGGCCGCTGTTTGTACCCGAACCGATGGGTCGCTGAGGCCCTGCATGAACGGTTCGATGGGTACCTGAGCGAGTAATGGCTTCCGGTCGGAGAGGGCACGGAGGGCGTACTCCCGCATGGCAGGTTCCGTACTCAGTTTGACGAGGTTGGCAATACCATCCGCCCCGGCTGCCTGCGCATAGGTGTACATCCCGGCGATCCGGCTGGCTGCGGGTAGTTTCGTATCAGCCGCAATTTTCCAGGCCATTTTTGCCGTTTCCTTCGCGGGGCGGGTCAGCATTTCCTGCTGGGCGGCTAAACGAGCGACTCCGCTCCCCGAATTCAGCAGATTTGCCAGTTTTTTACCGGAGAGTTTTTTGAGGTTGGGGAAGGGTTTGTACGTCCAGCTCTTTGGCACCATGCGCACCACAAACCCTTTGTTGGGATTACCGGAATACCCCGCTCCATCCCAGGCCGACAGGTACGCCCGACCCGACGCATCGATATCCACGTCGGTAATCTGCGCCAGTTTTACGAATTCTTCTTCTTTCTGAGTAAAGCTGGGGCCATCCGGCGTAACCCGGTGAATGTAAAGCTGGCTGCGACCCCAGTCGGCCATCATAGGTACCTGATTGTACTTAGCGGGCCAGGTATCATCGTCCAGAAACAGCGACCCTGTTCCCGAACCACCCCCCACATCCACTAATGCCGGAATAATTTCATCCGTAAAGTGCTTGAACAGGACGGGATAGCCGTACTCTCCCGATTGAATCTGGTTGCTGAACCGGATGTTCCAGCCCCCACCATCATTGGTGTTGCCCCGTGCAAACATATTCATGAGAGGGTCGATAGCTACGTCGTAAATATTGCGCAGGCCGTGGGTATACACCTCCATGCCAGTACCATCGGGACGAACCCGCACCACACCACCGCCCAGCATCGTTAGTTTTTTGCCGGACCGGTCAACGGCATCGTGAAAACCGAAATCACCCACGGCAATGTAAATCCAGCCATCGATACCCATGCGGATACCGTTGGTGGCGTGGTCCGTTCCCCGGCTTTTCAGAAAGGTAGGATTGCTGATGTGTTCAATGAGTGGCCGGGAGGGACCATCGGCCACGCCGTCCCCGTCTTTATCGTCGAAAACCACGAGGTCCATGCCCGTTGCCAGACCCGTTTCTTTCGAGAACATGGTGTGCAGCACAAAAAGCTGGTCGCCCACCGGCAAAATACCCCGCGGATTATCAACCACGGCAAAATTGGTATGCGCGTCCACCTTGCCGTCGTTGTTCGAGTCTACCAGTCGGATAATGCGTCCATTGCCGGGTTTCTTGCCCAGCGAGCCAATCATATCTACCCCCACAAATACCTCCCCGGACGGAGCCACGCCCAGACAGGCGGGGCTGGGGACCAGGTCGGCACTGGCGAAATTAGTGATGGAAAAGTCGGCGGGCCAGTTACTGGCGTTGCGCAGTGAATCGGCCCGGTTCAGCACTGCCTGACGGACGGCCTTTTCCGCGCTGTTTTGTTCTGCGCTGTTCCAGACGCCGAGAAGCAAAACGACTAAAAGGGATAAGTGAACTTTTAACATATTGATTGGTAGACTAAATTTTTGGTCGCAGGATATCAAATGCCGTATGGCTTCCTGTAGAGAAAGTATGCCTGTAGTGAACACTACCTATCACGCAGCAAAAATTGAGGAATGGTTACGCAAGGTGCTAAAACCAGTTGATGCGCTCAACAAGTAACTGGCTTGATGTGGACTAGGAGAGTACGGGAAGGTGGAAGAATAAGTATGTTTTACCTTTATAAAATTATATACAGTAAAGGATAAAAACACGGCTACTACGCACGTGTTCACATTTACGAGTGACAGTGCATCGGTAATTTAAGCCGGTTTTGTTCATTTTTTTCTTAGATAAAAGCTGAATTGACTACGTATTTTCCTCATTATAACGTATTGCAATGATGGTTTAGATTACCCACTGAGGCACAGAGTAATAGGTTCTCCAGCCAATTTTTCGAGAATACCTGCCCACTCGCCCGTGAGGCCGGACAATATAAACTCGGCTCTTTTTTGCGCACAGACGGACTACTCGGCGTAAAATTGTACAGCAACGCAAAGCCCCGCACATGGG
>NZ_KB893398.1 GCF_000374085.1 Spirosoma spitsbergense DSM 19989 | reverse complement strand
GGCTTTTCGGGCGGGAAAAGCCGAATTGGGGCTGGAGTCACCTCGACTTTGGTTCTGGGAGAACAGGCTGAAGTTATTGGGGATGGTCGCTTTGGTGTATGACTTCTTGTTGTCGTTACTGAGGAATTGGCCCCATTGGGTGCCTCTTTTTCTCAAACGGTGGGTACCCCGAACAGGCAATCGGCACCGAAAAGCTTTGGTGCCGATTTACCGCTTACGCTCAGCCATCACTAACGCACTGATGGTCGCATTCGCCATCACCCAAAATTCGGGATGACTCATGTTTAATCCCCACGCAACGCCCGTCGCTAAAATCGCATCTTTCAGAAAAACGAACGCTAAAAAGCCATACGATTATGAAGATGCTACTAACTACCCTCCTGCTGGCACTTACTACCCTAACACCCATGCTGGCCCAAAAAACGGTCGATGCCAGGGACATTCTGGCCAAAATCAACCGAAAAGAAGCCATTTCGTACCAGAACACAACCATCACCGGCAACCTCGACCTAACTGGTTTAGCGAACCGGATAGAAGTGCGGGGCGACCAAACTAGTTACCTAAGCACGGTTGAGGTACCGATTACCTTCAAAAACTGCACGTTTAAAGGGAAATTTCTGGCGTATCGTACTGAAGACAACGACCGGAGACGCATGAACTGGAACAACACCGTTTACAATACCAACTTTACCGAAGCGGTTATCATCGAAGATTGCCAGTTTGAGGACGATGCCGCTTTCAAGTATTCAACCTTTAGTCAGCGGGCCAGTTTTTCCGGGAATACTTTCCGCGACGGTGCCCTGTTCAAGTACGCCAAATTCGATGAACCGGCCGATTTCAGCGGCTCCACCTTCCGGGGCTACGCGGATTTCAAATACACGAAATTCAACGAGTCTTCTTTTTTCCGGAATGTCGCTTTCGAACAGACTGCCGATTTCAAGTACACGAAATTTGATGAACGGGTCGATTTTAGCCAGGCTCGCTTTAACAGTAACGCCGATTTTAAATACACCCACCTCCCACGCGGCACCACCTTCAGCAATACCCGCTTTGAGGGGTCTACCGATTTCAAGTACACCACGCTGGATGGCCGAAAATTCTCGCCCGACCGGCAGTAGACTATAGGGTAAACTTACGGGATGCCTGTAAGCTGGGTATGGTCGTAGCGAACGCACCACCCGGTTTGCAGGCATCATAACTTATAAGTCCAGAATCGTGTTTACAAAAACGTTACACCAATCGTCATCCGTTTTGACACGAACTACCAAGATTATCATCGCCGTTGTTGCCCTGCTGGTTATTGCCCGCCTGTTGCTTCCGTATTTCGTTCTGCGCTACGTCAACAAATCACTGGCCGATATGAGCGGCTATACAGGCCACGTAGAAGATATTGATATTCAACTCATTCGGGGTGCATACCAGCTCGACGACCTGCGCATCCGCAAGGTCAACGGAAAAATAAAAGAGCCATTTCTATACATACCCAAAACCGATTTATCCGTCGAGTGGAAATCGTTGTTCAAGGGGAAACTGGTCAGCGAGGTAGAATGCTACGAACCGGAAATCACCTTTGCTTTTAGCGAAAGCGACGCGAGCAGCCAAACCGGCGAAGAAGTGGACTGGACGGTTTATCTCAAGAAATTATTACCCATCAACATTAACCGGTTCGCCGTTATCAACGGCAAAGTAAACCTGACCAGTCTGGTTACGCAGCCCCGTGCCGACTTATCCCTACAGCATTTTCAGGGTGAAATCCGAAATATCCGTAACGTCAACGATGAGAAAAAGGCGTTACCCTCGCCGGTAACCGCTTCCGGGAATATACTCGGCTACGGAGGGAACATGAATCTGACGGCCAATACGAATCTGCTGAAAGTAGTGCCGGACTTCGATTACAACCTTGAGTTTACAGACATTCAACTGGTAAAGCTCAATGCCCTGGCCCGGGAATACGCCAATGTCGATTTTAACAAAGGCACCGTAAGCATATACAGCGAGATGGCCATGCTCGACAAGAAGATGAATGGCTATATCAAGCCGCTAACCAAGGACATGCAGATTTTTAAACTGGATGAAAACGAAGGGCGGACGGTAGGGCGTTTTTTTACCGAACTACTGGCACAGGTTGGTACCGATATTCTAAAAAATCAAAAACACGATCAGGTAGCCACCCGCATTCCACTGAATGGCACGATAGACAACGTTGAAACCGCCATTTGGCCAACCATTTTTGGCCTGCTGCGTAACGCTTACGTCGAAGCCTTCCGGGGTGAGTTCGACAATAACATCACCCTGAAAGATGCGTTCAAAAGCGTAAAGGAGGACTTTAAAGAAGCCCGCGCCGAACGAAAAGCGGAGCGTAAACAAAAACGGGCCGAACGGAAGGCCGAGCGGCAGAAAAAACGTGAACAGCGTAAAAAAACCGACAACTAAAAGTTCCTGCTCCTGCACGGGGGCGGTTGCGCGTAACCGCCCCCGTGCAGGAGCAGGCCACTAAAAACTATTGATTCTTTTTAGTGTCTTCGGCTGGGTACCGGTTCCTGCCTTTGCGTACGCCCGCGTCCTTCTCCATTCGGTAGGACGGAATGGCGTTGTCACCACTCTGTAATTTCTGCTTTCGCGTGGTTTGGGGTAGCGGTTTGGTCGCCGAAGCGGCCATTGGTTTAGTCATTTTAGTAGTAGCCGTAGCCGACGTTGATTTTGCTGCACTACCCTTTGGCGTTTGAGGTGTAGTTTGGCCCAGCGTAGTTGTCGCTACCAGCAGCGAACCGATGAGTAATTTAATCATGACGTTGAGACGTTGAGTTGGAAAAATGGTTTGACCAGAACACTAACTGGAATCAGTCGTGTAATGAAAACATCTGCATAACTCCGAAAAACGCTCAAAAGTTATCAGCTTTTCGAGGTTGCGGCTACCCGACAAAACAGAAAATCGTTTCACTATCTCCTGCAACAGCTTTATCGCCGATACGAAAATTTCAGGATATACCCCTTCTTACCATTGCCTTCGCTGGCAATGAACAGGTCGCCATTGGGGGCGAAGCAGATGCCTTCGGGTTGACGAAACTGCGTTGGATCAAGCGGTTCGGAATAGATGATTCTGGCCTGCCGGCTGGTAATGAGCAGCCGCTTCCCCGCAGAGGTAAGGATGTACCACTCGCCCGTTATGGGGTGTACCGCAATACCCGATGGCTTGTATGTTTTGGGGTCGATACCGGCCGCCTTGAGTTGCTCATCGTTCAGACTCATATCTTTATAGACGGTCCGGTTCAGCAGGTCGAACGAATAAACGGCCTTATCGCTCGAGCCTTTCCCATTTTTAACGGCAATCAGTAACCGTTTGGTTTTAGGGTTATAACCCAGCCCCTCTACTTCCGTTTTTTCGGGCAAATCCGTTTTGGTACGCCCTACTTTTGTCGACTTAGGAGAATCCACGCGGGGTCTGAAACGGAACAGGTTTCCGTTACTTTCCAGCACATACACTTCGTCTCCTACAAACTCGATGCCCTCAAAATCACCGTAGCCCCCAAAACCGAAATCGTTCGTTACTTTCTTTTTCTGCGTATCATACACGTACACGACAGCCTCTTCATCCTGCACGCAGAGCAGTTGATTTTCCTTGAAGTACGTCAGGCCCGATATTTCTTCTAGTTCTTTCGGGAGCGTATAACGTTCGTCAGGCTCCTGCAAGCGGTAGGGCAGCTTAAACTCTGCTCCCAGCGTACCGGCTTCGGGTCGGTCGTTCTTTTTTGCTGCGGGGCCACAGCCTGCCAGGAGGAGAAATACTGCCAGAAGTAAACGATTCATACGGAGTGTAACAAGGTCTGGTTGTAAAAGTAGGCGTTGGCTGTAGAATACGGCGCAGCAGGCGCAAAATTCATACACGACCCCCTATTCGGGCAGAAATTTCTGCCCGAATAGGGGGAATCGTGTCCTACACAAGGCCACTACATCAACCAATTTTCAATTGCAGCCAATCAGCATTTATTGGTAAAGGGAAATATAAGTGGGCCTGGCCTGTTTGGCAAAAGAATAGTCAAACACCTGATAGCCGATCAAACGAACATTGGTTTTACCCGAAAAATTGGCAACGTTGAACTGATCCACGAGGTTGGCATACGCTTCATCAAAGGAGTGGTTCTGGCCGCTGACACTAAAGTAATCCTGCATAAAGTCGGGTTCGGCACTGAATAGTACAATAATATCCATTACCCGGTTCTGGCTTTGAGCAGCTTTGCCAATCGTAGACAGGCGGCTCTGCATATAACCAAACTGGGGGTTGGGTCGGTAGTCGTGAACCAGAATGCGGTCCAGCCAGCGTACCAGCGTTTTGGCCTGTTGCAGGTCCTGCCCCGCAGGATTCTGAAACCACCCTATATACGCTTCGGTCGTTATCGGGGGCGAGGCAGCTCTTGCCTTATTGGTCATGGTTTGCAGGATAGACGTATAGCAGCTAAAATCGCAGGACGGTCCATTGTTCCACCATTCATTCTCCAGGTTGTAGGTCGTAAACCGCTCGTTCAGGTTAGTTCTGGATGCATCATAGCTGGCATTCTGCTGAAAATTAGCCGCTGTTCCCCGTACAGCGGCTACCTGATTGACGCCGTAGGTGACGCGGGCCTTCTGCATGAACAGGGACAAATCCGTGTACCGTTCATCACCCATCACCGTATTAAGGTCGTATAAACTAAGGGCGTTCATGTTGTTGCTCACGCACCAGTTGAGGAGTGAATCTTCCCGAACAGAGTTTCCCAGAATGCCATCAAAACCATCCACATAAACGCCCCGATAAGGGGGTGGCGTTGCGGCCACACGGCCTGATTCGGCAGAACGAGGGGCTACAGGATCAATCGTATCTAACTGACAGCTTGCCAGCATGAGCATGACGAGTGATAGAAGTAACGTAGTGGGTAAAGCGTATTTCATAGTTGGCCGAATTAGCGACATTAAGTAACATGACTAGTAAAAGTACAAAGATTAACATACTAAGCAGTTACTTGTAGCTGCTTTAACAACTGAAATGAAAACATTTTTTTTATATTTATTCTACGGTCTATCCAAGCCAGGGTCTGAGAGCGCTTCGTTTAGTGACGTTGCTGCCTGTTGCAGAGCAGTGAGGGTATCAAACTGGTCGGGACGGGGAGCTTGATTAACCAGTCGTTCGACCTTATCCTGCATTACCTGAACCAGGGGTTGCAGCCTGCTGACCAGCCGTTCCGCCGACGCACCGGAATCGGCTGCTGTCAATCTGGCCTGTGTAGCTTCCAGTTCTAATTTAGTCTTTCTTAATTCAAAATGGGTATTCACCAACCGGGCCAGGGCCTGCAACGATAGTAATTGGTTCTCCGTTAAGGTGCGCGGGCGGTTATCGATCACACACAACGTACCCAATGGATACCCTTCGGGATTGACTAAAGGCACGCCAGCGTAGAAAACGACCTTAGAAGGACCTGTAATCGCTGGATTACCCGTAAACCGTGCATCCTCCCGGGCATCAGGAACAATTAGAATCTCACTGGGATTCAGAATGGCATGGGCACAAAAAGAGTAATCCCGTTCCGTTTCATCCACATCCGGTACAAGTCTTTTTTTAGATTTGAACCACTGTCGGTTCTCATCCACTAAACTGATCAGGGAAATTGGCACACGGCAAATTTCGGATGCGAGTTGAGTTATATCGTCGTAGATATCCTCAGGCAACGTATCCAGCAGACTGTATCCCCTTAGGGCTTCAAGTCTGGCTAATTCGTCGGCCGGTATCGGGGCTGATTTCATTAGATTTAAGAAAGCGGAGTACTCAGTTAGTAAATGACCTGTAAAGTAAATGTGTTTTTCTCCCATACCAATACATAGTTAATTTATCGGCGGGGCACTTCAGTAATTGGTCAGAAAGTTCGTCAAATAGGTGGGTACTAATCATATGTTACTGGTTTAACTTTTTACCCTCAACAATGATTGGTAGCTTTATATCGATTATACAATCTACGTACAGGCAGACTAAGTGGTTCGTTCTGACTTGAAAGCAACAAACAGGAGCAAACGTTATACCAATCCCAGCCCTTGGTAATTATTTAGCAGATGAAACTAACCATCCGGAATCAAACTATCCGCATTGCGCTGTTTACCGGCTTTGGCATAGCCATCATCCTGTTGACCATTCGCCATTATTACGAGGCCACTACTTTCAGTAATGTACGCAGAGGTAGTGAGTCTGTCATTCAGACAATTGCCGTTCTGAACAATACCATCGAATTAACGATAGAACTTGGCTATCCGCTCTACGCCCAGCTATCCGATCCAACTGCCCAGGCTATATTTCGGGCAAACCAGTCTGCCCGTACGAAAGCGGCCATACGACCACTGCTCGACTCGCTGGTTACCCTGACCCAACATACCCCCGAATTCAATCCATTAGCCCGTCAATTGAAGGCTGAGGCCGAAGTTGTACTACAGGCCGATATACGCCAGAACTCTGATGAGACCAGCCAAAAAATCCAGCAATTAGTGCGGATGCTGCGAACGTTTCGGCTGGCACTAAGCGATAACCTGCTGGGTAGTCAGAAGCAGATTAGCGGTCACATTGCGGTCATGCGAACGCTCAATACCATTGTTGACAGTGTGCTACTACTGCTTGCCACTGCGCTGTTAATCGGTTTTTACCGCTACACGATACGCCGGGAGCGGCTCACTAAACAGGTGATTGACCGTCAGAAAGAGCTTACTCAGTACCTGGAGGCCATTCCGGAAGGCGTTATTGTGCTGAACACGGAGAAACAACTTGTTTATACCAATCAGGCCGCCCAGCGGATGCTGACTATTCTCCCGACTGAATCAAACCTGTACCTGTCTGACCTCGCCCGGCGGTTTCGCCTTGCCTATGCCGATTCGAAAGAACCGTTTCAGCCGGACGATATCCCGTTAAGCCGGGCTCTGAAGGGTGAGATTGTGTCAACGGACAATATGTTGCTGGAAACTAAAAACGGCTCCCGAATCGTATCCTCACAAGCCCGCCCCCTGTACGACCGGGAAGACGAGCTTATCGGGGCTATTTCCATCTTTCGCGATATTACCGAAGCAAACCAGAAAGAGCAGGAACTACAGCAGGCCCGTACCATTGCGGAGCAATCGTTGCAGGAACGGGAAATTTTCCTGGCCAATATCAGCCATGACATCCGAACGCCCCTCAACGCCATACTGGGCTTTACGGAGCTTCTTCGACAAAAGCGAATGGCGCCCGACGAACAGGACTACCTGCATGATATAAAACTGTCGGGGAATAACCTGCTGGCCCTGATCGATGAGTTACTGGATATATCCCGAATCGAGTCGGGGCAGTTGGTGCTGGAGCCTGTCCCTATGGCTACCAGTGAGCTTATTCAGACCGTAGAAACCCATCTATCAGGCAAAGCTGGTCGGAAAGGGCTACAGTATGAGGTGCGTGTAGATCCGGCTGTTCCTCCGGTTTTACTGGCTGACCCCTTGAGGCTGACCCAGGTATTGTTGACTATCTGCACGAATGCCGTCAAATTCACCAAAGCTGGGTTTGTTAACCTGAGCGTGTATCCGGAGCCTTCCAGCCAGCCCGGGCCAGTAACGCTGGTGTTCTGCATCGAGGACTCGGGGGGTGGTATGACCGACGAAAACCTGGCCCATATTTTTAATCGGTTCAGCCGCGTATACTCGGATGATCTGTTCCGGTCGGCGGGTACGGGGTTAGGCATCAATATAGCCCAGAGCCTGGTTAGCCTGATGAATGGTACAACCGATGTAAAAAGCAGCCTGGGTCAGGGCACTACCTTCACCATCCGGATACCGTTTGTTATACCCCAGACCGTGGCGACAGCACCCGCTTCAGCGCTACCCTCCCAGCCGGTGCCCCTCCTTAATCCCTCAACCAACCGTTCAACCATTGATGTACTGGTCGTTGAAGACAATGAAATGAACCAGAAAGTCATGGAGGGGTTTCTGATGCGCTATCAACTCAAGCCAGTAATAGCCAATAACGGTCTCGAAGCGGTAGCTATTCTGGCGCACAGAACGTTCGACCTGATTCTGATGGATATTCAGATGCCAGGCATGGATGGCTACACCGCCACGCAAACCATTCGGCAGGAAATGGTCCTCAATACGCCTATAATTGCCATGACGGCCTATACCATGCCGGGCGAACGCGAGCGTTGCCTGGCTACCGGCATGAATGCGTACCTGGCTAAACCCGTGCGCATGGAGCAGATCGACGAAGTTCTGGCCCTGTTTGCACCGGGACTAGTGCTGCCTGCCTCCGCCAGTCCGGATAGCTATACAGCAAACTCGGAGAAAGAATTCATTGATTGGGCTTACCTGAATGAGGTTACAGACGGCGATGATGAGTTACTCGCCGACCTACTTTCGTTATTTACCCGGGATTTACCCCAGTATCGACAGGCATTATTTGAAGCAATTGAGACTCAGGACCGTTCTGCGTTTA
This sequence comes from Spirosoma spitsbergense DSM 19989, assembly GCF_000374085.1. Lineage (GTDB taxonomy): Bacteria > Bacteroidota > Bacteroidia > Cytophagales > Spirosomataceae > Spirosoma > Spirosoma spitsbergense. The sequence goes on along the minus strand of NZ_KB893398.1, from coordinate 9,745 downwards.
ATCAGACCGCCCATAAATTCCGTTCTTCGCTCAATTCACTGGCTTTACTGAGCCTGGCAGAGCGTTTAAAAGAAATGGAGAGCGAAGGCCAGGAATTTAACGTTACCTTAGCCACTCGGTTAGCGGGTCTGTTTCGGGACATCAGTGACGGCCTCGGAACACTGGATAATAAATTGGAATAATATGTATACGAAAAATATACTTTCGTATACAAGAGCACAACATATTACCATAAAATCAATAGTTGTTATACACATTGGATATATTAACTATAGTTATTATTAGCTTTATATCATGGAAAATAAACCAAATAGTAGAGTCTACACTATTTTAATTGCTGAAGACGAGGCACTCGTACTGAAAATGTTGTCTTATCGACTACAGAAAGAGGGCTTCACGGTAGTAGCAGCCAGTGACGGCAAACAGGCACTGGAGTCACTTCGGACCACAACGCCTGACCTGGTCATTACCGACCTGATGATGCCGTATCACAGTGGCCTGGAAGTGCTGGAGTACGTAAAGAAATCACTCAGCAGCCGCATCCCGGTTCTTGTCCTTTCGGCATCCGGTCAGGAGCAAACCGTTCTGAAAGCCTTTAGCCTTGGTGCCGATGATTTTGCCCTGAAACCTTTCAGTCCCAACGAGATAGTCAGCCGTGTCCGGAAGCACCTGAATAGCCGTTAGCCACCCGTAATGATGCGCATAAGCCACACTGACTGGATAGCGGATCTTGAGAATACCTGGTTAGACTCCCTGGGCCCTTTTCAGTTACTCTTACTGACGCTGGTCGTCATTTCGACCCTAACGGCCTTTTTTTTAGTGGCTCATGTAATGATGCTGATGTTGGTTCGTAACCGCAGAAAACGGTGGGCCGATGCCCTGCAGGCGCGAATTGAAGACGGAATAGCCATTTGGCTGGCGGGAGATTATTCCATCCGGGAGCTAACTAGTACCTTTCAGGAGGAGATAAAAAAAGAGCCACGGGCCAGAAAAACTATTCTCAACGTGATTTTTGCCACCAGTAAGTTATTTCGGCAGGAGGGGCAGGCTACCCTGCGCCAGCTGCTTACCGGGCTCAACCTCCACCAGCTTTGTTATAAACTCCTCAAAAACCGGCATTGGTACCAGCAGGCCTACGCTACCCAAATCATTGGTCAACTCCAGTTGGAGCAGGCTTTACCCCTGCTGAAACTCAAGCTAAAAACAAAAAAAAGTACACTCCGGCTCGAATTAATTACCGCGATGATTGCCCTGGGGGATCAGTCCTGGCTACAGGAAATTGATTACACCAGCACACACCTTTCCGACTGGGAGCAGATTGTACTGCTGGAACGATTCCGGCGACTGAACGCCGACCAGCTCCCCCCGTTCGAGATTTGGCTAACCTCTGCCCATACAGACTGGGTGCTCTTCGGCGTTCGCCTTTGCCGCCACTTTAATCGATTCGATCAGGTGCCGGAACTGGGCAACCTGCTTCAGCACCCGAATATACGGGTACAAATGGCCGTGCTGGATGCTCTTGACTATTTGAGCCCGCCCGAAGCCATCCCCTTTCTGGTTAGGTTTATGCATGAGGCCACCGGCGACCTGCTTCGAACTACCCTGAGGGTACTGGGTAATCAGGGCGACCCGGAGCTTGTAAAGCTAATTGCCCCCTATGCGACCCACGCGGACTCCACCGTTCAGTTCAGTGCCCTGAGCGCGCTGAAGGAAGTGGGGCTAACGGAAATTGAGCTCCGCCAGCTAAGCAGTGATCCCAGGTATATTGACCATCTGTTTGACCCTAAACTACAATGAGTATTAGTTTCTGGGCCGACATGCTGTCCTACATCTTTCTGGTTTATACCCTGATGCTCATGCTGATCTATGTTGTTTCGGCACTGGCATCATACCGCGTTATCAGAAACCACGTTGCCGAAACTTCGTTTGTTGATTTTCGCCAGATTCTGACTTCACCCCTCTCCCCAAAAATATCCATTATTGCCCCCGCCTACAACGAAGCCCTGAATATTGTCGACAATGCCAAGTCGCTGCTGGCGCTGGAATACCCGAATTTCGAAGTGGTAATCGTGAACGATGGCAGTAAAGATGAAACCCTGCAGCGCCTGATTGATGCTTACAAGCTGGAGAAAACGTCCTTTCTGGTGCAGCAGCAGGTGGAATGCAAGGAAATTATTGGGGTTTATAAAGCACGGGATGAGGCCGTTTCGCACCTGACGGTGGTGGACAAGCGCAATGGCGGCAAATCCGATGCCCTCAACGCGGGTATCAACGTCTGTGCCGGGCAGCTGTTTGCCTGTATTGACGTAGACTGTATACTCGAACGCGATGCACTGTTGCGGATGATCAAACCGTTTCTGGAAGAAACTGATCAGAAGGTGATTGCAACCGGAGGGGTTATCCGGCTGGCCAACGACTGTATCATTAGTGATGGACGGCTCATTGAGATCAACGTACCCCGCAACCTCATTGCCAGGGCACAGGTGCTGGAGTACATGCGGGCTTTCCTGCTGAGTCGGGTGGCCTGGGCCAACATCAACGGACTGCTGCTCATTTCGGGAGCACTGGGTCTGTTCGATAAACAAACCGTGGTAGAAGCCGGTGGCTACTCGCACAAAACCGTGGGCGAAGACATGGAACTCGTGATGCGGATGCGACGCATGATGGAGGAACGCAAACAACCCTACGCCGTGCGCTACATTCCCGATCCCCTGTGCTGGACCGAGGGGCCTACGCGCTGGGATATTTTGGGGCGGCAACGAAACCGCTGGACCCGGGGACTCATGGACTGCCTGAAGTTTCACAAAAAAGTATTTTTCAACCCGGATTACCGCGTCATGGGTATGATCAGCTACCCCTTCTGGTTTCTGTATGAGTGGCTGGCCCCCATCATCGAATCGCTGGGATTGATTTTCAGTATTATTTTGTGGATACTGGACATTATCAACGGCTCCAGTTTCTGGCTGCTGTTAGCCACCGTGTACAGCTATGCCGTTTGCCTGTCCTGTATGGCCATCTGGGTAGATCAGAAAACGTATTTACAGTATCGCAGCAAGCGTGACCTGGGCCGGTTGCTCCTGATTGCGTTGATAGAACCGTTTTTCTACCATCCGTTCACGGTGTACAGTAGTATTATGGGTAACATAGACTACCTGCGCGGTAAAAAAGGCTGGGGCAGCATGACCCGCCAGGGCCTCAGTAAACCCGCGACCCCTACCCCATCCAGTTAAAAAAAGTATCACTTAATCAACCGTACTGTGAAGATCATTTACCTGCTGTTTGTAACCTGTTTATTCGGGCAGTTCCCTGTCTGCGCACAGTCGGAACCGGGCTCCGATGAGTTGTTTAAACAGGCCCGGCAAGCCGCCTTCGACAACAAAGATTATCCCCGTGCCATTGCGCTCAGTCAGCAGGCATTGGCAAAAAGCCCCGATTATGCCGAAATACGGACGTTTATGGGGCGGCTATATACCTGGAGTGGTAACATCCCGGAAGCCCGGCAACAGTTCTCGCTGGTTCTGGCGAAGGATTCAACCAATAAAGATGCGCTGAGTGCAGCAACAGACCTGGAGTTCTGGAATGATAGGCCCGAGCAGGCGCTGGCCTACTGCAACACTGCCCTGCGCCATTATCCGGCAGATGTTGACCTCCTGCTAAAAAAAGCCCGGGTTTTGAACGACCTCAAACGAACGGCAGAAGCGTACACGATTGCCGCCCAGGTAGTGCAGACAAGCCCCGATAATTCCGATGCCAGAGCCCTGGCGGACCGGCTCAAATGGGCAGCCAGCAAAAATATGATTATTGTCGGCTACGACTACCTATATTTTGATAAGAATTACAACGACGCGCTGCACACCAGTCCCTGGCATCTGGCAAATATTTCGTACAGCCGATCCACCCAAATAGGTACCGTTACCGGACGGTTAAATTATGCCAACCGCTTTGGAGCCAGTGGCTTTCAAACCGAAATTGATGCCTACCCACACATCAGCAAAACCTTTTACAGCTACCTGAACGTGGGTTTCTCGGGAAGTGAGCCCGTTTTTCCGCGCTTCAGGGCCGGTTTCTCCCTGTATGCCAATTTGCCCAAAAGCTTTGAAGCAGAAGCGGGTTTCCGGTACCTGAAATTTTCTGACGCCACGTGGATCTACACCCTGTCGGCCAGTAAATATGCCGGTAGTTTCTGGTTCAACCTGCGCACGTACCTCGTTCCCGGCAACAGCGATATCTCGCAGACGTACATTGGCACGGTCCGGTACTACTTTGGTGCGGCAGATGACTTCATTGCCGTAGCAGGCGGAACCGGTATCTCGCCAGACGAAGCCCGGAACGCCCTGCTGGGGCAGGATATCCGAAAACTGGGTTCACAGCGGGCCAGTATCGAGTTCCGAAAGAGTTTCCATCGGCGCTGGGTTCCGTCTGTCGTGGCCTCCTGGTACGGTGAGGAACAGAGCAACCGTCCCCGTGGCAACCAGTGGGGTATCAATTTCGTCCTCCGTCAGCGATTTTAGTGTAACCCACCGGCTTCATGCGTAAAAGAAACCTGTTCTACCTCATCCCGGCGTTTACCGTCCTGATTCCCTTCTTGATGTGGCTGTCCTGGTGGCTGACCCCCAAACGTCCGCTGGTGGCCGCCATTGTTGATAAAACCGTGCTTCGCCCCGATGGGCAGGAGCATATATCCCTGACCTGGGTACTGAACCACCAGCGTTTTACCAAAAAAAACAAGCGTAGCTACGAGATTGACCAGGACTATTTTGGCTTCTTTCCGCTGGAGAATCAGCAATACCGGATTAAGGGACTCGAACGATTTACCGACAAACAACTGGCCCAGCTAAGCCGCGACAGCGACCTGGCCTACTATACCGATACGTACGGTATATACCGGCAGGAGTGGTTCCAGAGCGATAAGCCCTCCGAACGATCCGGTATTATTTACGGGGGTATGAGCCGGAAAGACGTCGATTTCCTGTCGCTGATGAAACAGAATCACAAGCTGGTTATCGCGGAGTTCAACGACATCAACTCCCCCACCGACCCGGCCGTCCGTAATCAGTTCGAGTCGACATTTGGTGTACGCTGGACGGGCTGGATTGGTCGTTATTTCGATTCGCTGGATACCACCGTTAACCAGGAAATGCCCCAGTGGCTGGTTCGGAACTACAAGCGCCAGCACAAGGGGCAATGGCCATTCACGAAATCCGGTGTGGTCTATGTATCGGAAAAGGACGACGTTGTCATTCTGGAAGAAGATACCCACCTGGCCCGAAATGTACCGCAGATGCTGGCTTCGGACGCTGGCCAGTCGAAGTTTGGTCTGCCCCGCCGGATTCGGTATACCTACTGGTTTGATGTGCTTACCTATAACCCACGAATCAATCAGGAAATTGCCCGCTACGAAATCTACCCCAACGAAGCGGGCAAACGGGAACTGGCCCGCTACGCCCTGCCCACCCGGTTTCCGGCCATACTCATGCACGATGCGCCGGATTACGGCTTCTATTACTTCGCGGGCGACTTCTGCGATAATCCCATCAGCATGCCATCAGCCTATTTCCGAGGTATCGAGTGGCTGGCACCGTTCGCGTACCTGACCGAAGGACTTACCGAGCGCAAAGGGTTTTTCTGGCGAGCCTACCAGCCTATGCTCACCCGCATTCTGGAAGATGCTTACGTCCGCAAACAGGCCAAAACCACCGCTCCAGTCCATAGACACCGCACGGATTAGCCATACGCCGGCACGACGGCCTTATCAATTATAGGTTTTTAATAGGGAATCTGGCAGCAGTTTGCTGTTCTGAAGGCGGTCGTTCTTTCGTTTAAACAGATCGAAGGTTGCATTTAGTCGGCTTAGCTGGCCGGGTTCGTTTATCGATTCGAGGTCCATGTTGTTATTGATCCGATACAGTGTATTCTGGTTCAGCATATACGTCCCCATCACGAAATCAACCATCTCGGCTTTTGTCATTTTGAGTGGATAGGCGTGGATATTCTGGAACTGGCGGGTAGTGTCAATGCCGGTTCCCAGCCAGCTTACAACCGGGGGTGTTTTCAGGTTGTAGTTATTCCGGAGGAAGGCCAGGAGCGTTGGTGCCATGTCGAAATGAGTGGACATGGAGCGAAAGGTAGCCCGGCTTTTCAGCAGGGGTGAGTACACAATAAGCGGCACATGATACCGGTCCAGTTTGGTGGTCATGGGAATCTCTGGCATTCGGTGGTCACCGGTAATCAGGAAGATGGTCCGGTCAAAATCCGGCCGTTTGCGGTAGGCCGCAAAAAACGCCCGGAGTGCATCATCGGTGTACAGAATGGACGCAAACTGATAGCGGTAGTTTTGCCGGTTCCGTTGTTGATCAGGCGTCAGGTTCAACGCGGCAAATCGTTGCTCAACTTTCTGCAGATAGCGATTTTGCTCATTGATCCGGAATGGATCGTGGGTAGACCCCGTCAGCAACACCTGAAGCTTCGGTTGCGTATCGGTGGGGGAATTTACGGCGAGGTAGTGCCGAAACAACTCTTTGTCGCCGTACCCCCAGGTAAAGCCATTGGCCCCGGGCGCCTTCCGGTAACCAGCACCAAAGGTCGGCTCATCCACAATTCGGGCCACGCCCTCCTTGCGAAGAAATGCACTCATGTTGTCGAAGCTGGCATTGCCACCGTAGTAAAAAGCCGACGCATACCCGTTTTTCTTCAGAATACCCGGCAGTGAAAGGTGATCTGGCATCTGGGTTCCCAAATCAGCAAAACCCTGCTGCCCAAACGGTAGCGACCCCAGGATGGACGGCAACACCGCGAAGGTCCGTCCGCCTTCACTCAGGAAATTCTCCCAGTAAAGACTCTGCTGCGCCAGAGAATCGACAAACGGCGTAAAGCTACCCAGATACGCATTGGGTCCGGTAAAGGCCCGACCCAGGCCTTCCACCAGTAGGATGACTACGTTAGGCGCGGTGGGCGCGGTATTGAAAAAGGGACCCAGCACGTCCGGCGTTTCATCGTTGTGTAGAAACGGGTACTGATTTTCGGCCAGGTATTTAACGGACGTAACATCGACTGTACCGGCCGTTTCCCCATAATCGCCAACGTAGGCATCAGCGTAAATATCCACGCTGTTATCCGTTTTTTCGCTAAATCGGGTCAGGGTGGCCCGGGCCAGATAAGCGGGTTTATTAATGACCAGGTTATTGGCATAATCCGTTTCCAGTATGGGCATGGCACTGCCCTCACCCACATTAAACAGCAGGGCCAAGGCGCCCAACCCTGCCAGCCCATACGACCATCCCGGTCTCATCTGAACGCGACTGACCAGGAACCGAAAGATAAGAATGACCAGCCCAACTACCGCGACCACTGTCGCCAGCAAGCCGATACTCAGCCCCCCGGCCGCGCCAACCGTCTGGCCGATTTCTGCCGCCGAGTAGCTGTACAGGTCTGCCCCGAGCAATACGGACGTTTTTCCAAAATAAACCGTTAGCCCTACCTGTACCAGGATCAGCAACAAACAGAGAATACTATAGACCACCCGTGCCAGCTTCACCGACAGGAAAGTCAGCAATGCATAGATGACGAACAGTATGCAGGAACTTTGCAAAAAATAAACGAGATCGGCCAGAAAGGCAACGGCTACCGTCTTTAGCAAAGTGCCGGGTACATCGTGCACTACACTGTTGTAGATCAGCTCACCAATTCGGCAGCTAATAATACTGATTAACCAGGCTACTGAAAGTCCGGCAAGCGGGGTACTATGGATCGATTTTTGCACGTGTATTGAGTCGGAATCAAATTTAACATGTAGTACCGCCAATGATAGACTAAGCTAATTGGAGTTACCTTTTATCTGGTAAAATCAGGGCTCACGCATCGAAAGTAGGCTATTTTACAACGTCTGGAGCGCAAGCACCTAACACTGCGCACGCGTATTAAACAGCTGTCTCAGAAGACAATCTGTTTCCCAACGTTGGTGGTAGTTCACGAAAAGGTGATTGGGCTATTCATCAATCAGTTTTTCTTTGGCATTCAATAGTATTGAACTATCACCCTTTATTTTATATCAACAGAATGGGCTTATTTGAACAAAATTGCATTATAAGTCAACAAAATGTATACTATATCCAATAATTTTAAACAAATTTACTCAACACACACAGAAGTACGCTCTTCTGCTTCAATTATAGTTTATCCAGCGATTATTCCCGTAACGAAACCACCTTTTACACTACGTACATGTTAAAAAACAAAACACTGTCCAGCTACCTTCTCTTCGGATTCATTTGGGGTTGCCTGGGTTTTTTTCTGGGGTGTCTTACCTTACTGGGGCCCGTTCGCTGGGTAGTCACCTGGGCTCGTGATAATAAGTTATCTGACTCTGCTGAAAACTGGTCTGTTCGGGCAGTTATTATTTTGTTCGTAATCTTCTCCTTCTGGCTGGCCAGAAAAGTGGCGGGAGCCGCTGAGAAGACAGAAAAAAGAGTTTTAAGGTGGGGAATTCCTGCTGGTGTTTTGGTATTGGCACTGTTGTCTTTATCCCTGTTTATGAATCCTGATTTTATAAACAAAACAACCGCCGGAAGCATAGATACTGCTAATAGCGCAAGCATCGATACCGCTAACAAGGGATTTACTTTTGGTCCGTATCCAACTGCTGATATGCTTGCTCAACTAAAAAAGGAAGGTTACGCGGGCGTTATTTCGCTACTTCATCCAGCCGTCACCCCCTTCGAACCAAAATTATTGAGTGATGAGCAAAAGACAGGTAAAGAAATCGGACTCGCCATTATCAGCGTTCCGATGCTACCCTGGATTAGCCAGAATGAAGAGTCTATTCAGCGGATTCGGGCGATTGCAGCCCAGCCCAAAGGCCGTTATTATGTTCATTGTTATTTGGGTAAGGACCGGGTCAATGTGGTCAGACGCATTGTTGCCGGTGTGGATAAGGCGCTGGTCAGTAATCAGACAACCACCTCGGCCCGGCGTCTGGATGAGACTGATCGATTTGAACGCGGTCCGATTGTTGTCCTAGGCGATGAGGTATACCTGACGCCCTATCCTACCGACGAAGAATACCTTGGTTACCTGATAGCGGCTGGCGTTAATCAGGTAGTTTGTCTGCTGGACCCCGCTGATCCTGAATCGCAGCAGCGGATTAAGGATGAGAAGAAATTTTTGAATCTCTATAAGATTGCTTATCTCTCACACCCAATACCGGAAACCGGAAACGATGAAAAAATTGAGGCTTTGCTCGATAAGATAAATGGGTTACCACGGCCTTTGGTTATCCACCGCTTTTTTTCCGACAGTCCTGTCGAGAAAAAGTTCTTAGCGGCTTACTGGAAGCGCTTTGGTAAACCGGCTTCTTCAAACTAATTTGTTGAATCATCATCTAGCCAAAAAAGCCTATACTCCAGCCACTGGCTTAATTTCTAAACCACAACGTGACTACGGCACAGGTGTTTGTAATTTACGGTACAATCCCTATTCAATGGTTAGTCAATATTTAGGCGGCTATACAGCCGAAGTGATAAAGTTGACGCACTCTAGGATCATTTTTCTCCAGTTTAGTGCCTTTGGGTAAGATAGAAAAAAAACGATCTAGTAGTAAACGATTGTGGTAGAGCGTCTTAATAGTGGCCATCGAGAAGGGTTGTTGACCAACGCCCTGCTCAACTTTAGCCACGTTAACCGCGCTCAGGGCTGCATTAAAATGGTAATCAAGTTTGTTGACCGAACGAGCCTGACAATCAGAAAGACC
>NZ_KB893397.1 GCF_000374085.1 Spirosoma spitsbergense DSM 19989 | reverse complement strand
ACGTGAAGGCAAACTGCCTAAACCGATTCACAAAATTAGGGATGCCCAAAGCTGTAATGCGAGTACCTACGTAGCCATGCAACAAAGCCCTTCATCTTTTATAAATTTTAAAAAAAGGTTACCACCACCTGTTTTTGTTCCGCTGATTTGGTTTGTAGTCAGGGGAACAGGTGATAAGTCGTTAGTTCTTTCATCTTTATAATTTGCAATGCCAACAATAATCATTGGTGGGAAGTCGCCACTATTAATTAGAGAGTCAACAATACCTGCAACCATTCCAATATTTTCACCATCCATCATATATAATACTGGAAGTGGTGCCTCAGAAAAAATGTCTATTTGAGGTTTATATATAAAAAGTTTTCGCTTTTGGTTTAAAACTTTTGAATGAATAATTTTTGAGTTAACCATCTTTAATATTTTACTGTCAATTTTTTGTGCTCTTAAAGAATTTGACGAAAAAGAAAGATTAACGATTAGAAAAAGGATAATATGTTGAATTTTCATTTTATTAATTTTTTAAATTTTTAGTTTGTTGTCGTCGTGTTGCCGCCAACGAGCAAGACTTTGTGCAGGTTGGGAAATATTGTTCCGTCTGCCCAACTTGCACAAAACCCAATTTTAGCTGCCGTTTTTATAGCTTGTTTATTAGATTCCTCACAAAATTCATTTCAACGTCAACCTCATCTACACATTCCTTTGGCGTTGGAAAAATTTTATAGTCCACAAAATTTGTACGTGGTATGGTATATGGTTTAGCTGAACCACTTGCAACCAATGGCAACCATACTTTGATTTTACTATTGGGTAATACTAGATTAACAAAATATCCTCCACTTGCAACACCAGCATCAGCATCATATCCATTGTCCTCCCCAATTACTTTTATAAATCCACCTTCNTTTTGGATGAGTTTTTTTAGACGGAAGGCAAAAGTACAAGCTGCTGAGAAAGTAAGCCCATTTTGTAACAAGTAAACATTACCCCTAAAAGCATTAGGCATTAAAGGTTTTTCAATNATATCTTCAAGTAATAGTTCGGGTTTTATTTTAAACCTGTTGTNAGGCATCTTATCTACAACTGAATATGGATTTGTAAGAAATGCCTTGAAAAGTTTATTGTCTCGTTCCAAGTTGCCTGCTTCTTCTACATATCNCATTAGCGTAAATTTGTCACTTTTAAGATAAAGATTTGCATTGCTACTATCTTTGGGTACTGCCCTAAAATAACTTGTTATGTATTGTTCTACGTCATCGTCTCCTCCACCATTTCCTCTTATATCCACAATAAGATTTTCGATATTTTCTTTTTTAATTTTGGTGAATATTTCGTTTAGCTGTTTTTTATACTTACTTCCAAGATCTCCACTTGTGAAGGTAGCTATTTTCAAGTACCCCGTTCTTTTATTCAAATCAACTATTTTATATTCCAATTTAGGAGCATTGGGATTCCAATAATTGATGGCTCTACCCAATTGTATTTTGTAGTATTTTGCTATTGTGTCATTGGGTTCTGTTGCTACATTCAACTTTATCTTTTCTGTTTTTCCAAATGGTATAATTTTAAGGTCGTAGTTGCTGGCTGGATGAAGCCCTTTTAATAAATTAACAAAGCCCCAAAAGGTACCTAATTGTTGATAGCCAAAACTGGTATTTTTTCCATTTAAAAAGCAGTATTTTAAAAATTCATTTGAATATTCTTTTACCGACTTTCCATTTATTGAAATTATTTCGCTACCACTTGGAATGTTTTGATTGGGGCTACAATTAACCTTAATAATCAGTTTTTCGTCTGTGTACCTTAGAATAAACGGTAAAGTTTTAGACGGTAAAGTATTATTTTGATTCAATAATCCGTCAGGTAGATTAATTCCGTTATGACCTGCTTTTAGTGAGGCTAAACAAAATCTTAGTTTATTGGAAAACGTAAAAATATTGTCATTATCCGTAAGCGAATTGTAAACACTATCACATAATTCATTGAAACGTAATGGTGTAATAAACCAGTCAGTTCCAACTTGCATTTCGTCAATGCCAGTTCTGAAGACTTTAAAATCTTCCTGTTGTTGTGATAATGAAATTGTGCTTTGAGACTTTACTTCTTTTAGTCCAAAAAAGAACGCACCAATTAGAAGTGTAATTTTTAAAATGTTCATTTTTTTAAAATTTGGATTGTTTTCACAAAATTAGCTTTGTGTTAATTTTCGTGGGTATCAAATTATATTTTTGGGGTGTCAAATTATGATATGACACGAATTTTTTTTGGGTCTCTCCAAAAATGGTAGCTAACTACAAAATTGGCGTAAGGTGGTTTCGAGATAGTTGGGGGGGGGGGCACATTCGTACGAAATGTTCCATCGGGCCAATTCCGAAGAGTAAAACAACTCGAATAGCTATAATGGATAGCTTACTTTGATTCCTTTACTGGGTTTATTGCCTCAATAGGGGCTTGTAAACTCATCATTTACCGAGCCGATAGGTGGTAAAGCAAACGAACGTTTCCTTTACCATTTTGGTAATGCACACATTATTAGACAATTAAGTCCATGACAATTATTTCATGGAACATTCCGTACGAATGTTGGCGACTCCCCTACTTTTTTAGATATATGACAATCTATCTATGTAGTCGAGCGAGTTGCATATCCAATGTGTCACCATAGAGAATTCCTTTGAGTCGCATCGTTTCAGCAGTACGATTACTTATGGTAGCCCGTAAGGTATCATCAGAATAGAAAGCCACTTGCAGTTTATTATCCAGACTATCGAACTTATAGCTACCTCCTAAGCATTCACTGGGGTCAAACCGGTATGGGTTTGGACTGAAGACGCATTCTTCATACCCTGCAAAATAGATTCGGCTCCAAGACTTCCTATCCGTTAGCCAAGCCGTAGCCGGTTGGGCTCGACCGTTGCGCATCAGTTTTTCCACCGTCCAGGTGCCTTTGAGTGTTTGGTCATTGGAGCGCATACTAATTCCCACTTTAAGCCCGACAAAGGCCAACGCAATTGGTAGTATACGTGTGCCGTGCTTGATCCAGCTTCGCCCTAAGGGAATACTAGGAAGATGATCGATTACGTCCCAGAAGATAAGTTTGAGTCTTTTCCCATACAACAACAAGAGAAATACCAGGGATAGTGAATAAATGACCGAGTTAAAAAAGGCTCCAATAGCAATGTTATAGAATACATTAATCAGGACGATGTTGACCATCACTGGTAAAAGGATCGTCGCTCCTAGTAAGGTTGTCCTGCGATAGAGCAGTAGGATAGACCCCCCAATTTGAAAAAGTCCAATAATAACTGCCAATGGATACGAGTACCCAAAATAGTACCAGGTTAGCCCCATTCCCTTAATCGCGCCTAAAGGCATATCAAGGTCGTAATCAGCAGTTTCAAACTGCGTTTTTAAAATTTTGGCAAAGCCATAGCTAGAGATTGATAAAGCCAGCCAGTAACGAATAATACCTTGCAACCAGGCATGCTGCAAAACACTATGAATACTATTAGTCTTTTCGCGTCGATGCCATATCCAGACGTAGATTAGGCTACCGAGTAAGGTCACCCCAACCATACCAATTAATACATACTTAAAATACTGACCGTATTTCTCGAAAAATGAGATAGGCATCAGCAATAAGGGAAACAGCAGGAGATTCAGCAAAGCCATGGCCGCCAGAACCGATTCACAAAATTTAAAAAACCAAGAAGTACGGCTATCCGGAGGGACTTGTGCCATGATCGGTACCGAGTTGAAAAAAGTTGTATAATCTGACTTATGTAAAGTAATACAATTCGTAAGACAAAATGAACGTCTGTCTTACAGGTGTAAGACAGACGTTTTTTAGAATTTAATTGCGTTTTCTAGCTGATCCGCTTCCTGGCGTAAATACGCCCTGATTTCCTGATCGTCTTCTACTAACAGCTGTTGATGAATGGTCAGGTACCGGGCTTGACGGGTTATAAAGGGCTCACTAGCCATAAACTCCTCCAGCCAATGGCTGAAATCTATTAACTCCGCTTGCTGGTGGGAATAGGTGAAATACGCCGTGAAACCAGCCTGAGCCATATTTGACCATTCATATTTTTGGAGTGGTTGAATGGGATGGCCAAAGAACTTATCCAGCACATACGTATTGGCACAGAAAGTTTGCCATATTTTTACTTTTGCCTCGGCAAATTTGCCCGACTTAAAGAGCAGCACCGCCCATTCAAACAGGAAATCCGGAAAGCCAATATCATCGGGAAATACTTTGGCGAACCAGCGGGTATAGGCTAATCCCCCTTTGTAATCGGCCAGCTGGAGATAATAACGGGTAGGCAAATAACGCAGTCCCCGGGAGTCATCATAGCCACCAAACGTCCGTTTTTCGGTGGCCAAGGCCCGTTTTATATCGGCTATTTTTTTGATGAGCCGCTGGCTCTGTTTGGGCGTCATGGGTCGGAATAGTGGTTGGCTAAAACACCGACGAATATAGTGTCTTAGCCGTAAATAAGTCAAGCAATCACCGGGTTGATTAGCGGGGAAAAAGCAACGCTCAACAAGAGTACCTATCTTGGAAAAATCATACTAAACTGGCTCAGTTATTCGTGCTAAAAATTTGGATACTACTTCCTCGGATCCTGGTTAAATACAATTAGATGTTTTAACGAATTCGTCTCCGCCAATTCCCAATTAGTTGAAAAGTGCCATAATTCGTTGCACCTGCACGGCCTGAAATTGCTTCCCTCGACGGGTGCGGAAAACATGCTCATTTAACGTAGCCGCAATACTACTCCAGCTCACTCCCGCCCCGCGCAGCGACCGGGCAAAGGCAGCCGCCCGACGATTGTTCTCATCTTCGCGGGCATTTAGCTGCCGAACGGCCAGTCCCTTTTGCACCGCCTGGACCGTTAAATTTTCTGGTTTACCCAATACATAACCAGCCCGTTTCTTTTCGGCCAGTGCTTTGCGGGTACGATCGCCAATGACTTCCCGTTCGTGCTGAGCCATCGTAGCCATCACCCCGATGGTGAGCGTATTGGCCTGGGGCATATCGGCACAGACAAACTCGGCCCCCGAATCCCTTAATGTAAAAATAAATGCCACGTTCCGGGTGAGTCGGTCAAGCTTGGCAATCAGGAGCACGGCTCCTTTCTCTTTGCAAAGTGCAATGGCTTTGAGCAGCTCAGGTCGGTTGTTCTTTTTGCCCGACTCAATGTCAGTGAACTCGGCGACAATTTCTCCCTTGTTATGGATATAGGCACTGACACTGGTGCGCTGCGCGGAGAGCCCGAGGCCACTGGCTCCCTGGCGCTGGGTCGACACGCGAAAGTAGGCGACGTACTTTTTGTAACTGAACGGGTGTTCCATGGCACAAATGGGGGGTTATTTGATAAAGGTAGGGTTATTTTACATTTTCTAAACGTCCGTTCAAGCCTTGTAAAGTGAATAAGAAATTATATTTTTGGGCAGACAAAGCAATGAGATTATGGTATATCATGTAGTTCAGTTTCTCACACCCGTTCAGGGGGAGTGGGTTTCAGTCAAAGAATTTGACAACTCTACCGGGGCACTTTTACCCCTGTCCGACTCTGCCGAGCAATTGAGCCTGGAAGAAGCCGAAACCCGCTTAATGGAGCTCTCCAAGAAATACCCATTTCTCACTTTTCGGATTAATAAGGTAATTCTGTAAGCGAATGGCGAAGAAACCAACCTCTGCCGTAACCAGTATAGGCCTCACCAAATATATAGCCTATTACCGGGTATCCACTAAAGCACAAGGGACTTCGGGGTTGGGATTGGAAGCCCAACGCACGGCTGTGACCGGATTTATTAAGGGTGTTATCCTAGCCGAGTATACCGAAATTGAATCCGGTAAAAACAACCAGCGCGGTCAACTGGCAGCAGCCATTGAGCGGGCCAAGAAAGAGGACGCTATTCTCGTCATTGCTAAACTGGACCGCTTGAGCCGGAATGCGTCCTTTATTTTTACCTTGAGGGATTCGGGGGTTAATTTCCAATGCGTCGATATGCCCGATGCCAATACACTCACCATTGGCATATTTGCTTCACTGGCTCAACATGAGCGGGAATTGATCAGCGCTCGCACCCGATCGGCTTTAGCCGCTAAGATTGCCCAGGGGGCTAAACTGGGGAAACCGGAGAACCTAACGGCCCATGGTCAGCAGAAAGGCGGGGAAACTACCCGGCGTAATGCGGTAGCCAACCCGGCAAACCGGCGGGCCTTATCTGTTGCCGACATGATGTATAAGGCCGGCAAGAATTATTCTCAAATTGCCGACCACCTCAACCAGACCGGCTTTCATACCGTACGGGGTTGTGCTTTTCAGGCCACTCAGGTCATGCGCTTACTGAAGCGACAACAACAGACAGCCAAGGACTGACATCTAGGTAGTAGTGCTAATTACAGCACGGAGGTTAGTAGAGAACCCTCGTGCGACAAGGAAGGGGAGTGGCTAGGATGATTAAGTTGGCGATTCGCTAATCAGTGATTATATCTTAAAAGGATAGGGGAAACCTAGGTTTTGGGCCGTCTGAACATGGGGTATAATCTGGCGCTCCAACCGTTCCCTGAACCAGTCAAATGGCTGATCTCGTAAAGAATCCAGACTTTGGGCAAAGAACAGGTGGTAATCTTCCAGTAGCTTATGGTTGCCGTTGATTGCATGAAACTGGAAACCCTGGTACTGAAGCCAGGCATAGGCATTGAAGTATAAATCTATCGACGGTAGCCAGTCATTTTTCCGGGAATTAACCGCTTTGGGCGTTGGAATGATATTCCAAAGTTGATCGTGAGCCACATATGACCAGGGCAGAAAATGGTCTAAGCTTAGGTTCGCTTGGTTGATAAGCTGACGGGAATAAATACAAGTCAAATTTGGATTGGCTACTAAATAGGTTTTCCAGAATTTGCTTGCGGTGGTTAATATCCGAACTCCAGGTCTTTCCAGTTTTTCCGTCAAACCAATGACATTTGGATTATGCTTTTGCAGAAACCGAACCAGATGCCATTGTGTGTAGCCCCGTAGTATAGCCTGATGCTGGTTCAGGTAAGTGAACCAATCCTGGGTCAATTCGATGTCATCGCCAATAAAGCGGTAGGGTGCTTTTGAAGACTGATTGGCTAGTTCAACAAGTCGGACATTGACTTGATAATCGGGTATCGCCCGTATTTCCTGCGCGAAGAAGGGTCTGATAAAGCGATAGGGTACAAAACGTAATAAGTTGCCAACTTTACCATACAGGGTTATCAAATCGCTTTCGGACAGACCGCTTCTTAGCTGATCAACTAAACCTGGGGCCATTGGGCCGTTATCAATTGCCATTCGATCGGATACGAAATCGGCGATCAACTTAAAACTATCCTGCCTACCAAACGACAATTTGAAATAATCGAGCGGGTACCATACGCTAGCGATCATGCGTATCGATAGATCACGCATGGCTATTCGTGTCCGACCGTTTTCACGCAGACTGTCCAGTATCGCTAGCAACCAGTAAAATTTATAGGAGTTGGTTGTGTCTGAAAAGACGGATGCCAGTTTAGCTATATCTATGCGCTCGTCTTCAGGAAGTAGCATACCTTTTGATTCATTCAACGAAAATAAGGCATTGTGGCTAAAATCAATCTGGCTCTTGTGGGTACGATTCGGGAAGCGCACCCATAGGGCTAATACCAGATAACCTTTCTTATACCAAGTCAATAAAAAAGGCTAACTCGTGGAGGAGTCAGCCAGCAGTAAGAGTAGTAAGCAAAGTTGAAGGCAGCAAACCTACCGGTTTCGAATCAAGGAAACTAGGTCCGTTTCTCGCGCTTCATATAGGAAGAGGCACCCATGCCTCGTCGGGCTCCCATTTTATGCAGCTGTTGGGCATCAGCTTGTGATACGATTTGTAGAGCAGAATATTCAGTTTTACCGGTAATCAAGGGGAAACCGGCTACTCGCTGAGCAGCTGAACAATGGACACAGGTTTTGGCCGTTGGCAGAGCCTTCAGCCGAGCTTGGGGAATCAAATTACCGCACTTAATACAGTACATAGAATGGGTATCTGGTAGCTACTAATATAACCCTTAATAAAGCTGGATAGTGCCCTGATCGGTGTAATAAAACAAGTTATTTCTTATATTTAAGATTCTGACTTTCAGTTATTTAATTCCCATCTTTCAATTAATTAGCTAGGCTGGCATAGGCTAATAATCTAGCTAGTCTACGTTCCGAAAAGAGAGCTATTTAGTACTAAAAAAACTTGTATAGCTCGCTTATGAATAGCCGATTCATCTTAGCCAAACTACGAGTAAATACCCGTCAGCCGAACTCTAGTTTGTCTAAACTATATAGCCCGAAATGGGTTACCGTGACTAAACATAACCTGATAATGAGCCCGAACAAACCAACCCCTACTCAGCCCACTCCGTTAACTCCTCTACAACCTGCCAAGCCCCCTAGACCCAAACGTCCCCGCATAAAAAAGACTTCATAAAGCCTACATGGGCCAATACAGATAGTTCTGCAGAAAGGGACGGGGCCGCTCGTGCGGACAATTAGTCATTTGGGCTAAAAATAATTCTCACAAACTCAGCTAAAATGTGAGATTCTGATTTTGTTTAGTGAGATGACAATTTGAGACCGAGGCTCGAACAGAATGACGTTGGTGGGTCAACCAATGTCCGTGTATCAAGAATGGGGCGTTTAAAGAGATAGTACTCTCGCTTAACTCATAGCAGGTAATTGAATCACAAACGTACTGCCTTCGCCTTCCTGGCTCTCTACTGTCAGGCTTCCGCCGTGTCCCTTGGTGATAATATCATAACTCAAACTTAATCCCAACCCCGTTCCTTCCCCGGTAGGCTTGGTGGTAAAGAAGGGCTGGAAGATCTTGGCTCTGACCGCATCATGTATGCCTGTACCGTTGTCGTGGACACGAATCTCGGTTTGCCCGTTGACTTGCCTGGTGCTGACTGAAACGGTCGGTTGATAGTCTGAGGGGGCTTGTTTTTGTTTTTCGTTTACGGCATAAAAGGCGTTGTTGTACAGATTCATCAACACCCGCCCAACCTCCTGGGGAACCACCTCGATGCGCCCCAAGTCAGTTCCGAAAACCGTCTTTAAATCCGCGTTGAAGTCTTTATCCTTTGCGCGAAGCCCATGGTAGGCAATTTTGAGGTATTCATCGGCCAGGGCGTTGAGGTCGGTGGGGCGTTTCTCACCCGTGCCGGTTCGGGAGTGTTCGAGCATACCCTTGACGATGGCGGAGGCCCGGCTGCCGTGGTGGGTAATCTTTTGGAGGTTCTGCTTTAAATCGACTAGCAGTTCGGCTTCCAGGTCAGTGTCGCGGTCGGGTTTTTGCTGTTCCTCTTCGAGTTCGGTGACCAACTCGGCACTCACTTCCGAGAAGTTATTGACGAAGTTGAGTGGGTTCTGAATCTCGTGGGCGATGCCTGCCGTTAGCTCTCCCAGGCTGGCCATTTTCTCTTTTTGAATGAGTTGGGTCTGGGTGGCCCGTAGCTCAGCGAGGGATTGTTCGGCTTTGGTACGCTGCTCGTGGATTTCGTCGCGCTGGCGTTGGAGCAGGGCATTGGCCCGTTGTTTCTGCCGGTTGTTGCGGTATAGCACCAGGGCGATGGCTCCCAGGACGGCTAACAGCCCGATGAAGATGTATGTGCGGACGCTGCTTTGGTACTCTGCTTTGGCAGCTTCGATTTCCTGAGCCTGTTGTTTTTCGTCAAACGTCAGCGACAGTAACTGTTTCATTTTGTCCTGACTGTACAGACTATCCTTGGCGGCCACGGCGATTTCATAATACCGTAGGGCTTCTGTATCGTTTTTGCCTTTGTACAGTTCAGTCAGGAATTGGCTGCTTTTCAAAATGCCTTTGGCATAACCACTTTTTTGGCCATTGACTAAGGAAAGCTTGGCGTAGTGAAGGGCAGAGTCTTTCTGCGCAGTCTTCTGATAAAATGTTGCCAGTCGGTAATAGGCCTCATTCAGCCGTGTATAGAAATTTTCTTTACTTAATACGCCAATGCTTTGCTGATAAAAGGAATAGGCTTGCTCCGTGTTGTTTTTGGCCAGGGCTACATCCCCTAACAGATAAAGATTACGGCCAAACAAGCCTGGATCTCTAATTTTAGCTAATGGCAACGCCTGATTTAGAGACACACTTGCCGAACCCAATTGCTTCAATTGATAAAAACACTCCCCAATGTTGGCAAGCATAGTGGGCTTCAAACCCGGATCGGGTTTATCTATGGTTTTATACAAGGCATAACCTTCCTGTAGTTTCACTAAGCCTTTTTGCCATTCGCCCTGTAGCATATACGAGTGCGCGGTATTGTTTAAGACAACGGCTACCCTACCGGGGGCTTTTAACTTTATATAAAGCTGTTTGGCTTGATTGAGCATTTTTAAGGCTTTAGCGTAATCGCCCAACTGGACAAATGCGGTGGACATGACAAGGAGTGCCTGTGCTTGCCCTGCTGGATAGTTGAGCCTTTGGGCAAGCTCATAGGCTTGCTGTGATAACAGGTAGGTCGTATCGGGTTTAGTGGCCCAATATCCAAAGCCTAAGGCGTTGAGTACGTTTACCCGCGTGGTGTCATTGGCCGTAACCGGCAAGGCGTTGAGTTTTTTCAACAGGCTGTCTCGTACAGCAATTGATTGTGCCTGGGCGGCACTAATCGTCAGTCCATAAAGTATGCAAATCAGTACAAGTCGGGGCATGGATTTGGTTGTAAGAGGAAGGAGAAAGCCAAGGTAGTCAATTATAGTCCGGTAAGCTGAAGTAACAATTTGTGTGTTAGGTAAGTCCGGCACCTTCGGCGTAATTGATCACTCTTTCAAACCCGGGGGAGTAGCCGGATCTTACCCGCACGACAGTTTTTCTTACCAGAGCTTGATCCGCTGGTCGGAAGTCTTATCCATTTTCTCACCCGGTTGCACTGCTGAATCTCAGAAAAGGCTCCCACTTGAGACGAAGGCGACCTATTTCATTTTTCATTCGCGCGAAGAGACATTAAGTATTCATTCTGGTTTTTGACTAGACTTTCCAGTAGCCAACGGATCGATTAAAACGGGCTTATTTTGACTTAGAAGGCGTATCGGATGGAGAGGCGGTTGAATTGGGGCTTTGCCCCTGCCGCTCGTTGAGTCTGGCCTCCAGGGCTTCCAGACGAGATTCATACGTTGCCATCTTGTTTAATTGGTCTTCCGTTTGCTGCTTTTCTTTTTCCAACGCTGCCAGCCGGGTTTTTAATCGCTCATTCTCCCCGATTAGGGCTTGTACCCCCGCAAAGGTGACGCCCGCAAAATCATGACTGTAAATCAGCGTGTCGCAGCCTACCTGGCCCAGATCATCCTGACCAAAAGCCGCGTAAAAGTCTTGTGCCATGGGTCCGTAGTGACGAATCAGGTGCTGACCTTTGTAATTCCAAGTGGTCAGCTTCATGGCACCAATCTTACACAGGAGCGCCGAATGATCGATGGGGTGCGTTTGCCGTTTCGTACAAAATCCGTCACCTGGACTGTAAACATTATACAATACCTTGATTATTAAACGATTAAAACCGGAAAATCAGTTTTATAAAGCGCAAACTAGAAGTGTCAGCAGACCTACTTTCTGNCCCCGTTTTTCGAATAAATACGAGTATCCAAATGGCTAATCGCCTGTGATTCAAAGGGAAATATTTTTTGAATCACAGGCGGAAAAGCTTAATTATCTATTCGAGAGCCAGTCAAATCGGTCAAGTGACGGATTTTGTACGAAACGGCAAACGCACCCTTATCGTCATAGATGGTGCCCAACGTATCTCTCAATTGCATGTAGCGATTACCTTGTGGAAAAGCGGCCCGGGCAACGCGGACGGTTTGCCGAGGAATACTAAGCATGAGTTGGGACTGCAAGGACATAGCGAAAGAGGCTTAGATGAAACTGAAGATAGTCTTTTTAGGCCTCAAAAGCTGAATTCGCCAACAGTATCTAAATTGACGCTGAACCAGCATCTCCGTAATACACAGATGCTACAGGGAAGTCGTGGCGAATTGTGTTAGTTCGGACGATCTACCCTAGGTATGCCAACTAGCATATAATGTTTTTATAGGATGGGTTTCGACTGTGGTAAACTCTTAGTAAATGAATAGGTATTGAAAAAAGATACGGCAAGAAAATCTATTTCTTGCCGTATCTACTTAGCCCTATTTTGGTTTAATAGCCTAAGTTTTGCACTAAAAATCCTTTTTCGCTAGAGGCACCGTCGATCGCTTTTTGAGGGATCGGGAACAATCTTTTGTGCACATCAGTATCGGTCTTACCGGTCCATCTTCCTTCGTATTTGCCGAACCGTATTTGATAATTGCGTCTCAGCCCTTCCCAGTACAATTCAAATCCCGTTTCGCGGTACAACACATCCAAATTAATAGTAGTCAACGCTGGTGGAGTTTGTGCAGGGCGGGCGGTTCGGGAAGTTCTTAACGTATTGACATCCGCCAAAGCTCCGGCATTGTCGCCATTTCTCAACTTCGCCTCCGCCCGCATCAAATACATCTCTCCCAGCCGCATCAAGACCTCATCAACACTACCGTAGGAACAACAATTGGGACCTGTATGGCTAAACTGATACTTTGAAAATCGGTATCCTGTGTTGTGTAAACTACCAGCATCAGTAAAGTCCACATTGAGCGTGTGGTTAACATAGACCTTATTTGCGTCACTATCATTTAATTTGATAACGGGATATATCCTTACCTTTCCATCGACGCACGTCAAAATATTACCTCCAGCATCTTTTCTTGGACCCCAGATAACACCGCGAAGAAATCCTCTGTTAATTTCAAAACTTTTAGCGTCTACACAATAGTAATGGTTTGCGTCATTTGCCGGGGTTACCCCGGTGAGATCTTTAAGGTTATCCGGTATAACTGTATTTTCCTGATAAAAGCGGGCATCTGCCTTAGCAGGATCTACAGGGGCGTATGCATCAACCCAGGTCTGAATAAAGTCGGGGGTAGCGGCTACGGCATCGGTTCCCCTGGTGTTTGGGAATTCTGGCCTCGGAATTAGAGCACCGGATATTGGCCAATAGGACCATCTAACCGCCTCGGTTTCAAGTACACCTCTTTGATCGAGTGCAAAAATCAGTTCAGGGTTGGTATGGTTAGCATCGTTGAACAGTTCGAAGTATTCGGCAGACAATGAATGAGCCCCGGAGATAATACTGTTTGTATACTGGATAACCTTGTCCATATCCTCCTTCTTAAAGTTAGGCGTGCCATAAGGATCACGGTAAACGGCGGCATTTAAGTATAGTCGAGCCAGCAAGGCACTCGCGGCGTCTTTGTTAAACCTACCCGGGCCGATGTCATTAGTCAAAACATTCACAACCGACAAAAGCTCACCTTCAATATAATCGATTGCCTCTTGTCCCCTCAGGATTACGGAAACCTGATCCGAACTCTCTTTCTTGAAAACAAGCCCCCAATTGTCGAGTGCCAACATATTGAGGTATGCCTTCATGGTTATCATTTCATTTAGCGCACCCGCAGCAGTAGCATTGCCCTTTTTAGCTTCTGGTCTTAATCTTTCCTCGGCAACTACTGCCCTCGATAGACACAACGTTATATAGGTCCAGGAATCTCCCACCAGCGAATTACTGGCGGTCATCAGGTGCTGGTGAACCGCTATGAACTTGCCTCCATCATACCAGTCGGTACCGCCACGGTAGGGAAGGATGGCCTCATCGGAGGCAATCTCCTGAAGGCCGAAATTAACAGTATGTAGCCATACCTGACGAAGTAGACCATACACGGGGGCTATCGATCCGCTGACAACTTCTGCCTGGCCGGTGCCAGTCAGCGACTCGTCCAGAATATCTTCA
This sequence comes from Spirosoma spitsbergense DSM 19989, assembly GCF_000374085.1. Lineage (GTDB taxonomy): Bacteria > Bacteroidota > Bacteroidia > Cytophagales > Spirosomataceae > Spirosoma > Spirosoma spitsbergense. The sequence goes on along the minus strand of NZ_KB893397.1, from coordinate 5,252 downwards.
TCCAGTTTGGTGCAACCGAAAAAGGTGAGTAAAAATATAACGGTCGTCAGAGCGCTATTAAATCTAATATTTTTCATCTGATTTGTTTTTGGTAAGTGTTACGAAGCGAACCTTTCGTTTTTCTCTAGAATGTTGCAGTAAGGCTAATCAGGACTGTCCTTGCCTTAGGATAGGTAAAATAGTCGATCCCAAAGGTTTGAATTCCCCCTAACGTCGATCCTGTATTGATCTCAGGGTCAAAGCCGGAATATTTTGTTACCACGAACAGGTTTTGACCGGTTACCGACAAACGGATGTTCCGGAATACATTGGCTAATCCAATCTTACTGGCCGATAGGTTGTAGCCCAGCGTTGCGTTATTCAATCGCAGGAAAGACCCACTCTCCAAATAACGGGTGGATACGGTATTGGCGTTGGTCACCGACTCTTTGGGATACTGAACAGCAAAATCCGTTGTGTTGTTGGATTTAGACAATTGCGCCTTGGTGAACAGGGTCATAGCCGTATGGTTGTAGATTTTGTTTCCGGCTACGCCATTGAAGTTTATACCGAGGTCAAAACCTTTGTACTTAAAGTTCAGGTGATACGCATAGATGAACTTTGGAATGGCACTACCTACCACGCGACGGTCATTGTCCAAAGTGGCACCATCGCCATTCGCGTCCTTGAACTGATTGAGGTCATTGGCACCAATGCCATCAAATTGAAACATATAGAAGGCACCTATCGGCTCATTGTTGATATAGCCATTAATGGTCGCACCAGTTTGTCCGGAACCCTGGGCCGCTCCGGTGGTCAGCACGGAGTAGGGGGAGTCTTTTACCTTGTTTTGAATATAGGTTACGTTACCACCGATAGTATAGGAGAAGTCGGCACCTGCCTTACCGTTATAATCCAGCTCCAACTCGATACCATTGTTTTGGATCTTCATACCACGGATGTTGGTCCAGTAGGTAGCGGTAGGCTGAACCGGATCGGCTGGCGTAACTTCCAAGAGTATATTAGACGACTCCTTATTGAAATAATCCAACGTACCACTCAATCGGTTACCTAAAAATGCGAAATCAATGCCCGCATCTATTTGGGTAGATACCTCCCATTGCAGATTCGGATTCGCCAAACGGGTATACACTATTCCGTACGGATAACTTCCAATGGAAGTGGCATTGGGATCTAAGGGATACGTATTAAGACTTTGACCACCTGTTATTAATCGGCTTTCCGAATAGCTGGCTTTTGTAATCTTGGAGGGAATCTCCTGGTTACCCGTTTTACCCCAGCTGGCCCGCAACTTCAGGTTGTCGAAAGCCGAGTTGGCCATAAAAGCTTCCTTGCTGAGGTTCCATCCCAGGGCAACCGAGGGGAAATAGCCGTATTTGTTGTTCGTTCCAAACTTGGAGGATCCATCGGCACGAAGGGTTGCCGTAAACAAATATTTATCGGCGTAGGTATAATTCACTCTTCCGAAGAAGGATTGCAGTTCGTTCTTCACGGCAGACGAATTCATGGTGGTGGGATATACCGTTGAACTGGTTTGGTTCTGGTACTTGGGTTCAATATTGTTATTGGCAAAACCATTGGAGGTATACGTTCTGTTTTCCTCCAGAAAGCTTTGGTAGGAATGTCCCGCCAATACCGTAATGCCGTGAACATCCTGATGCCAGTTGTAGGTAAGCGTATTCTCTACCAGCTTATTTGTGTTTGTGCTAATGAGCGTGGATAGTGACCCATTTGAAATATTGGACTCATTAATAACCGACGGAAAGGGTTTGTACTGCTGGTCGCGGTTGGTAGCGGAATAGTCAACACCCAGGTTCAGCTTGTAAACAAGGCCGTTGAGTATTTCTATGGACGGTGAAATACTCGCCAAAATCCGGTTATTGACGGCCTGGTCACTGTAGATGTCATACCTTTTCAACGGATTTAAGGCATTGGTGGTTAATAAAGTGGGCTCACCGTTGGTATAGGCCGGAATCGTCGGATTCAGACTGAGCATGTCACTGATGGTGGAACCGATACTCGGGCGTAAATTTTCGGTATGAGAGGTCGTCAGATTGTAATCGATATTCAGCCGGCCGTTGAGTGCCTTTTGATTCATGTTGAGCTTCCCGGAGTAACGTTTCAGGTTGCTATTCTTCAAGATCCCGCCCTGATCCTGAATGCCTACCGATGCATAGTAGGAAAATTTATTACTGGTCGCTCCGCTGAGGGAGAAGTCAAGCTTTTTTGACACGCCTGTTTGAGACAATTGGTCTTGCCAATTGGTATTTCCCGCATAGTCGTTCAACGTTCCACCCGAGGCGGGTACCTGCTTGCGAAACTCGTCGGCGCTGAACACGCCTATCTTATTGGACAGGGAAGACCAGGCGGTGGACACGGAAAAATTCATTTCCGTTTTTCCGGATCTTCCTTTCCTCGTGGTTATGACCACCACGCCATTTGACGCTCTGGAACCATATACGGCGGTAGCACTGGCATCTTTCAGCACGTCAATGCTTTCAATATCGCTGGGGTTAAGAAAGTTCAGCGGATTGGTGTCAACGCCCTGAGAGGAATTGTCGATCAAAAAGCCATCGACCACATAAAGCGGCTGTGTGCCAGAACGCAGGCTCCCAATACCACGAATAATGACATTCTGAGCAGCACCGGGCTCACCGCTTGCACTCGTTACATTTACACCCGAAACTTTCCCTTGTAAAAGCTGCCCTGGATTTGTTACGACCCCCCGGTTAAAGTTTTCGCTCTTTAACGAACTAATTGCACCCGTTACGTCAGATTTTTTTTGGGTACCGTAGCCAACCACAACCACTTCATTCAGTTGCGAGAGATTTGGGTCTAATTGCACGACTATTGATAATTGCCCGTTCACTGAAACTTCCTTCGAGTTATAGCCTAGATAAGAAACTTCAAGAACGACATTGGCACCGGCATCAATAACAAATTTCCCATCAGCATCTGTTGTTGTACCATTTGTTGTTCCCTTAATCAAAACGTTTGCACCGGGTAACGGTGCTCCTGTTTCATCTGTAACCCTACCCGAAATGGGCTGGGCAACGGATAAAACAGTTAAAAGAGGGTTTTTCAGGTTAAAAAATACCTCTTTATCAGAATCCTTAGAAAACGCCTGGGATGGGTTAATGCTCAATCCAGCCCAGGATATCAAACATGCGGAAGCACAGATGAATCTCGATGATCGTAGTTTTAAATACATAAGTTCAAGTGTATGTTGGGGAAAATTTCTCGATTTTAACAGGCACACAAAAGTAGATTATGCTCAATGAAGTGCTGTTAAGAAAATGTTAGCTTTTCATCTCTGGATTACACGTAGAACGTGTTGGAGAATTATATTTGGGATGTTGGCTTGATTCGTTGCAACATCATCTGAATGTTAGCTAAAAGCAGCCAGCCAGTTGAAGAAGATAACATATACTCATGAAGCCTATTTGATCATCTCACCAAACGCCCCATTCAAGAAGCAGATACATGAACATTCCTTCGTCTCACATGGGAGCCTTATTTGAGAATTCGAAATTTTCCTAGCTTACCAACTACTACTCGAAAAGATTAACTCATTTGTCATTTTACAGCCAAGAAGGGGCGATTCTCTGCACATCCTTTTGAAAAATTGGTTGCCTTGAAAATGGTACTTTTCTTAGTCAAGTTGCATATGATGGATTATGTTAAGGGAAAATTCTAAGATTGAACGCTCTAGACAAGCCCTGAAAATAGGCCGGATTGTACGTTGCAAAGGAGCGAGGAGAGGTCCGTATTATGTTAATAAAATATGGGTAGATTGAGCTATCAATTGCGAGTAAAGGACCGCCAGAAACGACGTTTGAGTGAGCATAACGTTTGACTACAGAACAGGCCGTAGGACACGAAAAAGGGTCATTCCAAGTGGATTGACCCTTTCTTACTTTAACTTTTTACTTGATTATTGCTTCCGGCTCGCTCTTTATAAAACCGCTTCGCACTGGCCAGTAAATGACTCTATTGTAGTGTTTTTATCCCCTTTGCAATCTATGGATAACTCCTCAGGTGTGTCAATAGGACTGTAAGAAGGAGTAGCATACTCACAAACGTAATCAGACTCTCCTTCAGTTAAAATGTCCACCAATGCTTCCCAATGCCTACCCAGAAACCAGTGCAGATACCGCTTTGGCGTGCCTATCTTTTTAAAGTCTAAAACTAGTTGTTTGTTAATGGCCGGATGGGGTCTTTCAAGAGCAGTCTTTAATGCCTGGTAGATGGTATTCAATTCAGAGCGAGTATAGTCCTTCCCAAAAGGGCGCGGTATAATGTTGGGAAAAATGCGCTGGGTGGCAACAAGAGACTTAATATATTCCTTCAGCAGAGTGAGAGGACAGGAAGCTTGTGGCATAATGGGATCGTAGTCAATACAGACAACGTCCTACTAAAATCTTGCCAAGTAGCCACTAGTTAGGAAAGATACGACAAAAGAAGCCTCCTCCGTTACTTGGCTAGCAACGGGAAAAGCTTAAACTCTGGGTAGTTTTGCAGAATCGTACAAAAACCGTCACTTGCCATGAATTGTCAAGTGACGGTTTTTGTACGATTCTGCAAAACTACCCCTTATGAATAATCAATTACCTAAAATAGATGGCTTTGAGTGATGCAAATATGTTTTATCATTGCCCCACTACTGTAAACAAATGATACGATGAAACTCTACATTAAGTACATGGTTAGCCGTCGCTGTAAGATGCGGGTAGAAGAAGAATTAGATAAACTCAAGCTTCATCATGGATTAATAGACCTGGGTGAAGTGGAGATCAAAGAATCAATCACACCTGAACAGCTTAAACAATTACAACATGCTTTGTCCACATCAGGACTTGAATTAATGGATGACAAAAAAGCCGTATTAATTGAAAAGGTAAAAACGCTCATTATTGACATGGTGCATCATCTGGAGGATTTGCCCAAGATGAAAAATTCCGAGTACATCAGTAAGCAGTTAGACTATGATTACGCCTATATAGCCGCTATTTTCTCCGAAGTAAAAGGCACCACTATTGAGCAGTATATTATCGCTAACAAAATTGAACGGGTAAAAGAATTACTGTTGTATGATGAGTTCACTCTATCTGGATGTGCTCGCTGAACTGTGTCAGCGGGGTTTAGTCGAAGCGATGGGCTTGAATGCGTTCGTCAAAGATAATACTGAATTGGTTAATCAACTCCTTCCAGTTATAGGTTGTCGTCTCCCACTTGGTGTGTAGGTTTTGGAT
>NZ_KB893396.1 GCF_000374085.1 Spirosoma spitsbergense DSM 19989 | reverse complement strand
GGTTTCAAACTGCAACCGCATGGTATTTTCGGCATACTGGTCGCTGTGGCGAGCCAATTGCAGAAAGTTGATTCGGTGACGAACACTCAAAAACAGCATCAGAATGTGGTGTATAAATTGCCGACGGGGTTTGGTCAAATCGGGCAGGTTAGCTACTATTGTACTCAGTAGGGCTGGTCCTTGCATAAAGGCGTTGTTTGGTTTGGATGTCAGATACCCAAAACTAACACGCCTTTTTCATATCCCTAAAAATTGACGAACCATTGATTTGTTACTACTTGAAAAAATAACATATATTGCTGCAATAATTTATTCAGTGTCCACAACACGCCTTTCCCTTTCCAAAAATGCCTCAACCTCTCCTTCTCTGTAATCAATTCGTTCCCCCTGCTACTGCCCGAAGCAGCCCTTGCCCGCGAGCAGACCTGATCGAGGGGTACGCCCACACGCTGGGGCACAGGGGCTACTCCGACTCTTTTCCATCTGCTCTAATTAAACCGTCAGCCCTTGGATCGCATGGTGGTTGGAGCAGTTTTTTTTCGCTACGTTCAGTCGCTGGCACACCCCAAGAAGTCCGTGAATGTGGCTCCCGGGGAGAGGTAGCCATCGTAACTCGACGGACGATTACGGCTGGCGGTGATGATCGCCTACTTTCTGAGCCCGTCCAGCGTACCTACCGGCACCCACACCGATGCCTTTGCCTTTAGCTACCGGGTAGGGTCCGCTTTGCTGAACGGTACCAGCTCAGTGGATACGCTTATTCCAGGGCCGGGAGCCTACTGGCTGATCCATCGTATGCCCCTTTTTAGCCAGTCAATAACACCGTGTCAAAAATGGCCCTTTATGCACCCCTGATTTTCCTCAAACCAAATGAACCAACGACTACTCAACCGGCCCCCGCTGCCAGGACTGGCCCTGTTACCCCACAAAGGAAATGCTCAATCGCACTACCTGTTGACTGATGGGGCGCTCGCGACTACGCTGGACGAACCACGACGTATACCCTTGGGTACCACTGGGGAAACAACGCTGAGTAACAACTTCGTTGAGTCCCCCGGCCCGCTGGCCGTCGATGTGGCTAACAACGGTAGTCTGGTTGCCAGGGTGCGCAACACTACGCCCGGGATCGTAGCCATTCGTTTGACGGCCCCTTACCAGGTTTCTACGTGATCCCTCATTAACCAGGCCATAGTGGCAGAATAATCCCGTTTATGGGGTTCGGGGTGGATACGCCGGGGGCAACCCCGCCTCAGTCAAGTAATTTTCTCTTTTTTTTACTTCATGCTCATCTCAATGAATACAATTGTACGAATGCTCTGTTGCAGTACCCGACCTACCCGGGTTCTCTTCCGGCCGGGCCTCCTAAACCAGCGGGCTTTGTATGGCCGGTTGCCATTGTTCCTGTTGCTGCTCCTGGCTTCCTGGGGTGCGCGGGCGCAAGTCCAACTCCAAAAGGAATCATTCGAAACCGACGGCGAAGGCACCCGGTACGTATCAAATTACACCATCCTGCCCAATACGGTGCCGGCGGGAGCTCCTAGCCGGAACCAGTATTTCTTCCGGGCATCGGAAGCCAATATGTGCAACGGTACCACTACGCCCTGCACCGGCAACCTGGCGGACCACCGCGGCACCCACACGGCGGGCGGCACGCTGGATGGCACATACTACTGGGCAGGAGAAGGCGTACGAGGTGCGACCCCCATTGCTCCCGCGGCACCAGACCGGCAGCCGGGCACCGTTACCCTGAACTCGATTAATACGACCGGCTACCGCAACCTACAAGTGAAGGTAGGCCTCCAGGATGGACGATACACAGCCACTTCCCTGAATTGGGAGACGAATGATACGCTCAAAGTACAGGTTCGCTTCAACGGGACGAGCCCCTGGGTTACAGTCGGTCAGTTTACCAGCGATGCATCGGTTTTGGTACAAACAGGGCCTGACGTTTACGCCGGGCAGTTGCGGCAGGATGTGAACCTGGATGGCAAGGCCACGACCGCAGACCCGCTGGTTACCGCGACCATGCAGGACTTCACGTTTGAGCTGCCCAGCACGGCCACGACGCTGCAAACCCGATTTGTAGCATCCCAGGCGGGGCTCAGCGAAGAGTTTTCCTTCGATAACATTCGGGTGCTGGGCACTCCCACCGCGAATGCGGCCCCGGTGCTGGCCAATAGTGAATCGACTATAAAAAATTATCCGACGGCTAATGCGGCCGTGCAAATCACCAACACCATCACCCTGGCCGATGCCGACAGCCCCACGCAAACCAGCGCGACAGTTCGTATCACCGCCGGCTGGGATCCCGCCAACGACGTGCTGGCCTTCACGGGCACGGCTGCCACGGGCAACATCACCGGGACCTACAGCCCCTCGACCGGGGTGCTGACGCTGACTTCGGCTGGCTCGACGGCGACGCTGGCCCAGTGGCAGGCCGCCCTGCGCCTGGTTACATTCCAGACGAATACCGCCCTGCCATCGGGCAGCCAGGAGCGCGCCATTCTGTTTTCAACCACCGACCCTTCGGGTACTCAAAGCAACGCGGCGTTCCGTACCGTTGGCTACTCGCCCGCCGTGGCACCAACCGTATCAACCGCTGCTCCCGGCAGCGTAGCGGCGACCAGCGCTGTACTGGGCGGTAACGTAACGGCCGACGGCGGCGATAACGTAACCGAGCGCGGCGTGGTGTACAGCACCAGCAACGCCACACCCGACATTGGCGGCAGTGGCGTCACCCAGGTAACCAGCGGATCGGGCACCGGCGCCTTTTCGGCCACCCTCAGTGGCCTTACACCCGCCACTACTTACTACGTGCGGGCCTACGCCATCAACAGCGCGGGCACCAGCTATGGCAGTGTGGTGAGCTTCACCACACCCGCGGCGCTGAATGTCTCGGGCGTGATAACGAACGTGAGCTGCTTCGGGGGCAGCAACGGGGCCATCAACCTGACGCCCAGCGGCGGCACGGCCCCTTACAGCTTCAACTGGGGCGGCGGCATCACCACCGAGGACCGCACCGGCCTGGCCGCGGGCACCTACTCGGTGACCATCACCGATGCCAGCAGCGCGACCATCACGCGCAGCTTCACTGTTACCCAGCCCGCCACGGTGGTAGGCGGCACCACGGTGGTGACCAACGTGTCCTGCTTCGGGGGCAGCAACGGGGCCATCAACCTGACGCCCAACGGTGGCACGGGCCCCTACACCTATAACTGGGGCGGCGGCATTACCACTGAAGACCGCACGGGCCTAACGGCGGGCACCTACACCGTCATCATCACCGACGCCAGGGGNTGCACNNGCNCNGTGAGCGCCANTGTNACCCAGCCCNCCACGGCCGTGGGCGGCANNACCGTGGTGACCAACGTGTCCTGCTTNGGGGGCAGCAACGGGGCCATCAACCTGACGCCCAACGGNGGCACGGGCCCCTACACCTATAACTGGGGCGGCGGCATTACCACTGAAGACCGCACGGGCCTAACGGCGGGCACCTACACCGTCATCATCACCGACGCCAGGGGTTGCACCAGCACCGTGAGCGCCATTGTTACCCAGCCCACCACGGCCATCAGCCTGGCTTCGGGCTCGCAGACCAACGTAACCACGACGGGCGGCAGCGACGGCACCGCTTCGGTGACGCCCACGGGCGGCACGCCGGGCTACACCTACGACTGGGCGCCGGGTACGCCCCCCGGCGACGCCACCGCCAGCGTGAGCGGCTTGAGCGCGGGCACCTACACGGTGACCGTAACGGACGCCAATGGCTGCACGGCCTCCCGGAGCTTCACCATCACGCAGCCGGCCGCCGTTACACCGGCCCCGGTGGTGGTAGTCCCGGCCAACGGCAGCCTGCTCAACACGGACGCCCCCACTTACAGTGGTACGGCCCCGTCGGGCAGCACCGTAACGGTCTATGTGGACGGCTCGTCCATCGGCACCACCACCGCTCCGGGCGGAAACTGGTCCCTGGCCCAACCCGCGGCCCTGGCCCAGGGTAGCCACACCGTCTACACCACGGCTCAGGTGACGGGCAACGCGGCCAGCGCCAATTCCAACACGAACACCTTCACGCTCGATTCGGTCAGACCCACGGTGGCCATCAGCTCGGGCACGGCCCCCGATAACGGCACCACGGGCACGAGTCCGATCCCATTCACAGTCACCTTCTCGGAGAGCGTAACCGGCTTTGTGGCGGGTGATCTGACCGTGAGCAACGGCACGGTATCAGGCTTCGCCGGATCGGGCACCACCTATAGTTTCAACGTGACGCCCTCGGCCAACGGGGCGGTGGTTGTCAATGTGCCCGCCGTTGTGGCCCAGGACGCGGCCGCCAACTTCAACACGGCCGCCGGCCCCTACACCATCACCTACAGCCAGCCCGTGACGGCGGCCCCGGTAGTGGTCAGCCCGGCCAACGGCAGCCTGCTCAACACGGACGCCCCCACTTACAGTGGCACGGCCCCGTCGGGCAGTACCGTAACGGTCTTCGTGGACGGGTCATCCATCGGCACCACCACCGCTCCGGGCGGGACCTGGTCGCTGGCCCAGCCCGCGGCCCTGGCCCAGGGTAACCACACCGTCTACGCCACAGCCCAGGTGACGGGCAACGCGGTGAGCGCCAACTCGACCACGAAAACCTTCACGCTCGATTCGGTCAGACCTACGGTGGCCATCAGCTCGGCTACGGCCCCCAATGGCGGCACCAGCAGCAGCACCCCGTTCGCCTACACGGTCACCTTCTCGGAGAGTGTGACGGGCTTTGTGACGGGTGATCTGACGGTAAGCAACGGCACGGTATCAGGCTTTGCGGGATCGGGCACCACTTACAGCTTCAACGTGACGCCCTCGGCCAACGGGGTGGTGAGCGTGAACGTGCCCGCCGTTGTGGCCCAGGACGCGGCCGCCAACTTCAACACGGCCGCCGGCCCCTACACCATCACCTACTCGGCCACCCCGACCATCGCGGGCTTTGCCGCCGACCCCGCGTCGGTATGCGTGGGCAGCCCCCTGACCTTCACCGCCACGGTGGGCAACCTGACTGGCAGCGATGCCTACACGCTGACCAACGGCAGTAGTGTCCGTACGGGTACCCTGACCAGTAGTGCCTTTCGGGAAACGCTGACCAGCAGCGGAACGGGGAACCAGAGTTTCACCCTGACGGTCAGCAGCAGCGGACAGAGCGTCATGGCTACGACGAGTGTGACGGTCAATGCATTACCGGTGGCGGGTCTGACCAATGACGGACCGCTGAGCTGTTCGAAGACCAGCGTGACCCTAACGGCCAGTGGCGGGGGCACCTACCAGTTCAGCCCGGGGGCTACCCAGATCAACGGGGGCAACACGGCCAGTGTCAACACGGCGGGGCCCTACTCAGTGACCGTCACCGGCACCGGCGGCTGCACGGCAGTGGCCAACACCACCGTAATGGGTGATCAGACCGTACCCACGGTCAGCATCTCGGCCAACCCCAGCCTCACTATTACGCAGGGAGAAACCACCACCCTAACGGCTAACGTCTCTGGCGGCACCCCGCCCTTTGGCTACGCATGGTCTACCGGCGCTTCCTCTAACAGCATTGTTGCCAGCACCGATGGGCCTTACTCGGTGTCGGTGACGGGCCCCAACGGCTGCTCGGCTACCGCCAGTGTGCGGGTGAGTGTTATCCAGCCCAGCGGTCCTTTCGCCATCACGGCAGTAACCACTCTGAGCTGTGAAACCATCTCGGCCGGCCAGCGTCGGGTAACCTTCAACCCCCGCTACGCCAGTCAGGACAGCAGCCCCATCAGCTTCTCGGTAGTCAACGAGTTGGCGGCTACGACTAGTCCGGGTCCCTACAGCCTAAGTCTGTACACCGACAATTCGGTTATCACCCTGAGTGCTACCCAGAGCGGGGCCAACACGCTTTTTGCCTACAACTGGCTCTCGGCCTGTAGCGCCACCACGGGTAACACCCCGCCCACGGTGGCAAACCCCGTTTCGCCCCAGTCAGCCACAGTGAACATCGGCTACACGCTTTCTTTGGCCAATGTATTTACCGATGCCGAAACACCCAACGGCCTGACGCTGTCAGTGAGTGGTCTGCCAGCGGGGCTTAACTTTGTGGCTCCTTCCACCATCTCGGGTACGCCTTCGATGAGTGGAGTGAGCACGGTGACGGTAACGGCGACCGATCCGGGGAGTATGAGTGCCAGCACCAGTTTCACCCTCACGGTGAATCCAGCCGCCGGTACCCCACCCCCGCCAACGGGCACCTTCAGCATCACCAGCGTGCAGACTATCCGCTGCGAAGTGCTCTCAGTGGGTGAGCGTCGACTAACGTTCAACCCCCAGTATGCGGGCCTGAACGGAGCCCCGGTGAGCTTCTCGGTGGTCAACGAACTGGCCCCCACCACGGCACCGGGTCCCTACACGCTGAATCTGTACACCGACAATTCGGTGGTGACGCTTCAGGCGGTGCAGAGCGGGATATCGAGTAGTTTTGCCTACAACTGGCTGAGTGCGTGTAGCTCTTCAACGGCCAACACCGCTCCGACGGTGGCGAACCCCGTACCACCTCAGTCGGCCACGGTGGATGTGGGCTATACGCTCTCTTTAGCGAATGTGTTCACCGATGCCGAGACACCCAATCAGTTGACGCTCTCGGTGAGTGGTCTGCCAGCGGGTCTGAGTTTCAGTCCGCCTTCCACCATCTCAGGTACGCCCTCGATGTCGGGGGTAAGCACGGTGACGGTAACGGCGACCGATCCGGGGAGTATGAGTGCCAGCACCAGCTTCACCCTCACGGTGAATCCGGCGGGTGGTACGCCTCCTCCGCCCAGTGGCACCTTCAGCCTCACGGGGGTGAGCACGGTGAGTTGTGAAGTGGTGAGCGCGGGCCAGCGGAGGGTAAGCTTCACGCCCCGGTACGCGGGCCTGGACGGCTCGCCGGTGAGCTTCCGGGTGGTCAACGAGACGGTGGCCACGACGGCTCCTGGACCCTACACGCTGAACCTGTACACCGACAACCCGGTCATCAGCCTGGAAGCAGTGCAGAGCGGGGTGGTGAGTCCGTTTAGTTACGGCTGGCTGGCGGCCTGCAACCCCGGTGCCCGTCAGGCGGCCCTTGTGGAAGTGCCCCTGCGGGTGATCGTGCTGGGCAACCCCGTGGTAGGCGATTTGGTATCGGTAGAGGTACGGGGCGCCGAGGGCCAATCCCTGCGCCTGCAACTGAGGGACGAACGGGGCCACCTGGTGAGTGAACAGTCGGTTGGAAAGGCCGGGGAAGTGGAGCGGCAGACGCTGCGCCTGGGCCAGCTTCCGGCGGGGGTGCTGCTGCTGCGGGTGAGCACGTCCACCCAAAGCCAGACGCTCAAGCTGATCAAAATGGAGTAGCCCTTATATTCGACAGACCGGTTCACAAAAGAAGCCGCGTTCCTGCCAGGGAGCGCGGCTTCTTTTGTGAACCGGAGGTTTTTCTGAACGGTAACTAGGGTAGGAGGGAAGGGGCCAAAAACAGCCCTTTTTTGACCAATAAATCCGTTCAATTAAATCGTTCAGCGTTTATGCCCTTGTTGCTGTTTTATTGAACGACCAAAGGTTAAGTTTAAACTATCAAATTGGATACCACTTCATTCTGTCACCTATATGCGTTCCTATGCTTGTTAACAGAGGTAGTACTTCTTTAGAACGGATATGGCTCTTAACTCTCAACCTTATTTAAAGTCAGTAACCCTTTTTAACCCGTAAGGGGGCCGTAGTTAGTCGGTAGAACCAACCGACCATCCACTGTAAAGGGCTGAATTGATTCGACAATCACCTGTTCAAAGGCCTGATGACGCCGGTGAAGAATAACATTGTTTGAAAAGGGAACCACAGCTGAGGGAATAGCAACGGCTAGTTCCTGCCTACCCGTAAGCCAGTCTCCCAAAAAAGTCTGTAACTCAGCCGTCCGTAGGGGTGTATTCCAATTGACAGGTAGCTGATTAACCGTAAAAACCCGTTGAGACTCGGGCTCAGGAAGGTCTATGGTGATTAAATAATAAGTGGGAAGCTCGTCGAATCGAATCGGCATCAGGTTCGCCAGTATCTCCACTAAAGCTAATTCGGGTGAACTGGACGTATAGAGCACATCGACCCCAATCGGGTTCCAGCGCTCGCCCCGCTTGGCCGAGCCACCAGCCAAGGGTGTTTCTAAGAAACGCTCTTTAATTAATCGGAATACGCGGGACATCAAACCAACGGGAGTACTAACTAATCATGCCTTCTTCAATCCGGCTTAGTTCATCGTCCACAAAGCCAAAGCCCGCCATTGTATCCAGTAGGGTAACCGGTGAGACATTGCCCAGGGAGGGCCGTGGTGCCCGAAGCCAACGAGTCAATACGTCTTGGCGTTGATCAAATGTTGCTAAGCCGTGTTCAATCAATTGCTCTAAAAGCAGCAATCGTTCCGTTTTATTGGGATCGAGTGTTTTGTCCGCTGACTGCCGATGCAACGAGCGTTCGGAAAGGTTCAAAATCTTGGCCATTTCTTTGTCAGTCAACCCAATTCGGTTGGCCACCTCATCGACTCGACTGCGGGACTCCCCCTTCCGAATTCGGTTGATGAGGGAGGGCTGATTTTCGAACTTATAAGCTTGAGGTCCTAAACCAACCCGAGAAGCTAATCCAACACTTTTGACGGCCATACTAGTCAATAATATAAAGTTGTCACTAAGATAAATGACACTTGTCAAGTAAATACATAACAATCAAAAGTTTCTATAGTTCGGCCTGTTGGTTATAAATCGAGAAATCAGCCTTACTGGCTAAGGTGCTGGTGAAGGCCTTCCAGTGTAGTAATTAACTCGTTAAATTGCCTAATAGACCGACAGGACGGTTGATTGGGTCAGGATGGCTTGCAGGTGCAGGGCCGGATGAAGGGTAGTTTCCAGGGAGCATAAGGAAGCCAAACGTAACTAAAGATACGTGAAAAAACGAACAATCGCCCGACCTTAAACCGGGATTAATCACCCATTTTGGGCTATTTTTGGCTTTCCTTTTTAGCCGCTTAGTGCCCCGCCCCATGCCAAGTTTACTGGAAAGCGTGGCCTTCTGGACCCGCAATCTGGAGCGTGGCCGGGGCTTTTCCATCAACGGGTTCATTAACCACTATCCCGACTTCATGATCGTTACCAAACGGGGCAAAATTATCCTGCTGGAAACCAAAAGCGACCACTTGGACAACACCGATACGGCCGAGAAAATACGGCTGGGAAACCTGTGGCGCAGCAAAGCGGGCAACGACTACCGGTACTTTATGGTCTTCGACACCAAGGAAGTTCCCGGTGCCAACACCCTGGCCGATGTGGTGAATACCATTCAGGCGTTGTGATGTAGGGCTACTTCTATTGAATCAGCATAGGGCAGGCCACTCCGGGCAACGATGGATCGTACAAATCCAGTCACCCTGCTACTAGACGCTTTAGTTACACCTTGTCGCGACAACGCTACTTCTATATACACACTTCTACAACAAAAAGTAAGTATTTAGGCAGGTGATTATTCTTTGCTATTCGTGATTGAGACCAAGTATATAGCTGAGTTAAACCTATTGATAGTCAGCCTACTGGCTGATATTTAACGCCTAGGCGACGAAAATTGATTTTTCCTTAAAAGTATGGTGATACCCGAAAATAGTGACGTTTATGAATTGCCAACATCAACTATTTGGTTTGATGAAAATGGAATTCTCTGCTCTATTGCTAAAAAAGTTCCTCAACAAACGGTAGAAGAAGCAAAAAAGACGATGGAGGAATTTAGAAAAATTACAGGCGAAAAAAAAGTTTGTCTGCTTTCTGACAGCACGGATTCACCTCCTGCTAATAAAGAAATGCGTGACTATGCTGCCGAAGTAATACCGGAAATTGCGAAAGCAGTAGCCATAATTTCCCGGTCTGCCGTGGGGAAAATGGCTGCAAATTTGTTCTTCAGCATAAAAAAACAACCGTATCCCGTAAAAATGTTTATGGATGAAACGGAAGCTAAAGACTGGTTGAAGCACTATTTGTAAAATCAATTTTGTAATGGTAAATTTTTCTTTTTTCAACTGGTTTAAAAATAAATCTATCGCAAAGAAATTATATTCTGTGGTAGGTATTATGGCCGTTCTTATTGCTGTTGAACTCGGGACACTATACTTTGCTGTTAGTACGCTTTCGTCGGTAAGGGCTTTTGTCGGAGCTGAAGGCTTATGGTCAAAATCTCAAAAAGATGCCATTTATCATTTGCGCAAATATTACCAGACCCATAATGAGGAAGATAGAACCGCATTTTACACTTTCATGAAAGTGCCCTTGGGCGACCACAAAACATTATTGGAATTAGTGAAGCAAAACCCTGATTTGGCCATTGCCCGACAGGGTTTACTAGAAGGGGGCAACCATCCTGACGATATTGATGGTATGATTAACTTATTCCGAAGATTTAATAAAATATCCTACATTCATAAGTCAATAAAGATCTGGACAGAAGCCGATTCCGGTATTGGCCAGTTAATACCCATTGCCAAAAAAATACATTCAGAAATAAACCTCCCTATCGGACAGCTAGCCCCACCTGCTCTATCCCAAACTAAATTAGATGAGCTTGTAAAGAACATAGACCCCATCAATCAAAAACTAACCATACTCGAAAATGAATTTTCCTACACGCTGGGAGAGGGTGCGCGATGGTTAGAAAAAATCATTTTAAAATTGTTACTGGCCATCGCACTAACCGTTGAGTTCAGCGGGCTGCTACTCACTTATTTTGTTGTTAAAGGAATTACAAAAGGGTTGAATGAAATTACAAGTGCGTCGAAACGTATTGCCCAAAAAGATTATAGTGTAAAAGCACAAGTATTTTCAGCCGATGAGATTGGTATACTGGCAACTTCATTTAATGATATGACAGTAGAACTTTTTAATAATATACAAAAAAGAGTACAAGCTGATCAAGAGTTAGAATTCAAAACAAATTTCATTCAGGAAAACGAAAAAAGAATTGTTAGTATAATGGATGCGCTCATAAAAATCACTCAATTAGATTTTTCTGAAAAGCTTATCGTAAGTGAGAGAGGGGATGAACTCGATGCCATTGCCGTTGGTCTAAATACAATGAGTGAAGAACTTGAATTTCATTTGCAACAAGTAGAACAAAGTGAAGCAAAACTGAATGATGCCCAACGATTAGCGAAAATAGGTAGTTGGGAGATGGATATGACCACTCACAAAGTACACTGGTCAAACGAAATGTTCAACGTTTATGGATACGGAAATGAGCGGTTTGAAGTTAGTTTTGAAAAAGCGCTCGAGCGTATGGTACCAGAAGATGTTGAACGTACAAAGGCAAGAATGGAGAAAAATACGGAGGATGCCTTACAGGTATTTAAAGAAAAAAGTATTTTTGAATTTGAGATCGCTCCATCTAATTTTACCATTATTTTGCCTGATGATAGTAAAAAAGTTGTACAGGGAATAGGGAAAATAATACTAAATACTAACGGTCAAATTACCAAAATAGTGGGTACTGTACAGGATATCAATGAAGCATATAAAGCTGAACAGAAACTAAATGCATACAATATTGAATTAGAACGAAAAAACAAAGAAATAGAACAATTCGCCTATGCTGCCTCGCACGACTTGCAGGAACCTCTTAGGAGCATTTCCAATTTTTCAAAGCTATTAGCCGATAAATTGGAAACGTATCCCGATAAAGAAATGAACGAATATATGCGTTTAATAAGTGGAGGAGCAAGCCGTATGTCAAACCTGATATTTGCTTTGCTTGATTATTCCAGAGTAGGGAAAGATATGGATAAGCGAGAAGTGGATTGCAACAAATTAGTACATGAAATTTTAACCGATCTAGCCGTGGTTATTGCTGAAAGCGGTGCAAAAATTCATATTGAAAAATTACCAGTTATAAATTGTTATGATTTAAAATCCGTTTTTCAAAACCTTATAATCAATGCAATTAAATTCAGAAAGAAAGACCTTAGTCCTGTAATAAATATTTCAGCAACTAGTACGGGAAAAGACTTTCTTTTCATAATTAAAGATAATGGCATTGGCATTGAGAAAGACTATTACGATAGGATATTTATAATTTTTCAACGTCTGCACCTGCGGACACAGTATGCAGGCACTGGTATTGGACTTTCGTTAACCAAAAAGATTATCGAAATGCATGGTGGACGAATATGGGTTGAATCAGAATTCGGTGAAGGAAGCACATTTTATTTCACAATTCCAATAAGTTAATACAAGCCTGTTATGAGAAAAAAACTGAACTGTATTTTATTAGTTGATGACGACCCGGATGATAACTACTACCATCAGATCGTTATCAATAAGATGAACATTGTTAACCAAATTGATATTGCCGTAAACGGAATTGAAGCAATGGCGTATCTCAAAAACGAAAATCAAACCCCACCTGAAATAATATTTTTAGACATTAACATGCCTAAAATGAACGGATGGGAATTTTTAGAAGAATATAAAAATTTAGATATAGATAAAAGAGCAAAAGTACTTATTATGATTTTAACCACATCCGCGAACCCTGACTATATAAAAAAGGCTAAGGAAATACAAGATGTAACGGGCTTTGTAACAAAACCAATAAGCCAAGAATTGATTACGGAAATTTTACAGCAACATTTTCAGGACTACTTATAAAATAACCACGAAACCCGATACCTGACACGAAACATTTTCAGGGTGATAGGGCTTTGTTGCATGGCTCCTAAACGATAGTATAGGTTGAGCAGATAGACTACGAAGCACTCATACAAAGAATCGTTTTTACTGAAACAGTGCACTAGATAAGGCTTAGGTAGAGTTCATTTGAGGCCTATTTGACCTTAAATGGGCTCTTTCGAAGGCCCTGCAACAAACCCCTGTCAATGTGCTTTCCATGAATGGTTTGTCTCTAGTTTAACTATCAGTCAAACCACTTAGAAACTCCGTTAATAAGTGAACGATTCGATCAATACCAGTTGAGCCTACACTTTCCTGTCGGAAGGAAACGGCTTTGGGCACCCAACCTTACCTGGAATCCCAGCCTTTAGAACGTGTTGGGGAATTGAGAAAGGTTGAGAGTCGTGCCAACTTTGTTGTGACCAAACGACAAAGTGATGACTAAACAGTGGCAACCACTGACTGGACTTGATCGCCTTTTCTGAACAGTACGTACGGTTTACTGACCATGGTGTTCCCCGAACGATAGCCAGCTGCTTGAGGACTTACTACCTATTCGTGCCCTTTACGTACTGATCCAGTAAAATCGTATCGAGTAAAAGGGAGCGGGTCAGCCGTGATAAGCTTCCTGGACAAAAGGCCTGACTCGTCCTTCAAGCTCTGGGCTGTGAAGGCAATAGGGCGACGGCTCTTCTTCCCACTCTTATTTTGATATATTTGTGGCCAATACATACCCAAAATCGACTGATCGCAATTGCGAACAGCGGGCCAAAACTGTACGTAAATTTTCCCTAAATCCTATGACGAGCAAAGCACCCATTGTGGTGATTGAAGATGATGAAGATGATCAACTCTTTATTCAGAAAGCTATTGAAAGTTTGGCCATTTTGAATCCGGTTGTCTTTTTTAGCAATGGCGTCGAGGCCATCGAGTATTTGATCGCTGCTCTGGAAGCTCCCTTGGTGATTCTATGCGATGTCAACATGCCAGCCATGAACGGCATTGAGCTTCGTCAGTTGATTGATTTAAATGAGTTTCTGAAACTGAAATGTATCCCCTTCGTTTTTTTAACCACGGCGGCCGATCAGGGCTTAGTCAATACGGCGTATAAGATGACCATTCAAGGGTACTTTAAAAAAGAGCGCACCTTTGCGGGTTTACAAGAACAGTTACGCTCGATCCTGGACTATTGGGATAAATGTTTACATCCAAATAGTCGTTTTTTGTAGTTTAAGGAGCCGCTCAACCTGGCATGGGTGAGGTTTTTGCCTGGCTAGAGGGCATCTAACTTAATGCGTACAATGATTGGTTGATGGCTAACTTTCTTACTAGATTGTCAATAAGTTAATCTTAGTAATTTTGTATTTTACAATTAAAATTTTTTGCCAAAAACTAACCTCTCTTTATTGTTTTAGTGCAAATTTCGTTTCAATCATTTCCGTTCACGAAAAGGCTTGGCCAAATGAACGCTTGTCACATCTTAGGGAGACAATAAGACTTTTATTTTAAAAGCCAGAAAGCTGGAAAGGGGATGTAACAGTAGCAAATGCATTTTACTACCAGTCCCGTTCTTATCCACTTGTCTGAGAACCTTTCTGATCAATCAACTTTCTTAATCTCAGTTGCACTCAAGGTGATCGTAAATTCGCGCCGTTGGCTGTTCCAGCAGTGCACTCGCTGACCATATTGACTGATTACCGGAACAGGCCAGTCAATAGCCCCATTAGCTGCTTCTAACTCTTGAGTAGCCTTCGGGTTAATGAGCGTCACTAAGTCATTCACCTTAAATTCGTGGTTTGTCTTCATTCATTAGTTAACTTCCTACCTTTGTTTTCTTGTAAAAGTCTTAAAACCAAGTGAATGAAAGCCATTAATATTCATTTTTTTTCGCCCACTGAAAACCAACAGCCTACGGCCAAGGCCGATAAAGTCGCTAAACCAGCTAAGGTAATTTTAACCGGTTACATTTCTTCTGCCGGCAAACTCGTTTTGCCGGCCAAGACGGTGGCTCATTTAGGGGTCGACCTAAGCAAAACAGGCTTTAAAGTAGGGATGGACGAGGGAAAGCGTAAAGCCAAATCGCTCTACTTGGTACCAAGCAGCCCTGATGCGGAAACCTTTACCTTCGAGAAAGCGGCAAAAAGCTATACATTGGCCCTACCCTTTATCTTGAAGAAGAGTGGCGTTGATTTCGCCAAAACGAAATACGGCTTTACCATTCATCTTTTCGAGTATCAAGGCACAACCGCCTTTTCGCTACAACTAGCCCCTGAAGCAGCGGCTGCCAAAGTACCTTACACGGGTAAGCCAAGAGGCCGAAAGCCCGGGCAAAACTCCGATACTGAATAAAGTTCTAAGCCCTGTTCATCCAGGGCTTTTTTGTGCCTGATATTGTTGAGCGGTGGGTCCGTTTTTTGCACCGGCTCTTTCTTTTATGAGCCATCTTATTTTCGGTTGTTCCCCCAATTTTTCTTTCACTGCCAACCTGGCAGCTTTGAGGCAGTGAATTCAGTTCCCTTTTTCATTAGTTTTGTGTTGTCACGAGTCAAGAACGTCCGTTCTAGCTTTGTGACAAAACCCCTTTATGTATACCAACAGTATCTTTATGGTGAAATACGTAGCCTACTACCGAGTATCGACCCAAAAGCAGGGCCGGAGTGGATTAGGACTTGATGCCCAGAAAGCAGGCATCCACGCCTTTTGTGGCGAGCAACTCATCGGCGACTTTATTGAAATTGAATCGGGTGGCAAAACCAGCCGGAAAGAACTAGCCAAAGCCATTGAACTCTGTCAAAAAGAAAATGCCAAATTGATTGCCTACCGGCTGGACCGGGTGTTGCGGAATCTGGAAATTCTGGTTGCCCTGCGGGTAAATAAGGTCATGTTCACAGCCCTGGATTGTCTCAATGATTCCGACATGATTATTAACATCAAAGCCGCCTTAGCCGAGGATGAATTACGCAAGATCTCCGAGCGAACCCGCGCAGCGCTTCATCAAAAGAAAGCCCGGGGTTTTACCTTGGGCAAACCCGAAAACTTTTGTGACGAAGGCCGCCGGAAAGGAACGGCCGTTGGCAAAGAAGCCGCCCGGATTCACCCGGCTAACCAGCAAGCCGCCGAATTGATTCGACTCTACCAGCGCGATAAACTAACGATGCGAGCGATTGCCGAGCGACTCAACAAAACGGGTTTTCGGACGCGAAAAGGAAAGTTATTTCAAGCTGAATCGGTACGCCGGTTAATGCGTGAATCGATCGTGCTGGAATGATATAAAGAACCTTATCAACAGTAGTATCAAATATCATGGCCAACACTAAAAGCTAATTTTATTCCCCTTTATTTGTTTATAAGACCCCTTACCCATTGTGGACGACTTACTGCCCTTGCCTCATCAGTCCTTGATGCGGAGTTTCTTACATCAGAGCCATTTTCAGCACGTTTCCATTATTGGTTTATTGGCAATGGCTTTCCAGACTCGCCTGCTAATGAGCGAACCTGAAAAACCCCTTCGTGAAGATATATCTCTACTGGGGTGGCCACCCCAGTATATGACCCATCTGATGGATGAATTAGATGTAAATTCGGCTGAACTTACTCAGTATGCTCAATTAGGTAATGATTTTTGGAGTGCCCAATTGAGACTCATGCCCACTCCACAACGCATTATCGTCATAGGTCTGGCTACGATTATTCTAACACCAACGGGAGGTTCCCTGAACCCCAGCCGATATACTCCCTGGCTGCGATACTGGGCAAATGAACTCAATATAGATTATCTTACCATGTCCCTTTGGATGGAAACATACGGGATCAAACAGATCAATTATTTACTGGCTCGGGGGTTTATTCCCAGTGAATTTTAATAGATATTGCGCGATTGACGGATTTCAGTGCAGGTCACACAGTCTCTGCTACACATCCTATTTAAGGCAATGGATGTTCCTTGTTCGTTGTAGTTGTGTCTAGCTATAGTGCCTTGCTAATCTTGCCAGCTAGTCTTTGGGCTTAGATTTCCATTACTCTTTCATCTTCTAGCAATGACACCGAAGCAAATTCAACGGCTGGAGAAAAAGATTGCTGATATTAAACGAGCTTTAGCCGCCGAAAAACGAAAGTTTGGTGGCTATGATGACTCCCGAGGATTGCGCTATTTACCCACTCGGTATTATCTTCAGTTGGGCGATTACAAAGGGGGAGTAACGTATACTCGTTGGTTCGCCAAAACATTTCCCGATGACATTGGCTTTCCCGATTTTCTGTTTGAATCGACAGTACTGCTTTTCAAAGCTGGTAAATTCGACCAAGCCAGGATCAAGGCTTGGCAAACCTTCTGTTCTAATACGTATATCCTGGATACATTTCTAGGCAATCCAGTCCAGCCTATAGCAAAATACGAGTGGTCCAATCTGGCTCAGGAAAGCTTTACCGATCAGTTCCCCTATTCGCAGCAGCAAGCCGAACTACAGGATTTCAGTCAGTGGTTAGTCGAGCTGATTTCAACGGATTTATTCAAAACCTGTAAAGACCGCTATATGGCCATTCAGCAACGATTGGCCATTGAAGAAGATCAGGAAACTCGGCGCTATTTATTGAAAGAAGCCCATCAGCTAGAGGAGCGGTTTTAAAGCAATGCCAATTGGTTCATAAACTCAACTACATCCCAATTTTTGAGACATTGATACGTGAGACGGCAATTTGAGATTGGTGAAGCTAGAATTAAAGCTACAATTAGAAGTATGGCGACCGTCGCTTAAAATGGGCGTTAAAAGAAACTGAACAGTAAGGCCATGTATCCGGGAACAGCGGATAAACCTAAAAAGGTGGTAGCGATGCCCGACCATCAAATTGCCAGTCGGCCACCGCCATTACTCGGATGTAAAACTCTTCTTTCATAAAAGATAAATTCAGTAGAAAGCACCTAACTTAGCTGTATAACAGAACTTCAGTTTTGTTATACTTTTCGTCTAGGTAAACATAGTGTAGATTATACAACACTGAGATGTATCATCTAGACTCCGCCTGCCACTTTTCCCACATATCTTTAGGCTTATCAGCGAACCACTCTGTATAACCGCAATTGCCACAGACAGCAGCATGCACGTCAAATTTTTTCGAGGCAGTAAGATTAAGCCATGTACCAGCTTCTCTGGCAGGCGTCACCTTGAGTTGAAAAGGCATTGGTGATTCACTTATCTCAACGGGATACATCATTGATTGAGATTGGCATCTAGCGCACTGCTTATTATTAATATTCTCCATAACTGACTAGTAAATAACAGGATAGATAAATTTCTTTACATAATGGTAGTTATAAAACAGCTCTTTAGAAAGTACAATGCCTGGCTACCTCGATCAGTGGCCAGGCATTGTACTTTTTCCCTGTTATGCGGAGCTAATCAATCAGACTAAAGGCTTTTTGGTACTAATAATCAGCTATCTCCAGAATTTCTCATAGACCATACGCTTATATTGAGCTAAAAGCATTTCGAACTCGGATAGACGCAATGGCCTTTCTGCTTGATCCTGGGAAGAGATATCCGCTAGCCGGGATGAAGCATCAAAACCGACAATCGTNTTTAAGAGTGCTAGCTGGTAAGCGGTGATGGCTTTACATTCCATGCTCCAGTCACGAAAAGAACGCTTCCGGATTGGACAATCTGCTANTTTAATAAGGTTAGTGTGTCGTTGATCCTTTTCGATGTGTTGGTACAAGGCTTCAATAAGTTCTTTCTTACCTTCTAATACCTGCAGGATGCTGCCTCTATTAATGAACAGGATACCCGTTATCCCCACCGACGCATTATGAGATCGGCTTTGCTCAAGCAGGGAGGCAAAGTCAGCCTGTTTCACTAGGCTGATCGATGAGCTAACATACACTATACAGTGCTCCATTTCACTTACTTCAGATTGGATGGCCGACAAAATGAGGACATTTATTAAAGGTGTCTGCGACGCTGTGTTAGTGATTGGGGCTTACTGCCCCAATCACTAACACAGCGTCGCAGACACCACTTTTTGGGTTTATGTTATGATAAAAATAGTATTCATACGATACATTCGTAAACAGTACAGGTGTAACATCATATGTTACCACCTGTACTGTTTACGTTTTTTATGGAAAGAAGGGGGGGGGCCACATTCATACGAAATGTTCCATCGGGCCAATTCCGAGGAGTAGGACAACCCGAATAGCTATAATGGCTAGCTTACTTTGATTCCTTTACTGGGTTTATTGCTTCAATAGGGGCTTGTAAACTCATCATTTACCGAGCCGATAGGTGGTAAAGCAAACGAACGTATGAATGTACCAGTCCCCAAGCAGGACTGGAATCAATAAAATCGTTCTTAAGCCCTCAAACTAGTTAATCGAACTTGTTCAGCAATCAAGGTTCAGTATATTCGGTTAATCTGTCAGCTAACCTGAACAAATCCAATGAAAATAGTAAAGTGGCCAACATTCGTAGCAAGAGGGAGGACGAACTCTAAATAAACGGCTGAT
>NZ_KB893395.1 GCF_000374085.1 Spirosoma spitsbergense DSM 19989 | reverse complement strand
CTAAGCAGTTTACGGGTCTCACTGACTGTCAGGCCCGGTCGGTCAACAAGTTGGATTTCCATGTGAACACCGCTTTGTCAGCGGTCAATATCGCCAAAATAGAGCAGGGCGTTGGTCAGCAGCCTTTTTCGATGGCTGATGTAAAGACCCTGTATCACAACAAGTTATTACTGGATCGTTTTTTTTCCATCTTACCGCAAGGCACTGAACTGACTAAAAATGACCCTCAAGTGCGTCGACTGTATAGTTTCGGCTGTATAGCTGCTTAATTATTGACGAACCATTGTTACTTCTGAACTCTGAATAAAAAAGGACGTATGCGTATAACAGCCCTGGCGCTGCTTATTGGGGCTATTGCCCTGATGAGCAGCGCCAAGCCAGCCAAAACAATTGGCGTCTTCCAGCAAAGTGTGGATGTTGGTAATCCTAAACTGGCAGGCTCAGCCCGGTATAACAAACAAACGAAAGAATACACACTGACAGGGTCGGGGTATAACATCTGGTTTGAGCGCGACGAATTTCATTACCTGTTCAAAAAGTTGAGCGGGGACTTTACCGTAACGGCTGATTTTGAGTTTGTAGGGGCCGGTACGGACCCACACCGAAAAGTAGGCTGGATGGTTCGCGAATCCCTCGACGACAAGGCTTCTCACCTGAGCGCCGTAGCCCATGGCGACGGTCTGACCGTGCTACAGTGGCGGGTGACCAAAGGCATGGCCATGCGCGATCCGGAAGATGAGATTTTTAGTCCTGAAAAAAACGTTCAGACCATCCAGGTAGAACGGAAGGGCAATGAATACACCATGCGCGTTGCCCCGAAAGGCGGCACCCTGAAAACCGTTGGTTCTCATACCATGGCCAATTTATCCGGTCCGCTCTTTGTCGGCTTATTCATCTGTTCGCATAATCCTGCGAAAGTGGAAGAAGCCATTGTGAGAAACGTTCAAATAATTCAGGATAAACCCTAATAAAGGCCAGCTTTATGGCCCTTAACTTTGAGCAGTTTTGTTGAGACTACTGGTTGATTCTCAGTAGCCTCAGCAAAAACTGTGTCAAGCCTTGCACTAAACTTTATGGAATACAGGAAAATTGGTAATTCAGATCTGGAGGTTTCCGTCGTTACGTTTGGTGCCTGGGCAGCCGGGGGCTGGATGTGGGGTGGTACCGAACGGAGTGAAGCCGTAAAGGCAATTCAGGAGTCGTATAATGTAGGCGTAACCTCCATCGATACCGCTCCAGTATACGGTCAGGGGCTCAGTGAGGAAATTGTGGGTGAAGCCATCAAAGACCTCCCCCGGGATAAGGTACAGATTCTGACCAAGTACGGCATGCGCTGGGACCTGGAGAAAGGTAAGCTGGCCATGCACAGCAAAGACAACAGCGGCAAGGCTATTGACATTTATAGGTATGCAGGCAAAGACAGTATTATTCAGGAGTGTGAGAACAGCCTGAAGCGCCTGGGCACGGATTACATTGACCTGTACCAGATTCACTGGCCCGATATAACGACGCCCATTGCCGAAACCATGGAAGCTATTTCGCAGCTTATTCAGTCCGGTAAAGTGCGCTATGCCGGGGTGTGTAACTACAATGCAGATCAGGTTCGGGAAGCGGCCGGTGCGATTGAGCTGGTATCGAACCAGGTTCCGTATAGTATGGTAAAACGGGATATCGAAAAAGAAACGGTTCCGTATTGCATGGCCCACGACATCGCTATTCTAGCCTATAGCCCCCTGGAACGGGGTCTGTTAACGGGCAAAATGAAGCCGGGTTATAAATTTACGGCCGATGACCACCGGGCATCGCTCTACTTTTATAAGGACGAAAATCTGAAACGGGTCGATGCCTTTTTGGATAAAATCAAGCCGATGGCCGACGAGAAGCATGTGTCGATAAGCCAGCTGGTACTCCGGTGGACGGTGGAGCAACCCGGAATCACGATTGCACTGGTTGGGGCAAGAAATGCCGAACAGGCCCTGCAGAACGCAGCCTCAATGGATATCACCCTGACTTCGGACGAGATAAACAGCATTACTGACCAGCTGAATAAGCTGGAACTCGTTCCCTGAACGAGTTTGACGTAATTGAGATAAGTTGGTTCTCCATCAACAAATTAATCAGGGTTTACTATATACGGCTTGCCTGTGCAGGTAAGTCCGTTAAGCTAGTTGGCCGTCCTATTCCGGTGGGCATCTGCCCACCGGAATAGGACGAGCTAGTACGTTACGAACAGGTACCTCATGATTAACAGGAGACTATTTTTAAAGAAAACAAGCCTGGGTGTCGCTGGCTTAGGGGTAATTACCGAACTCCCCCATGACCATTTATTCGCTTCTGTTGAACTGCCGCGCAGTACGCCGGAACAGCAGGGGATTCGGTCGGCCGATATTCGAAAATTTTTGGAGGCTGCCAACAACAGTGGGCAGGAGTTTCACAGCCTGATGATTCTTCGGCACGGACACGTCGTGGCCGAAGGCTGGTGGGCGCCCTACTCGTCAGAGCACCGGCAACAGTTGTACTCGGTGAGCAAAAGTTTCACCAGTACCGCCATTGGGTTTGCCGTTTCGGAAGGACTGCTTTCGGTCGATGATCCGGTCATTAAGTTTTTTCCGGAGGCCGTACCGGCTGAGGTAAGTGCTAACCTGGCCGCGCTGAAAGTAAAGCATTTGCTCATGATGTCTGTGGGGCATGCCAAAGACTCTATTCTCTTGCTGGAGGCATCACCGCCCGGTGTTACCTGGGAAAAAACCTTCCTTAGCCAGCCCGTTGTTTTTGAACCCGGCACGCAGTTTATGTACAATTCGGGCGCCAGCTATATGCTGAGCTCTATTGTGAAACGGGTTAGCGGTAAAACGGCGCAGGCATATCTGACGCCCCACTTGTATAAACCCCTGGCCATAACCGACGCTACCTGGACCGAAAATGCGGAAGGGGTCAACATGGGCGCTTCTCATTTACGCATGCGGACCGAGAATCTGGCCAAATTCGGGCAGTTATACCTGCAAAAAGGCAAGTGGAACGGGAAACAGGTGCTCCCTGAAAAATGGATAGCTGAGGCATCGGCGAAGCAAATTAGCAATGGAGCCAACAACAGCAGCTGGGCCTATGGCTATGGCTACCAGTTCTGGTTGAATCCCCCTTGTGGCTTCCGGGCCGACGGTGCGTTTGGTCAATACAGCATGGTGCTGCCGGAGCAGGATGCCGTTGTAGTTATCACCAGTGAGAGTATAGCCACAAAAACGACCATGCAACTGGTATGGGACCTGCTGGTTCCGGCCATGACGGCTGCTCCATTACCACCCAATGCTACGGAGCGTAATGGGCTCTGCACCGACCTGAAAGCACTGAAGTACGACCCGCCAAAACTGGCCGTGCATTCGGCTATGGTGGCCGAAATTTCCGGCAAGGAATACGTGCTGGATAAAAATGAGTTCAACGCGCAGTCGGTCTCGTTTCGATTTGTGGGCGACAAGTGTGTTTTCACCCTGAAAGAAACCGGAAAGCCGGACATTCGGATTACCAATGGCATGAATCACTGGATTCGGGAAGGAAACCGGAAACCCCGGCCGCATTCGTTGTTTTCGTTACGGCGGATCGATTTTGATTCTATTGTTGCGGCCAGTGCTACCTGGCAGAATGAAAACATGCTGCTGTTGACCTGGCGGTTGATTGAAACCGTTCATAGTGACAGCCTTACCTGCATTTTTGATGATGATAAAGTAACCATCAACTTCCTGTTTAGTGTGGCTCGTTTGCAGAACAAACCCGACGACCGGGCGGATATAACCGGCAAACGAATTGGGTAAACATGGACCCATGCCTGGCCTAAAGCCTGAAAATTCGATTGTATAGTAGTCTGGTACCTTTAACAAGTAACTCTTTATGAGCCGTTTATCGATTCCCTTATTCGCACTGTTTACCCTGGTTAGTATAAGCACATTTGCGCAGCAAAAAGGCAAGTGGACGTACCTGTTCAACGGAAAATCTGTTGACCACCTGCGGGGCTACAAAATGACCGATTTCCCTACAGATGCCTGGAAAGTAGAAGATGGAGCGCTGGTAGCCCAAACCGGAGTGCCCAATATTGACCTGGTCACGAAGGAGAATTACAAGAACTTTGAACTTGATTTCGACTGGAAGACATCGGTAGCGGGCAACAGCGGGATATTTTATTACGTCAATGAAGAGGCCGATAACCAGCCGGGTAACGGGAACAGTGCAAACTGGCTGGATAATTTTGAAATGCAGCTGCTGGACGATATCAACTTCAACGATAAAGCGCCTGTCCGCTCGGCCGGGTCGCTGTACGACCTGATTATACCGGTGAACAAACACCTCAAACCCGTGGGCGAGTACAATCAGTCGCGGCTGATTGTGAACAACAACCACGTAGAGCACTGGCTGAATGGCGACAAGGTAGTTGAGTATGTCATTGACTCGCCCGAGCTGAATGAGTTGATCAGCAAGAGCAAATACCGGAACAACCCCAAATTTGCCAAATCGACGGATGGGCACATTATGCTGCAACACCACGGCCAGAAAGTTTGGCTGAAGAACATTAAAGTTCGCCGGCTGTAAGCATCGTCACTGGCTTGGCCAATACTTAATCCTTGTCAACACTGATTGGTTTTTAACCCGTTACTCAACCAACTAGCCATGAAAATGCGCCTGATCACTTCTTTATCCAGTTCCTTTGGCTGTGTTCTGCTACTCCTGTTTTTAACCGGATGGCACATGCGGAAGGAGAGCAAGGCGCTCATATTCCTGAAAAACAGCGTTGATCAGCCTACGGCCAGTGTGGCGGCAGGCGCGCTTCTGAGCCTTATTGAGCAGAACGGGATCGAAGCCGATACTACCAGTAATAGTGCGTATATCGCGGAGGACTCCCTGAAAAATTACCGCGCGCTTATTTTTCTGCAAAACTCGTCTGATGTACTGGAAACCGGGCAGCAGAATGATGTTGAGCGGTTTGTGCAGGCGGGTGGTGGCCTGGGTCTGGTGAACACAGAGGGATTCACAACCTATCAGTGGCCCTGGTACAACGATATCGTTGCCGGTAACACCCAGCCCGCCGATGCGAACAAGCCCGTTTTCTGGACGAAGCCCTACGACGGTGGAAACGTGTTTTATGCCACGGCTGGCAACGGTGCCGATCAGGCGGTTGGAAACCAGATTATTGACGGGATTAAACAGGCACTTGGTAAGGCAGCCCTGAATTACCGGGAAGCCCACACCGCCCGGATGCCGGAAGAAAATCGGTTTACCACCACCGTACTCGATTCGTACATGGAGGAGCCCATTGAAATGGAGATCATGGCGGATAACCGGGTGCTATTCATTGAGCGCCGGGGTAGCATCAAACTATACGACCCAACGGTTAAATCGACCAAAGTCATCAATAAACTGCCCGTTCACCTGACGGGTAACTATGAAGATGGCTTGCTGGGCCTGGAGCTGGATCCGAAATTTGAGACCAACCATTTTGTGTACCTCTATTACTCCCCCGTTGGCAGTAAGTCGGTGCAGAACCTGTCGCGGTTCCTGTTCACGGGCGATAGCCTGCAAATGAGTTCGGAGAAGGTGGTGATGCAGGTGCCCGTTCAGCGCGAAACCTGCTGCCACTCGGCCGGAAACGTTTATTTCGGACCCGATGGGTTATTATACCTCTCCACCGGCGACAATACCAGTTCGAAAGAATCGGATGGCTTTTCGCCACTGGACGAACGGTCGGGCCGGAGCCCGTTTGACTCCCAGAAATCGTCGGGCAATACGCACGACCTGCGGGGTAAAATTCTGCGGATAGCCGTAAAGGAGGATGGCACCTACTCGATTCCGGATGGTAACTTGTTCCCGAAAGATGGCTCGGCAGGGCGTCCGGAAATTTACGTGATGGGTGCCCGGAACCCGTACCGCATTACGGTCGACAAGCGGGGCTTTTTGTACTGGGGCGATGTGGGTCCCGACGGCGGCATTGCCAACGAGCGGGGCCCCAAAAGTCAGGATGAATGGAACCAGGCCCGCAAGCCGGGCAACTACGGCTGGCCCTATTTTGTGGGTGATAATAAACCCTATGCCGACTTTGACTTTGCCACGAATAAGGTTGGTTCGCTTTTCGACCCCAATCACCCCGTCAATGAGTCGCCGAATAACTACGGGTCCAAGACGCTGCCACCCGCGCAGAAGGCCATGATCTGGTACCCGTACGATAAATCCGTTGAGTTTCCCATGCTGGGTATTGGCTCGCGTACCGCAATGGGTGGCCCCTTTTATTACATCGACGATTACAAGAAAACGGATGTTCGGTTTCCGGCTTACTACGATAAAAAGATGTTTATCTACGAATGGGCCCGGAACTGGATTAAAGTACTGTCTTTTAATGAGGCCGGTGATCTAAAGAAAATAGAATCGTTCCTGCCCACCAGCTTTTTCTCCAAGCCCATCGACATAAAGTTTGGCCCGGACGGAGCCATGTATATCCTGGCCTACGGCGTGAACTACTTCGCCCGCAACCCCGATTCTCAGCTCGTTCGTATCGAGTATTCGGAAGGCAATCGGCGTCCGGTGGCTAGAATAAAAGCGACCAAAACCGTGGGCGCGGCTCCGTTAATGACGCAGCTATCGGCCAGTGAATCCTTTGATTACGACCGGGGTGATAAAATTTCGTACCAGTGGGAATCGGGCAATGGGCAGAAATCAACCGCCGTAGCCCCTTCCTTCACCTACGCCAAACCGGGCATTTACCGGCCTAAGCTAACGGTAACGGATGCCGAAGGCCAGAAAGCGGTTACGGAACTGGAAATTAAAGTAGGTAACGAACTACCACAGGTCAGTGTAACCCTGGGTGGCAACCGGTCATTTTACTTTGACAAAACACCCATACCCTACACAGTTAGTGTTAAGGATAAAGAAGATGGCAGCCTGAATAAAGGCATTCTGCCGAAGCAGGTAAAGTTTGCGGTTGATTACCTGGCCGAAGGAAAAGATTTAGCCCTGCTGACATCCAATAGTCAGGATATGGGTGATGTGGGAGCGAAGTACATTCAGGGCAAAAACCTGTTCACCAACAGCGATTGTAAATCATGTCACGCCATGAGTATAAAGTCTATTGGCCCATCGTTGATGGACATTGCCAAACGGTACAGCGTAGCTGGTGAACCGGCGGTGCCCATGCTGGCCAGCAAAATCATTACGGGAGGTAATGGCAACTGGGGTAAAAACGTCATGTCGGCCCACCCGCAGCATACCGAAGCCGAAACCGGCGAAATGGTCCGCTATATCCTGTCGCTGTCCGATGACGGCAGCAAGCGGTTACCATTGCAGGGCACCTATACGCCTACTGTCCCGGCGGGCGGCAACGAGGAGGGGAGCTATGTTATCTCGGCCAGTTATACCGATAAAGGCAACCCCGTTACGGGTGCCCTCACGGGGCGAAAACTCATTGTACTGCGCAACCCGAAAGTTCAGGCCGAGTCCTTTACGGCATCGGCCAATGTGGATCGGAAGCATCAGGACGGCAGCAACCAGTCGTGGGTAGGCGATATTAAAGATGGCTCCTACATTGGTTTTGCCGCTATTGACCTGACGGGTATCCGGAATCTGGAATTCAACGTAGCCGCCATGCCTACCCGGGGTGGCCGAATCGATGTGTACAGTGGGTCGATATCCGGCAAGTTACTGGGTACGGTGGTCGTAGCACCACCAACCACCACCAGTGGACCAGCGGGTGCCCGAAGAGGGCCGCAATGGCAAACGGTGTCGGCACCCATCAGCAGTCCAGGCAATGCCGCCGATTTGTTTTTTGTATTCCATAACGATCAGGTAAAGGACAAAAACCTGATGCTGCTGGACTGGATTCAATTCAGTAAATGACGCGGCTCCAGGATTAGAAATGGTTCAAGAAGGCCTTAGCCTCATCGGATGGTCGCACCCGACTTGATCGTCACCGCCGAGCCTTCGGCCAGAAATACGGAAGTGGGAGGGTGCTCGAAAAAAGGGGCAAATGCGGCACCGTATAACTCGGTTATACTACAACGAACGTCGTGCGTATGCACTGGGTAAATCAGCCAGGATGAGTGTACTACTTCGTATTCGGAGGTTCGGCCCGAACCCCGGCGGGTATAGCCCCAGTAATGCTCCGTAATGAAGGCTTCTTCGCTATCTGGTACTAGCGTATGACCGTTCTGGTCGGCCGTGACGCCGATATGGTTCCAATCCGACCCAACTTTCCACTCGTACCTGATTTGCTGCGTTTGGGCTTCCTGTCCGAACCGGTGCCGCATGGAATGTGTGGCATACGGTTCGCCATAGAGGGTATTGGCAACCAGCGTAATGGCAAATTTTGGCACAATTTCTTTGACAAAGACAACGCCCCGTTTCCAGCCCTCCGTCGTTTTTCGCCGAACATAAAAGCGTAAGTTGAACTCTTCAAATTCGGTGTGAAAAGGCACCGATACAACACCGAACATCTTTACCCGTTGAAAATAGAAGCCAACCAGACTGCCGTAGCAAACGTCATTGAAGGTGTCGAGTTCGGTACCGTAGGGCAGGAGGGGTTCCAGTACCCGGCGGTCTATGGCGTAGTTGGCAAAAATCAGTTTTCGCCATTCGGCGCTCAGAAAGGTGGTGGCCATTGATGAGGGTAAATACAGTTTATTAATAACTAACAGGCTGTTCAGGGCCAATGTTACCCTATTTTTTGGCTAGTGGTTTTACCGCAACCTCTTTGAAATAAACTACGTCAGAATCGCCGTGATTCTGTAAGCCGATGTAGCCCGAAACGGGGCGCAGGCCACGATAAGGCTCGAAATCAAATTTTCGGGGTGGCACCGGGTCACCCTCCCGGTAGTCGGTCACTTTCACTCCATTTACGTAAACAAGCGTACGGGTGCCATCCAGCGTAATATCCATTGTGTTCCACTGCGGGCCGGGTTTCCCTGGTTTCGCCAATGGCTTTGTCAGCGAATAAAGCGTTCCTGTATAGTGATAGTCGTCCTCATCGGATGTTTCGGGGTGGTTATCAATTTGCACCTCGTAGCCGTAGTGAACGGGCATCCACTCTTCGTGCGGTTCAATGGGAATCCGAATAAACACCCCTGCATTGCTGTTTTCTTTCTGCATCCGATATACTATATGGATGACGCAGTTACTGAATTTTTCCTTTGTCCAGTACAGGAGACCTAGTCCACCGTGGCCCCGAATCATACCGTTTTCCACAGACATGCTCCCTTTACCCACATGTTTCCATCCGGTTAAATCTTTCCCGTTAAATAGTTGTCGCCAGCCGTTTGCCTGATCGGGTTTATCTTTGTGAGGTTCGGCAACGTTGTCGGAAGCAGCGGCAATCGTTGGCCAACTCAGGCTGGTTGCCAGCAGTAGACTGATACCGATCAGCCAGTTAGTTATTGTTCGCATCAGAGATTGGTAAAGGGGAGCGTGCCATTCGTTTTCATCTCAACAAAGAAGACCTAGGTAAAGCTATTCTACCGATACAATTTTACCTGTAAAACTCATGACAGCATCCCGTTTTTCCTTTAGCCTACCCTTGTTTAGTTACACTCTCTTCTCTCAGTGTGTGTTGCTGTTCCTTTCAATAGGGTATCTCCATGCACAACCAACCCCCGATTTCCGGAAAGTAAGGTGGAATTTTAGTCGGCCACAGGTTAAGGACGCGGAAATGCCCAACACTTCTTCCCGAAAAGGGGATAAACTGGTCTACAAAAGAGTTGCCCTAAAGGATCGAACGGTTGGTTTGGAATATGATTTCCTTGATGATCTGTTGTTGTCGGCTACCTATTACTACTATACCACTACTGGTATAACAGAAGCCGAAGTCCGGGCCGCAGCGGCCGATTTTGAAGCTAGCTTACAGGAAAAGTACGGGAAAGGGAAAACGGGTATGGTAGGTACAATTCGGGAGCGGGTCTGGCTTACACCCCGTACCCGGATTAGCTTACTGGTTGGTCAGATGGACAAAGGATGGTCCGTTGAGATAGTTTACCTGTGCCGGGTTTGTTCAGGTGATCCCGGCACGGGGGTTGTTGTGCCGGGGGAAGTCACGCCTAACGTGACCAATAAAGAACTGGCAGATTTTTAGCCAGATGACACTTGCCAAAAATGGTTAAGGAGCGTTTTTCGGGCAATGCAAAACATAAAGGGGAACTGATGTATCTGCCTATAGGCCCTTACTCAGTAGAACAGGAATTGACTACACCTCAGGAAAAGGTATCGTGTATTACCCAGGGTACTGAAAAGATTTGACCAGCTCACTACTGGTCAATTACTTACAGCCCTGATTTTATACATTAGTTATTCTTCTATGGTTATTTTGTATACTTAATAAGTATATCATTTATAAAATATGATTCTTTTTATGTATTTAAAAATGTGAATTTCGATTACATAGGCCACCGCCTAATAGATTTAAAATTAACTTTTGCGAATACTTAAATCTAAATAGCGGAAAAACCGTGTATATACATTAGTTTCGTAAACTAAATATATACTTTACTTCCACATGCAGACTACCCTAAGCGACGAAGAGGTGATTCGCCATTACTTACCTAATCAACCTGATCATTGTTTTGAAGCCCTTTACAATCGGTACGTTAAGAAAGTCTATCGGCGTTGCTTATCAATGACCAATGATTCTTTACAGGCCGAGGACTTTACCCACGACATTTTTATCAAGGTTTTCCATAAGCTGGATGGTTTTCAACAGAAGTCCAGTTTCTCAACCTGGCTCTATTCGATTTCCTATAATTACTGCGCCGATCAGCTTAGGCTGTCCAAACGACTTCCTACTACTACCCTCGAAGAAAATACCGATTGGTACAATTCCGATTCGATAGAGGCACAGCTGCAGGAAGAAACGTTACAGGTAATGAAGATGGCCATGGAGAAACTTTCGGCTCAGGAACGTTCTCTGCTCCGGCTCAAATACGAGGATGGATTGAGCATAGAAGAAATTGCCCAGATGTATGAACTTAAGGAGAGCGCTGTAAAAATGCGCCTGAAGCGTAGCCGGGAAAAAATTCAACGGCTGTGTGCTAAACATAACTAGTAACAATACTGACCTATCTCCAGCACGTTGCCCGTAAAGAAATAAGGAAGCCGCTCCCGTAAGAGCGGCTTTTTACTGATCTATAACAACAGGTCATTAGGAAGACCCGGGAGGGAAATTCACGGATATACGCTCAGAATAAGTTTTTGATATCGATTCGGCGGTGCAGATGCTCTTCATCTTTGAAAGGTAGCCTTACGATCACGCGACCCTGCTCATGAACCGCTTCAATCTGGTCGGCATCAATAAACGCCGGAATATCTAAAACCCGCAGGAACATCGGTACTGCTAACCGCTGATTGGTTCCTGCCGGCTGATAGTCGGAGTTATTAACCAACAGGGTATACAGAACGAGTTTGTTGCCCTCGACCAATACGTTGAATGAACTGGCTTTTACGCCCGGAGCGGCAAGGGTGATCAATAGGTGCCCATCTTCCCGCTCAACATTCATGGTGGTCTGACTTGACCCACCATATAGGGTATTCAGCAAGTCAATCTGCCCGCCTGTTCCCTGAAATACGTTTTCTATCGCTTTCATAGTGGATGTTGTTTACTATTCGATTCTTTAGTTATTAGACAAACCTCGTGCCTAATGGATTAATGTTACTTTTCCCGGCCAGGATGTCAGTCAAAAAGGGTGTTTTTTTGTCTAAATATGCCGCTTTGCCATTACAGGCCGCTATTATGACAGTATTATCCCTTGTTTATGTATAGCTGGAGGTGTTGCGATTTATGCGCTGTATGTGGGTAGCTTTCTACACATTATCACCACACTTTTGGCTACCGGAAGCTTTTTCGTGCTGTATCTTTGTGGAACCATGCATATCAGAATTGGAACACGAAGCAGTCGGTTAGCCATCTGGCAGGCCGAATACATACAAACAATACTCAATAACGGGGGTGTCTCGTCGGAGTTGATTTTTATCGAAACGAAAGGTGACTTGGTACTCGACCGGTCCCTGTCGAAGATTGGTAGCAAGGGCGTGTTTACACAAGAACTGGAAGATCAGTTGAGAGAAGGCCGGATTGATATCGCCGTTCACAGTGCAAAAGACCTCCCCTCAACGCTTCCTCCCGATCTGGAAATCATTGCCTTTACGGAACGGGAACTGGCAAACGATGTACTGGTGAGCCGAGCCAAAGATTTATCGCTCACGCAGAGCACGACCTTTCGCATTGGGACCTCATCCACCCGCCGGGTAGCCATGCTGAAGCATTATTGCCCGCACCTCACAACGGTTGATATGCGTGGGAATTTGCAAACCCGTATCCGCAAACTTGACGAGGGTCACTGCGATGCCTTGCTCCTGGCTTATGCCGGTGTGCATCGGATGGGGTACGATGACCTGATTGTGGAATACCTGCCCGTAAACGAGTTTACACCCGCTGTTGGACAGGGCAGTGTAGCTATCGAAACGGCTATTTCTCTGGACAGTCAGATACGGAAAATACTCATTCAGTTAATCAATCACGAACCCACCGCTGCCTGTTTACGGGCAGAGCGTGCCTTCCTTGCCCGACTGGAAGGCGGGTGCAGCATCCCCTCATTTGCGCTGGCAAGCCTGACGGATCAGCAGACTATCAGCCTGACGGGTGGATTGGTTAGTCTGGACGGTTCCCAATTGCTTAGGGAAACTTTTTCCGGCCCAACCGACGAAGCGCCCTCTTTAGGCCATTCACTGGCCGAAAGTATTCTGGAACGGGGTGGCGACGAAATTCTACAAACTATTCGCGAACAGCTATGAGTGTACTTATTGCCCAGACCGACGCCGAAATCCGGCAGTGTTTACCCGCCATGCTGGCCTTACGGCAACACCTTAATCCTGACCAGGCGTTCGATATGATTCGTTTTCAGCGGGCAAACGATGGCTTTGTACTTGCTTATGTAGAAAGTGATGAGTCGCTGGCATCAGCTCCGGCTGTGGTTGGGTACCGGTATATGAATCTGCTGTACAGCGGTAAAACGCTTTATATTGATGATTTGTCGACCCTGCCTGGTGCTCGTGGAAAAGGATACGCCAGTGCCCTGCTCGATTTTGTGATCGACGAAGCCCGGAAAGCGGGTTGCCAGTGTGTATCCCTTGATTCAGGGCAGAATCCGGCCCGGTATGATGCCCACCGGCTGTATCTGAAAAAAGGGTTCAATATCACCAGCCACCATTTTAAACTGGATTTCTAATCTGGCTGTAGTTGGCAGAGTCCTCTGCATGGCTACCTTTGTTTCACTGAAAGTCAACCTACATACCGCCGACCTGTATTAAAAGACACCTGTCAACCAGGACAAGGTGCTTTTGATACGCTCTGATACGCTTACTACAGAGCGATAGCCTCATCGTTTTCTTTCGATGAGCATCCGGTCGAACCCAGTCAACTTACCCTTTTGTACCGATGAAAAGCTTCATCGCGCGTTCGCTATACATATACGTAGCGCGGATGCTGGTACATACCTAATCAATTTTTCAGAAGACTTTCACTAAAATACCTCATGCAGCAGGAGTCAATAAATAAAGCCATCGTCCGTGATTTTTACCGACGGGCCGTTAGTCAGGGTGATCTGGCATTTGCCGAAGAAATCATTGCTAATGACTATATACAGCACAGTTTAGCGGTCAAACCTGGGAAGGCAGGCTTACTGGAAGCCCTGGGATACATGAAGCAAATGCCAAAGCCTGCCACCCCAGCCAAACCTTTCCTCCGGCTCATTGCCGAAGGAGATTACGTAGTTACGAATATGTCCTTTGACTGGGGTGGTAAACAGAAAGTTGTTGTTGACCTGTTCCGCCTTCAGGATGGCAAAGTAGCCGAGCATTGGGATGCCATGCAAGACGAGCCCGAATCAACCGTCAATGGCAACAGCATGATGGATGGTTCCCTGCCTGTTGACGATGATAAACAGACCTTTACCAATAAGAAACTGGTTCGTACGCTTTACGAGCAGGTTTTCATCAACCGTGATACAAACACCTGCCATGACCTTGTCGCAACCGACTTGATCCAGCATATTCCCGAAGTTAGCAATGGCCTTGTCGGCCTGATGGATTATTTGCGGCAGCAACCCGATCAATGGTCTGTCGAGAAGGTACACCATATTATTGGAGAGGGCGATTTTGTCGTTGTTCAGTCGTCAGGGCGTTGGGAGCAGAAACCAACGATGTTTTATGATGTAGTCCGGCTGAGCGACGGAAAAGTAGTAGAGCAGTGGGGCGTTCGACAACGTATTGAGTGAAACTTCTCCATCACGCCGGAGCACAATGCACTGCTCCGGCGTGATGGAGAAGTTTATTCTTCCCAGCTATTTATAATGCGACTGCCGTTCTCGGTGTTTTCAGCGCGGATGTAGTTATCGACTTCGTGCTGTAACTCTTCAACGTGCGAGATTATACCGACGACGCGGTTTTCGGTACGGAGTGCTTTCAGGGTTTTGAAGACGGTTTGCAAGGCATCTTTATCGAGTGTACCGAAGCCTTCATCCAGGAAGAACAGG
Organism: Spirosoma spitsbergense DSM 19989; assembly: GCF_000374085.1. Classification (GTDB taxonomy): domain Bacteria; phylum Bacteroidota; class Bacteroidia; order Cytophagales; family Spirosomataceae; genus Spirosoma; species Spirosoma spitsbergense. The sequence continues at coordinate 5,109 of NZ_KB893395.1, read as the reverse complement.
TTTTGCTTCGCTCTTGTCAGATGCTGAATATTATCGGATAACGCCAGTGCCAGCGACAAAGCTGCCTGAAATGTCTGGCCCCCCGATAGTGTTTTGACGCTCCGCACTTCCCCACCATTCATGAAATCGCGCACCTGAAACCCGTTTCTATCGTCCAGTTCGAGTCTGAGCTGGTTGTTCGTAAGTCTGAAAAAGCGATCGTTAGCCGATTGGCACAGGTTTTTCAGGTAGACGGACGAAACGTAATCAACAAAGCCCTGCTTTCGGAACAGGTTCTCCATCTCTTTCAGATCCTGACGCCGAAGGTCAAGTTCATCATGCCGTTTCTGGTGCTTCTGCTTCTCAATCCATTGCTTTTCCAGCGTTTCCAGCTTATTCGCGGCTTTACCAAGCTCTTTGTTCAATTCATCCTTCTCCGCCCGAACGGCTTTCAGTTCTTCCTGAACGGCGTCCAATTCGGCCAGGTCGAAAGGTTGTTCCGTTAGCGCAGCCTCCAGGCTGGAAACCTGATTCTGTAAACTCTTTAGTTTATCGTAATAGTTCGCTACGCGCTTTTTCCCGTCTTCAACATCAAACACAGTCCGCAGAATTTGTTCGACCTGCTCCCGAATCAGCCCTGTATCGGCTAGATTTTTTTCTAGAATGACTTCCTCATTCGCTCGTTCATCGGCTAGATCAGCTAATTGCTTCGTCAACTGGTCGACCTGTGCCCGGAACGTAATTTCATCTTTCTCGGCTTTATTCTTCTGCTTCTCGGCCTCATCGAACGCAGTTTTAGTCTGGTCGTATTGCTTTTCCAGCGACTCCCGTAGATCGGCTATGTGTTTCAGATTCCAATTGGCAACCTCGGACAGTGGGTAATGCTGCAGGGATTCAACCTGAGAGTCAATGTGTTTCCTGCGCTCGGCTATCGTTGCATCAATACCGCTGATTTCCTTCCCTAACTGATTATATATGCTCTCCGCTTTGTCAAGTTGAACAGTTAGCCCCTGAACAGCTTCCTGGGCGTCAGTCAACTGTTTTTTCTGGTCGTTCTCCTGCTTAATTGCTTCGGCCACATTGCCTTCACTCTCTATCGAAAATTCCGGCCATATAAACGTATCCTCGTGGGCCGTGAGTTGCTCAATCAGGTCACCCCGTTCCCGAATCAGCCGTTTGCCATTTTCGTGAACGCCCCGCAGTTCGGTTTCCAGTCCTTTCACCGTCAACCGAAGTGTCGACATCTCCTTTATGCGTTGCTTGACCTTATTTAGTGCCTGCTCACTTTTCAGTACAGCATCGCCAATGGCAGAATGATCCTGTTTCTGGGGATGATGTACTGAGCCGCACAACGGGCAAGGCTGTCCATCGGTCAGTGAGTCAGCGTAGCGCTGCAACTCATTTTTCAACAGCGTTTGCTGATGGGTCAACGACCGGTCCTGCTCAATTTTCTCCAGCTCAGTAAGAGCTTCGTTAATGGCGTTGGGCAGTACTTTGAGTGTTAGATCTGCCCACTCAGGGGAGAACCTGCTCAAGGCATCGTTTTTTCGTTGCTTAATTGCGTCAAGACTTTTTTCATACTCCCCAATCTGTGCTTGCAGGTCATCAGCCTGCTTTTTCATCGGTTTGTACAACCCGAACCAGTGCTTCACGGCATAAAGTCGTTCTAGGTCCGAGTTCCGGCCCAACAGCGTTTCAATGGTTGTTTGGTGTACCTGCCGATCGGCTTTTCGTTCATCAATGCCCGCTTTCTGACTGCCAAGGCGGGCCGTCAGGTTTTTAAGGTCCCGGTTTTGTAGTTCAACGGATTCCTGGGATGTTCTGATAAGTTGAACAGTATCCAACTCGTCAATCTGGTCCTGCAATTTCTCCCGGTTTTCGTAAGCCAGCTTCGCCGACGCGTGATTGCGTTGTAAATCCGGTAACCGACTCACCATGGCTGCCAGCAAACGCTGGGCTTTCTGCTGCTCGCCAGCAAGGCCGTCGTGCTTGTCTTTCAACTTGCTAAGACCCGTCAGACTGGATTGAAACAGCAGACGACACTGCTCGTATTGAGTTATGTCCTGTTGTATTTTCTGGTAAATCGGCTCCTGCGACTGCCAATGTGCCAAGTCGGTTCGGGTAATGGCCAGCGTTTCGCTCTGTTGTTTCAGTAGGAGCAGTAGCTTCTCAACCGGTTCCATCTGGCTGATGTGCCCGGTTCGTTCGGTCACCGACTTCCGAATGGTGGCTACGTCAAGCTGAGCATTTTCGATATTCTCCGGCGTTACCTCCTCCAGGGAAGCCATCAGACCGCTTAGTTTGGAGAATTCTTCGTCGTTGGCTTTACTCAGCTTTCCTACCCGCCCCGCCAAATCGTACTGATCCAGCTTAAAGAGCTGATTCATCATCTTGGTTCTGTCCGTTGGACTCAGTTCCAGAAACTCCCTAAACTGGTTTTGAGGGATAATGATTGTCCGTTTGAAATTTTCGTAGTCTAGGCCCAGAATTTGCTTCGACAGTACTGACACGTCGTCTTTCTCATTACCAATCGGGGTCCATTCATCGCCTTCCCGCTTGAACATACGACGTTCGCCCGGACCAATCTCATGGTGTTTTTTGGCGTGCCGCTTTGCTTCGTAAACAAATTTATACAATTGCTCGTTGGGCCCCGCCTGAAACTCAAAGTCGATGATCAAGTGCTTCGACTTCAAATTCATCATATTATACAGGAGCTTATCCTGACTGTTCAGTCGCTCTGTCTTCCCGTATAAGGCAAAACTGATAGCTTCCAGTAAGGAAGTCTTACCACTGCCAACCTTGCCAAAAATGCCAAATACACTCGATGCAACTAACTGGCGGAAATCAATTTCCTGTAATTCCTGATAAGAATAAAGGCCCTGAATGGACAGCTTAATGGGGATCATTCGGGGTCTGTGGCTAAAATCTCACTGAATAACTGGCGCAACCGCTCGTTCGGCTCCTGTCCCTTGTTCTTGTTTTTGAAGTAGTCCGTAAACAAAGCTTCCATACTTTGCGACAGGTCGATGACTTTTGCAGGATGCTCCTCAACCACGTCCACATCCCGAATATCCGGAATGATACTTCCCGACGAAAGCGAATCATGTGCCTGCGAAAGCCGCCGACGATCTTCTGATGTGAGGTAGGTAGGCGTTTGCAGGGTGATTTCCGGGTAACAGGTCGGGTTGGCGTTCAGCCATTCAACCGCATCATCGACCCGCGTGAATTTCTTTCGCAGTAACCTCTTTCCCGCTTGCAGGGGTACTGAATTTACGGTTACGGTTTTTCCGGGCTCGGCGTCAATTACCATAACGTACTTCTGCTGGTCGGCTTCGGCAAAGCTATACGCCAGTGGGCTGCTGCTGTACACAACCTGGCTGGATCCCCCACTAATTTCCTGCTGCCTGTGCAAATGACCCAGCGCGGTATATTGGATCTGAGGTGGGATCATATCTGTATATACTACAGATGCGCCACCAATCTGTAGAATACTTCGTTCGTCACCCGTTTCTTCGGGCTGAGTGCCCCCCCGTTTCATCACAAACAAGTGGGCCACCAATAAATTGACACCCTGATCATCCATATAGGTATTGGCCAGCGAAGACCAGTGGGCTTGCAGGGACCGGCGCATTTCATCGTCGGCATCAAGAAAGCCGAAGTAGGCCCGCATCCGGTTCTCGTTGGCGTATGGGGTTAGTATCAGTCGCACCGGAGCAGCATGCCTGGGAAGCTGGATCTCTACAAATCCCGGAGCCGTTCGTAGTAGCTTGGCATCGCAATTCAGTACATGCGACCGAATTTCCGTTTTCGGAAAACCAGCAAACACAATACCGCACTCCCGGCCGAAGTGGTCCTGCGCTTCGATACGCTCTGGATTGTCATGATTACCCGCAATGACTACAACGGGTCTGTTACCACCAGCCGCCAGCCTTTTAAGTGTACTATATAATAGGTCCTCTGCTTCTGCCGGTGGATTGAAGGTGTCAAACAGGTCCCCTGCCACTATAACTAGATCTACCGATTCGCGATCTGCTATCTGAGTGATCTCTTCAAGGACATCTTTTTGTTCCTGATGGCGCTGAAAATCCTGTAGCCTCTTGCCCAGATGCCAGTCTGCCGTGTGTAAAATTTTCATTCTAGTTAATAATCTTCTTTCCAAAAATGAGTAGAAAGGTAGATGCAATATACGCCAGACAAGCTTGAATGAGTACTTTAACCAGCACAAGTTGCCTACTCGTACCAATCAGGAGGAGCTTTACCGTACTGTCTATCAAAAAAGTTTAGTTTTTTTATTTGTGGTAAGTGGCTGACAACAGGCCACTTACCAAATAATCTTTGGTGTGGTAAAAACTATTTTCAGATCAGGGCTTGACAAAGGGTATTAGACTGGCTACCTTTGCACTCCCAAATCGAAAGAAACGGGGCATGATAGATAAGCAACGGCTTGACTATCAACGAGTTGAAAGTAACCCCCTGAGAATCAGTGCCAAAAATAAATCTTCAGTTTTACTTGACATTCGAAAAACAAAGCGTACCTTTGCAATCCCAAATCGAAAGAGGCAGGGCTGATAAACAAACAACAGTTTGACTATCAATTACTTAGGTGCCAAAATCTGAAAAGTAGTACAAAAAATAAATTTCAGATTTTACTTGACAAACGGGAAACAAAGCGTACCTTTGCGCTCCCAAACACAAAGAGAACAACGAAACAACGGTTTCCTTTTCTCACTTCGTTTTGGCCAATGGGCCGGGCGAAAAGTTCTTTGACAAACGGACAGCACAACAAAAAACGCGACTTTGTGATTTCGATCACCGGTTGAACAACATAGTAGTTAGTTTACTAGCTACACAATTATTTACGATGGAGAGTTTGATCCTGGCTCAGGATGAACGCTAGCGGCAGGCCTAATACATGCAAGTCGAACGGAGCAGCAATGCTTAGTGGCAAACGGGTGCGTAACGCGTAAGCAACCTGCCTTCTACTGGGGGATAGCCCGGCGAAAGCTGGGGTAAACCCGCACGGTCCAGAGGAATCACCTGATTATTCTGGTAAACATTTATGGGTAGAAGAGGGGCTTGCGTCTGATTAGCTAGTTGGGGGGGTAACGGCCCACCAAGGCGATGATCAGT
>NZ_KB893394.1 GCF_000374085.1 Spirosoma spitsbergense DSM 19989 | reverse complement strand
TGCAGATGAATATGGTCTTTACTCACAACGCCCTTCAGAATCTGTACATCCAATACATTGCAGGTTTGCCGCAATAAGTCCCGGCAACGTAACTGCACATCACCCGTTAGCACTTGATAGCGATACTTAGTGCTCCACACCAAATGGACCTGCAAATTATAAACCGAATGGCTACCAGACCGTTGTTGCTTCATCAAGCAAAACTACCAAAAATGAGTAGCAACTAAAGTCTTGCCCTAAAGGGCATAGCTTGAACTAGCGTACGTGAAAAGTAAAACGGCATCAGGTACCTGACTTGTTTATTCTTCGCACAAATAACGCCCACGGTCTGCAATTCCTGCAACTTTTTCCTCTTTTGTCACATAATGAAAAACCCAGGTCCCTGTAGTCACCCCGCTACCGTTACCAGTTCGATTTCAGAAACAGGCTACTCGCTTTACCGGTTATAAACCTAAACACTAATCAGCTTTATCGCTATGCTTACGGCCCTCGACACCCAAACGGCGCTTGTTCTTATCGACCTGCAAAAAGGAATTGCGACAGATGGCAAAGCGCATCCAACGGAGACGATCATCCAGAATGCCGCCCGGCTAAAAAAGGCCTTTCACCGGGCGAAACGTCAGGTGGTAGTCGTACATGTAGAACCCATCGGGGCACCGGCCTCTGTCGTACGCTCCGAAAAAGGAAACTTCCCCAAAGATGCCGACGGACAGAAACAGGCACAGGAGAACATGCAGGCTTCTGGCTTCTTCGACCTTGTTGACCCCATCAAACCCAATTCGGATGACATCCGGATTACGAAAGAAACCTGGAACGCATTCTACAACACCTCCCTCCACGAGGAACTTCAGAAACGGACTATAACGGGCATCGTACTGGCGGGCATTTCTACCAGTATTGGCGTAGAAGGAACGGCCCGTTCTGCCAACGAACGGGGGTATAATATCACCTTCGCCACCGATGCCATGACCGATACGGTAGCGGCTGCCCACGAGAACAGCCTGACCTACATTTTTCCCCGCATCGGCGAACTGGCCACCACCGACGAAATCATTGCTCAATTACCATTAGCCAGCCCAAACGGATAGCCGTGAAAAGCGGGGGTGTTGTTGCGTGTTTACCTTATGAAGGACGCCGTATCCCCCGTATCTTTACTGTATGATTTATTTGGACAACAACGCTACCACGAAACTCGACCCTCGGGTGCTGGAGGCCATGATGCCATTCCTGACGGACACCTACGCCAACGCAGCCAGTACACATCCCTTTGGTGTATCGGCCCACGAAGCCGTGAAGACCGCCCGGCAGCAGGTAGCGGATTTACTCGGTTGCGAAACCCACGAACTGGTATTTACGTCGGGAGCTACCGAAGCGATCAATCTGGCAATCAAAGGCGTTGTAGAAAATCAGCAGCATCGGGGTAAACACATCATTACGGTACAAACCGAGCACAAAGCCGTGCTGGACGTATGCGACTATCTGGAGAAGCACGGTTACGAAGTCACGTACCTACCCGTTCAGCCGGACCGAAGCGTCGGCGCGGGGTTGCTGGATATGGAGGCCGTGAAAGCGGCTATCCGCCCCGACACGGTTCTGGTATCGGTGATGCTGGTGAATAACGAAACCGGCGTCATTCAGCCGGTTCAGAAAATAGCCAAACTGGCCCACGAAGCCGGTGCGCTGTTCATGACCGATGCCACGCAGGCGGTGGGGAAACTACCGATTGATGTCGATGCCCTTGGCGTCGATTTGTTAGCCTTTTCGGCCCATAAATTCTACGGCTCCAAAGGCGTTGGCGGGCTGTTTGTGCGCCAACGGCGACCCGGAAAAGTTAAACTGGATGCTTTACTGCACGGCGGAGGGCACGAACGGGGGTTGCGGAGTGGCACTCTCAACGTACCGGGCATTGTGGGCATGGGCAAAGCGGCAGAACTGGCCCGACAAGAGATGAATCAGGATACCAAACGATTAGGGTCGTTACGCGACCAGTTAGAAACCCGGTTACTCACCATTCCCGGCACCCGCGTCAACGGAAATCGGGAGCATCGGTTGTATAACACCACCAATATCTATTTCGAACACTGCGACAGCGACGCGCTGATTATGGGCCTGGACGGTATCGCGGTATCCAACGGCTCAGCCTGCACAGCGGCCAGCATCGACCCGTCGCATGTGTTACTGGCCATGGGCCTGACCGAAACGGAAGCCTTTTCCTGCCTGCGTTTCAGCATCGGCCGATTCAACACCGAAGCCGATGTGGTGGCTACGGCAAATGCCGTAAGGGGTGTTGTGGAGGAGTTACGGGCACTGGTGTAATTTCGTCCTACAGGGACATAACAACGCAGCGTCGGTAGAAAGAAATGCCCACCTGTTTCCATTTGCCCCGCAAGGATACAACAGCGTAGCGTCGGTAGAAAAACGTTGCAGTCTCCTTCATTTGCCCCGTAGGGACAACACCCTTCATTAAACAGATTGATCCCCCATCCATGCCCAACACCTACACTCAAATCCACCTTCAACTCGTGTTTGCGGTTAAACATCGGGCGGCCGTCATTGCACCTGCCTGGAAATACGACCTCTATAACTACATGACGGGTATTATCCATAACCATAACCACAAACTACTCATCATAAACGGCATGCCTGACCACGTGCATTTGCTGATAGGTATGCACCCAACCCAATCGGTTTCTACTTTGATGCAGCAACTCAAGCAGGATTCATCAAAATGGGTCAACGACAACCGATTAACGGGTAGTCGTTTTGCCTGGCAGGAAGGCTATGGAGCCTTTTCGTACGGTAAAAGTCAGCTACCGGCCGTGATACAATACATTGAAGACCAGGAAGAGCATCACCGAACACGAACGTTTTTAGAAGAGTATCGTCGGTTTTTAGACGTGTTTGATATTGATTATGAAGAGCAATACATATTCAAACCGTTGGAATAATGTCTCGTCCCTACGGGACGAAGAAGGTGGGAGCTATCTCATTTCTACCGACGCCTTTGGCTGTTATGTCCCTACGGGACGGTACGTCAGCAATGTTCTCGTTACGCAGCACTGCCTGACCATCATCATGGCATAAAAAACACCTCCGTCTTATTCGTCCCGTAGGGACATAACAGTGAAGCGTCGGTAGTAGAAAAGTCAGCCCGTTTTATTTGTCCCGTAGGGACGCAACAGCGCAGCGTCGGTAGAAGAAATGTCAGCCCGTTTTATTTGTCCCGTAGGGACGCAACAGCGCAACGTCGCCGGGCCGTCGTTACGGTAGAAAATGCAAACCCAAAACCTTTTGTTGTCCCGTAGGGACAAGACACAACGATGAGAACACTGGCGATTACCGAAGCTGAACATACCGGCGAATACCGCCTGCGGTTAAGTTTCTCCGATGGCACATCGCAGGAGGTTGATTTTGGCTCGTTCCTGCTAAAACACCCACACCCTCAGCACAACAGGTATCGTAAGCTGGCCAATTTTAAACGCTTCCGTATTGAGCGAGGCAATGTTGTTTGGGGCAAAGACTGGGACCTGCTTTTCCCCGTTTCACAATTGCATCAAGGGTATGTGGGCCCCGCGGTGTATTAACTTATCTGTTTGGGAAACTGTTGATCAAAGTCCTGAAACTCTTCGTCCAGATGCCGCTGCTCATGCATAGCTAATCCGCTCAATTCGCGCTGAATCGTTTCTACATCATAAGGTTGCTGTTCCATCGCTTTACGCCTTACGAATACCACAAAATCAGCCACTTCACTGAGGTAAGCTTGTGGTAAACCCCTGATACCTTCTGTTATAAGTTGTTCTAAATCAACAGGCGGGTTCATAATCGTATGCGGTTGACTGTTGGCAAGATAACGAAATTCGGGGAAGCTTTGTCCTGATTGATCAGTAGCCGATGAGCGAGCAAAACTGCCGATATATTAATGCTTGAACGTATGCTTTCGATGCCAGGCGAACCCATTTAATGATGGCAGAAACCGTTTATCATTAGGCAATTTAATCCTTTGACCTTCAATTTGTTTGAAGCTAAACAGGCTGCTTTCATTTTCGGTAAAAGCTTTGGAAAGAATAACCCGATAATCATTATCAACGCCAATCAATCCACGGTCAAACGCACGGTGTAGATTTGGGCACAGAGCAATACCATTGGTCATGTTATTATCAAAGTTTGTAGCAAAAGGCACGATGTAACAAGCATCAACCATTGTAATTGTGAACGTTGCCGATACGCGTAAACCTGAAATACAGCACGTTTCATCGTAAATCTTCACTACCTCCCGTCGGAAGACAGTTCCCCGGTTGTATACTTCGACCTGGTAAGTTTCCGGGTCGAGACGGGTTTTTAGTCTGAGAATTTTGGCTTTGTATTCCGTTGGACTTTCTTCAACCATTTCATCACGCAAGCCAGATACATAATCATCCTCTTGGATATCAGCCTGACTTTGTCGATTTGGAAAGTAGGTTGTTAACAGCGTATGCCGCAAAATTTCGCGTGTTTCTTTATCAAGCAACAGTTTAGTCAGGTTTGGGTCTAGTTCAGCGTACGCAATGGCTGCGGTAAGATTACCAAAGCTTTTCATCGAACCCTTATTTTCCAGCCAGATTTCGCAACCCTGATTAGCGATTAATCGCCACCAGTTGCCCTTTTCATTGTGCATATGATAAAATGGCATTGCAAAACTAATCGAGTGATCGGTTTCTACTAATCTACTCCAATATACAGAAAATGAATGCGTTAACTCAGGCGTAACATAAATTCGGTTGGTCTTTATGCGGCCTGATTCGTATTCGTGGAGAATGCTCAGCAGTAAGATGGGCTTGTGGGGCGCACCGCCCTTTTTCATATCCCGATGCAAATGCGAGAGGGCGTAAATGAAGTATTGAAGTATCGTTTCAGGCATTAATGGTAATCTTTCACTTTGCTATATATCTTTCCAAATGCCGTTCCACAGCACATTCCAAACCACCTGTAGCAGCATAGCGCTGCCTTTACCGTCACTAAAACCAACAGTCCACGGACGCGGATTATCATCGTAGAGGTACTGGTCAATGATTTCGTCTTCGATGAACGGGAGCTTGAGTGACATGGCAGGAGTGGTATTGACGAAAGTAGGATGATAAGCCGGAAAAGTAAACTTTTACCAGCTAATCAACTGACGAAGATGCCACAATTTACGGTGCGGTCAGGTATAATTTTGTATCTTGCTACGAGTAATATTGTCCTGTTTATAATGATTATTCTTTAGCGCAGCCCTTGTTGGCTGATCTTGACCGGCTTACGGCGATTTATTCGTCTACACAGTTATCGATAAAAATAATACCATGTCCGCTACTGATCTCAAGGAAATTTTGCACAAACAGATTGATCGTCTTGAAGACGTAGAAGACGTGCGGGACCTGTTGTTGACCGTCAATGAATTTGTTGGACAGCGTCAGGTGGCCTTGCCCGAATCTCCCGAATTTCTGGATCAATTACAGGCAGCACTGCAATCGGCGCAGTTGGGGCGGATTACCCCACATGATGATGTCATTAATGAGGCAAAAACATGGCTCACCAGATAGTATGGGCCGACGATGCCAAAGAGAATTATCGGGCTATCGCCGACTACTTACTGGACACGTTTCCATTCGATGTAGCCGAACGTTTTACCGATTCCATCGCCGGTAAACTGCGTATTCTGGAGCAGATGCCGTTCGTTGGTCGTCGACTCGATACTCTGCCAGCCGTTCGTAAACTGCCTCTCCCGCCCTATAATACTATTTACTACGCTGTTATCTGTGAGCAGGTAATCATTCTCAACATAGTAGATAACCGTCGGGGGTAGTGCACCAGTTTAACCGCATGGGTATATTCGTAAAGGGAAAATGGCATTCCCTGTACCCGGACAGATTTAACATGCAAAAACCACACCTCTACCGATGTGGCTGCTATTACCCTTTCCAATGGGCACCTTCTATCAATGTATTACCAAACCAGGTTGCGGGTCTTGTGCACCTAACTATTGACTCCCTAATCGGGTAGTCATTCACGCCATGAGTGGCCTGGTTAGACATCTTCCGGCGAAACCCAGTCGGCATCGCGCTCCTTACCGGTATAGTTGTTTCGATTCATCCGTCGGAACTCGACGTATGTCGTCCAGGCCAGTATGACAAACAGGCTGACGACCACCAGGCTATAAAATAGTACGTCTTGATTTCCCATATTATTTTTTGATTTTGAGGTTGAAATAAATCAGAATAAGCAGGATGGTCGGAGGCCAAAGCCCGAGGAAGATCGCTTTGATCGGATCTTTCAGGAAGACGTAATGATATTCTGAAATGAAAATTAGAATGATGGCCGATAGGAAGATGGCGATTTCGGCACCTTTAGCGAGTTTTCCCATTGATAAATTCGATGTTAAGTAAAAAATAAATAGACTATTCCTACAAAACCCAATCGGTTGTCTATCAATAAGGTTTTAGATTCTTTTGCTGCCAAATAGCTTACCGGTAATCATACCAGCGGTGGGCGACCGAGCCGGTTGGAACGGATACCGTGCTCCGGTTCAAAATCGCTATTGCCTGTCTGAAAAAGCCAGCCAATTGGCTAACTCCCCTTTTTCCCGTATTTTTATCGGTTTGCAACCTCAATACCCAAATAAGTTAGAATGAAAACACAAATCTTTACAGTACTCTTCCTAATTCCCTTCCTAACCCTCGGGCAGTCTAAACCAAAAAAGGTGACGGCATCCACAGGAGCAGCGGACCCCGACAAAAAAATGATTCTTGCCGACCTGGATAAACGCTTCCCCGATCTGGCCGGTATCTCGAAACAGATCTGGAACTTTGCCGAACTAGGCTACCAGGAAGAGAAAAGTTCGGCCCTGCTGGAAGAACAGTTACGCCAGGAAGGCTTCGACGTGCAAACGGGCGTAGCGGGTATTCCCACGGCCTTCGTCGCAACGTTTGGTTCGGGCAAACCCGTTATCGGTATCCTCGGTGAATACGATGCCCTGCCCGGTCTGGCTACCGAAGCAAAACCTGAATTCACACCCATTGCCGGGCAAAAAGGGGGTCACGGTTGCGGCCATAACCTATTTGGCACCGCGTCGATGGCGGCCGCGATAGAAATAAAAAACTGGCTCAAATCGTCGGGCCATTCCGGTACGATAAAGATGTACGGCTGCCCGGCCGAAGAGGGTGGTTCGGCGAAGGTGTATATGGTGCGCGAGGGACTGTTCAACGATGTGGATGTGGCCCTGCACTGGCACCCCGGTGCGCAGAATGCCGCCGATGCGGGTACGTCTCTGGCCAATAAAAACGCCAAATTCCGGTTCAAAGGCATTGCCGCCCACGCAGCGGCCTCACCCGAGCGGGGCCGGTCGGCGCTGGACGGCGTGGAAGCGATGGACTTTATGGTCAACATGATGCGCGAGCACATCCCCTCCGATACCCGCATTCACTACGTGATCACCAAAGGGGGTGAAGCGCCTAACGTGGTGCCGGCCAATGCCGAAGTGTATTACTACGTGCGCAACAAAGACCGGTCTATTGTCCAGAGCGTATGGAAACGGATCGAGAGTGCCGCCCAGGGAGCCGCCCAGGGCACCGGTACCCAGGTAACCTGGGAAGTGCTGGGGGGTGTGTATGACCTGTTGCCCAACGTAACGCTGGCTGAGGTGATGCACCAGAACCTGAAAACCGTGGGGGGCGTCAACTACACGCCCGAAGAAACGGCATTTGCCCAGAAGATCAGCGAAACCTTCGGCGATCAGAAAGTACCCATCACCAATGCGTCTGAGGTAAAAGACTTCCGCGATGCGTCGGAAGGAGCTATTAGTGGTGGCTCCACCGATGTGGGCGATGTCAGCTGGGCCGTACCAACAGTCGGCCTGTCCACGGCTACATGGGTACCCGGTTCGAGTGCCCATAGCTGGCAATCGACAGCGGCCAGTGGCATGAGCATCGGGCAGAAAGGGATGCTGGTAGCAGCCAAAACCCTGGCCCTGACCGCCCTGGATTTGTTCAAAACCCCCGCCCTCATCGAGAAAGCAACGGCCGAGTGGAAGCAGAAACGCGGGGGCGACTTTAAATACGAAGCCCTCCTCGGCGACCGCAAGCCAGCACTGGATTACCGGAAATAATGCGTGGGCTTGAGGGTAAAAGAGTGGTGTTCACGGAGTGGATAGCCGTCAAATCGAGCCGAGAAAATCATCAAACAGGATTACGCTTCGAAAACCTTTCCTGCGTAATCCTGTATATAGTGTCTTATCGCGGGTTACCAGGGGGAAGGATGTTGCCTTACTAAGTGCTACGTATGCAACATCCTTACTGTCTATCGTCTGACAAATTTTTGCCGCATACTGCCAATCCTCATCATTTATTACGAATGATGGAACAACCGTAATCAGGCTGAAAATATCAAAAACAAAGTGCTGCAAACTGATCTTCGACAACTTCGCCTTCGTCTGAATAACAGCCTCGTACTTGCTTATTTCATCAAAAACGAAATCAATAGAACAACAGCGCGTTTCGGTCAATACCTCGCGATGATATGCTTTGCCACTAATCAGTATGCTCATTATCAAGTTGGCATCCAGCACGTAATCAGTACTGTCGGCTTCCATCAGCGGCTAGTTTGTTGCGTTGTCTATACTCACTCCAGGCGGCTTCGCGGGCTTTCTGCCAGTCGGGATCGTTCGTAAGGTCAATATCCTTCAGGTCCTCGGCCATTTGCCGGGCCAGTTTGCGGAGTTCCAGTCGTTCGATGGCTTTTTTGAACTCCCGCTCTACCTCTTCGCGGCCTAAGTCCGCCAGTAGCTGATCGTCGATGTCGATGGTGATGCTCATTGTCCCGATACCTTGTTTAGTCAAATATAACGTCTTTCCGGGCAAACGTGATGCATCAGTTAAGCACGGTGTCAGACTAAACCGACAAACTCCCCACACATTTCAAAGGGTGAAAGAACGAAAGAGTGTAAGAGTGATTAGCCGGGTTTCAGCAAACCACCTACCTTTGCGGCATACATTTTAATGAGCGAATGGGTGAAAGAGTGAATGAGTGACTGGTGTATGGCCGCCTGTTTACTGATTCGCTCTTTTACTCATTCACTCTTTCGCTCTTTACCAATGCTCAGAACGCATACCTGCGGAGAACTCCGCCTGACCAACGCTGACACCACCGTTACCCTGACCGGCTGGGTACAAACCATTCGCGACAAGGGGGGAGTCCTTTGGATTGACCTCCGCGACCGCTATGGCATTACCCAACTCCTGCTCGAAGACGGGCAGACAGCCCCCGAACTGTTTACCATTGCCCGCTCGCTGGGTCGCGAGTTCGTGTTAAAAGCTACGGGTACGGTTATCGAACGAAAATCCAAAAACCCCAACATCCCTACCGGCGACATCGAACTGAAAGTCAGTTCGATGGAGGTATTGAATCCGGCCAAGTTGCCGCCCTTCCTGATTGAAGATGAAACCGACGGGGGCGATGACCTCCGTATGAAATACCGTTACCTCGACCTCCGCCGGAACCCCGTTCGACGGAGTCTGGAACTGCGCCACCGGATGGCCCAGCAAACCCGGGTGTACATGGACGGACAGGATTTTATTGAAGTCGAAACGCCGGTTCTCATCAAATCAACACCCGAAGGGGCGCGGGATTTTGTGGTGCCCAGCCGCATGAATCCGGGTGAATTCTACGCCCTGCCCCAATCGCCCCAGACGTTCAAACAACTGCTGATGGTATCGGGATTCGACCGTTACTACCAGATTGTGAAGTGCTTTCGGGACGAAGACCTCCGCGCCGACCGTCAGCCGGAGTTTACCCAGATCGACTGCGAAATGTCGTTTGTGGAGCAGGAAGATATCCTGAACATGTTCGAGGGGTTGATTCGTCACCTGTTCAAAGCCGTAAAAGGTATCGACATGGCCACTGTACCCCGCATGACCTACGCCGATGCCATGCGGTTCTACGGTTCGGACAAGCCCGATACCCGTTTCGATATGAAGTTTGTGGAACTCAAAGGCACCTTCGATACCATAGATATGACCTCGGGGAAAGGCTTCGGGGTGTTCGATTCGGCCGAAATGGTTGTTGGTATTAACGCTCCCGGTTGCGCACACTACACCCGCAAGCAGATGGACGAGCTGACCGACTGGATCAAACGCCCGCAGATTGGCGCCAAAGGGCTGATTTATGTGCGCTACAACGAAGATGGCACGCTGAAGTCGTCCGTCGACAAGTTTTATTCAGAAGAAGACCTGAAAGGCTGGGCCGCGCACTTTAAGGCGAAACCCGGCGACCTGATGCTGATCATGTCCGGCGATGCGGCTAAAGTCCGTAAGCAACTTGGCGAGCTGCGGCTGGAAATGGGCAGTCGGTTGGGCCTGCGCGACCCCAATGTATTCAGTACGCTGTGGGTACTCGACTTCCCGTTGCTGGAATACGGTGAGGAAGACAGTCGCTGGTTTGCCATGCACCACCCGTTCACGTCGCCCAAGCCGGAAGATATTCCCCTATTGGACACCGACCTGGGCAGCGTTCGGGCCAATGCGTATGATTTAGTGATCAATGGCACGGAAGTTGGTGGTGGCTCGATCCGGATTTTCAACCGCGACCTGCAGGCCCGGATGTTCAGCATTCTGGGTTTTTCGGATGAAGAAGCCAAAGCGCAGTTTGGATTCCTGATGGACGCATTCGAGTTTGGCGCACCACCGCACGGCGGTATCGCCTTTGGTTTCGACCGGCTCTGCTCCCTCTTTGGAGGGGCCGATTCCATCCGGGATTTTATTGCCTTCCCCAAGAATAACTCCGGCCGCGATGTGATGATCGATTCACCCTCTGTCATTTCCGATAAGCAACTGGATGAATTGAAGATTAGAACGGTAGTGAAGTAAATACTGACAATCGATTCACGGAAGGTAGCGGGCGGCTTGTTCACACAAGCCGCCCGCTCTTTTTTTGAGCGTTGTAAAGCCGTCAGCGATCAGGTGTAGACGAACTGACGTATCTAACTCAGGCATACAATTTGTAAGATGGTCATAGCATATAACACCTATACTCAACCTATATGACTTCCACCTCGCGGCAGATTACAGCACTTTTATTCCTGCTGTTACTTTCCTTGCCATCAATAGCACAGCTTACCATTACCAGTCCAGTGTCCCGTATGGTTTTTCAGCGCAGTCTGACCAATGAAGCGTCCGTTACCATAATGGGTACGGCTCCCGCATCGGCCACTAGCGTCGAGGCCCGCTTTATTCCGTTGGTCGTTGGTCAGGGCAGTACAACCGCCTGGACTCCGTTGTCTTTTCTGGAGGGGTCTTCCGCTTTTTCGGGTAACGTAACCGTATCAGCAGGCTGGTATCGACTGGATGTGCGGGCGTGGGCAAACAACGCCGTAGTGGCCCAAACGCAGGTCGGGCGGGTGGGCGTTGGCGAAGTGTTTGTGGTAGCGGGTCAATCCAACGTGTATGGCAATCTTCAGTCGGTCGAATCATCGGTAGAAGACCGGGTATCGTGCGTAGATTTTCAGCAGGATAGCCTGAGCGATCAGTTATTACCGCTCCAGTTTAGCCATGTCACCAAAGGCACTTCCATTGGTCCCAGTCAGCCGGCCCACCTATGGAGCATGCTGGGCGACAAGCTGGTACAGCGTTTAAACGTACCGGTCTTATTTTTGGGGGCTGCCCTGGGCGGTACCAGTAGTGCAGAATGGGCCCAGGGAGCCGCCGGAGATATGGGTACCACCATCCAATCAGCTGTTTATCGTCGGCTGGGCGAAGTGTTGCTGCATTATGTTTCCCGTACCGGTGCGCGGGCCGTGCTCTGGCATCAGGGCGAGTCTGATGCGTATAATGGCGTTGGTGGCCAAGCCTATTACAACAACCTCATTTCCGTTATTCAGAAGAGTCGCCAGCAGGTGGGTGCCAATCCCATCGCCTGGATGGTTTCGCGGGTGAGCTATAATTATGGATCAACCAGTCCGGCTATTATTGCCGCCCAGAACCAGATCATCACCGATGTATCTAACACTTTTCCGGGACCAGCCTCCGACAGCATTGTCGGCCCGGAAAACAGGCCGGATGGCATTCACATGAAGGGGCCGGGTCTGATCCGGTTTACGAACAGTTGGGACCAGGCACTCAACAGTGCTTTTTTTCAACAGGCCGTTCCCTTTCTACCGACCAACCCGGCATCCATCATCAGCAGCGGTTACACCTTACCGCTCACGCATCGGCAGGGCGATGTGATAGCCGTAGCATCCTTACGAGCCAATCCCTACGAACCGGGTAACCAATACGTAGCGCAACTGGTCCGGGCCAGTGACGGCGTAACCGTATACGAGTCGGCTCCCGGCACAGACAATCCAATTCTGGTGACAATACCGGCCAACCTGCCGGATGGCCGGTATCGCTTCCGAACCCGTTCTACCCAGCCAGTTATAACGGGGGCATTAAGTGAGTCATTCACCATTGCCCAGTCGACTCCCGCCCGTCCGTTATTACCCGTTCTGCGCAAGCCCATTCTGGGTGGCGCCCCCGATGCGACCCTCAAACGATTCACCTACCGGTACGAACCTGGTTCGCATGGTTTTTATTCCCTCATCGAGTCGTCGGTGCCGGTAGAAATACGCGTGCAGCGCATCGACGGTGGTAGTTTTAGCGACTCTGGCTGGAATGTAGCCCCCCCATCGTCGCAGGCGCCTGATTACGATCCGTTTGACGGGTTCAATTATGTACGTAATTATCCACCGGTATCGTTTGGCAACGGCGGGATAGAACCGGCGGGTACTTATCGGTACTCCGTACGTGCTCAGGGAAGTAGCGGGCCGGGTTTATGGTACGATCTGATCTTCATGGGAGGGCGTGATATCCTCTACCAGGTTGAAACGATTCCACTTGTTGCCCCGGTAGTTTCTATTGATAACCTGCCGGGCATCTGCCTGAGTGGATCGATAAGCGTGTCGGTTTCCGTATCGGAAGGAAGCCTGAAAAGCGGGAACCTGCTCAGCGTGAAATTATCTGATAGTAACGGCTCGTTTGCGAACGAGACGACCATTGGCAGTAGCCCGACCAGCCCGGTTACCGTTACCTTTCCCGCTTCCCTGCCACTAGGAAATCAGTACCGGATTCGGGTGGTAGCCAACGATCCAGCCGTAGTCAGTGCACCCAGTGCGCCTTTTAGCCTTTGCGCGGGAGGGGCCGATCTCTCTACGGCCCTAAGCCTGGACACCCGGACACCCGCCATCAACCAACCCATCACGCTCACGCTGGTCATTGCCAATGATGGGCCTGAAGCAGCCAGTAACGTGACGGCCCAAAGCCTGCTTCCTGAAGGCATGGAGTTTCTGGACACGCCTTCATCATCCGTCAGTGCTTCGGCCAGTGCCATTACCATCCATGCCGGTACGATAGAGGCTGGCAACCAACTTCCATTTGCCTACCGGCTCAGGGCAACCCAACCGGGGAGTTACGCCATTGCTGCCCAGATTACGGCCAGCAGTCAGACCGACCCCGACAGCCAGCCTGGTTCCGGCACCGGCGATGGGCAGGACGACGCCACGACGGTCGATTTACGCACACCCAACGCCAGCGGGCTGTTTCATGCCTCGCCTAACCCGAACCAGACTCCCCTCCCACCCGTTGCGTCCAGCCAGCCACCCGCCGACCCAGCAAAAGCTGATTTGAGTTTATCGCTTAGCACCAGCAACCTGGTAGTGGCACCCAATCAGATAATTACCGTTACGCTGGCCGTACACAACCGGGGAGGGGCTACGGCCACGAATGTAGGTCTGCAAACGATGCTACCCACAGGCTGGCAATTAACCAGCACCAATGGTTTGACGGTGAACGGTCAGACCGTAACGGGTAGGATTGACTCGATTGCGGCAGGAGATTCGGGCACCCTGTCAGTATCAGTACAGGTCTTCAGCACGGGTACAATAAAGGCTCAGATTGCCACTTCTTCTCCACCCGACCCCGACTCCACACCGGGCAATGGGTATGACAATGGCGAAGATGATACAGCCAGTATAACGCTTCGGGTGCGGTAAGTTTCTTCCAGCTAAAACAGAAAGGCCTGTACAGAGTTGACAGAGATTGGTCTCTCTTTTTCTCCGTGCAGGCCTTTCTTCTGTGTTTATCTGCCGACTACTGTTTCAGGATTTCCTCCAGAAAGGCCCGAAAGGGAGTAGCAAACTCGGGGCGTTTGAGGGCGAATTCGACGGTCGTTTTCAGGAAATCCAGCTTGTTGCCGATGTCGTGACGCTTACCTTCGATGCGGTGGGCATACAGATTTTCACGTTTGAGCAGCAACAGCAGGGCATCCGTCAACTGAATTTCATTGTTTTTCCCGGCGGGGGTCTGCTCCAGCATGTTGAAGATTTCGGGGGTGAGAATGTACCGACCGGCAATAGCCAGGTTCGATGGTGCATCCTTCACGGCTGGCTTTTCGACCAGAGTGGTCAGCTCCAGAATCCGGTCGCTCAGGACATTTCCGCCCACGATACCGTACCGGTTCACCTTATCGTGCGGCACTTCCTCTACCGCTATCACTGAGCCGCCGTACTGTGCATAGGTATCAATCAGTTGCTGCGTCACGGGAATGACGGCATCCATGATGGTATCGCCCAGGAGGACGGCAAACGGCTCATTTCCCACGTGATGACGCGCATAGCGGATGGCATCGCCCAGGCCATTCAGTTCGCGTTGACGAACGTAGTGCAGGTTGGCCATGTCCGACAGTCGGCGCATCTCATCCAGCAACAACTGGTCTTCCTTTTCTTCGAGCCGGGTTTCCAGTTCGTAGTTCCGGTCGAAGTGGTCTTCGATGGCCCGTTTACCTTTACCGGTAATGATCAGAATATCTTCAATACCCGAATCGACGGCTTCCTGCACCACATACTGAATGGTGGGGCGGTCGATGATGGGTAACATTTCTTTGGGCTGCGCCTTGGTGGCAGGCAGAAACCGGGTTCCAAACCCGGCCGCGGGGATAACGGCTTTCTTTATCATTTGTGAATGAGTGAAAGAGTGAAAGAGCGAAAGTATCTGTATCAGCCGGTTTGCGGAACCATCACCCTTTCACTCATTCGCTCTTTCACTCTTTAGTTTTACACTACGTACGGCTTTATGACGCGGGCGTTTATTTTTTTGAGTTCTACGAATAACCGGTTCAGCATGGCATCATCGCGGTACAAACCGATGATGGACCCACCCGACCCGGTAAACGAGGCCGATGCTCCACAGGAACGGGCCGTTTCGATAAGTTGACGGTTTCGGTCGCTGATGTTGTAAATCTGGGCACGGAGGTCGAAATTACGATTGACCAGTTCGTGCAGGGCACCGGTGTCTTGCTGAAGCATGGCTTCGCGGCCCTGCCGGGCAACATCGGCAATGGCACTCATCGTTTCGAGCACCAGCGGTTCGCCTTTGAGCCAACGCGCCCGCACATCATTATGCACCTGCCCCGATTGTTTGCCAAGGTCGGTGTTGTAGGCAATATAGAGTTTAGGCAGCAGGTGCGGGTCAATCGGTTCGTACTGACCAAACCCCTGACGTTCCATAGTAGCCCGGTCGAAATCCATGTACACGCACCCTTCGTAACACTGAATAACACGGTCCTGCAACCCGGCCGCAATACCCAGTTCTTCGGTTTCGGTGGCCAATACCAGATTCGGCAGTACAGGAAGGGGAATATCTACCGAATAGAACTGCATCAACGCCCGGAAGGTAGCTACAATCAGCGCACTCGACCCCGATAGGCCTACCTGACGGGGAATGGAGGTGCTGTATCGGATGGAGAAATTCTGATTAGGAAGGCGTATATGTTCCTTTTCGCAGTATTCCGCAAATTTCTTGATGGCGGCTTTCAGCAGCGGAACGCCCCCGTGATAGCCCAGCGTGCTCACGGCGTCGCGCAGGTGGTGCAGACTCCGGAAGGTGTTGGTATCCTGTACCTGGGGCTCAATGTTCAGTTCAGGGGAAGGATACAGGGTGACGGATGCGCCAAAATTACGAACGGTGATGGCAATGGTTTTACCAAAAAAGCCATCGGATGGGTTGCCGAGCATACCGGCTCGGGCATAAGCGCGGGTTTCAATAAGCAAAGTAAAAAGGGGGAATTTTCATCCACCGGCTTAAGGGAGTAATCAATCAGGTGACAAGTTTACAAAAGAATTGGACGTAAAGTGATGAATACCGAAAACCTGTTCCAATAAAAAAGCAACGGCTGCTTTTCCGTTGCTTTTTTATTGGTTGTATAATTCCGGCTGTTGAGCAGCCTTACTCATCCATATCATTTTTTTCAACTGATTCTTTGTCAGCTCCGGTATAGCCAACACTGTGTGGGTCGTATCCTTTGTTCGGGTCGTCGCCTTCTTCCAGATAGGTAGCATCGGCCCGGTGCAGTAACGCATCATCGGACGGGTTTTCGGCAATTTCTCCCAGTTTTTTGGCGGCTTCGTCGCTCATCATCCTTCCTTTCGGTTTTTCGGAGATCGCATCAGCCTCAACATCCCATTCCTGGTCGGTACCCAGGCTCTGGGTAGCAGGCTCTTCAAACCGGCCTTTTTCTATATTCGCTTCCCGGGTATCGTGCGTATAATCCCGGTTTTCGGCATCCATATCCATACCACTGGTTGTCATCTCGTTGGTGCCAACGCCCCCCGACTCGCGTCCATAGTCGGAGTTGCCGTGTTGGTTTGGGTCTTTGGAATAAAAGTCAGAATCTGTTTTATCGGGGTCGAATGGTGATTTCGTAGCCATAGCGTTTAGTGTCTTTTTGGGTATAACCCGGAATGGAAGCGGGTTGTTTACCAATTGACAGTCTGTGCGCCTGAACATCCCTGATCCGGGCGTCCGTTCAGGCTAAAATTCACTTCACCGCTTTCCATTCAACTGGTCCAGCATGGCGTCATTCGTTTGCTGAAGCAGCGCTACGCGTTCGTTCAGCTGGAAAAGCAGAAACTCTACATTACGCAGCCGCTCTTCGGTGGTAATGGCTGCGGAGGGTGAGTTGAGCACTTTGAACATCATCCCCTCCCCCCGCAGCAGCCAGTCGCCGTTAACCTGCGGATAGGCGCCCAGAATCTTTTCGAGCGTATCGTAACGGGGTTTCAACCGACCGTGCAAGATGTGGTACACTTTCTCCCCGCGACTCTCGCCCAGCTGGCGGGCAAATTCGAGGACACTGACATCGAGCGCGTCGATGAGTTGCTGTAGACGGAGATGAATCATGTCTTTTCAGGAGGTATCGGGAGTGAGGAGTGAAGAGCGAGTAGCCATCCGTCTGGTTTTTACCGCCGGATGGCTACTCGCTCCTCATACTAAACTTACACACTACCCTGTAAAATAAACACCAAAATACCCTCAAAGTACTTTGATAATTACATAAAACTATGTATTTTTAAAGCTGTAAACACAGCCCTTAAAAAGGCAAAAGGGACCACAAAATGGGTCCCCTGCTTGAACAGTAAACAACAAATACTAATGAACACACAAAACAAAAGCCAAATCGAGACAATTCAAAGCGGTAACGACCAGAAACCGCACCAAAATGCAAATGAGTTGACCGGCGAGGTGGTCAGTAACGCAGTTGTCCGCCGTTATAAATACCTGGAAGGGCACCCCCGGCAGTATCGATTCGATGCAAAAGAAGGTGTGTTCAACATCAACGGTACCGAGAAGTTAGGAAGGACACTCACGTTCCAGCCCATCGCCTGGCGCATTTTTACGGACAACATCCTGAATATGGGCACCAAGAACTGGGCGGAGATTTTCTTTATCGACGACAAAAACTGCGTGTCGGCCCTGCTCTTTCATGGGTATTCGGTCGATAATATATTCCGGCTCATCGAACCGCTCTACTACGACGATCTGACACTGGCCGATGTGGTCATTACGGCAGTAGCGGAAAAGAAAGAATACACGAAAGTGCAACCCAAAGGCGTCTACTACATCGCTACGTTCTCCTACAAAATTGGCGATGAGAAAAAGACAGCCGAACTAAAGCAGTTTGCTGGCGAGGCCAAAATATTCCGGCAGGAGACCCTCACGGACATTGCCAATACCAAAACGGCGATGAATTATTACAACCCCTTCCTCAACCCGGTCGACGAGCCGGAACTCCTATCAGCGGGATAAGAGAGTCTACACGTTTTTTCGGTGCAGGCGTGTCCACCTTTAGTAGTGAACACGCCTGCTTTCATTCATTCAACGTTAGTCTATGCTTCACTCCCTGAATTCTTTGCCCAAATCACCCCCTGTTGTCAGCCCCGGCGATGCGTACCGGGCGCTGCTGCGCGTATCCAATTCCGACCTTACGCGGCTGAAAGAAGAACACCTCGGTTATGGCAACGGCTACCCGGTAGCAACGCCGTCGGCTCGCTTTATTACCGAAAAGACGAAAGTGTTTGGCCGGGCCTTCCATCAGCACCTGCTTGAACCCGAAACGGTGGGTACCGTTATGGCGCAGCTGCTGCCCGATATGGTCGATCCGGCCCTGCTTACTGATGCCAATGCGCTGGAACCAGACCAGCAAAAGAAGCTGGAGACCTTGATGCAGGTAATCCGGCAGGATGGCTTCTGCCGGCGGTATTTGCGGCAATCGGAGCGGGAGCGTATCGTGTTATCCACCGAACCCACAACCGGGGTTGCCTGCAAAGCCCGGATGGACATGGTGTACACCAGCCCCAAACGCCGGAATGCACTGGTCATCGACCTGAAAACGACCTCGGCCCGTACCCAGGCCCAGTTTCTGGAATCGTGTTACACCTACGACTACGACCGGCAGGCAGCCTTCTACCTCGACAGCCTGCGCCATGCCGAAACGGGCGAGTGGGGCGACACCCGGCAGTTTCGGTTTGTGTTCATCGGCATTATGAAACAAAAGCCCCACCGGCTTTTTGCGGTGGATGTCACGTCTATTCCGGGTTTTATGGACTATGGCCGTAAGAAGTACCGCTTCTGGCTCCGCAAATGGCGCGAAGAACAGGAGCAGCCAACACTTATTTCGTCGGCCTGGCCGATGAGTGCCTGAACCTCATTAAACAAACAACGGTATGAATGCTTCCATAATAACCCTCACTCCCACCCCGCTCCACTTTGACTGGGGCACCGATGGGCTGGTGCTGTGGATTGAAGAACTGGACGGGGCCAACAGCCTTACCGACCAGATGCCCGACGTGATGGACCGGATTGCCTTTGCCATCGAGCTGCAAACGGGTTGGGATCATCGCGTCGACGCAGACACCCTTCATCCCCTCTACGGCTACCGGCTCCTGCTCCGCGACGCATCGGGTCGCTGGAACGCCGTCAGAACGGATGAGACCGGGCACTTTCGGGATTTGGTTCCCCTCGAAGAAATGGATTACGAACGCGCCTACGACCAGGTCATGTGGCTGGACTGAGTACCAAAATCACCCCATAGTGACCATTCTGAAGCATGAGTCATCCCGAATTTTAGGGGGTTGACAACAAGGGGCCTCCTTTCTTAGCTTTGAGCATCACCACAACGCCAAAGCCAGAAAGGAGGCCTTATTATGTGCCAAGCACAAGAACAAAATAACCATACCGCAGCAAAAAATGCAACCGCAAATGCAACCGCTGCCGACTTCATCACCCAAAAAGTCCGTCAGTATCTCCAACCCATTGAAAACCAACTGAATCAGTCGCTCGATAAGCGACTCGTGACCACCTTT
>NZ_KB893393.1 GCF_000374085.1 Spirosoma spitsbergense DSM 19989 | reverse complement strand
GGGCGTTTAACGATACGAAAAATTAGGTAAAGAAAGTGGGTAGTTGAGTCGTGATTAGTTTAAATTTTGGTCGGCTCCATAACTAGGCAATAATCGTCTAGTCGAGTAAACTAGTTGGTAAAGGGAGCTACACAAGAGCCATTAACAATTATTAACAGGCTCGTCAGCAGCACATTATCTACCTTGAGCCAAATTGTTACTAGTATGCTCAAGAACGATCTGCTGTTGGCGTTCCGACAGTTGCGGAAACGTAAATTCTATGCCTTGTTGACCCTACTAAGCCTGACTGTCAGTCTAGCTTTTACTGAACTTATTACCAATTTTGTCTGGCAGCAATGGCAGGTCAATGGCCAACTCCACCAAGCTACCCAACAGTATATCCTGCGGAGTCAGTGGACACAAACAGGCATGGGATACGAAGACGCAACCTTGGCTCCGCTAGCCAAAGCATTAGCTACGGACTACCCCAACCTGGTCGCCAACTTCTACCGCTTTGATGCCATTACTACCGCCGTATCGGTCGGTAACCACCATTTTATTCGGGAAGTAGCGCAAATGGGTGATCCCACACTGTTTACTATGTTTGGGTTTACGTTGTTGTATGGCCAAGCCTCAACCGCCCTAACGGCCCCCAACGCCTTGGTCATTACCGAAACCAATGCCCTACGCTATTTTGGTCGAACCGATGTACTTGGACGAGTAGTACAGCTAACCAACTATGAGGGCAAAAAGCAAGATTTTGTCATCACCGGCGTGCTGGCAAAACCGGCTAAGAACTCGGTTACTTACCTTTGGGATACACCCGTTCATCTGTTTATTCCCTTCAATAGCTTAAAAGGCCGATCCAATCCTGAGGATTGGGCGGTGAACAATGTTACGTCTTTTCTACAATTGCAACCGGGTGTTCAACCCCAGGACTTAGCCCGACCGATTCAACACCTGTTGGCCAAGCATACGCCAGTGGCCATCCAAGAGAACTTACATCCTTTCCTCACGAGGCTTACTGATTATTACCGCAGCTTTAACCAAGGCATCATCTCGAAAACTGTTTATACGCTTTCGCTCATTACCCTATTTGTATTGTTGATGGCCCTAATCAATCTGGCCAATTTAGCCTTAAGCAATGCCGCAGATCGGGTCCTGGAAACAGGCGTACGCAAAGCGATGGGAAGCGGCAAAGCGCAGCTGGTTGGTCAATACTTGGTGGAATCCCTGCTGCTGGCCCTACTGGCCTTTAGCTTATCGCTTCTCTTGTATGAAGGTAGCCGTTCCTGGTTTTCCACCGTATTGGATAGTCCTTTGGAATCCATACTAAAAATTTCAGCCATGAAAGCGGGTAGTGCATTGCTGTTGTCACTACTGATGGGCCTTTTCGCGGGTTGGTATCCAGCGTTTAAGTTAGCGCAGGGGCCAGTTATCGAATCGCTCAAAGGACGCTTTGGCTCGGTCCAGCAAGGCATTCTGTTTCGGCGCTTGTTAATCACGGTTCAATTCACGGTGGCATTGACCGTTTTTTGGGGGGCGTTGCTGGTCTCTCAGCAACTGAATTACCTGTTCACGCAAGAGGCGGGTTATGATAAAGAAGAAATAATGCTAGTCTCGTTGCCCCGCGATTGGACCAAAGAGGGGGTAGCCCGTATGGCCACGATCCGCCAGGAACTGGCCCGGCTACCTCAAGTAAAAGCCGTTAGCCTATCCTCTACAACGCTGAAAGGCGGAGCTGGCTATATAATGCCACTCTTTGGTGCTGGAAAAGATTCGACCCAAGCGGTTCCAACTTTCCTAATTCAGGCCGATGAATCGTTTTTACAAACCTACCAAATTCCCTTGCTAGCAGGTCGCTATTACTTGTCAGGTCAATCGAATGATGAACTCGTACTCAATGAGTCAGCCAGTAAGGCCTTAGGCTTTTCTGAACCTCAAAAGGCTGTTGGTCGTCCTGTTTACACTCAAGGCTACTCTAAGCCGATAACCATTATTGGAGTAACCAAAGACTTTGCCTTTCATTCCCTACGAGACAAGATTCAGCCTACTGCCATCGGTCACGTGAATGGGGGTGGTTATTTGTTCACCTACTTTTCGATTAAACTACAAACCGACAATTTACCCCAGGCGATAGCGAAGCTCGAAGAGCGATTTCGCCAGTTGTTGCCCCAAGATCCTTTTGACTATGGATTTGCGGATGAAGCGGTGCAACAACTCTACCAGCATGAACTTCGTCTAGAGAAGGCATCCCGTATAGCTATTTTACTTGCTATGCTCATCATAGGAATTGGGGTGGTGGGTCTAGTCTCGGTGAGTATGGTCCGACGAGCCAAAGAGATGGCTATCCGAAAAATATTAGGAGCGAGTGTAAGCCGTTTGGCTAGGTTATTTATGCAGGAATTTATAGGTACGATGCTGTTAGCAATGTTGATGGCTCTTCCGCTGTTATATTGGCTGGGTCAAAGTTGGCTACAAGGTTTTGCCTATCACGTTACGATCAATTGGCTATCGGTGATAAGTATTGGCCTAATTTTCCTAATCGGCATTGTCATCTTGATTGGTCTTCAAACGTGGCAACTTACACGGAGTAATCCAGTAAATGCGTTACGTGACGAATAGACTGGTAGCGTGCCAGTTACGGCTTCAAAGAACACCTGCCCTTTTCAAGGTTTTCATATAAACGCTCCCATTTGAGACAAAGACGTTTTCATGCAACTGCTTCTCAAATAGGGCGTATAAAAAGCATAATTTTTCAATCTGACTGAAGGCCGTGAAAAAGTTTATGGTGATGCCGTTCACCCCGGTGCCCAGTTCTAAATAGTTAGCTGCCCCGAACCAATAGCCACGGCAGCTTTTGTCGTGACGATGCTGAAACCATTCACATCAGCTTGTATGGACGAGATTCTGGCCAACTCCCCCAATCAATATGGACCGGATAGGGGAGCTGGCCTATTTATTATTTCCAGGCTACTCCGGCTTAATCGTTAGAAATAGATAATCTCCGCCAAAAATTTCTGGCCAGACTCGGTGCTGGCTCGCCAGTTTAAGAGGCAGAATTTTACGATCGTTTATCAAAACTCAGCTTACATACCGAACCAAGCCAGTATCGAAGGAAACAAACTGGGCCGTGCGGTTCAGCCAATCTGAGATGACAGGCGCCGTAGCGGTAAGTGTTTGAGCAGCCCGCACGGCTTCTTCGCTCTCCCAGCGAATGAGCATCAGCCAGTTATCCTCTCCTAAATGCAACAGTTCAGTGCTGACGTGGCCCGCCAGCGAGCCCGTAAATTTTTCAACCTCGGCACGGCCTTCCAGAAAAGCATCGGTATTGTCGGGAGATACCTTCAGCCGGATTACTTCAACGGCCTGATTGTGGGTAATTTTATGGCTCATCTTATCAAAAGTGTTGGTTATCGAATGGGTTTAATAAACTACTTCAACCGGATTTCGCGCCTGATACAATGCCCAGAATTTTTCGCTTAGGATAGCTGGTGAATGCGTGGGGCTGTCGGGGGAAATGCCGCCACTAACCGTGACTGTACCCAGAAAAATTCCCATCTCGGCTAGTGCCGGGTTAAGCTGGTAGGCTAAGTTTTTAATGCCCGCCTTGCCTAACGAAATAGACCCCATTTCAGGACTGGGATAATTGGCCGACCCACCGCCCGTTAGCAACACGGCACCACCTGTTTCTGTTAGCTTCGGGAGCAAATGCCTTACCGATAACAGGGCATTGCCAACGCTGATGCGGAATCCATTGGTGAGATCGTCTATGGTTTCATCGAGGATAAATTTCATTCGGTAGTCTACCGCGTTGTATTGCAATACATCAACCCGACCCAGTTGCACCGTTAGCGAATCGAGAGCAGCCACAAGTTCAGCTTCGTTCGACACGTCGGCAGTGGCAAATACGGATTCAATACCCTGTTTAGCCAATTGCTTTTGGTAGGTTTCTAACTTTTCCACGGTACGGCTAATCATACCCACTATAAACCCCTCACGGCCAAAGCGCTCGGCGATGCCATAGCTTAAGCCCGGCCCCATGCCGACGATGATAATCGACTTTTTCATCTTTTAGAATCTAGTTACCCCGCTAACTTGATTTCAAGGTTTGGTAGTTCCGGCAGGTTTGCACAAAAAAACGTCCGAGCCTTACTCGAGTCACTTCCAGCATGGGCACGTTAAATCGTTTGGTAAACAGAAGCCATACTACTCATTGCCCGATGCAAAAGCGTCCTGCATGAATTGTATTGCCTTCGGTTTCCTGATGATAGGCCAAGCTGTTCAAATCTGTTAAGGGTAGCGATCACGAATCGTAAAAAATCCGCTTTGAAAATCTCATAATTGGATCGATGTTCATCAAACCAGGGCTTGTTATTATTCCCTTTCAGGTCGGCAAGAAACCGGAGGGTATCGGGGTGTAACATAGATAAGAGCGTTCAATCAGTGGGAGGGCTGAGTTTGCACGTCAGGGGAATTTTTTAAACGCTCGACGGCTGGTTTAAAATTCGATTCCATCCACTCTTTTAGCGTTGTCGGACAATCGACCGAGTGGGCTACGGGCGCACCCATGTCTTTCCCGGCTGTGATCGCCTGGAACATAGCTACCAGGCTTCGGCCCATGGCATCACTCACGCCAAACCGGGCGGTGTTGGCGCGGTAATCGTCTCCGCTGACAGACTGAAACCGAACCGGAAACGCTAATACTTCGGTAGCAATGGCTGCCGCCTGATCGCAGGTTAATTTCACAGGACCATGAGCCGCCAAATCACGTTGATCGTTCCAGGTACGGTCACTCAATAAACGGGCCGCTGCGGCTCCAATGTCCTGAGCGGCCACAAACGTAATAGGTACATTTCTTGCCACAGGTAACGAAAAAAATCCGGCTTGAGCGATGGGGTAAAGATGATAAAAAAAACCCTCCCATATGAGAAGAAGGGAATTGCTGTTGCCTTAGCTTACTTCGACCACAAGCGGGGATCAATCACGAGTGGCTTCTCGTCAATCACCCGTATGGAACCATAGCCACTATGGGCCGGATGCAGTAAGTAGTTAATGCCTGATGGCATCACCGAGGAGGGCACACCCAAGGCTAACACATCCGGCTTGGCTAGCCAATCGGCGACAAGATGCTGACTCCGGTTGTAGATGTTCTCTTGCCAGTAAGGCGGTAGTCCAACTGCATCCACTACCCGCTGGCTATCCTGGGGTAACTCCAGGCTGAACAACCGGTAGGCGGGTAACTCACCGTAGGGTACTTGTGGCATGTGGACCAGGATCTCTACTAGAGCTAAAGCAGGATGCTCAGCTGTATAGAGGATGCCAACACCTGGTGGATTCCAACGGCCTCCATTGAGCCACGTACCGGTAACATCCAGGGGACGGTCGGCATACTTCTGCCGCACTACGCGATAGACGATGGCCATAGCTTATCCAAAGATACCATGGTCAATGCGGCCCAGCACCCGGTCGACTAATGTATAGCCCGTGACGGTATCCAGGGCCTGTAAGGGAGTTTGGTAGTCCAACTCCCGTAAGGGTGAGCGTAGCCAGTTAAGGACGGTTTTGCTCCGTTCCTCAAACGTATCTAAAGCATGCAGGAGCAGGTTCTCTAGCAGTAGCAGCCGCTCGGAGGCATCCTGACTGATGCGCTGATCAAGCTTGAGCCGATGCAGGTAAGAAGCGGATAAGCCCAAAGCAGCGGCCAATTCCTTATCGGTTAAGCCCACCAAATCAGCTACGCGGTCGGCCTCGACGCGCAGCACACCTTGTCGACTGCGGGTGATGATTTCCTGCTCGGTCAAGAGCCGAGGCAGTAGGGATTGGCTGGATGCTACAAAAGGCAATGCAAGGGCCATAGCAATGAAGTTTTAGACTAAGGTAACTACAAAACTTCACTCAATCAAGTTCCTCATTCTGATCCATGAAGTGCATAGTTTAGGCTACTATGGTAAGCTGGTCGAGTACAGGGATATAGGCTTTTATTAGACCAATCCAAGTATATAAGTATGCTTTGAAAAACGGGCGTGGCTGTTGCACAACTCTGCTTGCTACTTTAATTTTTCATTGTTTGAATAGGCTATAGGATTTTATATCATCGTCTTCCCATTTCAGTTGAGAAAAAGCACAGCAATACCCAGGAAAGTGTCTTGAGAAGCCAATGACCATTCCACTTTTAGGGCTATGGCCTGGCTGACGGTGGATTTGGTCGTGAACTTCATATACTTCTTGAGGTTGAAAGCAACGGCTGCCATCACCATCACCTTGTGAGCCCCAGCTTTACCTCGTACATTAATTTTACGCAACCCATAGTACTCCACCAGACTGCCTAAGACCGGCTCCACCGTTTGTTGACGAAGTCGTTTCATACGTTTACCCCGCCGACTTTGCTGGCGCTCCAGGGCTCGCCGATAGAAGGGATCATAGGCCGTCCGGGTAATCTGTCGGCATTGGCTCTTTGGGACACACGTGGGTTTGAGTGGACACTGTTGGCAGTCCTGATAAGCGGCTCGATAGATTTTTAGCAAACCGCCATCAGCCTGCGAATCAAAAGTCTTGAAGGGCAGTGACTTGCCAGCGGGACAGCTGAACTGATCAGTTGCTGGGTCATAGGGGAATCCTTCAATATGTGGCTTATACTTGCCGAAGACGGGTATCCAGCCGGTGATTTTCCATTGCTCTAGTAAGGCGTAATTACCTCCGTTGGAATAGCCCGTATCGGCCAGTATCTCTTCTAGGCGCAGTTCATTGGATGCCAACCGCTGCTGAAGCTTCAGTGTAATATCGGGTAGGCACCGGCTGTCCCGGCCATCGGCAAAATCAGCCTGCACATGGCTAATAACCCCTTTGGCGGTATCAACTGCCAGGCTACAATGGTAGTTGAGTTTGCGGGCTTTGCCCGGTTTTACCGAGATACGGGCGTCAGGATCGGTGGGGCTGTAGTGGGTTTTGTTGCTTAGCAACTGTGCCTTTTCGTTGCCAGCCCCTGGAGTGGTGGGAGCACTTTTTAAGTTTTGCTGGTGCTTGGCCAGTCTTCTTAGCTGATGATCAGCAACTGTAATAACCGGCGCAGCTTGACGGATGCTGATTTTGGGGGTGGAGGCTACTGGCTCATGCTGACCCTCATCCGACTGAAGCAGCTTAGGGCTAGGCCTGTCAGGCTGTTTTTCTAGCAGTCTTTCCATTGACGCATTGGCTTTGACAGGGGCGGAATCGATGGCTACCCGCCGACCAGCCACCATATTGTTGGCCACGCACAAGCTGAATACCTTGTCAAATAGTAGCTCAAAAAGTGCTTCCGGGTAAAGTTGGCGGGTACGGCTCAGGGTGGAGTGCCAAGGCAATGGCTCATCCAGGTTGTAGCCCAGGAAATACAGCATGTCCATGCGCATAGAGCAATGCTCAATTATCTTTCTATCCGACGTAATATTCTCCAGATAGCCGATGAGCATGAACTTGAAGAATACTACTGGGTCAATCGAGGGATTGCCCGTTGAGCCATAGCATTCTTTGGTATGTTCATACAGGAAAGTAAGGTCAAGCATCTCCTTCAGCCGACGGTAGAACCAGGCCACTGGAGCGGTTATGCTTGGGGATATAGCTGGAAAGCTGAAACGAGGTGATGAGTTTTTCGCGGTCGTCTTTTCTGCCTTGCATAGATGAAGATACAAAAACTCAACTTATCCCCAGGTTTTGAGCACGGTTAAAGTTGTGCAACAGCCACGCACGTTTTTTGAGACGGAATATTCAAGTCGTGGCGAATTGTGTACGATTCGGAAGATCTACCCCAGCCGGAGTTACTTGACTATTTACCGATGAATCAAAACTTGCTGGTTATAAAGTATAAAGTTATGACCTTGCCTCGCTTTCAATTACTTACGTATTGAAATCAACCAATCAGTAAGCCAACTACCATCGACGGATTTGCCGTTTTCGGGGCAACCGAACAGAGATAAACTGGCAATTCGTCCTTCCAAAACATTCTAAACCACAAAAATATGGCTCTGAACTTGGCTGGTTCTACTACACACTACCGCATCAGCTACGACGATTCACTAAGCTCGGCAGATGGGTTGCAACGGGCAAACGCGCTGCTGGGCGTTTGCGAACAGGACTACACGATCATGTCCGACTGGTTCGGCGGCATCAGCCTGCCGTACGCGCTGCCCATTGAGGTTCATATAGACCCCGGCGGGTACGCTTCGGCGGGCTGGGGTCCCCCTATTAGTCTCAAGCCAGGCAACGGTTCCGGGCTTGACGTGGTTCGTTATCTGCTCGTCGCAGAAGTCGTCGAGATGTTCATGCTGGCCCAAAATAAAGGCTGGTTCGCATCTGACGGTAGCAACGAGGGTTCTGCCGGGGAAGGATTATCCCGCGTTCTCTCAGCCGAGTTCCTGCACCAGGTGGGGCTAGGAGCGAACATGGCTGGCTTCGACACCGCACGACTCTGGCTAAACAGCGACCGCACTGATTACGTAAATGGCGTTGATGAGCATGATCACACGCCCAATGCAAAGTCCGGCTGCGCCACGTTGTTTATCAACTACCTATCTTATCAGCTCGGCTATTCCATCAAGCGAATCATTTCTGCAGCGGCACCTACCCTCGGTGGCGTATATCGTAACCTCGCCGGAGGTCTTGGCAACCCATTCCCTGCATTCAAAACGCAATTGGATAGCGCTTTTCCGAGGTTTGATTCCGCCGGACACCCGATTGTATCCACTATTCCCGGACCCAATCCTGATAATCCTTATCCCCTTAATCTTTTAACGGAGAACCCTTTTATGACCATACGCATCTTTTGGAGAATGAATCCCGGACGCAATGTCGTCAATTTAAATTGGGCCGCGCTCAGTGCAGACTCGGCCGTTGCAATCCAAGCCAGCGAATATGTAGCTGGTTCGCAGCAACTGCCGGACGGAACGGAGCAGCGATTCATCGGTGCCGCTTCCATCACGGTGGATAACATCACACCGCACGGCCCGCCCTACGATACCAATAGAGGAGTCACGTTTGTGGTTAACGTTGCGTGGAGCAGTCAGCTAAACATCTGCACTGACATCACGCTGCTATCGAGCGCACCACAACAAGTGATTTGGATCGGACCGCGCACCGTTAACGGAGGCACGGCAAGTGGAGTCAATACACCCAGCAGTGGGGCGAGTGCCGGTCCGGACCAAATATCATCGCAGAGCGATGCCGGTCCGGTAACATACCATACAGCGACTGTCGATTCCTCGCAGAACATGGACATGTCTAGCCCACCCACGG
The DNA here is from genome assembly GCF_000374085.1 of Spirosoma spitsbergense DSM 19989. Taxonomy (GTDB): domain Bacteria; phylum Bacteroidota; class Bacteroidia; order Cytophagales; family Spirosomataceae; genus Spirosoma; species Spirosoma spitsbergense. The sequence continues at coordinate 10,484 of NZ_KB893393.1, read as the reverse complement.
TATCGACATCGCTCGAGACAGCATAGCACGGCGGAATACTCCCTCAACATCATTCCTGTTGCTTGATGTCTCCTCAAATAACACAATGCCCGGCCTTCTCTCGCGAGGGGCCGGGCATTGTGTTATTTGAGGAGGTGTCGTATAACTACACTTATGTTATGAGATTATTTCGAGATAGACTCTGCTTTATACATTACCCTCGTAAGCGTAACTCCTTCTTTATTTTTTTTAATTTATTGAAATTGATTATAACTAACGGCAGAAAGAAAACCGGAATCATTGTAAATATGCTAAAGCCATATTGAAAAGCTATAAAGGTGAAAACTGTAAATGCGCCAATTATAAGGCCGGTAACAACACTCATTGAATTCTGTTGTTTATTAAGTTCTTCGACACTCATTTCGGATAGTTGTTTCATTATTGAATGTTGTATAAGTGAGTATTATGATAACCAAATACTGAAAGGCCGTTAGTTTACTTTCTCAATCCTGACGCAATTGACGTACACGTTTACCCGCTCCAAAAGGTTACTAATCGCCGTTTGATAGGCCGTGTTATTCGACAAATTCCCCTCGTAAAGCACGCGAGCCCCTAGCTTGTTCTCCACTAGCAGACTGGCGATGTGCCAATTAACGGCCTGCTCATTGAAGACATCCAACTGGTAAAAACTCACTAGCAGGTTACCATCAGGTGTTCCGGTTAGGCGAAACTGCACTAAATTCTTGGCTTCAATCTCTTTATTCATGACGTTACTACCCCTATCCTAGAGGGCTTTTTAGGCTCAAATTTACCACTTTCCTTCGGCTCCTATTGGGTAGTGACTCAATAGTCTGTTTTCCCCTATTTTCAGGGCTCGTGTAGGGCGGTTGATCTAGGAATTTTCACATAACATAAGAATAGAGTTTGCAACTTGACTAAGAAAAGTACCATTTTCAGAGCAACCAATTTGTCCATAGGATGTGCCGAGAATCGCTCCCTCTAGGCTGTAAAATGACCAATTAGCTAATCTTTTCAAGAAATATACACAAGCTAATTTAGACTGCAATTAAACCGTCTTTATTCACGATGGCAAACCGCAAAACCAGTAGTCGCTCCAGTTGGACACGATACGGCTCTAACTGGCCTAAAAAAGCCATAACCTGTTTCTCGAACAAGGCAAAATCAGGATAGTAAGTCGAGTCGATGACCTTCTGCCTCATGAACTTCCATAGCCGTTCGATGGGGTTCAAATTCGGTGAATAGCCCGGTAGAAAGTGTAACGTGATTGGCTTGCTGGCTACCCATTCAGCTACCTGTTTACTCACGTAATAACGGGCCGAATCGCAGTAAACATGAATGCGTTTACCCGCATTAGCCCCTAAAACCTGCTCTAAAAGCGCAATTGTGGAGAACGAATCAATCGTCTTGTCCTGGCGGGCAATGACCTCAACTGGATTTAGCCCATTGACGACCGCATTGATATTGAGTCGATACCGAGACGAGTTACAAGCCACCGGGCGTTGTTGACCCACCTCAATCCAGCCCTGAGCGGGCCGAGTGTTATGCTGGGGGTGAACGGCATCGGCAAAGTAAACCACCTCGTCGGGGGCTAATTGGCTAAGTTGTCTTTGAAGTTGGGCCACAAATTCGACTTGCTTAGCGGGGTCAGCCTTGGGTGCGACCAAGGTAGTTTTCTTATAGGCAAAGCCCAGTCGATGCAGCAACTTAACCAGGCCCTGGGGATGATAGCTTACTGAAAAGGTAGTTTGTATCCAGTCGGCAACCATCTGGGCTGAGGTGTAAAAACCCCGGCGCAGTTCGGCTTGAAGTTGACTCAGTTGTTGGGAGTCAAGCCGCCCCCACCAGCCCCGATAGCTATCACCAAGGTATTCTTGAAGACCCAGACTCCGATAGGACTGGGCGTAGCGGTAGACGGTAGTATGGTCGATACCCAACAAATCAGCCACTTCGTCGGGGTCTTTGCCCCGGTCAAGCATCAGGATGGCGGTAATCTTGACATAATCCCGCTTAGCCGACTCGGTTTTCTGGAGTTGGCGCAAAAGTTGGCGTTGACTATCGTCAAGTTGGACAAGCATGATGCAAAGTAAAGAGGAAGGCCTATTTGATCGCAATCTTTTTACTGTTCTCTATAGTTGGTAAGCTAGAAAAATTTCGAATTCTCAAATAACGCTCATAAGTGAGACGATAGAATTGTCATTTGTCTGCTTCAAAAATTTGGCATTTCAAGAGATGAATCGTTTCAATAACTGTCAACGGACTACCTGTAACATATGACTCGTTCTGTAACTAACTTTATTTAAAGAAATTACAAAATGAATAAAGCCGATCCCAGAGAAGGAATCGGCCTAAGAATATGACAAAATAAGTATTAGAACTTACTTGGTTCCGCAGCAATCATCTTTGCAGCAATCACAGGTGCATTGACCACTAGCGCAACAGTCGGGAGTACACGTGCAAGTTTCAGCACAGTGAGCAACGTTTTCATTCGTAGTCATAACAGAGACAGTTTAAAACGTGAACCAACAGAGCTGACAGAAATAGATCAGCTTACAAATATAGGGTTTACTCGTTTGCTCTTCGTTACATAATACAAAGATCGCTTTACAGAATTATCGCTGGTACTCAGGCCGCAGCTTTTGAATGGTCACCTGTAGTAAGGCCAGGGCATCAAGTGCGCCTTCATGCTCTCCCTTATCAAAGTCGTTACTGGCAATGCCCATTTGATTGGTTACATGGGCAAAACAAACCACGGGCTGCCTGCGCGCTTCTGCGAAGGCGTACAGGGCTGCCGCTTCCATTTCCACCGCCAGCACCTGTTGAGTGCGGTAATAGTCGATGGCCGTAGCGGTTTCCCGATAGGGCGCATCGGTCGTCCAGCTACTGCCCACGATTACCGAAATAGGCGCATCCTTGTAAGCCCCCTTCAACGTGTCCAGTAAAGCTATTTGTAGATGACTATAGGGTGAGGGCGGCAGGTAATGATAGCTTGTGCCCTCGTCGCGTACGGCTTTATCAATTAAAATAAAGTAAGGGGGTGGTTGCTCTCCGGAAATCTGACCGGCTGAGGTGATACTTAGCAAAAGCTGACAACCACTGACAAAAAGCTGTTCAGCCAACAGTACCGCAAACGATGCGCCTACAGCTTGGCCAATTAAGCCGAACTCGGTTTCTCCCACTTGACAGATGTATAAATGTGTGTGGTAGCAGGCCCAACCCGCGTGGCGCACGGCCTGGTTCTGCTTTTGTAGATAAGCCAGTAAATCCCCATCAGGATCGAGGACGCAGACAGCGGGAACCGAAAGGTCGGGCAATTCCTTCTGTCGGCGTGCTTCGCGCAGCAGGTTTTGAGGAAGAAAAGTAGATTCTTCCTCAAAATATTTCTGATGGAGAATTGGAGAAGTAAGTTCGGTCACGGTGATTAAGCGGCTTTGCGCTGAAACTGGCAAGTGGTGAATAGTTGTTGGGTGCCAAACGGCGTTGGATGCGTAATTTCTTCACAATGTAGCCGGGTAAACCGATAGGCGAATTGATCGGTCAGCGCATCGGATGAATACTGCCGGACGGTCAGTCCGCTGCACTTGGTGGGGCCCTGGTCAGAAAAGGTAGCCACCGACAGAAAGCCCCCGGCTGGAATCGCCTGTTCCGCAATCGAGAGATAGGCGTCGATCTGTGGCTCAGTGGTCAGAAAGTGGAAGGTAGCCCGATCATGCCAAACATCGAACGATTGAACTGGCGCGAAGCGCGTTACGTCACTGACGATCCATTGCACCTGATCGGCGCGTGAGCCAAGCCGAGCCTTTGCCCGCTTAATGGCTTTCTCAGAAATATCGAGCACGGTCAGATTCAAGTATCCTAATTCGAGCAGTGTATCCACCAAACGGCTGTCTCCACCCCCCACATCGATGATTCGAGCCGTCTTGGCGAGGTTAAACCCCTCGATCAATGAAACCGAATAATGAGGGTATTCTTCATACCAGCTTACGTCAGTGGGTTGCTTAGTTTTGTAAACCTGATTCCAGTGCTGTTCCATAGCGAATCCATTTGATGATTGGCATTACCAAGCGGTAATTTAGTGATAGCAAACCAAGCCGAAAAGTTTCGATACTTCGATCTTTTGTTCACAAGCAAACGCTCGTATGCTCATTACGTATAGTTAGCAAAATGCCATCGCTCATTATCTTGCTATTTAAGAATTTGCTTAAATAAGCAAATTGCTTACCTTTGTCTCGAAATGGAAAATTCCCCAAACTGTGTACGCGTCTTTGCCGATCAAGAACAGATTCGCCAATGCACCGAGAAAATAAAGCATGCCGAGCCGGTTTTTGACCGACTGGCTCAGGTGCTGGATTTGGCCGGTAATGCCAACCGACTCAAAATTATTTACCTGTTGCGGCAAGAAAGCAATTTGTGCGTTTGCGATTTGAGCGACATTTTGGGCATGAGCATTCCCGCTGTTTCCCAGCATTTGCGTAAGCTCAAAGATGCGCAGTTGATCCAGGCCCGCAAAGTCGGCCAGACTGTTTTTTATTCCTTACGGGAAGAATCGACCGGCATTTTACATTCTCTGTTGGAACACCTCGAAACGATGCCAACCGCCCCCTTTCTGGCTGCTTAGTCCAGGGCAATAACGATCGTAAGCTATGAAACTCGCCGGATTGACCGGGCTACTCACTGCCTTTGTTTCTTCTCTCTGCTGCACCGTCCCTCTGTTCACGTTGCTGGTGGGTGCCACCGGCTCAGCTGGTGGATGGGCCTGGCTGGAACCTTTGCGGCCTTACAGTATCGCGCTTACAGTGGGCGCGTTGGGTTTGGCCTGGTACGAACAATTAAAACTCCAAAAAACGATGGAATGTAATTGTAAAACGAAGAAACCCGCCTTTTGGCAAACGAAATCATTTTTAGGCGTCATGACAGCAATAGCATTATTGCTGCTGGCTTTCCCCTCTTACTCAAACTGGCTGTACCCCGATAAGAACCAAGCGACCGTGCAGCCCGCGCAGGCAGGCACTGGGCAAGTGGCTTATGTGACCATCAAGGGAATGACCTGCGAAGGCTGCGAGCATCACATCAAGCAGGAGGTTACCAAGATCAAAGGCGTATCGGCGGTTGAAGTATCGTACCAAAAAGGGGCCGCTACCGTGAAATACGACAGCAAAAAAACCTCACTAGCCGACATCAAAAAAGCGGTGGATGCTACCGGCTATAAAGTCACCAGCACCAAAACGCTCTAACGAATGAGGGTCACACTCGAATCCGTGATTGTATGCCCAACTTGTGGCCATCAGGCAGCGGAGATCATGCCGACCGATGCTTGTACCTATTTTTATGAATGCACCTCCTGCCACACCCTCTTAAAACCGCTGGTGGGGGATTGTTGCGTATTCTGTTCCTACGGGACGGCGAAGTGCCCCCCGATCCAAGAGCAAAAGAGCTGTTGCACCTAAGCCCCAAATCGGGGCTTTCTTTTTGTCCTAAGTGTTCACAAATAAATCGTCTGATTAACTGTGATTGGGGCAATGGAGCGAATTATGGTTCGGATGTCTGCCGCTCCTTACGCGCTGCTTCCCAGACTTCACGCGCTGCATCAGCGTTGAGTACGGCAATGCCCAAACCGACGATCAGATCAGGCCAAGCGGAGGGGGTATAGGCAGTGATGATAGCCGCGATCAGGATGGCTACATTTGCATAGGCATCATTTCGTGCTGATAGGAAAGCCGCTTTGGTCAGGCTTCCGCTATGGTGACGGTAGCGGGCCAATATAAACGCACAGGATAGATTGACCGCCAATGCACCCAGCGCAGCCAATGATAACGGCAAAGCAGCAGGCGGTACGGGAACATTGAATTTCTCCCATGCCGTCAATAGCGTAGCAATTCCGGGAATCAGCAAAATACCGGCCAGTACCATGCCGACCCGCGCCCGGTGCCGGGCCGACCAGCCCAGGGCCAGGATGATTAGAAAATTGATGGACGCATCTTCCAAAAAGTCGATGCTGTCAGCAAAGAGCGAGACCGAACCAATCGAGCGGGCAACGGCGAATTCGATCCCGAAATAAGCGAGGTTCAACAGAGCAACCAGGCGAACGGCCCGGCGCAAATTCTCTGTAGATTTATTGGCGTTCATGGCTTGAGGTTGTGAGAACAAATGAATTTTCCATCCAAGAGGCTACAGGCTAATTTTGAATCCGCCATTGTAAATAAATCCATCGGTGGGTGCCCAAATGTCTTTAAACTGGGGATTCTGTAGGGTGCCCGTGTAGGAAGGCTCGAAACGAGATTGGCGCGCATCGGTAACGTTTTCCGCATTGATAAATAAGCTAACGTACTTCCACTTGTATTCCGCTGACACGCCCATGACCCAATACGAAGGCTTGTTATCCCCGTTCCGAATGGTTTGCCCACCAATAAAAAACAATTCATAGCCTAACCGCAAGCGCGGTTCCAACTCGTACAGGAGCGTGGTGTAAATCCGGTTTTTCGAGGTGAAGGGTTGTTGTTGGATCAGGCCCCCGTAGCGGGTCTTGGCATCAATATAGGTGTAGCCTACGTATAAGGCTAGTTCATCGTAGGTCAGCTTCACATTGGTCTCAAACCCTTTGGAATCCCCATACCCGGCTGCGCTGGAAAAAGCGTATTGGCCGTTTGCGTCGGGCGTGCTGTTGAGCACGGCGGGATGGTTGAGACGGGTGTAGAAAAACAACTGATTGAATGACAGGCTAACCGTCTCAAAGAGTATCGTTCGATAAGTCATATCGGCATTGCCTCCGATGGAGGTTTCGGTACGCAACGTAGTCAGATCGAGCGGACGAACATTTTGGTAACCCCGCTCTTCGGATTCATCCGAAAAAGGAGTTGGCGACCGATACCCCAAACCACCACCAAGCCGAAAGGTGAAATGGGGTGAGAACTTGTACAGCACCGACACACGGGGCAGCACCAGCAAGATTTTCCGGCTCGTGTAATCGGTACGTAAGCCGGTTTCTACGACCAGTTTATCGGTCGGCTTCCAGTTGCTTTGCGCGAAAGCCCCCGCCGTCGTCAGGCTGTAATCCAGGGGTAAGAGTGTCGGCTTGTTTTGGGTGAACTGGTCGGTCCACAGATTGCCCCCCATGACCCATTCAAAGACCGGATGTGGGCGGTTGTAACTAAGTTCGGTAAAGCTGGCCACCTGTTGGCCACCAAAGCTATACCCCGGACGAGTTAGCGACCGGGTAAAGGAACTGATGCTATTTTTTAAGATGAGTCCGGCTTGATTCGCAAACGTTTTGTCCACCCGGAATTGGGTAGAAAGACGGTCGGTTTTGTTGCGCTCAAAATACTGATGGAGGTTGTCACTCTGCCCAGCCACGACCTGCATATCGCCCCCCAGCCGGTTCTCAAACGTGGTGTTCAGTCCCAAACTAATCGTGGTGGTGGGATCGAGGTAATAGAACAGTTTTGGATTTACCGTATAGCGGACAAATTGGGGAATATCGGAGAAGCCGTCTTTGTTGACATCATAAGCTGCCTGGGTGTTACGGGCTGTATAGAGCGTCAAACCGATCCTGCCGAATCGCTGGGCATAGAACCCACTCAAATCCAGGGCCTGCGTTTGATTATAATTGGCCAGTAGGGTCAGTTCCCGTGTGGCAGTGGGTTCTTTGGTAATTAAATTGATGAGTCCAGCAATGGCCCCGCCCCCGTAGAGCGTTGAGGAAGCCCCTTTAAGGACTTCGACGCGCCGAAGATTGAGCGGGGGGATTTGGATAATACTTAGCCCACTGGCAAAGCCCGAATAAAGCGGAAAACCATCCTGCAACAATTGGGTGTATTTGCCATCCAGCCCTTGAATTCGGATCGTGGCATTGGCGGAGGTAGCGGACGTTTGCTGGGTTTGAATACCGGTACTTTCCGACAGCAGGGTTCGGATATTGCTGGGTTGCCCACTGACTTTCTCGTCCAGCTCTCCGGCAGAAATGATTTCCAGGCGGGTTGGAATATCGCCGATAGTTCGACTGCTTCGGGTAGTGGATACGGTGATTTCGCCTAATTCTTCTCCGGCAGGCGATAGCAGAATGGTCAGCGTGTCGGCCCGTTTTAGCGGAAATTCGTACTCGTTTTCGACTTCTTTATAGCCGATGAATCGAATTTCGATTTCATGCTCACCGGCTGGAATATCGGTCAGGGTGACGATTCCGTCCGCATCGGCAGCGGCTCCCCGTTTGAGGGCTTTAATTTGCGCGGTCGCACCGGGTAGTGGCGTGTTGGAGGAGGCATCCAGGATGCGAGCCACAAAGGTATTTTGAGCCCATGCAGAGGAAGAAATCAGGAGCAATAGAAATAGACTGTTTTTCATCTGAGTGGAATTTAGACGACATGACGGCACAGCTCCGCCCAATGGGGGAGCCTCACAAGGCACGGCTACTGGTCTAAATTAGCCACTGACAACATTGGAGGTAGATTCGCCTGAAAGGGCAGGAAATTAGTCGATAACTGCCCCGGCAAAAACCAGCAATCGGACTGAGTAACAGCGCGGCAGGTTTTAACGTCTGGCTAACGCTGCCCGTCAACCGCCAGGGGGAGACGGTGGCCGATTGAATAGAATCGGGGGCATACTCGACGGGCAAGTAGGCATCGTAACAATCCCCCCATGTATTGGCGATTTCCTCGGTATTCACTTCAAAGGCTGAAATGAAGAAGCAGAGGGTCAGCAGGGGCAACAGCCAAAGACGCCAGCGAATATTCACACCCTAAAGATAGGACAATTTCTAAAGCCCTGCTTTAACCATTTTGTTATTTATCTCTACTGGTCTGTTCAACTATAAACGGGCGTATGCATGTGAACAATGACAGATGAAAAGCTGTAATGGGCCCTCTTAGTTTGTTAATCCTATTTTGCACAGTCTCACGAAAACGCTCCTCGAACTGAGACAAATCGGCATTTACTTGAGTAGCATAGTTTATCAGAGAAACTCTTGAACCACAGCCAAGCCCTGTCGGGTGTTCAGGACGGCCTCCAGTAGACTTCATGAAAATTGACCAGGAACCCCCTTCGGTAGAGGCTAGCCAAGGTGAGAGCGTTAACAAAAGCTAGTTTTAGAGGCCGTTCGCGCCCGAGCCAGCATCTTTCGTATCTTTGAATAACTCTCCTTGCTCAATCGCCTGACCGCTCACCATGGCTCAAACCACATCTTCTACCGCTCCAACGTTGCCCGAACTGATCAAGCAATACCAGGCGCTCACCACCGGCGTGATTAACTTTGAGCTGTATAACCAAATGGTGCACACCCATCATTCGACGGCTATCGAAGGCTCGACTCTAACCCTGCTGGAGACCCAGACCTTGTTAGAAAAAGGGCTTACGGCGGGGGGCAAGCCACTGGAACACCACTTGATGGTCGTTGATCATCAGACCGCTCAACAACTGGTCCTCGACTGGGCCACCCAACACGAGCCCTTGAACCGGGATCGGCTACAGGCCATTGCCGCAGCGACCATGCGCCAGACGGGTGGGCCGACCAACACCCTGTTGGGTACCTTTGATTCGAGTCTGGGACAATTTCGCACGGTTAGCGCCATGGCCGGTAGCCGCATGTTTTTGGATGCGAAGAAGGTGCCGGCAGCCGTGGACACTTTGCTCAAAGAGATGAACACGCTGTTGCCCGCAGCTAAAACAGTCCGTCAGGTCTATGACCTTTCCTTTCAGGTACACTTTCAATTAGTCAGTATTCATCCCTTTGGCGATGGCAACGGGCGCACCTCTCGGCTGCTGATGAATTATGTTCAGCAGTATCATGGCTTGCCCTTGAGCTTAGTGTATGCCCAGGATCGGACAGCTTATATAGCCGCCCTGGAAGAGTCGCGTCGGCAGGAAGTGACCAAGCCGATGTCAGATTTCATGTACGGTCAGCTCACCCAGTTTCTTACTCAGGAGATTGCCCGCTTAATCAAGCCACAAGTACCTAAGAAGGGGGACATATTGAAAAACAAAGGGGGGCTGACTTTACTTTTTTAGGTGATTGCTGGCCAACGAGAAGTCGTTGTAACGGTTTTAGCTTAAGGTAAGCTACCATTCATCTATCTGCTTCAAAAAATGGGCGTTTTTTTGAGATAGTACATTCCCTTAGATCAAAGCAGGTAGTTGAATGACGAACGTAGTGCCTTGTCCTTCCTGACTCTCCACCATCAGGCTTCCTCCATGTCCTTTGGTGATAATGTCATAGGAGAGCGAAAGGCCTAGCCCTGTGCCTTCGCCGGTGGGTTTGGTAGTAAAAAAAGGCTGAAAGATCTTGGCTTTCACTACGTCTGGAATGCCCGTACCATTATCACTAATCCGAATTTCAACATTATCCTTAGCCCGAGCAGTACTAACCGTCACGCTGGGCCGGTAGTCAGTCGAGGCCATTTTCTGCTTTTCCCCCACGGCGTAAAAGGCGTTGTTATACAGATTCAATAATACCCGGCCAATCTCCTGAGGAATCACCTCGATGCGCCACAAATCAGGTG
>NZ_KB893392.1 GCF_000374085.1 Spirosoma spitsbergense DSM 19989 | reverse complement strand
GGCCAGTCAAATCGCCCACTATTACCACCTCCGCTTTCAGATCGAATTACTCTTCCGGGATGCCAAGCAGTTCACAGGCTTGAGTCAATGTCAGGCTCGCAGCGATGCTAAATTGGACTACCACCTGAACGCCACACTGAGCGGGGTCAACGTCGCCCGCTTGTTGCTGGTGGCAGATACTTCGTTGCTCAACTCGATGAATGCGTTGGTACGTCGGCAAACCAACCAACGTATTTGGAAAACGATATATAGCCAACTCAGCGTAGATGGCTCAGTTGATATAAATCGGCTTGATAGCCTTAATTGTCAGTTCTGGCAGCGTAGGGCTGCTTAACCCGACTACCAAACTGCTCACAGTATTAATCAATAACCATCCCGGAAATAGCCTGAAAGCCCCCTTCTTCATTATTCGCGAACAACTGCCTTAACTCTGGTGGGCCGGGTATAGCTTACCCGGCCCATTTTATCAATTGGATTTCAGACAAAACAACGTAAAGCAATGAAAGGATTTTTACGAGTAATGATATGGGGGTGTATGTTGCTGACAGGGTGGGCCAGTTTTGCCCAACAGTCAACAAATGTGGTGGATTTCCTTCTTACTTATGATGCAACTACTACACTCTATACAGCCTGGGTAGTCCCCCGCTATAACGTACCCAACACGAACAACACGGGTCAATTTGAGAAAGGAGGCACCGCTCAGTTTACCATCAAAGTGCCCTCCACATTTACCATCTCGACTATTACGGATGTCATTGGAACGTGGGAAAAAGCCCCGCTTCGGCTGGGACCTGGAAACACGGGACAGGACTGGTCAGGATCGGGACTCAACCCTGCCGTGAACTATTACGTCATCGGTAAATCCCCGACAGAATCCAGCTACGGCCAATTTACGTCAGGTACGCCTGTACGTCTGTTCACCTTCAAGGGGAATGGCTGTCTGGGGCCTCTGGCTTTACTGGAACCAGGAAACCCCTTCATTGCGGAAGCTGATCAGCGCTATTCACTCAACGTAGCCAATAGCTTTTATTCGCTCTCAGCCACACCTGCGGGGGGTAATCAAACACCACTTGAGCAATTCAGGACGGCAACGGGCAATCAGGCTCTGTGTGCGAGTCTGACAGCCAACCCCGATAGTCAGACCCTGACAGCGGGCACTACGGCCACCATTCCCGTACTGAGCAACGACTTCGATAACGGACAACCCGCCAGCACCACCAACGTAACGCTCACGGTGACCACCCCACCCCTGACCGGTACGGCCATAGTCAACGCCGACGGCACCATCGGCTTCACCCCCGCTCCGGGCTTCATCGGTCCCGTTTCGTTCACCTACACCATCTGCGACCTTACGCAGCCAACCGTCTGCTTTTCGGCTCCCGTCAGCCTGACGGTCAACCCGGTTCCGGCAGTGCTCACGGCCACCCCCGACGCGCTCACCCTCACCGCGGGCACCCCCACGACAATCCCTATTCTGGGCAACGACTTTAACAACGGGCAACCGGTTAGCATCTCCACCGTCACAGTGACCATAACTACACCAGCTACCGGAACGGCCACGGTTAACCTGGATGGAACGATAATCTTTACCCCCACTCCCGGCTTTACCGGTCCGATCTCGTTCACCTACACGGTTTGTAGCATTGCTCAGCCTACGGTCTGCTCTTCAGCCCCAATTAGTCTGACCGTGCTGGCGGCACCGAATCAATCGGCCGACCTGCTGATCACCAAAAAGGTTAGTCAGTCTGGATCAGCGGTGGGAGATGTAGTCAGTTTCACCATTACCGTACAGAACATGGGACCGGGCAGTGCATCGGGCGTAATCGTAACCGACACCCTGTTGCGGAACAGTACGGTACAGCTTCAGGCAAGGCCAATCCCATCGAAAGGATCGTTTAATTCCGCAACCGGCCTGTGGACCGTAGGCGATTTGACCGCCAACGAAACGGTTACGTTTGTACTATCCGTCCGCCTTCTTTCCGAAGGAGTCGTTGTGAACGTAGCCAGTGTGACGGCTACCGGCAGCCAGGACCCCAACGAGACCAACAACACGGCCTCCGCCTGCACCAGTGTACCGTATGTTCTCTGCTCGGGCGAGTCGCTAACGGTGAGTGTACCACGGGAGTACCTGAATGTGCAGTGGTATCGCAACGGTAACCCAACCCCTGTATTTACCGGCAACACCGTAACCCTCGACCTGACAGGAACTTACACGGTATCGTCATCAAACGGTAGCTGCCCTATTGCCAGCTGTTGCCCCATCGTTATACAGCAGGGTGCCTGCTGCCCTCCCGATGCCTGTGTTCCATTCGTAATCAAGAAAACAAAATCTCGTCTCTAACCGCATAAATTCATGAAAACATTCAGCATTAGTCTTTTACTCTGGTTGGGTTGTATGGTAGTTCAGGCCCAGGACACCCCCATACTTTCGTCAAACGAAGTGCGGTATATGATAACCCGCGAACCGGCTACGGGCGTATTTACGACCTGGGTTGTACCCAACTACTCCACGCCCAATGCCAACAACCCCGAATCGAACGATCTGGGAGCTACGGCACAGTTTTCGTTGAAAGTACCCAAAGATTTCGTGCTTACCGACATACACGACATCCGGGGTAACTGGGACAAAGCTGCCTATAAGCTAACCACACCGGATGCTTTTGCAAAAACCGGTGCCGATGCAGGCTGGGCCTACTATGTGATCGGGAAAGCCCCCCAGGAAACGAATTACGGCCCCTTCACGGCGGGCAATCCGGTAGCATTATTCACATTCCGGGGCACCGGGGGCGACCCCACACAGATAAATATCCTGTCACCGGACGATTCGTTTGCCCGGTTTGCCGATCAGGAAATGGCGCTTAATGTACGCAGTAGTTTTTATACGCGCTCCGGTCAGCGGGCCAGCATAACGGCCAAACCACTCGAGCAGATGAATGGGGTAATCAGCCTGAAAAAAGTATTAAAGGATAAACAGGAGCAAATGGGTTTACCCATTAATACAGACGATGATCTGGCTCAGCTCTCAGTAATAGTCTATCCCAATCCTACTACCGATGTGGTGCAGGTGACGTATTTCAGCCCCGATGATCAGGCTGCCGTATCGCTCGATGTACTGGATGCCAACAGCATGGCCCGGCGCAACAGTGTGCAACCCGCCAAAGCAGGTCTGAATACCGTTCAACTCAAGGTGGGCGACCTGCCGGGCGGAGTCTACTTCGTGCAGATGCTCATGCAGGGCAAAACCGTCAACAAAAAAATAATCAAGCAGTAGAACTTTCCAGTAAGTACGCGTTACGACCGTTACCTGTCAGACAGGTAGCGGTCTTTTTTTTAACCAACAGATCGTCTTACGACCACGTTTCCAGGCGAAGTGTTTGCCCATCAAATACTCCGTAGGTTCTGGCGCTTACCCACTCGCCCAGGTTTACGTACTGGCTGGTGGGCGACACGGCCAGATTGAGGGGCAGATGCCGGTGACCGAAAACGTAGTAGTCGTGGTGCATTTGCGCTTCTACCTCGCGGCAGTACTGCATGAGCCACTCGCGGTCTTCACCCAGGAAATGCTCCTCCCCTTTTTCGTTGTTACTGATTCGGCTCCGCCGGGACCAGGCATGCGCCAGACCAATGCCCATATCAGGATGAACGAGTCGAAATAGCGTATGGGCCAGCCTGCTTTCAAAGACCGTTTTCAGGCGTTTATAAACGAAATCGCCGGGGCCAAGACCGTCGCCGTGCCCAATCAGAAAGCGTTTGCCCCCTATCTCATACCGGCGGGGTTGCCTATAAACCGGAATACCCATTTCCTGGGTGAAGTAGTCCTTCATCCACATGTCATGGTTACCCGTAAAGAGAATTATCCGCGTACCGGCATCGGTCAGTTCGGCTAATTTCCCCTGCAACCGGATGAAGCCTTTGGGAATGGTTTTCTTGTACTCGAACCAGAAATCAAATACATCGCCCACCAGAAAAATCACCCCGGCATCGGGCCGGATAGCATCGAGCCAGGCCACTACGGCCCGCTCGCGTTCACGGCTTTGGTCGGGCGTGGGGGTACCCAAATGAAAATCGGACGCGAAATAAGCCTTTTGACCGGGAGCAAGCGGAATAGTTTCGATAGTGGACATGCCGGGAAAATTCGGGCGTAAAGGTACGCAAATCAACCTATTTGCCAGATTAGTCGGCCCGGACTAGCGCAAACAATGGCTGTTTACGGCTACTTACCCATTAGATACCACAAAAACATATAGCCGGTTAATCTGGTATTTAAGAAAACACTAATTTTGGCTTTTCTCTAATCGTATCATGAAAATCAAATCACTGATATTGGCTTTTCCCGTACTGTGTTTAGCCTGTAATAACCCAAGCACCCCTCAGGATCCCGCCAGTCAGATGGATGCCAGTCCTATCGTGGCCAAGCGCGTAGCCGGGGTAAACATGCTTACAACGGATTTCAACTATGATCAACCCTGTACTATTCTCGGAGAAGAATATGTTCGCGGTGCGTTCAATCTGGAAGAAACGACTAAACTGTCCGAAGGGTACGGGCACGATGGCTGCGAATTTGCCTGGGAGGGTGGTAATAAGGTTATTATTTCCTTCGTAGGCGACCGGCCTTTTTCGTCTGTGTTCACAGCCGAATATATGTTCGACAAAATGTATCAGGGCAAGCAGCCCGTTGCGGTTGTATCACCTGAGGTCGATACCCAGGAAGTTCAGACGGCTACCAGTGAGGAAGGTGCCACGCCCAACGCCACCGCCGTACAAAAGTTAGATACCTCGAATCCGGAAACGACCGCAACTATGCCCGACAATCAGCCTCAGCATGGTGGTGTTACGGCGGCTTCTCCGGCCCTTACAGCGCCATCGATTGGCTATGGCACCGGAAAAGCGGTGCGGGACCTGGGCGACAAAGCCGTTTGGGATGAAGCCAAAGGAGCAATGCACGTTCTGTACAACAACAACATTATCAACGTAACCGTTAGCACGAAAGGCAAACCGGAGATGCGGGAAGAGCAGGCAAAAAGTCTGGCCGAAGTGTTGATTGAGAAGATTGCGGAAAACGAATACACGAAAGCGTTATAACGACAATCAGTTGACAGGTATGCAAAAGCCAGACTCCCGGAGTCTGGCTTTTGCATTTTAGTATCCCTCACTCGTCGTGAAAGGCCGGTATAAGTCAGGCTTTATACCGCCATCGGTATCTGTTCGAACGTAACAGCCGGCTGGCTCTGGTCCTTGAAGGCTTTGCGGGGCCGGATATTGAGCGTCTGGAATAATTGCGTGTCGGTGTCTTCGCTGGGGTTGGGCGTCGTCAGCAGTTTATCACCGGCGAAGATGGAGTTGGCCCCGGCCAGAAAGCAAAGTGCCTGCTCTTCGGTATTCATCCGAACGCGCCCCGCCGAAAGACGAACCATCGCTTTTGGCATGATGATGCGGGCGGTGGCAATCATCCGAATCATCTCCCACACCGATACGCGCGGCTGGTCTTCGAGCGGGGTACCCTCTACCGGCACCAGCGCATTGACCGGTACCGATTCCGGATGCTGGGGCAGCGTAGCCAGTGTGTGCAGCATCCCAATCCGATCCGTATCGGTCTCGCCCATGCCAATGATGCCACCCGAACAAACCGAAATACCGGCTTTGCGGGCGTGGCCCAGCGTATCCAACCGGTCATCGTACGTACGGGTGCTGATGATGTCCCCGTAAAATTCTTCACTCGTATCGAGGTTATGGTTGTAGGCATACAGCCCGGCATCTTTCAGTTTCTGTGCCTGCTGTTCGGTGAGCATACCCAGGGTACAGCACACTTCCAGCCCCATCTCGTTCACACCCTGCACCATGTCGAGTACTTTATCGAAATCGCGGTTGTCGCGGACTTCGCGCCAGGCAGCTCCCATGCAAAAACGGGTACTGCCGGTGTCTTTGGCCCGTTGGGCAGCCGTCAGTACTTCGTCTACTTCCATCAGTTTCTGCACCTTTACGTCGGTATGGTACCGGGCAGCCTGCGGGCAATAGGCACAGTCTTCGGGGCAACCACCCGTCTTGACGGATAGCAGGGTACACACCTGCACCTCCTGCGGGTCGTGGTGTTGTCGGTGAACGGTAGCGGCCCGGTACACCAGGTCCAGGACGGGTGAATTATAAATGTCGGCGATTTCAGCGCGGGTCCAATCAGTACGAAGTGGCGTCATAAAATTAGTAGTCAGCTACACCGCCAGTGCGGTCATTCCTCAAAAGTAAACCCTGCGCGCTGAACCGACAAATTTACCCGGTGCAAACTAACCAACTCACCGGTGTCAGATACCATCAACCGCAATTTCATTAACATGACCTGTCAGGGCATACCTGGTTTGGGTGGCAACGGAGCAGTAACCAATCGGTCTTATCCATAGGCGGTAACCGGGAAACGAACTTCGGCATTTCGGCTAAACCTTCAGGCGTTTTCACTAAATCAGTTTCACCACTGTCGCGGACCTTTGTATCATCAAAAAACATAAGAACAGCGTACGATGAAAGCGATTAGAATTCATGAATTTGGCGGCCCGGACGTACTGAGGTTAGACGAGCTAGAACGTCCTGCACCCGCGCCTGATGAGATTTTGGTAAAACTGTATGCCAGTGGTATAAACCCTGTGGATTGGGTAGTCCGGAACGGGGGTAATGACTTTTTGCGCCCCCTGTTAAAACTGCCCATGACCCTAGGTTGGGATGCGGCAGGCATTGTGGAAGAAACGGGCAGCGATGTAACAGACTTCAAAAAAGGAGATGCCGTATACGGTATTCCTAATTTCCCGGGTGATGGAAGCTACGCCGAGTACTGCGTGGCCAAAGCCAGTCAATTTGCCCGCAAACCCGAGAGCATTGGCTTCAACGAGGCTGCGGGCGTGCCGCTGGCAGGACTCACGGCCTGGACGGCCCTCTTCGGGCATGGCAGGCTACAGCCCGGACAGCGCGTGTTGATTCAGGGTGCTTCAGGTGGCGTGGGTAGTTTTGCGGTGCAGTTTGCCAAAGCAAAAGGGGCTTATGTAATTGGCGTGGCTTCCACCCAAAATATTGATTACCTGCGGGCGATTGGCGCCGATGAAGCTATTGATTATAAAACGCAGCCATTTGACGAGTTGGTGAGCGATGTAGATGTTGTGTTCGATGCAGCACCCCATCGGGATAATAACGAGCGACTGAGGTCCGTAACGGTGCTGAAGGAAGGCGGTATACTGGTGAGTGTCAACATTGATTTCCCGTTCAGCGAAGCGGTTACACAGGCATTGGCAAAGAAGAATGCGAAAGGCGAACTGGTTGCCAACCAACCCAGGCAGGAATGGCTGGCCGAAATAGCCCGGCTGATTGATGCAGGCAACGTGAAGGTTTTTATCAGTAAAGTATTTCCGCTGGAACAGGTGGCTGATGCACACCGGGAGAGTGAAACCTGGCACGTACGGGGTAAATTGGTGCTGGAAATAAGAAAAGAAGGCGAACCTAAATGAAACACATCAGGACAATAAGCGAATTTCATGCGTTCAGAAATTTGCCTAAACCACAACATCCGCTCATCAGTGTTGTCGATGTGGGGACGGTTATGCATCTGGACAACGAGGAACCAATTAAGTTGATACTGGATTGTTACGCTATTTCCGTAAAACGAATGCATAACGTCAACGTAACCTACGGCCAGCACTCGTTCGATTTCAATGAAGGCATTATGTCTTTTATGTCGCCCGGCCAGGTGTTCAGCATTGCGGTTGAGGATAAAAACGAAGAAGTAAAAAAATCGGGATGGGTAATCTACATCCATCCCGATTTTTTGTGGAATACCCCGTTAGCCAAAACAATAAAGCAATATGATTTCTGGAGTTATTCCCTGCACGAAGCCCTGTTCCTTTCTGATAAAGAAGAAGCCATAATCAACAACATCATCCTGACTATCAATCAGGAATACCACGACAACATCGACAGGTTCAGTAAGCAAATCATTATTTCGCAAATTGAAAGCCTGCTTGGCTATGCCGACAGGTTCTACCATCGCCAGTTCATTACGCGCGAAAAAGCTAACCATCAGATACTTGATCGCCTGGAAGAATTGCTCGCTGACTATTTCAACAGCGGCAGTTTAATCAGCAAAGGGTTGCCAACCGTCCAGCTGCTGGCCGAACAATTACACCTGTCTCCCAAGTATTTAAGTAGTTTGCTAAGGGTATTAACAGGGCAAAATACGCAGCAGCACATTCACGAAAAGCTGATAGAAAAAGCAAAGGAAAAATTATCAGCCAGCAACCTGTCGGTCAGTGAAATTGCGTATGAATTAGGTTTTGAACATCTGCAATCGTTCAGCAAATTATTCAAGGCGAAAACATCTTTTTCACCGCTGGAATTCAGACAGTCGTTTAACTGAATAACAGAAACGCAGGCTGGCAAGGGTGAAGTTACCGGCAACTCCGTTTGTAAAAGCACGACTTATTCGTTTCATTTTTTTGCTATAGTCTTATTCTGCTTTTAGACAGCTTTCGAGGAATTGATAGTCGCGATACCAATCCTGCTCCCAACTTTGACTCCCGATGATCCTTGTCATAAATCTTGCTTATAAACAATTAATTGTAGAAATAAAGCAAAACAGCCTAAACAGATTCTGCTTCGGAGTGTTAATTATGTATGACTACTCAACAAAATCTCTCCGCAGCCATCGACGCGCTGTTAGCAAACAATTACTCATACGACAAAACGCTGTACGAAGCCGTAAAGACTACGGGTGAAATGCTCGATGCCGACCGCTGTTTTATTTACATCCGTCAGCCCGACCAGGAACGCGGTCGAATCGCCTTCTGCTGGCGTAAAGACAACGCCATTCCTGACGTAGTTCAACCCGACTGGCAACCGGACACGACCGACCTGCCACAGGAAGACCCACTATTCAGGTCGGCCCTGGACAATACAAAAGTCATTTATGTGGAGGACGTAAAAACCGCTGGTCCCGGTGTGCTGAACGAGGCCTTCGAGAATAAAACATTCGGCCATCGTGCCTTGATTCATGCTCCTATTCACGGAAATGGAAAACTGTGGGGAATTCTGGAGCCCTGCGTTTTTGAACAGACACGCCAGTGGACAGACGAAGAAAAAACGTAGATTGAAGCCATCCTGCCCAGGCTACAGCCAGTCATTGAAAATTTTGTGATGCTGTAACCGCTGTATTAGCGTAAACAGATTATGCCTGCCCGAAATGGCCGTAAAGGCTATTTTGATTGAAAATGCTGTGCTAAAAAGTAACAAAGGCATGGTTTGTATCGAAGCGGATTAGCCAGAACGTAACCACCGATAACCTCCGGTATTCCAGCAATACCGTCCCGGTGAGCACCCCAATTACCCCGAAGGGAAAGCATACTTTACCAGCGTTGGCGTGACAATCAGGGCAACTTATACGCTACCACGTAATCGCCCAGTTTGGTACCCATCTTGCCGTGACCACCGGCGGCTATCACAATATACTGCTGCCCGTTTACCTGATAGGTCATGGGCGTGGCCTGCCCACTGGCGGGTAGGGGCACTTCCCATTGCATACTGCCATTGCTGGTACTGAATGCCCGCAAATGACCGTCCAGGCTGGCCGCTACGAATATCAGTCCACCCGCCGTAGTGATGGCTCCACCGAAATTGAGCGAACCCCATTTTTTAGTGTCCGGGTATTTGGCCGGGTCCATCATATAGCCCAGCGGCACCTCCCATTCCAGCGTACCTTTTTGCAGGTTCAGGGCCACCAGCGTTCCCCAGGGCGGGGGCGTCTGCATCACCAGACCCATTTCGGTTTTGGCAAACAGATAACTACGCTTCATAACATACGGTGTTCCCGACTGCATCCCGGTTTCGGCCCGAAGCAGTTCCTGATCGTTTTTTACGGAGGCCAATAGCTGTTCGCGGGGCAGGAGCCGGATGAGGGCCGCCAGCCGGTTAACGTTCGTTATCAGTAGCCCCGACTGGGGGTCGTAACTCATCCCCCCCCAGTGAATACCACCCACGTTACCCGGTGTCATCAGCGTTCCTTCCAGCGATGGAGGGGTGAATATACCCTCGTACCGAAGCCCGTTGATGCGTTGGTCGGCGGCTGCTTTATCGGCGGGGGTTGGTCCCCAGGTTTCCATTTTTTGCAACCCCAACGCGGGAAACGTTGTCGGGAAGGGCTGCGTAGGATACGCTTCTTCGCCCGGCACAGTGGATTTGGGTACGGGACGCTCTTCTACCGGCAGTAGTGGCCCCCCCGTTTCCCGATGCAGGATAAATACATGGCCCATTTTGGTACCCACTGCTACGGCCGGAACAGTTTTCCCATTCTGCACAAACGGAATTAGAACCGGCTGCGAGGCATTATCGTAGTCCCAGATGTCGTGGTGAACCGTCTGAAAATCCCAGACTACCTTGCCGGTAGACGCCCGAATGGCCACGATAGAACTGGCAAACCGGTTCTGACCTAACCGCTCCCCCCCGTAAAAATCGGGACTGGGACTGGTAGTGGGGATAAATACCAAATCGCGTTCGGCATCGGCCGAAATCAGGGACCAGGCATTGGCCGCGCCCGTCAGCCCTACATTTGGTCCTTTCCAGGTATCGAAACCAGGATCGCCTTTTTTGCGGGGGATAGGGTCCCAGCTCCAGCGCAGGGCACCCGTCACGGCGTCGTACGCCCGCACCACCCCCCGCTCGTAATTGAACCGCTGGTTATCCCCCATCGACGAGCCGACCACCACCGTGTTGCCAATCACCGCCGGGGGCGACGTGACGCTGATATTGCCCACCCCCGCCCGTAAATCGACACTACCGGCTTTGCCAAATGTGTCAATCGGCTTACCCGTCCGGACATCCAGCGCAATCAGTCGACCATCCAGCGTAGCGACAAAAATCCGTTTGGACTGGCCAGAAGAAGCCGATTTATCGCCGGGTACCGGCCAGCAGGAAACGCCCCGTGAGGTTATTTCGGACAAATCCTGCCGGAGGTAGACATCGGGGTTGTAGTCCCATTTTTTCTGACCCGTAGCGGCATCCACGGCAAAAACCCGGGAGGTGGGTGTACTGAAATACAAGGTACCATCCACCATAATGGGTGTGGCTTCAAAAGCAGCTTTTTCGGCGGCATCGGTACCTTTGTACGCGTCCAGTTCGCCGGTTCGGAATGTCCAGGCAACGGTGAGTTGCTTTACATTGGCAGGATTTATTTGGGTCAGGGGCGAAAACCGCATTCCACCTGCATCATTTCCGTACGTGGGCCACTCGACTGACCCAGCCGACTGGGCATGTACAGTCAGTTGGGTAAACAGCAGCATAACCAGCGCGGTTAGCCAATTTTTCCGTCGGCTGCTGGCGGGCCGGATCATCGCGAAAGACTTCATAAACAGAACGAGTTAGTTTCTGACACAAATGTGGGCACCAACAGTTCCGAAGGCCCTATCTCCCGGCCTTCAAGAAGTTCATGCCGACCGGGACGAAGTCGCTGATTCCCGAAACTGCGCGGGCGTTTGGCTGGTTAACCGCTTGAAAGCGGTGTGAAACGCAGATGTAGAATTATAGCCTACCCGTTCGGCAATTTCGTCAATCTTGAGGTGCGCCGTCGTGGGGTCGTTCAGTAATTGCTGTGCTTCCCGAACGCGATAGGTTGCCAGCAAATCGAAAAAACTTTGACCCAGCCGATCGTTCAATAACTGCGAAAGGTGGTGTGGTGACGTGTTTAGAAGCCCGGCCAGTTTCGTCAACGATATATCACTTTGCAGGTAGGGTTTCTCGCTCTCCATCAGCCGGATGAGTTTTTGCAGAATGGCCTCTTCTACTTCTTCGGATAGGGATGATTTCCCGTACTTCTTTCGGGGTTCAACAGCGGTTTCCGGGATAGGTAGCTGCGTTTCCGGTTCATCCGTGAAGTAGGTCGAGTCGGCCATCACCCGTATGCTGGTAAAATAGATAATAACGGTCAGGTAACAGGCCAGCAGGTAGTCGCCCAGGTCTTCATAAAACCGGGGTTTAATCAGTACAATTAGCAGCGGTAACACCATAAACAGGAGTGTCTGATTCCGCAACTGAGCTAATCGCTTCGGCGAACGTTGCCAGAACGGGTTACCCGACTTCCGGTAGGCGCGATAAATAAGTACCAGAGCCGCCCCATTATAGGCCAGGCAGCTAATCAGCGTTAGTTCGTTTATGTAATCCCGAAGGCCGAAGAATAAATCTTCGCTCATGTAATACGGTGGTTCAGGAATCTGAGGCAGTTCGGGATGCCAGGCTTCGAGGTAGTTGTTGTATTTAAAGGCAATGGGCTGGTACAGCCAGGAAATAGAGTTAATGGCCCATAAACCCGCTGGTACAAAGTGCCAGCCCCAGGTACGGGGTAACTGCCCCCGGATTCGGGCGAAAACGAACAGAAAAAAAAGCGGGGCCATCACGAAATTTAACGGCTCCGAAAAATCAACCAGTGGCAATAGCCGAAACATGTAATTGCTATAGCACAGGAATATCTCCCCAATTACTGCCGACAGGGCCAGCATCAGCCAGCCCAGGCACCGGTTAGATACCCCCTGACTCCGCTTGCCGGTCAGAAAAAAAAAGCCCAGAAAAATCGCCTGTGCCACGCCCAGCAGAATAAAAAAGGCGAACAGGTCGAGCTCAACAGAAAGGGTCTGCATCAATATGAAATTGGATAGTGCAAGGTAAAAAAAAGACCTATACGTTTTATAAAACGCATAGGTCTGCACTCCGTAAACCAGGCAAAAGCTTATCGGATATCCATCTCAAAAGGCATTCGCATCTGGATGCCTTCCATTGTTTTTAGCTTTTTCAGGTACTTCACATACGGCGCCAGTTCGCCCAGTTGCGCCTGAATCCGGGTCTCGTCATCCCCCGAAAGTGAACTCATCAGTTGTTCGAAAAAGGGCTTCTTGAAGGGCTGATATTTCAGTTTGTAGTCGCCGTCTTTCAGTTTGGCCGACTGAGCGGCCAGTTTGATGGCCTCATCCAATCCGCCAAGCTGGTCTACCAAACCAATGGCTTTCCCCTGACTACCTGTCCAGACCCGGCCTCCGGCAATGGCCCGCAGGCTATCAATGGGCAATTTGCGTCCGGCTGCGGCCTTGCCCGTAAACTGTGCGTAAACCCGCTCGGTTGCCCGTTGCATCACCTGTTTCTGGTACGGGGTCATTTCGTGCGTGGCCGCCGGAAAATCAGCATTCGGGTTGGTCTTCACCCGGTCGTATGTGATGCCAAGTTTATCTTTAAAGAAGGTTTCTGTATTAAACAGTAAGGAAAATACGCCAATAGACCCCGTAATGGTATTGGGTTGGGCCACAATTTTATTACAGCCCATGAGCATGTAATACCCGCCCGATGCAGCGTAATCGGACATTGACCCGATAACTGGCTTGGCTTTTTTGGCCAGTTCAACTTCCCGGTACATCACATCGGAGGCCAGGGCACTGCCCCCGCCGGAGTTGACCCGGAGTACAATGGCTTTCACTTTGTCGTCCAGCCGGGCTTTGCGAATCTCGGCGGCAATGGTTTCGGAACCGATGCTGTTACCCTCACTTTTTCCGCTGTGAATATCGCCGGATGCGATGATGACCGCAATGCGGTTAGAACTGCTGCCCTCCATATCGTCCTTCTCCGATTTATCGTATTTGCTGAGTGATACGTAATTGATTTTCTTCTTCTCGTCCAGTTTCAACTCCTTCCGAATCAGGCTTTGCAGTTCATCTTCATACCCCACATTGGTAATCATTTTCGTCCGCAGGGCATCTTCCGGCTTCTGAATGGTCAGATTATCGGCGTAGCGGTTGAGCGAATCGACCCGCAGGTTCCGGCTCTGAGCGATACCCACCAGCATGTGGTTGTTTATCGAGTTCAGGAACGAAGTTACCTGCAGGCGGTTTGGCCCGCTCATGTCATTCCGAATAAACGGTTCTACCGCACTTTTGAAGTCACCAACCTTAAAAATTTCGGGCTTGATTTCCAGTTTATCGAGCGTTCCTTTGAAAAACGAGAGTTCGGCGTTGAGGCCGTTCCATTCCAGATCACCCGCCGGGTTGAGGTAAATTTTATCGGCTATTGATGCCAGATAATACCCCTTTTCGGTCATACCCTCGGCGTAGGCATATACGAACTTTTTGGATTGTTTGAAGTCGATCAGGGCGTTACGAATTTCTTCGAGCGAGGCCCAACCCGCCATCGGGCTTTCTGCTTTCAGGTAAATACCCTTGATATTATCGTCGTCTTTGGCAGCTTTCAACCCTCGTTTTATCTCCACTAAACCCATAGCATCGCCCTTCTGGTTAAATGGACCAATGTTGCTGAACGGATTTTCACTACTCCGCTCTTCCACGGGTTCGTTCAGGTCGATTTTCAGCACTGAATTAGCACTGACATTGCTTTTGCTATCCGACAAGGAAAAAGCAGCGCCAATGCCTACCAGCAATAAAAAACCCACGAATGAAAACAATAACAGGCCAACAATAGTGGCCAGTACATACTTAAGAAACTGTCGCATGAATAAACTAATAAGTAGTGCCTTTGATGACAGGCTATTACAAATATAACCCGGCCACAAATTGCCGGGTTATAAAAGTGTTGAGTGTATGAAAACGGCGGACGAATGGCAGGATAGCATGGAAAGCGAAAAGACGTACGAAGAACGAATGCAATAGCCCCGTCTTTCTTCGTACGTCTTTTCGCTTTTCTGCTTACATCAACTTATAATCGCCGACGGATGCCTGAATAACTTCCCAGGCTTCGGCTTGACCGTATACATTGGCTAGTTCCATTACGGCGGGCTCTTCAGGCAGATTCTTATACGTCAGGAAGTAATGCCGAAGGCGCTTCACTACCGCTTCGGGTAGCTGGGCCAGTTCGGTATACTGCCCATACATGGCATCTCCTTTCAGGACGGCAATAATTTTATCGTCGGCTTCGCCCTTATCAATCATGCGAAAGCCTCCGATGGGAATAGCCTGCAAAATCAGGTCACCGTGGGTAATCTCCCGTTCGGTCAGCACACAAATGTCGAGCGGGTCACCATCACCCATCTCCACTACACGTCCCGATTTTTCGGTAGCTAGTTTGGCAATCTGGTCGCCACAGTAGGTTTGGGGAATAAAACCATAGAGCGCGGGTAACACGTTGGAATACTGCTGGGGCCGGTCAATTTTGAGGTAGCCCGTTATCTTGTCGATTTCGTATTTCACCGTATCGGTTGGCACGATTTCAATAAAAACCGTTACCTGTTTGGGAGCCAGATCGCCAATTGAAATGCCGTGCCAGGGGTGCGCTTTAAAATTGCTCTTCATTGGATGTTTATTAGAAGGTACTATAAAAATTAGTTGTATACGATTTTTTTACTGAACAGTCATGAATGTTTTTTTACCGATTGGCAGCCTTAATTCCGTTACATCGGCACCTTGTTCTCCAGGAAACCAACCCGTTCGGCAATGAGCGTATCATTGGACTTACCAAGCGATTGCCGTACGAGCATTTCGCCCAAAAAGCCCGCCAAAAATAACTGAACGCCCAGAATGATGGCGACCAGACCGAAAAAAAACAGCGGGTTATCAGTCACATTACGAAATTTGACTCCCTGCGCGATGTTTATCAGCTTTTCCACAATGAGCCAGATGGCCAGTACCGAGCCCACAAAGAACGACAGGGTGCCGAAGGTACCGAAAAAGTGCATGGGTCGCTTACTGAACTTCTGGACGAAGCCAATGACCAGTACATCCAGAAAACCATTTACGAATCGCTCCAGCCCGAACTTGGTAGTGCCATACTTCCGGGCGCGGTGCTGTACCACCTTTTCCCCGATACGGCCAAAACCATTCCAGTTGGCCACGATGGGCAGGTTCCGGTGCATATCCCCATACAGAGCCGGGGCAATGGTTTTCACCACCTTCTGCCGGTAGGCCTTCAGCCCGCAGTTGAAATCATGCAGCGGCACGCCCGACACCCAGCGCGACACCGCATTGAATAACTTAGTGGGCAACGTTTTGGTGATTGGGTCGTAGCGTTTTTGTTTCCAGCCCGATACGAGGTCGTATTTATCCTCGGTAACCATCCGGTATAGTTCCGGTATTTCGTCGGGACTATCCTGCAAATCGGCGTCCATCGTGATCACTACCTGACCACGCACCGCCTGAAAGCCTGCCTGTAAAGCAGCTGTTTTGCCGTAATTCCGGTTAAACCGGATGCCCCGTACGTGCGGGTTCCGGCGGGCCAGCTGCTCGATAACCTCCCAGGAAGTATCAGTGCTGCCATCGTCGACGAACAGGATTTCGTAGGTATAATGATTTTCCGTTACAACCCGAACAATCCAGTCGTGCAGTTCGGGCAGCGACTCATCTTCGTTATAGAGCGGAATTAGTATGGTCAGTTGAATTGATTCGGGCATCGACTTTAAGACTCCGTTAGCTGAGTAATTAACCGCACCGGCGGACCGGCCTGAATTTTAGGTTTCAGTTCAACCGTATGGGTTGTAATAATTCGCCAGAGAATTTCGGGTCGGATACCATAGTACTCATGAACCAATACGTGACGAAGGCCAATTATAGCAATCCAATCAATGGCGGGTTCTAAAGCCTGAGTGCCGGCGGCTATATGGTTAGCAACTTCCCCCACTATCTCCAGTGCTTTCACTACCGCAAATGTGGTTTTCAAGTCTGACGCAAACTCGTCAAATGTCAACCCCTCAATAAATGAATCAATCGTTTTCAGCGCATCCAGAATATGCTCCAGGCGAATTTTATCAGGCAATCTGCCTTTCATAGATTAATTGTTTATCCTGATTGACCAGTGGGACAATGTATTTAGACAGAGTACCCTCACAAACCAGATCAACTTTACGCGCTAACGTACGCTCCAGATCCATCCACCAATGAACATATTCAAGACCAATCGGGCACGAAAAATCAAGTTCGATTAACACATCTATGTCACTATCTGACTGTTGCTCATTCCGGGCAAACGATCCAAATAACCACGCCCGTTCAACCGGTTTATCCGCAAAATACTGCTGAATTGTCTGAACAATCTGTTTCTTTTCCATAGTCAGGGCTTTCTTATAAAAATGCCTAAGGCATGAAAGGATTATAGAAGCTGTTTCCATAGTTGAATCAACTCGAATTATTACAAAGGTCGCAGAGTTTTCAGAAAATCAGGTAAAAGTCTCCCAGCAACCTGCGAAATTCCGGTGTATACGTCCGGTTGTTGGTTTCGTAGATAGTCAATTTTTCCTCCAGAACGGACCGTTGCTGAAACGAAAAACCCGTAATTATCCGAAAAGCCGGTTTTTGGGCATGATGCCGGAGCGTAAGCCGCTGGAACGGTACCAAAGCCAGTGTTGCGGCCAGGTCCGTTAGTTGGTCCGTTTCGTAGGGTGGCAAAAGTACCCACCATTGCCCAGCTGGTTTCAGCAATCGAACGACGGCCGCAAGCAGGTCCGGGAACGGGAGCTCATCGGTATGCAGGGCGCGGTTCACGGCGGCATCGGGCGAGCGCAGGTGATTGGTGTAAAACGGCGGATTGGTAATGATACGGTCGTAGGCGGTATCCGGGCAAAAATCCTGAATGCGGGTGCGAATAATAGGCACCCGCCCGGCAAAGGGGCTGTTAGCGATGTTCTCCACCGCCTGCCCGAAAGCGGCTTCATCTACCTCAACGGCATCGATCAGCGCCGTGGGGTTGCGCTGAGCCGCCATCAGGGCCAGCAGTCCCGTTCCCGTACCAATATCCAGCACGCGTCCACCCATTCCCACGTCGGAAAACGCACCCAGTACGCAGGCATCCGTGCAGACCTTCATGGCCGTATGTTCCTGATGGATAGTGAATTGTTTGAAAGCGAACACCGTAGTAGAGCAAAATTACTGCTTCCCCATTTCTACCCTCAGGGCAACCAGTTCCGTTGTATTTAGCAATGCCTTAAAGTGAGTTTCTTTCAATCCATTATACAAGGCTTTATCACCGGTCCATAGGCTGGCTTGTAGAAAATTTGCCAGGGCTACAAAGTCCGTATCGTCAATATCAATTTCTTTGGTAATCTCTTCTGCTGCCAACCACACCGCTACGGGTATTAATTCTTCGTTGATAAATTTCAGCTTTGAGAGAACTTCGGCATAAGAAATCTGCAATTGTCCATCCGACAGTTTTGAGATTTTCTTTAGTCGTTCCCAATGATTAAATATCTCGTAACGCATGTAATTGCAACTGTAAAATTCAAATGTTCTGTCCGAATTGAACAGCAGGTCACCGATGGTACCATTCGAATTCAGGAGCGCACTGAAGATAATATTGGTATCGACAACAATCTTCATTTGATAAGTCGATTCCTGTTGCTGGCCCACCAGCCCTGCTTAACATCAGCTGCCAGCGAATCTACGTCATCCTGTGTGGCTACGGATTGAGCGGTGGCCTCCTTGTAGGTCAGATAGTCAACCAGGCGTTGCAGATCGTCTGTATTGACGTAGGCAGGAAGTCGTATAATGATTTCCTCACTTGTCCTTTCAATAACCATATTGTCAAAATTTACTGCTGAAAGTACTTATTATCCGGGTAATTACCAATACGCGGTATCTACCAACTAATGAAACCATCCCCTACCCGGCAGGCAGGCATACGTGCAGACCTTCATGGTCGTAAAGTCCTGATGGATAGAGAATTGCTTGGAACGAAACGAGGAGATACGCTTATGACAGTTTAGGTGATCACACTTAGGTAAGATTCCGCCGTTGTCCAGGTAAGGTTTTTATAACGCCCGTTAGCCAGTTGATTATGCTGCGTTGTGAACATAGAATACATATACTGGGCCTGCTGCCACTTTGCATACAATTCATTCTCTCCGGCCGGGTTATCGGCTCGTTGTTTTTTGATGAACCGTGCAAAGTCCTCCAGGCTTGCCAGTTGATGAATCCTGAACGTTTCGCCGGTTACTGATTTCATATCCTCCAGCAGGGTATTAGGACTAATCTGAAAACTGGCAATTTGCAGCTTTTCCGGGGCACTGTCGTCCAGCGCTACTTCGGCGGTAAAGGCTGCGGTATCGTCTACGGTAGTAAAATCCAGTTTCCAATCTGCTTTGTCGCCCCAATAACCAATACTTTTATCTTTCAGGTTTAAGACGGGGGTATTGTACTTTAGTATGTCGGCAAAGGCCCCGTTGAAAACAGACGATGCTTTTATCGGTGCGCGATCCAGGTACGCTTTAAACTCCCTTCTCAAATCGAAATTTCTGTTTTCACCCGGCACTAAATCGGTGTAATCAGTGCAAAAGTCGGAGGGAATAAACCGTGGGACGCCCGCTTTTACCGCTCCATCCAGCATGCGCTTCTGCAAATCGACAATAACATCCCGCAGACCTGCCACGGCTGATACAACACAACCGGCACCGGCACACGCCTGGGCAATTTCATCAATATTATTTAGGTCTACCGTAAAAACAGTAACCCCCATTTTTTTAAGGGTGTCAATTTTCTCCGGATCAGCAGACGCTCTTACGATGGCCCTTACTTCCGCTCCTCTTTTTATCAATTCCCGGCAAATTCTGTTTCCCAGATTACCCGTACTACCCGCTACTACAATTATTTTTTTCATGCCTACAGGGCTAAACGTGGTCATTTTTTTGCAATGCCATGAAAACTAAACGACTATGGACTGGAAGTCCATAGGTTTAAGAACGAATGGAATTCGTCTGGTTCGGTTGAAACCGACTGAAAGTATACCACTTTAAGTGGGCTACTCCAGAATAAAATTCTCATCCCCATTGGGATGCTCCTTGTGATGATCCAAGTACGCTTGTAGCAACTCGTCAGTAATACTACCCACGCTCCAAGCACCGTAACCAACACCCCAGAAATGACCGCCCCAATACCGACGCTTCAATTCAGGAAACTCTTGCAAAAGCAACTTCGCACTGCGGCC